>NZ_BOLX01000007.1 GCF_016861915.1 Apilactobacillus nanyangensis | reverse complement strand
TGTCACCGGTTGAATACCGGATCAATTCCTCCCAGAAAATAGCATAACCATCTTCCAATTTTAGGGGTTCAGGTCACCTAACGTAAAGTTAGGTCTTTTTATTTATATTAATCGAATAATTGCTAGTGAGATAATTCCGACAATCACAACCACCAATAAACTCTTGGTGATGATGGCTGATAAGACAGCTGGAATCGAAGCGAATAGGTTTTCCCAGTTGATGGAAGGCAAGTGGCCCAGGTGTTGGACGAATAGTTGTGAAAACCACAGCGTCGCCATAATTACGATGGGGACAAAGCTTAGAAACTCTTCAACTGGTTTCGATAGTTTGAATTTCTTTAATAGGATGAACGGCATCACACGGGATAACCAAGTAACTAGCGTACATCCAATTATGGTTATTAGCGTGAAATTAAAAGAAGACATGTTTGATAATCACTCCAATCAGACAAGTAATTAGTGTTACTAAAAGGATTAATAGGTTACTTGGAATGAAGACTAATCCAATAAATACCATGATGAAGGTGATTAAAATCATCAGTAGTTTTAATTTCAGGGGCATACCATTTTTGGCAATTACTTGAAGGTATAACAACCCAATGAACATTGCGACAAGGGCAAAGTCTAACCCAATTGCGTATGGATTATGGACGAAACTACCAGCGATGGCACCGACAAATGATGCACCTGCCCAAGTAAGATAAGAGACAATGTTAGCGGTATTAAACCAGGTAAACGTTAACTGATTATCAGTGTAATTGATTTTATTCATACCTAGCGCAAAACTTTCGTCGGTTAAAAATGAACCGATTAAGATATTTTTGAACATCGATTCATCCTTAAAGTATGGTGCAGTGGTAATACTCATTAGAATCATTCTGGAGTTAACCAGAAAAATTGCTAGCACAATCGAGAAAACGGGATTGTGCAAAGCCATCATTGAGACCAAAATGAACTGCGCTGATCCAGCGTAGACGGTCAATGATAAAACGGCGACTAGCCATGGGCTAAAGCCAAGAGATTTCCCGATAATCCCAAAGGCAAGTCCGATTCCAATGTAGCCAAACATGGTGGGAATACTATCTTTGATTGCAGCTTTTGCAGTTAGCTGATTGTCGATACCTCATCACATCCTTATAAAAAAGTTAGTTGTTAATAAGATATTGTTTAAAACGTTCACTGTCAACTGCGGTTAGTTCTGCTTTAACCTTGGTTCCTTCAGCGACATATTCGGTTGAAAGCACGTTGGCCTTGGTGTTTAGGTAGTTAACGATGTCACCTTTATCAAACGGAATTAAAAATTCTTCAGTGACATAATCCTTGTAACTATTTTCTCTGATGATTTTAACCAATTCATCGATGGAGTCTTCTTCTAACGCTGCCATGATTAGGTTATCACCAGCACGTTGAGGTCGAGGCTCATCTAAGATGTCAGCCTTATTGAAGACGGTAATCATTGGGATGTTTTCAACTCCGATTTCCTTCAATGTTTGTTCGGTGGTCTTCATCATTAGTTCCTTATTTTCATCGGCCTCGTCGACGACTTGGACCAATAGATCTGCATTAGCAGCTTCAGCCAAAGTGGAACGGAAGGCCTTCACCAATTGGTGAGGTAACTTACTTACGAAACCAACGGTGTCAGATAACAACATTGTCTTATTGTCATCGAAAATTAGTTTTCTAACACTGGTATCCAAGGTAGCAAATAACATGTTTTTCACCATTACCTGCTTTTCTTGGTTTTCACCGTAGCGGTTAACCAGCTGGTTCATGATAGTAGATTTACCTGCGTTGGTGTATCCGACTAAGGCAACAGTAGGGATGTTTTTACCATCACGTTGCTTTCTTTGGGTTAAATCAGATTTTTGTATATCCTTTAGTTCTTGTTTGATGTGGGAGATATCCTTTTCAATGACACGACGGTTTAATTCCAGTTGAGATTCACCGGAACCACGGTTGGTGAATCCGCCACCACCGCTACCAGTTTGTTGATCTAGTCGTTGACTAGCGCTGGTGTGCAAACGGGGTAGTTGGTATTGCAACTTCGCCAATTGAACTTGTAGTTTGGCTTCGTGAGTTCTGGCACGGTTGGCAAAGATTTCCAAAATTAGACCTGTACGGTCGATGATTTTTGTTTCAGTTTGCTTTTCTAAGTTTCTAATTTGGCTAGGTGATAGTTCATCGTTAACAATGACCATATCAGCGTCTTTATCCAAGACGGTCATCTTTAGCTCTTCAACTTTACCCTTACCGAAATATGTGGCTTTATCGGGATGATCTAGCTTTTGAACCAGATGAGCCACAACTTCTAGGTTATTAGCTTCAGCAAGGGCAGCTAATTCAGTCATTGAGTACTCGAATTGCTCATTGTCTAGATTTAAACCGATGATAACGGCAGTTTGTTGTTCTGTATCCAAATGAATACCTCCTTGTTATTTTTAACCATTATACCATTTACATATCACTTATAAGAAAGGTTCTAAGAAAAGATAAAGATTAATAAAATTAGAATGCTTTAATAAAATTATGAGGGAGCCTTTTATAACGATTAGATTATTCAAATTATTTATTACCTTTGATATACTGATGTTTTCTCGACTTTTGGATGTATAAACATTCATCTAAATTAAAATTAAATTAGAAAAAGTATTGCATTTTATAATTAACTGGTGGTATTATTTTAACAATCCTTTTAAACAAAAACTTTTTAGTAAGGAAATTGGGGGTATTGGAAATGAAAATGAAATCCGTAGTAAAGCTAGGGGTTGTTGGAGCAGCATCAGCATTCCTACTAGCAGCTTGTGGTAATTCTTCAAAAGAATCCACAAGTAAGTATATTAACTGGCAAGAATCAGCCGGTTTAAATACATTAGATGCTTCAAAATTAACAGATAGCGAAAGCATGGTAATGGTTGGTAACAGTAACGAAGGTTTATTATTAAACGGGCCTGACAACACTGTTAAACCAGGTGTTGCTGAAAGCTACAAGGTATCTAAAGATGGTAAGACTTACACATTCAACTTACGCCATTCAAAATGGAGTAATGGTAAGCCCGTAACTGCCAAGGATTTTGTCTACGGTTGGCAACGTACTGTAAACCCTAAGACAGCTTCACAATATTCATACTTATTAGATCATGTTAAGAATGCTACAGAAATTTCTGCTGGTAAAGCACCGATTTCATCATTAGGTGTTAAGGCTGAAGGTGATTACAAGCTTGTAGTTACACTTAACAGACCTCAATCTTACTTCAAGTACATCGTTGCAATGGCTGCTTGTTATCCTCAAGATAAATCAACTGTTGAAAAATATGGTTCAGCTTATGCTACAAACAGTAAAGCAATGTTATACAACGGACCATTCAAGGTTGAAGGATGGAACGGTACAAACGATACATGGACTTTAGTTAAGAACAAAGAATACTACAACGCAAGCAAGGTTAAGGTTGCTGGTATTAAGTTCACTGTTCAAAAAGATGCTAACACTGCATTAAACCAATACGAAACTGGTCAATTAGATGAAACTACATTAGTTGGTCAACAACAAGTTGGTAAGTACAAGTCAAGTTCTGAATTACACAATGTTAAGCAAGCAAGTACATTCTACCTAGAAATGAATGAAAAGGCAGATTCATACTTCAAGAACGCTAACATTAGAAAAGCTCTATCACTTGTAATTGATAGAGATCAATTTACTAAAGATACTTTAGGTGATGGTTCTACATCTGCTCAAGGAATTGTTTCTCCTGGTATGTCACAATACAAGGGTGTTGACTTTACTAAGGCCGCTGGAACCAAAACAGGTGTATCTTACAATGCTTCAGAAGCTAAGAAACTATGGGCTAAGGGTCTAAAAGAAGTTGGCAAGAAGTCAATTAACTTCACATTATTAGCTGATGACACACCACAAGGTAAGAGTACAACTGAATACCTACAAACAGCATTTTCTAACCTACCTGGGCTAAAGGTTACTGCATTAAACGTTCCTTACAAGACTAGATTGACTCGTTCACAAAACGGTCAATTCGACATGGTAGTTAGTGGTTGGTACGCTGATTTCCCAGACCCAATTTCATTCATGTCATTATTCACTTCTGACGGTTCATACAACAACGGTAAGTGGAGCAATGCTAAGTACGATAAATTAGTTAAGGATGCTGAAGGTTCAGATTCAAACAACACTGCAAAACGTTGGGACGATCTAGTAAATGCTGAAAAGATCTTAATGAGCGATCAAGGTGTAATTCCTCTATACCACAAGGTTCAACCAAATGTAATTAAACCTCGTGTAAGCGGAGTACAATTCTTCCCTACAGGTCTATCAACTGACTTCAGAGATGCTACTATTTCAAAGAAGTAAAAACTAATTAAATTAAGTTTTTCATTGAGAAGAGTTTTAGATAGCTACTATAATGGATGTAGTCGAATCTAAAACTCTTCCGTACATAAAGGGGAATTTTCCCTGAAAGATTGTGAGGATATAAAAATATGGTTAAGTTTTTAGCAAAACGAATTTTTTACTTGTTATTAACGTTATTCATAGTAGTTACCGTGACATTCTTCTTAATGAAGTTAATGCCCGGGACTCCATTGACTAACGAAGCCAAGCTTTCTCCATCCGAACGTTACATGGTATTGAAACAATACGGATTGGATAAACCAATTTGGCAACAATACATTAGTTATCTTGTGAACGCAGTTCAGGGTAACTTTGGAACATCATTCCAATTCAGTGATCAACCAGTTTCATACCTTATCTCAAGTCGTATGGGACCATCACTTCTATTGGGTGCTCAAGCAATGATTGTTGGTGTTTTTGCCGGTATCATTGTTGGTGCAGTTGGTGCAATCAAGAAGAGTACATGGGTTGATACTTCAACTACCATCCTTTCAATTTTAGGAATTTCAATTCCTTCATTTGTCTTCTCAGTATTACTACAATACGTAATTGCTTTGAAGTGGGGATGGCTACCAATCGCCGGTTGGAATGGATTTGCATACACAATTCTTCCTACACTTGCGTTGGCAGCAATGCCATTAGCTGAATCAGCTCGTTTTGTACGTACTGAAATGGTTGATGTTTTAAGCTCAGATTACATTGAATTAGCAAGAGCCAAGGGCCTAAGCAAGTTCGGTATCATTTACCACCATGCTTTGAGAAATAGTTTAATTCCGTTGGTAACAATCATCGGTCCATTGGCCGTAAACATCATGACTGGATCATTAGTTGTTGAAAACATTTTCGCAATTCCAGGTATTGGTGAACAATTCGTTAACTCAGTGTTAACAAACGATTACCCAACAATCATGGGACTTACAGTTATGTATTGTTTCCTATTATGTGTCGTATTATTAATCACCGACATCGTATACGGAATAATCGATCCAAGAATCAGAGTAGCAGGGGGAAGAGAATAAAATGGCAGATAAAGCAAAACAACTACCAAAAGACGCCTTTGAACCGTTATCAGATGGTGCACATTTAGATAATGAAAAAATCGCGGCTCCTTCTCTTACTTTTGTGAAGGATTCATGGCGTCGTCTAAAGAAAAACAAAGCGGCAATGATTTCACTATACATTTTGATTTTCTTATTTGTCGTATCATTCGGATCAGCATTGATTCCTGCATTTAGCAGCATTTCAACTCATCCAAACTTAAACAACTTACCACCGCGTATTCCTGGAATCGACATTCCTGGATTTAACGGTACTTTAGTACAAGGTGGAGTGCGTGTTAACGCCTATACTGGTGCTGCTGCTAACCATTACTTCTGGTTAGGTAGTGACTACTTAGGTCGTGACCTATTCGCAAGAACATTATTCGGTACTAGAATTTCATTATTAATTGCCGTTGTGGCAACTTTCTTCGATTTAACTATCGGGGTAGCTTACGGAATCATCTCAGGTTGGATTGGTGGAAAGGTTGACACTTTCATGCAACGTGTTATCGAAATCCTACTATCAATTCCTAACCTAGTTGTTATGATTCTTCTACTATTGGTATTAAAACCAGGTATTCCTGCAATCATCATTGCGATTGCATTTACTAGTTGGATTAACATGGCTCGTTTAGTTCGTGCGCAAACACTTGAATTAAAGAGTCAAGAATTCGTGCTAGCCGCACGTTCATTGGGTGAAAGTTCATTTAAGATTGCTTTCAAGCACTTATTGCCAAACTTAACTTCAGTGATTATCATTAATACTATGTTCACTATTCCAAGTGCTATCTTCTTCGAAGCATTCCTATCATTTATCGGAATTGGGGTTCCAGCTCCAGCAGCTTCATTAGGTACTTTGATTAGTAACGGTCAAAAGTCATTCCAATTCTTACCATATCAAATGTGGGTTCCAGCAATCGTTCTTTCATTATTAATGATTGCATTCAACATTTTAGGTGATGGTCTAAGAGATGCATTTGACCCTAAATCAAGAGAGTAGGTGACAAGAATGGAAAACAAGGAAAACATCCTAGAAGTTAGAAATTTATCAATTAATTTCAAAACTTATGCGGGTACTGTTCAAGCCATTCGTGACATTAGTTTTGATTTAAAGAAGGGTGAAACCCTAGCAATCGTTGGGGAATCAGGTTCTGGTAAATCAGTAACTACTCGAAGCATTATGGGTTTGAACGCAACCAACGCTGATGTTGTCGACGGAAGCATCGAGTTCGATGGCCAAGACATTTTACAATTAAACGAAAAAGAATTAAGTAAGTTACGTGGTAGCAAGATTGCTGAAATCTTCCAAGATCCAATGACTTCATTGGACCCAACTATGAAGATTGGACGTCAAGTTGCTGAACCACTAATGATTCACCAGGGTTTATCCAAGGAAAAAGCAATGGCTAAAGCCTTGGAAATGTTAAAACTAGTTGGTATTACTAATGCTGAAGAACGAATCAATGACTACCCATACCAATTCTCTGGTGGGATGAGACAAAGAATCGTGATTGCGATTGCATTAGTAAACTACCCAGAAATCTTAATTGCTGATGAACCAACCACTGCTTTGGATGTTACCATCCAAGCTAAGATTCTGGAATTAATGAAGGAATTACAAACAAAGATTAACACTTCAATCATCTTCATTACCCATGATTTAGGGGTGGTTGCAGGTATGGCTGATCGTGTTGCAGTTATGTATGCAGGTAAAATCGTTGAATACGGAACTGTTGATGAAATCTTCTACAATCCAAAACACCCATACACTTGGGGTCTATTAGGATCAATGCCTACTTTGGATACCAACGAAGATGTATTACCATCAATCCCAGGTACTCCTCCAGACCTATTGGAACCACCAGTAGGGGATGCATTTGCTGCTAGAAATAAGTATGCATTAAAGATTGACACAATTGAACAACCACCATTCTTTAAGGTTTCTGACACTCACTACGCAGCAACATGGTTGTTAGATGATAGAGCTCCTAAGGTGACTCCACCAGCTGACATCGTAAAGCGTCAAGAACACTTTAAAAAGACTAAACAAGGATAGGTGGTGACAATATGTTAGATAAAGATGCACCAAAAATTTTAGAAGTAAAAAACTTAAAACAATACTTTAACGTTGGTCGTAAAGACGAAGTTAGAGCTGTTGATGATATTACCTTCAACGTCCATGAAGGGGAAACCTTTGGGCTAGTTGGTGAATCTGGCTCCGGAAAGACAACCACAGGTCGTGCAATTAGTCATTTGTATGAACCAACAGGTGGCGAAATCATCTTTGAAGGCAAAGATGTTTCAAAGCTAAAGACTAAAAAAGATGAAAAAGAATTCAGAAGTGATATCCAAACCATCTTCCAAGACCCTTACGCATCATTAAACCCTCGTATGAAGGTTAAAGACATTATTGCCGAAGGTATCGACATTAACCACTTAGCCAAAGATAAGGCTGATCGTGATGCTCAAGTCGAAGAATTATTGGAAACAGTTGGTTTGAACAAAGAACATGCCAACAGATATCCTCATGAATTCTCTGGTGGACAACGTCAAAGAATTGGGATTGCCCGTGCCTTAGCTGTTAAACCTAAGTTCATCATCGCCGATGAACCTATCTCAGCATTGGACGTGTCAATCCAAGCCCAAGTAGTTAACCTACTTAAGGACTTACAAAAGAAACGTAAGCTAACATACTTATTTATTGCCCATGATTTATCAATGGTTAAATACATTAGTGACCGTATTGGTGTTATGCACTATGGTCGTATGTTAGAAATCGCCGATGCCGATGAACTATATGCTCATCCATTACACGATTACACCAGAAGTTTACTTTCAGCTGTTCCGGTACCGGACCCTGAATTTGAAAGACAACGTGAGATCGTAGATTACGATGCGAGTGTTGAAAGTGACGGAAAGCAACGTAAGTTAGTTGAAATTGCTCCTAACCATTATGTTCGTGCTGCCGATGACGAAATTCAAATGTACAAGGATCGCTTAAACAGCTAAAAAAATAACCGTTACTTTATTAAGTAACGGTTATTTTTACGTTGATTAGACGTTTTCACTTAAGTTGTTGTAGTATTCAACGCTGATTTCACTGGCGTCAGCATTTGATACTAGTTTTGAAACACTTCCGTTTTCGATTGGTTCGGAAACATCGATGGTGTCATCCTTGAATTGGTCAACAGCCCATCTGATGATGGTACCGTGAGCAGCAATCATGATGTTGTCACCGTCGTTAGCGTTTTGAATGACTTTCTTTAAGCCGGGGATGAAACGATTTAATAAGTCTTGATTGTTTTCAGCATCACCGTATGGATCGTGGGCAGCGATTAAATCGGCTGTACCACCCATACCAAGTTTGCTAATCATCTTGGCGTAATTGTCCATGCCGTCTGGTCCACCAATTTGGTGCCATGCAGCTTCACTATCGTTTCCTTCAAAGTAACCAAAGTTTTCTTCACGGAAAGCTTTATCTGCAATAGGTTCTTCAATATCTGAGGGATTTTGTTGCAATACATATTTTCCAGTATCAAAAGCACGAGGCATATCACTGGAATATGCATGATTGAATGTAATTGAGCTTAATCTTTTTCCGGCATCAATGGCATCGGCAATTCCCTTTTCAGTAAGAGGGGCGTTGGCGATTCCTTGAATACGGTTGTATTTATTTAAATAAGTTTGTCCATGACGAACAAGATAAATGTTAATCATCAGAAAAAACCTCCTGACATATTTGTATGCCTACATTTTATCATATATGGTAGGGGGAGAGAAAAGATTAGGTTAAGTCTGGCATGACTTTTCTTTCTATCATATATGTGCTAAAATTAATAACCAAATTTTAAGATAGGAGCGTAGCTCAAATGTCTGAATCAATTAAAGAACAAGAACAAAAACACTTAAATGATGTTTTAGCGAAGGTCGAAGTTGCCAAAGCTGAAGCCGTTAAGAAGATTAATCGTGCCGAAAAAGACGAACACGATATCAATAAAAACTTCTATAATGATGTTCGTTTGAAGACCAGTACTTATTCTGGAATGATGGAAACATCTGTCTCCATTCGTCAACAACAACAAATGCTAGAAGAACGTGAAAATAGTTGGAAACATGCAACTAAGGAATACGACAAGCTTTCAAAGATGCAAGAACGTCCTTACTTTGCCCGTCTAGACTTCGAAGAAGAAGGCGAACACAAGGCTGAAACTATTTATATCGGTTTAGGTTCTTTTGCCGATAGCCCAGATCACTATTTGATTTATGACTGGCGTGCTCCAATTTCAAGTATCTACTATGATAGCAAAATTGGTAAATTGACCTACCACACACCAATGGGTGAACAAACCGTAAACGTGACTTTGAAACGTCAATTCCAAATCAAGGATGGCAAGATTGAAACCATCTTTGATACCGACCAAGTAGTTGGGGATCAAATGCTATTGGATAACCTAAATGGTAAGTCCAATACTAAGATGAAGAGTATCGTTACTACCATCCAAAGAGAACAAAACAAAATTATCAGAGATACCAAGTCAGACTTGCTATTCGTTCAAGGGGCGGCCGGTTCTGGTAAGACTGCTGCGGTATTGCAACGTGTTGCCTTCCTATTGTACCAATACAGAGGAAAACTAAGTTCAGCACAAGTGGTATTGTTCTCACCTAACCAATTGTTCAACGATTACATCAACCAAGTGTTGCCTGAATTGGGTGAACAAAACATGGTGCAAATGACTTACTACCAATACAGTAGTTTGCGTGTACCTAAGTTCAAGGTTGAAACTCTTTCAGAACGTTTTGAAAAAGATAATTCAGAAGACAAGAAACTAAGAAACATCAACAATCTAAAGAATAGCCTAGAATTCTTTAAGGCTGAAACTGCATATACTAATCACTTGAACAGTGAAGACATGAAGTTCAAGAACTTGAAGTTCCAAGGCGATATCTTTATCTCAAAGGAACAAATTGCAGAAATCTATTACAGTTTCAATGAAAACTACAACCTAAGAAACCGTCTAGACGCTACCAAGGAACGCTTGATCAAGATTTTGAACCGTCGTGTCAAAGTCGAAATGAAGAAACCTTGGGTAGAACAAGCGGTCCAAGACTTGAGTAGAGAACAAATTCAAGCCGTGCAAAACGCCCATCCAGACGAATTCGAAAACGCTGATAAGGAATTCGACTTCCTAGCAAGACACATCGTTATCGGTGCCTTCAAGCGTATTCGAAAACAAATCGTTCACGGTCGTTTCCTAGGTGTTAACAACCAATTAGTGCACTTCTTAAGAAACGTGCCCAACCTAATCGACTTATCCAAGTACGACCTAACCAAGGAAGACTGGACTAAGTCAGTTGATGCTTCAATCAACCAAATGAAGAACGGTCACATCTCAATGTCAGATGTTTCAGTATACCTATACCTATTCGACCGTATCTCAGGAAAACGTCCTAAGACCGACATCAAGTACCTATTCATTGACGAAGTCCAAGACTACACCGCATTCCAAATGGCATTTATGAAGTTCACATTCCCACGTGCTCGTTTCACACTACTAGGGGACTTGAATCAAGCTATCTTCACTCATGAAAATAGTCATACATTGCTATCAGAACTATCAACCATGTTTGATCCTGAAAAGACTAATGTCGTGCAACTTACAAAATCATATCGTTCAACCGAACAAATCACTGACTTCACTAAACACATCCTAGAAGGCGGTAGCCAAATTGAATCATTCGCGCGTGTCGGTGATAAACCAGTCATGCAAGTGGTTGAAAATAGGGATGCTGCTCTAGATAAATTAGTCGCTAGAATTGATAATGATAAGGAAAAACACGATACAACAGCCATTATTGTCAAAACTTTGGCTGATGCGAAGTTATTATCCGAACAATTAGACGATAGAAACGTAAAAAATACGCTTATACAGACCGAGAACCAACGCTTGACTACTGGAACCCTAGTAATACCTGCATACCTTGCTAAAGGGCTAGAATTTGACTCTGTGGTCATGTTTGACGCAGATGACAAACATTTTGGTGACGAAGCAGACCGTCAATTGGTTTACACAATCTGTACTCGTGCAATGCATGAACTAACAATTATCGCTGAAGGAAAGCCAACTCACTTGTTTGATGTTGAGCCTAGCGATTTATATGATTTACAATAATCGCAATTAGTAACAAATAAAAGCGCCTATCCATAAGGATTAGGCGCTTTTTTGTCGCTTCTAATATGTTCGGTGGTATTATGGACGTACTACTTTTATTTGAACGGAGGCGTAAAATTGTCAGATCCAATCAATTACTACGCATTTAAGAAAGACGAGTGGAAGGACTTATACAAGTTACGCTCGATTCCCGTTACTACCGACGGACTAAAACAAATTAAGGCCTTTAACGATGAGATTTCAATTCAAGACGTGCGCGACGTCTACATTCCTATCGTTCATTTGTTAGACTTATGTACGCAAAACTTTAACCAATGGCAAAAGACCAAGACCGCCTTTTTGGATAAACAAGATCGTAAGGTACCGTTTATCATCGGAATTTCCGGAAGTGTGGCCGTTGGTAAGTCAACTACCGCCAGACTATTGGAAGTACTGCTATCAAGATACTTCGAAGATAAGAAAATCCAATTAATCACTACCGATGGATTCTTGTACAATTCCGCAGAATTAAAACGTCGTGGCATCATGGATAGAAAGGGTTTTCCAGAAAGTTACGATATGAAGTCATTGATTAACTTCTTAAACGAAGTTAAGTCAGGGAAGCACAACGTCAAAGCGCCGGTCTACTCACACGACGTATACGACATCATTCCAGATAAGTTCGACATCATCGATCAACCGGACGTCTTGATTATCGAGGGGATTAACACGTTACAACTACCAAGTAACCAACAAATCTACGTTTCAGACTTTACCGACTTTTCAATCTACATCGATGCAGATGATGATTTGATTGAACAATGGTACGTCGAACGTTTCGAACAATTAATGGATACTGCGTTCCAAAATCCATCTAACTACTACTACGAAATGGCCCATACCGATCGTAAAAAGGCCATTGAGACTGCTAAGGATGTTTGGCAACAAATTAATTTACCTAATTTGTTGGAAAATATTAAGCCTACCAAGACTAGAGCGGACCTAATTATTCACAAAACAGACAACCATCGTATCGATAAAATTTTGCTTAGAAAGTACTAGATTTAATTTGACGCCATTCATTTTTCTATGTATGATAAATACAATTTAATGATTGGAGAGTGAATGGTTTGGCTGAAATGGATTTATCATCGTTTGATAAAATCTTGGTGCTTGACTTCGGAAGTCAATACAACCAATTAATCACCCGTCGTATTCGTGATTTTGGTGTATATTCTGAACTAAAGCCCCATGATATGACCATCGACGAAATCAAGGCTTTTAACCCTAAAGGGATTATCTTCTCTGGGGGTCCTAACAGTGTGTACGCAGAAGATGCATTAACTGTTGATCCTAAAATTTTCGAAATGAATATTCCAATTCTAGGTATTTGTTATGGTATGCAACTAATGGCATATAACCTAGGTGGAGGACAAGTTGATGGAGAAGACCATGGACAATATGGTCACGCTGACATCGACATTACCTCTGATAATGCGGAACTATTCAAAGATTTGCCTAAGGAAGAACCAGTTTGGATGAGTCATGGAGACCTTGTACGTAAGGTTCCAGATGGCTTTGAAAATGTGGCAACTGCTGAAGGTTGCCCAATTACTGCAATGCAAGATACCGCTAGAAAGTTCTATGGAATTCAATTCCATGCGGAAGTTAGAAATACCAAGTACGGTACTGACATCCTAAAGAACTTCGTGTTTAACGTTTGTGGCGCAGAAGCTAACTGGTCAATGAATGACTTTATTGACTTACAAATCAAGCAAATCAGAGAAGAAGTTGGCGACAAGAAGGTTATCTTAGGTCTATCCGGTGGGGTAGATTCAAGTGTAACTGGTGTGTTATTGAACAAGGCCATTGGTGACCAACTAACTTGTATCTTTGTTGATCACGGTCTACTTCGTAAGAACGAAGTTAAGGAAGTAATGGATAGTCTAGAAGGTAAGTTTGGTCTAAACATCATCCAAGTTGATGCAAGCAAACGTTTCTTAGACAAGTTATCTGGTGTTACTGATCCTGAACAAAAGAGAAAGATTATCGGTAATGAATTTATCGAAGTCTTCAATGAAGAAGCTTTGAAGCTTAAGGATGTTGATTTCTTAGCTCAAGGTACTTTATACACTGACGTTATTGAAAGTGGTACTAATACTGCTGAAACTATCAAGTCTCACCATAACGTTGGTGGTCTACCAGAAGACCTACAATTTAAACTAATCGAACCAGTTCGTTCATTATTTAAGGACGAAACTAGACGCTTGGGTGAAGAAATGGGAATGCCAGACTACTTAGTATGGCGTCAACCATTCCCAGGTCCTGGTTTAGGTATTCGTGTTATCGGTGAAGTTACTGAAGACAAGCTAGAAATTGTTAGAAACAGTGACTACATCCTACGTCGCGAAATTTCCGCTGCTGGATTAGATAAGGATATTTGGCAATACTTCACCATCCTACCTGGTTTTAGAAGTGTTGGTGTGATGGGGGACGGTCGTACTTACGACTACACCATCGCTATCCGTGCCGTTAATTCCATTGATGGAATGACTGCTGATTTCGCTAAGATTCCTTGGGATGTCTTATCAGAAATTTCAACTAAGATTACAAACGAAGTGGATGGGGTAAACCGTGTAGTATACGACATTACCAGTAAGCCACCTTCGACAATTGAATGGGAATAATAATTCCTAAATAAAAAGAGCTCAACAATTGCTGTTGAGCTCTTTTTATTTACTTTCTTGTTTGTCCGTCACCGTTAATAACGTATTTATATGATGTTAGTGCTTCTAGTCCCATTGGACCTCTGGCGTGAAGCTTTTGAGTGGAAATACCAATTTCAGCACCGAAGCCAAATTCAAAGCCATCGGTGAAACGAGATGAAGCGTTGACATAGACACAGGCCGCATCAACTTGTTGTTGGAATGAAACCCCGGCAGCATAGTCGTTAGAGACGATTACTTCTGAGTGGTGAGTTCCGTGTTCGTTGATGTGATCAATGGCTGATTGTCTTGAATCAACGACCTTAATTGAAATGATTAACGCATTGTATTCAGTGTCCCAGTCTTCAGTAGTGGCAGGGATGACGTCGCTTACGATTGCACGAGTGGCTTCGTCACCGCGGACTTCAACACCACGTTTTCGTAAATCGCTGATGATGTCTGGTAGGTAATCGTTAGCGACATCCTTATGGATTAATACTTTTTCGGTGGCATTACATACGGAAGGGCGTTGTACTTTACCGTTGATGATGATATTTCGTGCCATTTGTTTGTCAGCATCCTTATCAACGTAGATGTGGCAGTTACCAGCACCAGTTTCAATCACTGGCACGGTTGCGTTGTTTAATACGGTTTGGATTAAGCGGGCACTTCCGCGGGGGATTAGAACATCGACGTAGTCGTTTAGTTCCATGAATGCTTGAGCAAGTTCATGGGATGGATCGTCGATGACTTGAATCATGTTTGCATCTAATTCGTTTTGTCTTAGGACATCACGTAAAATATCGGCTAAGACGACGTTAGAGTTAATTGATTCCTTTCCACCACGTAAGATGACAGCGTTACCGGATTTGAAACAAAGTCCGGCGGCATCGATAGTTACGTTTGGTCTGGCTTCATAAATGATACCGACAACGCCAAGTGGGACACGTTGTTTGACGATACGAAGTCCGTCTTCGGTTTCCCAGCCGCCGTCAATCTTAGCGGTAGGATCAGCTAATCCGACCAATTGTAGTAGTCCATTGGCCATGTCTGAGATGCGTTTCTCATCTAGTTTTAAACGGTCGATGAACTTGGCTTCGATTTGAGGATTTTGTAAATCCTTTTGGTTGGCAGCGATAATCTCATCGGTCTTATCGACAATTGCCTTGGCGAATTGTTTTAAGATATCGTTCTTAGTAGTGGTAGATAGGCCAGCTGATTGGAAACTGGCTTTTTTAGCGTTTTTTCCTAATTGAATTAATTCTTGTTTATTCATTTGTACGACCCTCCATAGCTTCGGCACCGAAGTAGGTACCAACGGGGCGACCAGAAATGAAGTCATTGATGATTGCTGGATCATCACCATTTAGGATTGCCATCTTACGGTGGTTATCCAAGATGATTTTAGCGGTGTTAAGCTTGGTTTGCATACCGCCAGTGCCATATTGTGAACCGTGGCCGCCGGCAACTTGCATCAAGTCAGCGCTAATTTCTGGTACCCATGATAGTAGTTTTGCGTTCGGATTGTCCTTCGGGTTGGCATCGAACAATCCGTCGATGTCGGATAGGATGATTAGTAGGTCAGCATCGACAAAGTTAGTCACGATGGCGGCTAGTTGATCGTTTTCACCGAAGCTAGTTTGGTGATTGAATTCGTCGACTGAGACGGCGTCGTTTTCGTTGATGATTGGGACGACTTTATCTTCTAAAAGGGTGTTAATGGTTTTAAGTACATTTTCACTGCTCTTAGGGTAGTCAACAACGTCGCGTGTTAATAGTAGTTGCGCCACGGTTTGGTCTGATTCCTTGAAACTATCTGAGTACAAGTCCATTAGTTCGCTTTGTCCAATCGCGGATAAAGCTTGTAGTTTGCCGATATCAGTAGGACGTTTTTTTAATCCGTTGGTGTTCATACCAACACCAACGGCACCGGAAGTGACCAAGATAACTTCATGGCCGGTTTGACTTAATTGACTCAACACTGATGATAAAGTATTAATTGTTTTTATATTAATGCTGTTGTCAGAATTGATGATGGAACTAGTCCCAATTTTGACAACGATTCGTTTATATTTACTTGTCATATTCATGCTCTCCTGTTCTTTAAAACTAGTTTACTTTAATTTGAAAAAAGTAACAATATGTAAATTAAAATTGCATTAGAGGTAGATTAGATGTATTGTAATTATTAATATAAAATAAGGGGGCTAATTATGGCAGGCAAGGGAAAGTTAATTGGGCTATTTTTGGTAATTGTAGGTAGTATTTCATGGGGAGCTTCCGGAACACTCGCCGACTACATGTTTTTAACACAACATGCTCCCGTACTTTGGGTCGTCGGCATTAGAATGCTTTTAGCGGGAATCCTACTATTATTGTTATACAAATTTACCGTTGGTGGCTCCATCTTTACGATTTGGCATAGTAAGAGCCAGGCACTTTTACTAATTAGCTTTGCAATTTTTGGAATGTTAATGTCACAAGTTAGCTACCTATCAGCAGTTAGGTACGGAAACGCTGCGACCGCAACCGTCTTACAATTTACTGCCCCTGTCTTTATTATCCTCTATTATTCGATTTCGCGACATAAATTGCCTATTAGATTAGATGTTATTTCAATTGTTTTAGCCGCAGCTGGTACATATTTACTAGCGACAAAAGGTGACTTTGGTTCATTAAACATTTCTAAGTTAGGATTATTCTTTGGGATCTCAGCTGGAATTGCTGGTGCAAACTGTACGTTGATTCCAATCAAACTGTTAAATAAGTATGATCCTAGGTTAGTTTGTGGATGGGCAATGTTACTTGGGAGTTTACCCATTCAACCAATTGTCGTTATCGATACACCACACATAAACATCAATCCAACAATTAATATTTGAATTGATTTTCATTACAATCGTAGGAACAATGGTGGCATACTTATTCTATGTCGCTAGTTTAAACTATTTAGAACCTGCGGTGACCGGAACCTTAAGCTCGTTCGAACCGCTAACTGCTGCGATTTTATCCGTATCATTTCTGCATCTAAAGTTAACCGTTGTTGAATTAATCGGTGGGGTATTAATTTTAATGATGGCGTTTGTTCAAGCGTTGCCACAGAAAAATAAATTAGAATAGAATTTTTAGAAAATGATAGAACCCTTATGAATAGTGATATCTTTCACAATGCTAGAGTAAAATGATAAAAATGTCATTAAAAATTTATTATTTTCCGCTTTATTATCGGACAATAAGGTGTTACATTATATGTGAAAACAATATCAAGTTTGTATTTATGAAGGAGATTTTATCAATGAAAGCTGCAGTAGTTAGAGACAACTCAGATGGATATGTAGATGTTAAAGATGTTGAACTTCGCCCAATTGAAAATGGTGAAGCTTTAGTTCAAGTTGAATACTGTGGTTTATGCCACACCGACTTACACGTTGCCAACGGAGATTTTGGTGACCAAGCTGGCCGTATTATCGGTCACGAAGGTGTAGGTAAAGTTATTCAAGTTGCCGATGATGTAGATAATCTAAAAATTGGTGATCGTGTATCAATCGCTTGGTTCTTCAAGGGATGCGGTCACTGTGAATACTGCCTAAGTGGTAGAGAAACATTATGTCGTGAAGTTAAGAATGCTGGTTTCACTGTTGACGGTGCTATGGCTGAACAAGTAATTGTTGATGCTAAGTACGCTGTTAAGGTTCCAGAAGGATTGGACCCAATCGAAGCTACTTCATTAACTTGTGCCGGTGTTACTATGTACAAGGCACTAAAAGTTGGCCACACAAAGCCAGGTCAATGGGTTGAAATGGTAGGTGCCGGTGGTTTAGGTAACCTAGGTGTTCAATTCGCCAACAACGTATTCGGTGCTAACGTTATCGCCGTTGCTCGTGGTAACAACCTAGAAAAGGCCGAAGAATTAGGTGCTAAGAAGGGTATCGACTACCGTTCAGAAAACCTATCAGAAAAAGTTAAGGAAGAAACTAACGGTGGTGCACACGTTTCAGTTATCACTGCTGTTAACCCAATCGCCTTTGATCAAGCTATCAATGCTTTACGTCCAGACGGTCACCTAGTTGCCGTTGCGCTACCAAAAGGTAACATGGACCTAAACATTGCCCAAACTGTATTGAACGGAATCCACGTTGAAGGTTCACTAGTTGGTACTAGAGAAGACCTACGTGAAACTTTCCAATTCGGTGCTGAAGGTAAGGTTAAGCCAATCGTTCACACTAGAAAGCTATCAGAAATCAACGATGTTATCGACGAAATGAAGAACGGTAAGATTGTTGGTAGAATGGTTATCGATTTTACTAAATAATTTTTAACTAATTAAAGCATTGTCTTTTGGACAATGCTTTTTTTGTACTAAAATAATGACATTAGGAGGTTTGGTTATGGCTAAATATATTTTTCATCCAAATGACATCAAAGAACTAAAGGACGAATATGATGTAGCAATCGTTGGTTCAGGTGCCACAGGATTAATTAGTGCAATTCAAGCTGCAGAACTGGGTCTAAAACCAGTCGTATTAGAAAAGATGGACAAGCTAGGCGGTAATTCTACCAGAGCTTCTTCTGGAATGAATGCTGCTGAAACTTCCGTTCAATTACAACACCATGTGGTAGATAGTTTCCAAGACTTCTACAACGATACATATATCGGTGGTGGCAAACAAAATAACGTTAATTTATTGAAATACTTTACTGAACATGCTGCGCTAACCGTTGATTGGTTAGCTCAACATGATATCAAACTAGATGACTTAACAATTACCGGTGCGATGAATACTAAACGTACACACCGCCCAAGTTCACAAGCTCCAATCGGGGCTTATCTAGTCACTAGTTTCCTACAAATCATTGAAAAGATGGGCATTGAAGTCTACAACAACGTCGATGTTACCAAGATTGATAAGTCCGGTTCCGACATATCAGGTGTCGAAGTCAAGGATGCAGACGGTAACGCGCACTCAATCAAGGCCAGTGCGGTCATTTTAGCTACCGGTGGTTTTGGTGCCAACAAGCAACTAATCGGTCAATACCGTGATGACTTGACCCATTACCGTACCACCAACCAAGAAGGAGCAACTGGGGATGGTTTGAAACTTGCCACTGACGTTGGTGCTGCCTTGGTCGATATGGACAAGATTCAAGTTCATCCAACCGCTCAACAAGACAATGATCACGCATTCTTGATTGGTGAAGCCATTCGTGGAGAAGGTGCCATCCTAGTAAACACCAAGGGTGAACGTTTCGTTAACGAATTGGACACCAGACAAAAGGTGACCGACGCAATCAACCAACAAGACACCAAGCATGCTTATTTAATCCTAGATGAAGAAGTCGTTAACCACGCTCAAGCAGTGAAGTTTTACGACTCCATGGGAATGGTTATTCATGGTGATACCATCGAAGAACTAGCCGAAAAGATTGGTGCCGATGAAAAGACATTGGCAGATACGATTGCTAAGTGGAATCAAGCTGTTGAAAGTGGCAAGGATGACTTAGGTCGTACCACTGGAATGAGTCGTCAATTAACCCATCCAGATTACATGGCCATTCACATTGCCCCAGCCGTTCACTACACCATGGGTGGAATTAAGATTAACCACTTCACCCAAGTTCTAGATTTCAACGATGACGTGATTAATGGTTTGTTTGCTGCCGGAGAAACATCCGGTGGTTTGCACGGTAACAACCGTATCGGTGGAAACTCAATCGCCGAAACAGTCGTCTTTGGACGACAAGCAGGCCAACAAGTTTTCAAGTATTTAAACAAATAATATAGCTAAAAACAAATAAAGGAGGTTTACTATGCATAGTGGAGAAATTGCAGAATGGGTCGCAGCGATTGCCGAAGCATCTTCAGTCGTAGTCGCATTATTTCTTCCTTACTACAATCAACACGTTGAAAATAAGCGTAAGTTACGCAACGTTAAGATGTTGATTCATCGTATGGGTAAACGTGCCATGAATGGTGATGAGGATGCGATGGAACATCTTCAAGCCATTTTAACTACTGCTTATCTAAAAAACATGAATTCTAAGACAGAAGACGTCATTAATGACGGTCAACAAATCCTAGATATCATGAATATTAGTGAGGGAAAACCAAACGCAGAACAAAAGGGTCAAATCAAAAAGCTACTACGCGAAATTGATGAAATCTAAAAAAGAAGCCGCATGGACGGCTTCTTTTTATTTGTTGTAATATTGAACGTTTCTGTCGTTTAGTGGTTGGCAGTCACGATTGTTTTTGCCAAATTGATCAATGAACCAATCGACTTGTTTGGGGCTCACCGTTAATTTTGAATTATCGATGACTAACCATTCAATTCCTTCGGTTAAAGGTGGGGTGGTTAGTGATCCTTGATAATGAAAACCAGTGGCTAAACTTGAAATCCAATTGGTGAGTTTTAATGACACACTGTGGCGATTGCCTTCTTCAAAGTTATTGATGATATCTTGTAACTCAGAATTTGCATTACCTAAAGTAGGAAATACTGCCACAACAACGGTTTGGCCGATCTCGTTTTCATGAACAAGATGAATTTCAATTGGATTAACCTTACTGTCGACGATATGCTCAGCGGGGGCATGGAAGTGCACCTGTTTGAACTTAAAGTCACGATTAAAGATGGTAGCATGGCCCATTCCTGTCAAACGAATGGTAGTGTGGTCATCAATTTCTGTATTTAATTGGTAGAACTCATTGGCATGAATTGGCAGATAATCAGCGAAATATTGACTGTCATGAGTTGATAGCATAATTGGTGATTGGCAATGACCAAAGTCGTTCTCCCAATTATTTTGTTCATTATAATCTAACATATGATATGTATCTTCTTTCCATTAATAATATGAGTTTGCTTTTCTAGTATGTTAATATAACATACATAGTAATTAATACAACTCGGAGGAAATTATTGTGCAATTCACATGGCAAAATCAAGATGAACAAAATGCTGGTATCAAGAAGTTCTTAGGTACCCATGGAGTCTCGCATCGGATGTATAATGATGTTAAATCAACTGGGACAATTCTAGTGAATGGTAACGCAGTTGGCTTGGATTATAAGCTTGCCGTGGGCGATGAAGTGACGGTAATCTTTCCACCGGAAACAAGTGATGATGAGGTCGCATTTAGTGATGAACCCATCGATGTCATCTATGAAGATGATAATTGGCTGGTGGTGAACAAACCAGCAGGTTTAACCAGTGTACCGGGACCATCTAATCGTGTCGATACGTTGGTCAACCGTATTAAGGGCTATTTAAAAAAACAGGGTAGTACCGATTTAAGACCACATCTAATCACGCGATTGGATCGTTTCACATCTGGTATCGTCTTGGTCGCCAAGAATCGTTTGGCCAATAGTTTAGCTAACCAACAAGTGGCCCAACACAAGATAGATAAGATGTATTATGCTGTCGTTGCTGGTACTGGTTTAGACGACCACGGGATGGTTGATAAACCAATCGGACGTGTCGGTGACAACTTCAGAAGAGAGGTCATCGAAGACGGTCAAAATGCCAAGACCGAATACTGGAAGGTCGAAGAATTTGATGATTCCACACTAGTGCGTTTGAAATTACACACTGGTAGAACTCATCAAATTAGAGTTCATATGACATCACTAGGGCATCAGCTATTGGGGGATGAATTATATCAAGGGCCACTTGATAGGGGCATTGACCGCCAAGCGCTTCACGCTTACTACTTGAAGTTTAATGACGGATTAGCAAATCAAGTTCGTACTTTTGAAATTGAATTACCTGCGGATATGAAATCTGTGGTGAAGGAGGATCAAAATGACTGAAAAAGTCAAATTAGTACATTGTATTGTCGATGATGCACAACTATATTCTGATGAAGGTTTCTACCTTGGAGACTTGGCACAACCAATTTCTAATGCGGTGAAGGCCGATTATCCTGGGGCTAAGGTCACCAGCTTTATCTGTTCTCACCATCTCTTGAAGTATCGAATGTCTAGGGTTGACTCATTGATCAATGCCGACTTAAAACAAAGTCAAAAGATTAATCGTAAACTAACTAAGGCACTACAAAGCGATAACTATGAAATCAGAGATGTTAACGAAGCCTTACAACAAAGCCTAACCTTTGGCCAAAAGATTTCCGATGCCGTCGCTAGATTCGGTGGTAGTTGGACCTTTATCTTCATCTTTATTGTCATCTTGATTATTTGGATGGTTATTAATGGTTTGGCACTATTCGGTGTCCACTTTGATCCATATCCATACATTCTATTGAACCTATTCTTGAGTTGTTTCTCAGCAATTCAAGCACCAATCATCATGATGAGTCAAAACCGTGCCGCTGAACGTGACCGTTTGCACTCAGAAAATGATTTTCATGTAAACTTAAAGTCTGAACATGAATTAAGAATTATTCACGCTAAGTTAGACCACTTAACCCAAAACCAATTACCTCATGATTTGGAAGTTGAAAAATTACAACTCCAAATCTTAGGTGAAGTCAGAAGTGAGTTAGCCAAGTTGCGTGACGAAAACACTAAATTAAAAGAAAAACTAAAACAACAGGAGAATCAATAATGGAAGATAACATTCAATTGGGTGCAGATGTTTTCAACAAGATGATGTTTGTGCTAGAAACACCAGTTACACAAGATAACCACAAGTACTACAAATTCATGGATCAAGAAATGCAAGAAATTGCCGACAACATCTGGGCAATGCCTGCATACATGAAGGAAGACGATGACTTCTCAATGTTTTTCATCATCACAGAAATTGAAAGTGGTGAAACAGTCATTGCGTTCTCAGAAGGTAGCTTACAAGATGGTAACTTCTCATTGGGAGAACCAATGGTTTCTGGAAAGGGACTTAATATTTTAAACGAACATGATGAAAAAAGAGCTTCCTCAGTTCTTCATTTCTTAAACCAAATTTCCAAAGCAGCTGAAGGAAATTGGCGAATGATTGAGGACTAAAATTATCGATTTTTAACATGTTCTTAACGTGCGTCACGATGGGCTTTATGATAGTTTTCATAAAAGTCCATTTTTTTGTAAAAAAGTCTTTGCTTTTTGGAAAAATGGTGGTAATATTTTCTAGTCGCTAAAATGCTAAATATTTAAATCAAACACAAAAAGGGGGGCTTAGATCATGTTAATGAGAAGAGCACAAATCGAAGATTTTAACGCAATTGAACAAATTATTTTCGAAGGGAAGGAATTGCTTGCCAAACAGGGTGTGAACCAATGGCAAACAGGCTACCCAAATGCAGAATCATTAATGAACGACATCGTAAACGGATGGACTGTTGTACTTGAAGAAGATGGTGAAATCTTAGGCACAGCTGCCGTGATTGACGGACTAGACACTAGTTACGAAAATCTTGATGGTCAATGGTTGACTGACGGCCCTTACCTATCAATTCACCGCGTTGCAGTTTCCAATAGACACCACGGCAGAGGATTGGCTCAAAAGTTATTTGAAGGCATCTTCAATGCAGTGGAAAAAATGGACAACGTTCAAAGTGTTCGTATTGACACAAACCCACTTAACTTGGGCATGCAACATGTCATCAAGAAAGCTGGCTTTGTAGAAACCGGCAGAGTCGTTCCAATCTCTGCAACAGACCCATCAAATGTCGTAATGAACTACGCATACGAAAGAGTAATTAAACAACCAATGTTAATTGCCTAAGCTGATTTTTTTAAATCAGCTTTTTTTGTTTTCAGACAAAAGGTATAATGAAATTAAACAGAGGAGGTGGCAATATGCACGAACATGAACATAACGATGTTAACGCCGTGTCGCAACGTCGTTTCTTTACGGTGACAATCTTAAACTCATTAATTACTTTAATTGAGTTTTTAGGGGGAGTTTTTTCAGGAAGTTTGTCACTATTATCAGATGCTTTTCACAATTTTGCGGATTCAGCATCAGTAGTCGGTAGTTATTATGCGCACCGAATTAGTCAAAGACCCCAAAATCAATTGAATACCTTTGGGTACAGGCGAGCTCAGATTATCTCAGCGTTTTTAAATTCCCTATTTCTAGTGATTATCTCCGTTGTCCTAATCGTCGAAGGGGTGCAAAAACTATTTAAACCAGAACAGATTAACGGAAACTTAATGCTAATTGTTGCTGTGGTTTCGACAGTTGCTAATTTGGTATCCACACTACTACTAAGTCGTGGTTCAAAGCATAACCTAAACATTCGAGCTACATACCTACATCTATTGAGTGATACTTTAGCTTCACTTGGTGTTATCCTATGTGGGATTTTAATTAAGTTATTCGATTGGGTGCTAGTCGATCCAATCATCACCATCATTGTGGCACTATACATTTCAGCTGAAGCATACCCAATCATCAAAAAGACGGTTAAGATTTTGATGCAGGGTTCACCAACAGTTGATTGCTATGCAATTCAAAAGGACATGATGAACATTGAAGGAATTACCGGAGTTCACCACGTTCATATCTGGTCGGTAGATGAAAACAGTATCGTATTTTCAGCTCACATTAATATGCAAGACATGCTAATTTCTGAAGCTGAAAAGATTTATGATCCTGTGGCCAAATTACTTCATGATAAGTACGGCATCGAACACGTCACACTTCAAGCCGAAGTTGAACGCGGAAAAAAAGAGGATTTATATCTCGATTCCAGAAATGATATTGATTAATAGAGAAAATAAAAAAAGACGCTTTTCAAAACGAAAAGAGTCTTTTTTGTTTTGAAAAACGGCCTTTTAAATTATACCCCGTGAGGAGCAGCTACAAATTGTCTGTCATACCACTCATTCCAAGTGATTTCACTATTACCATTGGCGAAGTATTGCATATCTAATTCGCCCAATAACTTGGCATAGCTATGACTACAATAAATGATGGTGTCCTTGGCAGCATGTTCTACTGATTCGAACTTGTTGCGGTAGACCTCCTGATTGATTTGCCATAACATCGATTGGTCAGGAACCTGACTTAAAATCTCCATGTTTTGGCTTCTGTAACAACGAACATAAAATTCGCTGAATGACTTGATACTAGTAACTTTGGCTTGTTCGCTAAGCTCATCGAAATGGAATAACTTTTCTCCCATAAAAACGCCTCACTTTCGTATCGTAGATATTAATATTTAATATCTCGCCCTAATTATATAATTTTCCCCGAAAAATAGAAATAAAAATGGTAAAATAGTATATAAAGTTGTAAGATACTCTTTAGTAGATTTGAATTTAGGAGACATGGATATAAAAATGACCCCAAAAAAAGAGGACTATTTAAAAATTATTTTTGAGCTAGGTGGAACCAAAGAAAAGGTATCCAACAAGAGGATTGCCATTAGTTTGGACATTGCACCAGGATCAGTTACTGAAATGGTTAACAAGCTATTAGATGAAGGATTAGTTGAACACGAACCATATTCTGGCGTGTCATTAACTGACGATGGAATCAAATTAGCTGAAGTCCTAGTTAGAAAACACCGTATTTGGGAAAGCTTTTTAGTAAACGAACTAGGATATCCACTTCCAGATGTTGATAAAGAAGCTGAAGTGTTGGAACATTCTACCAGTGGTAGATTGCTAGAAGCAATGTACAAAAAATTGGGTAACCCATCTCACTGTCCACATGGAGGAGTTATTCCAAACATGTCAGGACACTATAAAGAAGATAGCCATCGCCTATTAAATGATGCCGATGATGGAGAAACAGTTGTTGTTGATCGTTTCATCGATAATCATGACCTATTAACTTATTTAGGCGACATTCAATTAGATATTGGCGACAAACTTAAGGTAATTAAGCATTCACCATTTGAAGGACCGGTAACAGTCCAAAATCTAACTGATAATCAAGAAAGTGATATTAGCTACAAGGCTTCTCACTACGTATTTATAAGAAATGCTGATTAACTAAAAGACTGAATTGAAAAATTCAGTCTTTTTTATTATCATCAAAATCAATGGTATAATTAGAAAAACATTAGATAACACGGAGGTGAGATGGTTGAACGAAAGACAAAGAAGTAAGTTAGTCGTTGAGACCTGTTTGCTTGCTGGAAAGATTATGATTGAAAATGGTTCTGAAATGGTTAGGGTTACTGATACCATTGATCGCATTTCTCACAATGCCGGGGCAACTGAGGCCAGGGCATACGTTACTCTTACTGGGATTATTATGTCGGCAACCCCTGACATGGGTTCACAGGTTACCGCAATTGATAAGAGAACGTTTGATTTGGAGAAGGTATCAACGGTAAATGACTACTCTCGTCAGTTTGCAGCTAAGAAAATCTCACTTGGTGAATTCTATCGTCGTTTAAAGAAAATGGACAAGGATGTAAAGCCATTCCCATTCTGGCTTCAAATGATTGGTGCGTTTATGGTTAGTTCTACTTTGGAAGTGGTATTTAGAAGTAACTACACTGATTTTTGGGCAGCTGGATTCGTTGGGATGATGGGGTGGTGTATCTATTGTTTGACTGATCACTACACGGACATTCGTTTCTTAAATGAATTCATTGCGGCGATTTGTATCGGTTTTATGTCGATTTTAATTATTCGAGCAGGCATTGCCAAGAGTGCTGATGACTTAATTATCGGTGGACTGATGCCATTAGTTCCCGGAGTGCCAATTACCAATGCGGTAAGAGATACCTTATCCGGTAACTTGGTCTCAGGGCCATCTAGAGGAATTGAAGCAATTATGAGTGCCTGTGCGCTAGGTTTCGGTGTCGCAATGGCAATTAAGATTTTGGGGTGATTGATATTGGTAAACGTAATTATATATAGCGTATGTGTTTATTTCGCTACCATTGGATTTGGTTTATTAATTAATCTACCCAGAAAAGCATTGAACATGGCCGGAATTGTTAGTTTGATTGGCTGGCTTGTATTTCATACCGTCAACGTGCACATGGGCGGATACTTAGCCGCAGATATTTTAGGAACCTTCACCGTGGGGATATTGAGTATCTTTGCATCTCGATATAAGAAGATGCCAGTTATTATCTTTAACATTCCAGCGTTGGTGCCACTTGTTCCCGGAGGACAGGCTTATCAAGTTATGAAGTGTCTAGCAATTGGTAACTATGCGTTAGCAAAGTCTAACTTGATTCAAGTTATCTTCATCGCTGGTGGAATCGCATCTGGTTTTTTATTTGCGGAATTTTTAAACCAACTATACTTAAGATTGAAAACATATTTGAGAACAAAAAAAGCAACGAGATAATCTCGTTGCTTTTTATTTTGTGTTTTATCCGAAGAAGAAACTGATGATTAAAACGACTAGAACAAATGTGGTAATCCAAACGTATAGCATATCCTTTTCTTTGTAGAAGGAATAGATTGATACGATTACTCGTAATACGGGAGTAAGGATCAGACAGAAAATTCCAAGCATCATAATCGCGTAAGGCTTTAATGTTGCAATTCCACTGAAGATTGCTTTAAAAGTAGTAGGAAAGGCATCGTGAGCATATCCAGATTTACCGGTGATTAGAAGTAGTAATAATCCAATAATCATGATGGTAGCTGAGATGACAACACCGACACGTAGAATCTTTCCGATAACTAGTTCGATACGATTCATTTCTTCTTTAGTTGCTGGTTGTTGTGTATTCATGATCTAACCTCCTAGAATCCTTTGTATAACATGCTACATGCGATGTAGAACATGATAGGGACAAAGATAATACGAATCCATCTAGCAGGAAGAACTTGCATGATGCGAGAACCGATTGTAGCACCAACTAGAATTCCTAGTGCTAGTGGCACGGCAACTTGTGGCAAGATTGAACCATTGAAGAAGTAGACAGTTGCAGAAGCAGCTGCGGTAACACCCATCATTAGGTTACTAGTTGCACTTGATGGTTTCAAAGGCATCTTCATGAAGGTATCCATAGCGATAACCTTGAAGGCACCTGAACCAATTCCTAGTAGACCGGAAGCAAGACCGGCACCAAACATTACGGATAGACCACCGGGGATGTTTTCCACCTTGTAGTCGATTTGTTTCTTTTCAGCCTTATCGTAGTAACTTGAGTTAAGACGAAGTTTTTCAGCTAATTTATCATCTTTGGTGCTGAGATTGGACTTGTTTTTGTTCAATAGTTTCTTGACCATGTTAAATGCGGAGAATAGTAGTAATAGTCCAAATAGTATGTAAAGGTATTTAGGCTCTAGAATTCCTGTAAGTAAGGCCCCAGATAATGCACCAATAGTAGTGGCAATTTCTAAAAACATTGCAACACGTAAGTTTAATACTTCATCTTTTAGATAAGCGATGGTAGAACCAGAACTAGTGGCGATAACCACGACGATGCTGGCTCCAATGGCATATTTAATATCTAAATGGAAGAAGAGTGTTAGGACAGGGGTGACAATAATTCCACCACCTAATCCTAGGACAGCGCCACCGATACCCGCTAGGACACCGATGACAATCATTAGAATGACTGTTTCAATCATTTGTAGCTCCTCCTAAAATTATAAATTACTTAATATTATAACAATTATTAGTTTTAATGCACCTATCCAAGTTTTAAAATTAGAAAATTCCCTTAAGAATAGAGGTAGCTGTGGTATAATGGCATTAAAAAGTGATTAGGAGGATCGATGCGCTATGATCATCGATAAGGATTATGCCCGCGGTGTCAAGGCTTTTGGTGGGTTAGTTTTATCATTATTTGTTGCTATTTCTGTAATCATTGACTCAGGTTATCTAAGATTTCTTGACTCAATTTTTATTGGTCAAATCCAAAAAACAACCGGTGGGTTCAAAGATACAATCATGCACATGGCTACAACATTAGCCAGTCCAAAGATGGATATCATTTGGATTCTTGTGCTTGCATTCTTCATGTGGGGGTTTAAGTTTAAGTTACAAGCCCTATGGGGAATCTTTACTTTAGCTGGTGGAGATGTAATCGGATTTATTGTGAAGAACATTGTAAGACGTGATCGTCCAATCTTCCACAGTGCTTCTGATACTGGTTTTAGTTTCCCAAGTGGCCACGTTCTAGGTATCTTCATTGTTATTGCGGTGGTATGGATTGTCATTCTTCCAAATATTGAAAGAAATTGGCTTAGAAGATTACTATACGTATTAACATTCTTATTCGTATTATTAGTAATGATTTCTAGAATCTATCTAAACGCCCATTACCCAACTGATACTGTTGGTGCCGTATTAATCGGTTACACATGGGTACAAATTTCTGAAATGTTATATGTAAAATATGCGCCAAGATTAAAACAAAACTGGCGTCCAGTTTTACATTCATATCTATAATAAAAAAGAACTGATGGATTTCATCAGTTCTTTTATTTTGAGAAAATTTCGTCTAACCAGGTAATGGCTAAGTCGAACCATTTAGCGACACGAGCGTTATTGGAATCTTCATTCCAGGATGTAATGTTATTGGCGAGGCCCATTCCGTGAGGACCGTGGTGGAAGATGTGTAATTCGTTATCCACGTTGTATTCATTTAACTTGATGGAATACTTTAGTGCGTTTTCTACAGGAACGAATGGATCATCAGCAGTATGCCAGATAAATGTTGGCATGTTTTTAGTTGAAACGTGTTCGTCGGCCTTGATTTGTTGGTCATCTGATACCCAGTTTAGGATGCTTTCCTTATCCTTTGGAAAACCACAGGTTAAGTTAGTCACAGGGTAGCTTAGGATAACTGCATTTGGTTTTAAAATATCTGCGTTATCCACACCGGCTAGTTTTTGCATCCAGTTAGTGTGATAAAAATCATTATAAAGACTACAGATATGACCACCGATTGAGAATCCAGCAATCACGATTCTGTTTTCATCAATGTTAAATTCGTTGGCGTGTTCACGAATAAATTTGATACTGTTGGCTAATTCCTCTAATGGATTAGGCATTAGTGGCATTGCTTCTTGTTCGAATGTATATCTTAAGTAGAAGCTTTGATAACCGTTAGCACTGAAGTTGAGCGCAAAACTTTCAGCTTGATGAAGTGAAATGTGGGTATAAGATCCGCCGGGGACGATGATTACGGCAGGATATTTGTATTGATTAGTTTGCACATCTGCGGATTTAAGATATCCTTGAAGAAAAGCGTTTGAGTTTTGACGAATCGATTCTCTGATGATTCTCATGTAAGCACCTCTCAAATATGTTTTACATATATTTTAACGCAAGGAGATAATGATTGTGGATAAAAAGAACAATTCACCTGAAAAAGAAGTTGAAGTCACCGAGTTACGCACAGATGACTTTGCTGACTATTATGAAATGATGCGCGATGAACAACTAGCTAAAAAGACCGGCTTTGAGCCAGTTACTGATGAAAGAAAGGCGCATATGCTGTTTGAATCAGAAAATGATACCAATAAAACCTACGCAATTCGACTTATCAACGGTGGAAAACTAATTGGGATAATTAATATTTTTCCGGAAATTGGGGATAACTTCGAACCGGATTATGAAAATATAGAATTAGGCTACTTTATCAACACAAGTTATCAACAGCGTGGATACATGACCTATGCATTAGGCCAAGTGATTGATAACCTATCAGCACCAGTAAAGGTGGTAGAGGCAACGGTTGAAGCCCATAATTTACCTTCACAAAAAGTTTTACACAGTTTAGGTTTTGCACAGGTGGATGAATACGACGACAATCTAGTTTTTGAAATGAAAGTAAAATAATGTTGTAATCAAGTCCGCATTAATATATAATATTCTAGAAATCTAAGAAGAGGCGCAGCTGACATTAGTAGCCATCATGAGTCGATAAAGCGACTGTGATTGAAGGTGAAAGGGGATGCCTGCCGAAACGACCGTTTCCTTTATGAATCGAGTCCGTTGGGTTCTAGCTTAATAGGCTAGAGACTGTCGTGGTTATGCTACGGAGTGCTTTGTGATCAATAATTAAAAGAAATTATTATGGTCTCTTCTTGTGTTTACAGGAAGAGACTTTTTTAGTTATTATCGGCACCTCTTAGAAATTTTTATAGAGGGTGAAATACACTATGAGTGAAAACTCAAATAATCATGTAAAAAGAGGTCTAAAGACTAGACACGTATCTATGATTGCCTTAGGTGGTTCAATCGGTACTGGTCTATTCGTTGCCTCTGGTTCAGTTATTAGTCAAGCTGGACCCGGTGGAGCATTAGTTGCATACTTATTAATGGGACTAATGGTTTACTTCTTAATGACTAGTTTAGGTGAAATGGCAACCAACACACCTATTTCTGGTTCATTCGCAGCATACGCAGGTAAGTATGTTGATCCAGCACTTGGATTTGCCATGGGTTGGAACTACTGGTTCAACTGGGCCATTACCGTTGCCGTTGATATTTCAACAGCAGCCCTAGTAATGAAGTTCTGGTTACCACACATGCCAGGTTGGATTTTCAGTGCGATTACATTAGCGCTAATCCTTTGTGTTAACGCACTATCTGTTAAGTCATTTGGTGAAACAGAATTCTGGATGTCATTGATTAAGGTTATTACAATCTTTATCTTCCTAGCCGTTGGTGTTCTTACTATCTTTGGTATCATGGGTGGCCACTACATTGGTTTATCTAACTTCACTTACAAGCAAGCGCCATTTGTTGGTGGTTTCCCAATGATTTTAGCGGTATTCGTTGTCGCTGGTTTCTCATTCCAAGGGACTGAATTGGTTGGGATTACTGCTGGTGAATCGGATAACCCAAGGGAAGCCGTTCCACGTGCTATCAAGGATGTTTTCTGGAGAATTATCTTATTCTACATCCTAGCAATCTTTGTAATTGGTGCAATTATTCCTTACACTAGTCCTGATCTATTAGGTTCAAGTGCTACCGATGTTGCAATTAGTCCATTTACAATCGTATTCAAACGAGCGGGTCTAGCAGCAGCTGCTTCCGTTATGAATGCTGTTATCTTAACTTCAGTTATTTCATCAGCTAACTCTGGAATGTATGCATCTACTAGAATGCTTTACTCAATGGCTCACCAAGGATTTGCTCCAAGACTATTGGGAAAGACTAATCGTCACGGCATTCCAGTTCTAGCGTTGACTGTTACTACTGTAATTTCGTTGCTTACTTTTATTACAAGTATTGAAGGTCCACAAATTTACCTATGGTTAGTTGCCGCTTCTGGTCTAACTGGTTTTATCGCATGGGTTGGGATTGCTTTATCACATTACCGTTTCAGAAGAGCTTTCATCAAACAAGGTCATTCACTAGATGAATTGAAGTACCATGCTACTTGGTTCCCAATTGGACCAATCATCACTTTGATTCTATGTATCCTAGTTATCTGTGGTCAAAACGTAACCTCATTTGCTAACTGGGATTGGGAACAAATCGGAATTACTTATATCTCAGTACCACTTGTATTAATCCTATACATTGGTTACAAGATTAAGCACAAGACACATCTAATTCCTCTAGACAAGGTTGATGTATCTCCTTCTGATTTAAGAGACGAAGAAGAAAAATAATATAATGAAGATGCCGTTTTAACGGCATCTTTTTTGTTTGCCATTAATTTCTTCATATTCAAAACGAACTGAATGTATTAAAATAGTATATTAGAAAATGAAATTAAGGAGATTATTATGATAGTACTTGCTGGAACCATTGGAGCCGGAAAAACCTCTTTAACTAAGATCCTATCTGCTCATCTTGATTCAACTGGGTATTATGAATCAGTGGACGATAACGAAATTCTTCCATTGTTTTACAAGGATCCTAAGAAGTATGCATTCTTATTGCAAATCTACTTCTTAAATACCCGTTTGAACAATATTGAAAAGGCCCACAACGAAAAGTTAAGTGTGATGGACCGTTCAATCTACGAAGATTCATTACTATTTAGATTGAATGCTGATATGAAACGTGCCACTTCAACTGAAGCTGACATTTACGATTCGTTGCTGGAAAACATGATGGAAGAAATTCCTGGTTCATTGAACCAAAAGAACCCAGATCTATTAATCCACATTAACATTTCATTTGATACCATGTTAAAACGAATCAAAAAACGTGGTAGAAGTTATGAACAAGTTGATAAAGATCCGGAACTATACAATTATTACCAAGACTTAAATAGTCGATACAACGACTGGTATGACAACTATGACTTGTCTCCTAAGATGCAAATCGATGGTGATAAGTTTGACTTTATCGAAAACGATGAAGACCTAGCAGCAGTTCTAAAACAAATTGACGAAAAAATTGCTGAATTGAACTTAAAATAGTTGCCAATCACCTTTTTTTATAATATTATTGATTTAACAAATAAACGCAAGGTATGTTTTTAAGTAGACAACAAAGAGATGCAATGGTTGGTGTGAATTGCAAGTCGAAATTCCGGCATACGCAAAAGCGGGTAGGTAATGCTACACGGCAGGTGACCGTTATCTCCAAACGAGTGTTTAGCATGTGCTAAGAACTTGGGTGGTACCGCGAAAAGAAGACCTTCGTCCCAATGGATGGAGGTCTTCTTTTTTATTTGCAAAATTGGAGGTATTTACTATGCTAGATATGAAAATGATTCGTCAAAACGCTGACTGGGTAAAGGAAAAGTTAGCTACTAGAAATATCAAAGCTGAAACAATCGATGAACTATTAGGATACGATGAAAAACGTCGTGAACTAATCGTAAAAAGTGAAGGATTAAAAGCTAAAAAGAACGATGTATCAAAGAAAATTGCTGAAGCAAAGCGTAACAAGGAAGACGCTTCTGACGCAATCGCTGAAATGCAACAAGTAGGTAAGGAAGTTAAGGAACTAGATGAACGACTTGAAAAGGTTGAACAAGATCAACAAGACTTAGCTGCACACTTACCAAACATTCCGGCTGATGATGTTCCTGTAAGTTTGACTGAAGAAGGTGCCGTTGAACTAAGAAAATACGGTGAACCTCGTAATTTTGACTTCGAACCAAAGCATCACTGGGACTTAGGTGAAAAGCTTGGCATCTTAGACTTCGAAGCAAGTGCTAAGGTTGCCGGTAGCCGTTTTGTCTACTACATGGGTGCAGGTGCACAACTAGAACGTGCCATCTACAACTTCTACTTAGATCAAAACGCAAAAGCAGGCTACAAAGAAGTGTTACCACCATACATGGTTAACTCAGCTTCAATGTTTGGTACTGGTCAATTCCCTAAGTTTAAGGAAACAAAAGCCGGTTTCGAAATTGCTGACAGTGATTTAACAATGATTCCTACAGCTGAAGTACCATTGGTAAACTACTACAGAGACGAAGTAATGGATGCAGACAAGCTACCAGTTAAGTTCACTGCATTATCACCAGCATTTAGATCAGAAGCCGGAAGTGCCGGAAGAGATACTAGAGGTTTAATTCGTTTACACCAATTTAACAAGGTTGAAATGGTTCAATTCACTAAGCCTGAACAATCATGGGATGCACTAGAAAGTATCACTGCTCATGCCGAAGACCTATTGAAGATGTTGGGTATTCCTTACCACGTAATCACACTAACTACTAGTGACATGAGTTTCACAGCGGCAATGACTCATGACATCGAAGTATGGATGCCAGCCCAAGGTCGTTACCGTGAAATCTCAAGTTGTTCAAACACAACAGACTTCCAAGCACGTCGTGCACACATCCAATACAGGGATGAAAACGGTAAGCTACAATACGTTCACACTCTAAACGGTTCTGGTTTAGCCGTTGGTAGAACGGTAGCTGCTATCTTAGAAAACTTCCAAAATGAAGATGGATCAATCAACATTCCAGAAGTACTACAACCATACATGGGTGGTAAGACTAAGATTGAAAAAGAAGACTAATTGAATAGTTTCTATTAAAGCGATAATCGAAAGATTGTCGCTTTTTTATTTTTTTGAAAAAGGGGGTAGACAGACGGACGAAATTTAGATATAATGTTTTTTGTTGAGTTAAAGAGAACGGCTCAGAAGCAAGTCATATCAACAATTAAGTAAAATTTCTTGTTGACATTGATTGTTGGAAATGATATTATTAAATAGTTGTCTTGTTAAGAGATAACTTGAAAGACCTCATGGAGGATTAGCTCAGTTGGGAGAGCATCTGCCTTACAAGCAGGAGGTCACAGGTTCGAGCCCTGTATCCTCCATATGAGCCGTTAGCTCAGCCGGTAGAGCATCTGACTTTTAATCAGAGGGTCGGCAGTTCGAACCTGCCACGGCTCATTGGCTCTATGCCATATACATTTTAATATAATCATGCGGGCGTGGCGGAACTGGCAGACGCGCTAGATTTAGGTTCTAGTTTCCTTATGGAAGTGGGGGTTCGAATCCCTTCGCCCGCATTTGCAATTTGCATAATTGCTGCCGACTTAGCTCAGTTGGCTAGAGCGCTTCACTAGTAATGAAGAGGTCGGGTGTTCGAATCATCTAGTCGGCATTATGCGGAAGTAGTTCAGTGGTAGAACATCACCTTGCCATGGTGGGGGTCGCGGGTTCGAATCCCGTCTTCCGCTTTTGCATAGTTCTGCCGGGGTGGCGGAATTGGCAGACGCACAGGACTTAAAATCCTGCGGTTAGTGATAACCGTACCGGTTCGATCCCGGTCCTCGGCATTTTAAATAATTTAATACTATTATGCACCCATAGCGCAACTGGATAGAGTGTCTGACTACGAATCAGAAGGTTGTAGGTTCGACTCCTACTGGGTGCATTTCTTTATTTTCGGGAAGTAGCTCAGCTTGGTAGAGCACCTGGTTTGGGACCAGGGGGTCGCAGGTTCGAATCCTGTCTTCCCGATAATATAAAGTAAAAGAGAAAACATTAATTTGTTTTCTCTTTTTTGTTTTCCTAAATCGTTAAAAATCTTTGCATTTTCTATATAAGTCCGTATAATTATAGTCAGAATTAGTCAGAGAAAGAGGTGGTATTATGCAGGGTAAAAATATTTCAGATATTATTGAGAAGTATTTAAAGGAAATGATTGCTGAAGACGAGAGAGTCGAAATAAGTAGATCTGATATTGCCAGCCATTTCGATGTTGTTCCATCACAAATTAACTACGTTATTAAGACTAGGTTTACCATTCAAAATGGATATGTAGTTGAAAGTAAGCGTGGTGGCGGTGGATACATCCGCATTGAAAAGGTTAAGCTTCTTGATAATATAGATATTTTAGATACGCTGATTAATGCCATTGGCGACGGTTTAACACAACGTGAAGGTAAGGCAATTATCAACACTTTGGTGTTAAATAATCTAATTACTGACAATGAAGCCGATTTAGTGTTAGCATCTATTAACAAGCAGACACTAGCCGTTGGCAACAAACTACTTGAAAATGAGATTAGAGCGAATATAATGGTAGCAATACTTGATCATTTAAGATACAAAAGCTAGAAAGTGAGGCACGATATGGATAACATTTTTACTCCAAGCGCAAAGAACGTATTGATTTTGGCACAAGAACAAGCCAAAGTGTTTGGCCACCAAGGAATTGGGACAGAACACTTATTACTAGCTTTATCAATGGAAGATAACGGCATCGCAAAGTCAGCCTTAAAGCAATGCGACGTTCACGAAGATGATATTAAAGGCGAAATGGAAATCTTGGTTGGATACGGTAACCTAACCGATTCAGACAAGGACACATACCTACCATACTCACCTAAGGCTGAAGCAATCTTGACCTTATCTGGCCAAATTGCGAAGAAATACGGTGCAATTAAGATAGGAACAGAACACTTATTACTTGCCATCCTAGATACTCCAGACACTTTAGCTGCTAGAATTCTAGTGGCGCTAAACGTGGTCGAAGTAAACGATGTAAAGAAGGTACTATTACGTAAGATGGGATTCCCAGGTGATTCAAGTTCAAACTCAAAGAACATTCCACTACCAGGAAGTAGAGCAGCTCGTAACAACGGAACTACTCCTACATTAGACTCACTTGCCACTGACCTAACTAAGTCAGCCAAGGATGGTCTAATCGATCCTACTATTGGTAGAGACGATGTTATCAAACGTGTAATTCAAATTCTTAGTCGTCGTACTAAGAACAACCCAGTGCTAATCGGGGAAGCAGGGGTAGGTAAGACTGCCGTTGTTGAAGGTTTGGCATTAAAGGTTGCTCACAGACAAGTTCCAGAAGACATGCAAAACAAGCGTATCATGATGCTTGAAATGGGAACTCTAGTTGCTGGTACTAAGTACCGTGGTGAGTTTGAAAAACGTCTAATGAAGATTATCAGTGAAATCAAGTCAGTGGGTAACGTAATCCTATTCATTGACGAACTACACACTCTAATGGGTGCCGGTGGTGCTGAAGGAGCTATCGATGCTTCTAACATCCTAAAGCCAGCACTTGCTAGAGGAGATCTTCAAACAATCGGTGCTACTACTTTGGATGAATACCAAAAGTACATCGAAAAAGACGGTGCATTAGCTAGAAGATTTGCAACTGTTTCAGTTGATGAACCTACTAGAGATGAAGCTGTCGAAATCCTAAAGGGCATTCGTCCTAAGTACGAAAGCCACCACCAAGTAAAGATTACCGATGACGCGATCGAAAAGGCTGTTGATTTATCAAGCAGATACATCAGCAACCGTTTCCTACCTGATAAGGCAATCGACTTGATGGATGAAGCTGCCGCAATGGTTAGAATTAACAACTTAGACGAAAATAATCCATTAGAAGAACTAGAAAACAAGATCAACGAATACAGTACTCAAATGGAAAGCGCCATCGAAGAACAACGCTTCGAAGATGCCGTTTCACTTCGTCAAAAGGAACAAGAACTACAAGAAGAACTAAAGACTAAGCGTCAAGAAACCGCTGATATCAAAAAGCAACGTCAAGAAGACCACAACTTCGATATCGAAGAAACCGGTGAAGATGTCGCTAAGGTTGTCTCAGAATGGACTGGTGTTCCAGTAACTAAGATGACTAAGGCTGACAGCAAGCGTTTGGTTAACCTAGAATCAATCCTACACAAGAAGATTATTGGTCAAAACGAAGCCGTTTCTGCCGTATCACGTGCAATCAGACGTGCTAGAAGTGGTATCAAGGATCCAAACAGACCAATTGGTTCATTCATCTTCTTAGGACCTACCGGTGTTGGTAAGACTGAATTAGCTAAGGACTTAGCTGAAGAAATGTTTGGTTCAAAGGACGACATTATCAGAATTGATATGTCAGAATACATGCAAAAGGAATCCGCTTCTCGAATGGTTGGTTCAGCTCCAGGATACGTTGGATACGACGAAGGTGGCCAATTGACCGAAAAGGTAAGACAACATCCATACTCAGTTGTCTTATTCGATGAAGTAGAAAAGGCTCATCCAGATGTCTTCAACTTGTTACTACAAGTATTAGATGATGGATACCTAACAGATTCTAAAGGTAGACATGTTGACTTTAGAAACACTGTCCTAATCATGACTTCTAACCTAGGTGCTAGAACCCTACGTGATAAGAAGACCGTTGGTTTTGGTGCAGAACTAGATCATGACGACGAAAGCTACAAGCTAATGAGAAAGACAGTCGAAGAACAAATGAAGAGATTCTTCAGACCAGAATTCTTAAACCGTATCGATGAAACAATCATCTTCCACGAACTAAACGAAAAACAAGTTCAAGAAATTGTTAAATTAATGTCTAACGATTTATTGAAACGAGTTCACGACTTAGGTATCAATGTGAAGATGACTCCAGCAGCAATCGAATTGATTGCTAAGAATGGTTTCAATCCTGAATACGGTGCACGTCCAATTCGTCGTGCATTGCAAAACGATGTCGAAGATAAAGTTTCTGAAGAAATTCTTTCTGGTGAAATTAAACCAGGGGATGACGTTTCAATCGGAGCATCTAAAGGCAAGATTACAATTACTAAAAAAGAGGCCGTTAAGGCATAATAAAAAAGAGGGAATTATCCCTCTTTTTTTATTGTCTAAATCTTGACTTTATATACCTTCGAGAGTATCATACTAAATATATAACTACGAAGTGAAATGTGTGTCGGCGATCTATTGTCCGTCAGACACGCCTATATTAACCAAAAATAAGCTTCAATTTGAATTGCTTATTTTGGTTTTTTTTTGCTCATTTTTAGAAAAAAAGGGTAAAAAAATGCATTTGTAACACAATTGTAATATTTCACTTACGTAGAAATTTTTGGAGGGGTGAAGAACTTGGCAGGACATTTAGTTAAATATGGTAAACACCGTATTCGTAGAAGTTACTCTCAAATCAAGGAAGTTCTTGATTTACCTAATTTAATTGAAATTCAAACCGATTCATACAAGTGGTTCTTAGATGAAGGTTTGCGTGAAATGTTTAACAGCATTATGCCAATTGATGATTTCCAAGGAAAACTATCCTTAGAATTCGTTGATTACCAATTATTAGAACCTAAGTACACTGTTAATGAAGCAAGAGATCATGAGGCTAACTACTCAGCTCCACTTCATATCACATTGAAATTGACCAATCATGAAACTGGTGAAATTAAGACCCAAGATGTATTCTTTGGCGATTTCCCATTGATGACTGATCAAGGTACTTTCATTATTAACGGGGCAGAACGTGTAATTGTTTCACAATTAGTTCGTTCTCCTGGTGTATTCTTCCACAAAGAAGAAGATAAAAATGGACGTATCAGCTATGGTACTACTGTAATTCCTAACCGTGGTGCATGGATGGAATTCGAAACTGACGCAAAGAACTTATCATACGTTCGTATTGATAGAACTAGAAAGCTACCAATTACTGAACTAGTTCGTGCATTAGGTTTCGGTTCAGATGACGAAATTACTCAAATTTTGGGTAGCAATGATAGTCTTTCATTGACTCTTGAAAAAGATGTCCACAAAGACACAGAAGATTCACGTGTTGAAGAAGCATTAAAGGACATTTACGAACGTCTACGTCCGGGTGAACCTAAGACTGCTGATTCATCTCGTAGCCTATTGACTACTCGTTTCTTCGATCCAAAACGTTACGACATGGCTCCTGTTGGTAGATACAAGACTAACAACAAGTTAAGCCTAAAGACTCGTTTACTAGGATTAACCCTTGCTGAAACTTTAGCTGATCCAGATACTGGTGAAATTATTGCTAAGAAGGGTACTGTAATTGATAAGAATGTCATGAAGGAATTAGCTCCATACTTGGACCGCGAAGACTTCAAGGCATACACTTTCAACCCTTCAGAACAATCAGTTGTTCCAGAACCAATGACTGTACAAATCATCAAAGTACAATCAGAAAAAGACCCAGATCATGTTGTTAACATGATTGGAAACGACAACATCTCATTGGATTACCATCACATCACTCCAGCAGATATCATTTCTGCTATCAACTACTTCTTCAACTTGCAAGAAGGAATTGGTGAACCTGATGATATTGACCATTTAGGTAACCGTCGTATCCGTTCTGTTGGTGAATTACTACAAAACCAATTCAGAATTGGTCTAGCAAGAATGGAACGTGTAGTAAGAGAACGTATGTCAATTCAAGACACTACTACTGTTACTCCACAACAATTAATCAACATTCGTCCTGTAGTAGCTTCAATTAAGGAATTCTTTGGTTCATCACAATTGTCACAATTCATGGACCAAACTAACCCATTGGGTGAATTAACTCATAAACGTCGTCTATCTGCATTGGGACCTGGTGGTTTGACCAGAGACCGTGCCGGATACGAAGTTCGTGACGTTCACTACACTCACTATGGTCGTATTTGTCCAATTGAAACTCCTGAAGGTCCTAACATTGGTTTGATTAACTCACTTTCAAGTTATTCTAAGGTTAACAAGTACGGTTTCGTGGAAACACCTTACCGTCGTGTATCATGGGATACTCACAAAGTAACTGATAAGATTGATTACTTATCAGCTGACGAAGAAGATAACTTCGTAGTTGCTCAAGCTAACTCTCCATTAAATGAAGACGGATCATTCAAGAACGATGTTGTTATGGCTAGATACAAGTCAAATAATATTGAAACTAAGATTGAAAACGTTGACTACATGGACGTTTCTCCTAAGCAAGTAGTTTCAGTTGCCACTGCATGTATTCCTTTCTTGGAAAACGATGACTCCAACCGTGCCTTGATGGGTGCCAACATGCAACGTCAAGCTGTTCCTTTGGTTAATCCACATGCACCACTAGTTGGTACTGGTATCGAATACAAGGCAGCTCATGACTCTGGTGTTGCTTTAATCTGTAAACACCCAGGTACTGTTGAATACGTTGACGCTGACGAAGTACGTGTTAGAAGAGAAGACGGTTCATTAGATACTTACAAGCTAATGAAGTTCCAACGTTCAAACGGTGGTAAGAACTACAACCAACGTCCAATTGTTCGTGTAAATGACAAGGTTGACGCTGATGAAATTCTAGCTGACGGTCCTTCAATGGAAAACGGAGAACTTGCTTTAGGTCAAAACCCAGTTGTTGCGTTCATGACTTGGCAAGGTTACAACTTCGAAGATGCCATTGGTATTTCAGAAAGATTAGTTCGTGAAGATGTATACACTTCAATTCATATTGAAGAATACGAATCAGAAACTAGAGATACCAAACTTGGACCTGAAGAAATGACTAGAGAAATTCCTAACGTTGGGGAAGACGCTTTAAGAAACCTTGACGAAGAAGGAACTATCAGAATTGGTGCTGAAGTACATGATGGTGACATCTTAGTTGGTAAGGTTACTCCTAAGGGTGTAACAGAATTATCAGCTGAAGAACGTTTACTACATGCTATCTTCGGTGAAAAGTCTAGAGAAGTCCGTGATACTTCACTACGTGTACCTCACGGTGGTGGCGGTATCGTTCAAGACGTTAAGGTCTTCACTAGAGAAAATGGTGATGAATTAGCACCAGGTGTAAACAAGATGGTTCGAGTTTACATTGCTCAAAAACGTAAGATCCAAGTAGGGGACAAGATGTCTGGTCGTCACGGTAACAAGGGTACTGTTTCCATTGTTATTCCTGAAGAAGATATGCCTTACTTACCAGATGGTACTCCAATTGATATTCTATTGAGTCCCATGGGTGTGCCTTCACGTATGAACATTGGACAAGTTCTTGAATTACACTTAGGTATGGCTGCTAGAAAACTAGGTATCCACGTAAGTACTCCGGTATTCGATGGTGCTCGTGATTCAGATATCTGGGACGCTGTTAAGGAAGCTGGTATGGCTTCAGACGGTAAGTCAATTGTTTACGATGGTAGAACCGGTGAACCATTTGATAAACGTGTTGCAGTTGGTGTAATGCACTACTTGAAACTTGCTCACATGGTTGACGATAAGATCCATGCTCGTTCAATTGGACCTTACTCACTAGTTACTCAACAACCACTTGGTGGTAAAGCACAATTTGGTGGACAACGTTTTGGTGAAATGGAAGTTTGGGCCCTAGAAGCTTATGGTGCCGCATACACACTACAAGAAATCTTGACTTACAAGTCAGATGACGTTGTTGGTCGTGTTAAGACATACGAAGCTATTGTTAAGGGTGAACCAATTCCTAAGCCAGGTGTTCCTGAATCATTCCGTGTTCTTGTAAAAGAACTTCAAGCTCTTGGATTAGACATGAAGGTTCTTAACGAAGACAACCAAGAAATCGAACTTCGTGACTTAGACAGCGAAGAAGACGACGGTGTTGTTAACGTTGATGCTTTAAGCAAACTAGCTGAAAAGCAAAAGAAAGAACAAGAAGACAAAGATGAAGAAAAGTCTGAACAAGACGACAAAGCAAACACCAACTTTAAGGAATAAAGAAAGGGGACTATCCATTGGTCGATGTAAACAAATTTTCAAGCATGCAAATTGGATTAGCTTCTTCTGATAAAATTCGTAGTTGGTCATTTGGTGAAGTTAAAAAGCCAGAAACTATCAACTACAGAACTTTAAAACCAGAAAAAGATGGTCTATTCGACGAAAGAATTTTCGGTCCTACAAAGGATTGGGAATGTGCTTGTGGTAAATATAAACGTATTAGATACAAGGGTATCGTCTGTGATCGTTGTGGAGTAGAAGTTACACGTGCTAAAGTACGTCGTGAACGTATGGGTCACATTGAATTAGCTGCTCCAGTAACTCACATTTGGTACTTCAAAGGAATTCCAAGTCGTATGGGTCTTGTATTAGACATGAGCCCACGTGCTTTGGAAGAAATTATCTACTTTGCTTCATACGTTGTTACAGATCCTGGTGATACTCCACTAGAAAACAAGCAACTAATCTCAGAACAAGATTACCGTGAAAAGAAACTTGAATACGGTAACCGTTTTGAAGCTAAGATTGGTGCTGAAGCAATTAGAACTTTATTGAACAATGTTGATATCAATAAAGAAGTTGCTGAACTAAAAGATGAACTAAAGAAGGCTACTGGTCAAAAGCGTGTTAGAGCGGTTAGACGTCTAGATATTCTAGAAGCCTTCCTACAATCAGGTAATGACTTGTCATGGATGGTAATGGAAGCAATTCCAGTTATTCCACCTGACTTAAGACCAATGGTACAACTAGAAGGTGGCCGTTTCGCCACTTCTGACTTAAATGACTTGTACCGTCGTGTTATTAACAGAAATAACCGTCTAAAGAGATTATTAGATCTACATGCTCCTGGTATCATCGTTCAAAACGAAAAACGTATGCTACAAGAAGCTGTTGATGCTTTAATCGATAATGGTCGTCGTGGTCGTCCTGTTGCCGGTCCTGGTAACCGTCCACTTAAGTCACTATCACACATGCTTAAAGGTAAGCAAGGTCGTTTCAGACAAAACTTACTTGGTAAGCGTGTTGACTACTCTGGTCGTTCTGTTATTGATGTTGGACCATTCTTGAAGTTCAACCAAATGGGACTTCCAGTTCCAATGGCCATGGAATTATTCAAGCCTTTCATTATGAAAGAACTTGTAAAACGTGGTAGTGCTTCGAACATTAAGTCTGCTAAACGTCAAATCGAACGTAAAGATGAAGAAGTATTCGATGTATTGGATGACGTAATTAAGGAACATCCAGTATTACTTAACCGTGCACCTACATTGCATAGATTAGGTATTCAAGCATTCGAACCAGTATTGGTTTCAGGTAAATCAATGCGTCTTCACCCATTAGCTTGTGAAGCTTACAACGCCGATTTTGATGGTGACCAAATGGCCATCCACGTTCCTTTATCAGACGAAGCACAAGCTGAATCAAGACTATTGATGCTAGCTGCTACTCATATTCTTGCCCCTCGTGATGGAAACCCAATCGTTGCTCCTTCTCAAGATATGGTTATTGGTAACTACTACCTAACTATGGAAGAAGAAGGCCGTGAAGGTGAAGGTATGATCTTCAACACACCTGAAGAAGCAAGACTTTCATACCAAAGTGGTTTAACTCACTGGCATACTCGTGTTGGTATTGCCGTTTCATCAATGAGTGAAAAACCATTCACTGACGAACAAAAGGACAAGATTTTGGTAACAACTATTGGTAAGATTATCTTCAACGGTATTCTTCCAAAGACATTCCAATACTTGAACGAACCAACTGATACTAACCTACATGGTCACTTATCTGACAGTTTCTTCCTAGAACCTGGTGAAGATATCCATGAACACTTGAAGAATGCTCCTCTAAACGGTGCCTTCAAGAAAGGTTTCTTATCAGACATCATTGCTGAAGTTTACAAGCAATACAAGGTAACTGAAACTTCACAACTACTAGATAGAATGAAGGACTTAGGTTACAACGAATCAACTAAGTCAGGTTTAACTGTTGGTATCACTGACGTTACTGACCTTAAGTCAAAACCTCAAATTATTGCTGATTCACACAAAAAAGTTGAAAACGTTACAAAACAATTCCGTCGTGGTTTAATTACTGACCAAGAACGTTACGAAAGAGTTATCGGTATCTGGAGTGATGCTAAGGATGAAATTCAAAACGACTTGTTGAAGAACTTTGATCCTCAAAACCCTATCTTTATGATGAGTGACTCTGGTGCCCGTGGTAACATCTCTAACTTTACTCAATTAGCTGGTATGCGTGGTTTGATGGCCGCACCTAATGGTGAAATCATGGAACTACCTATCACTGCTAACTTCCGTGAAGGTCTATCAGTTCTTGAAATGTTTATTTCTACCCACGGTGCCCGTAAGGGTATGACTGATACTGCCTTGAAGACTGCCAACTCAGGTTACTTAACTCGTCGTCTAGTTGATGTGGCTCAAGACGTTATTATCAGAGAAGAAGATTGTAACACTGACCGTGGAGTTATCGTTGCTGCATTGAAGCAAGGTAACGAAATGATTGAACCTCTATACGACAGAATCATTGGTAGATATGCTATGAAGACAGTTAAGAACCCAGAAACTGGTGAAGTAATTGTTAAGCATAACCAAATGATTAACGAACCTGAAGCTGAAGCAATTGAAGCTGCTGGAATTGAAGAAGTTGAAATTCGTTCAGCATTCACTTGTAACACAGTTCACGGGGTTTGTGAAAAATGTTACGGTCGTAACTTAGCTACTGGTTCACCTGTAGAAGTTGGTGAAGCAGTTGGTACTGTTGCTGCTCAATCAATTGGTGAACCTGGTACTCAATTAACTATGCGTAACTTCCATACCGGTGGGGTTGCTGGTAACGCCGATATCACACAAGGTCTTCCTCGTGTTCAAGAAATCTTCGAAGCTAGAAACCCTAAAGGTAAAGCAGAAATTACTGAAGTTACAGGTACTGTATCTCTAATTGAAGAAAACCCTGCTGAAAGAGTGAAGGAAGTTACTGTTAAAGGTGACGCCGACACTAGAACTTACAAGGTTCCAATTAATGCTCGTATGAACGTGGCTGAAGGTGACTTCATCCGTCGTGGACAAGCTATTAACGAAGGTTCAATTGATCCTAAGGAACTAATCAAGGTTCGTGACTCACTATCAACTGAAGTATACTTGCTAAGTGAAGTTCAAAAGACTTACCGTATGCAAGGGGTAGAAGTTAGTGATAAGCATGCCGAAATCATGGTTCGTCAAATGCTACGTAAGGTAAGAATCATGGACTCAGGTGACACTGAAGTTCTACCGGGTACTTTAATGGATATTAACGACTTTAAGGAAGCTAATGCTGACGCAGTTATTTCTGGTAAGATTCCAGCAACTGCACGTCCAGTTATCTTAGGTATTACTAAGGCTGCCCTAGAAACTAACAGTTTCTTATCAGCTGCATCATTCCAAGAAACTACTCGTGTTCTAACAGATGCTGCTATCCGTGGAAAGAACGATCCATTAGTTGGTCTTAAGGAAAATGTTATTATTGGTAAGCTAATTCCAGCTGGTACTGGAATGAAGACTTACGGTGAAATCAACGCTAAAGTTGAAGAACAAGAATCACCAAAAGTTGATTCAAACGACGTTTACTCAATTAGCCAAATTGAAAAACGTATGAATGAAGAAGACGTAAATAACCAATAATTTACAACTCAAAAATAGCAATCGCTGAATAGCGGTTGCTATTTTTTTATACATAGAAACATCAAATATGATAGATATATAAATGGAATGAACGGGATTTTTCCGCTGACTTGTTTGATAAACGGATAGGCGACTAAGGCAAACATACTAGCAACAAAGATGATTAATAGAATATGGTTACCGATTAACAGAAACAAAATTGCAAATAGATCGATATCTGCTTCACCAATAAAATGATAGTTGTAGTTTAAAAGATAGAAGAAAAAATAAATCGGCATTAATATCAAAATTCTAGAGAAGGGAAGAGTGATAACAAAAACAATTAATAGCAGTGAGTGTAAAATAATACTTGAAACCATTTGCTTGTGCATATCTTCTAGACTTAAGTAGAAAAGATAGACAATGATAAGCAATGGCAGCATACTTCTGGTTTCAATAAATATTAATGGAAAGATTGTACTTAAGAACACTTCGTTTACAAACGATAAACTTGAGTAGGTCTTATGACAGTACCTGCATCTACCATGATTAAGTAGATAAGAGAAGATAGGGATTAAATCAATCACTTCTAGTCGGTGTTTGCAGACATCACAATGGGAAAATCCGACCAGACTTTCTTGATGCTCTAGTCGATAGAATAGGGCAGTAAGAAACGATCCAAAGGAAGAACCCAGGATAAATAAAATGAATAAAAACATATTTAAAACCTCCAATATTATTTACGAAAGAAATCCTAAGTTTCATTGACACAAATGAGACGTCGTGATAATATTATTAAGTGCTTATTCATCCGGTGAACTTTTACATAAAAAAGAACCACCTGGATGTGTGGACTTAAAAATAAATTTTATTGGAAGGAGGAATTTTTAGATGCCTACTATTAACCAATTAGTACGTAAAGGTCGTCATTCTAGAAGTTCTAAATCAAAAGCCCCAGCTTTAAACCATGGGTACAACAGTTACAAGAAGAAGCAAACTAACAACCCTGCTCCTCAAAAACGTGGAGTAGCTACCCGTGTTGGTACTATGACTCCAAAGAAGCCTAACTCAGCTCTACGTAAGTACGCCCGTGTTAGACTTTCAAACTTGATTGAAGTTACTGCATACATTCCTGGTATTGGTCACAACCTTCAAGAACATAGTGTTGTTTTAATTCGTGGTGGTCGTGTTAAGGATTTACCTGGGGTACGTTACCACATCGTTCGTGGTGCTCTAGATACTGCCGGTGTTGCTGACCGTCGTCAAGGTCGTTCAAAATACGGTACTAAGAAGCCTAAAGACTAAAACATTTATTCCGCTATAAGAAAACAAGGAGGATTTTTAAATGCCAAGAAAAGGAAATGTTCAAAAACGTGAAGTTCTTCCTGATCCAATCTACAACTCAAAATTGGTTTCAAGCTTAATTAACCGTTTGATGTTAGATGGTAAGAGAGGAACTGCATCAGAAATTTTATATGGTGCATTTGATCTTATTAAGAAAGAAACTGGAAATGACCCAGTTGACGTATTCGAAGAAGCTATGAACAACGTTATGCCTGTACTAGAAGTTAAGGCTCGTCGTGTTGGTGGATCAAACTACCAAGTTCCTATCGAAGTACGTCCTGACCGTCGTGTTACTCTAGGTTTACGTTGGATCGTAAACTACGCACGTCTACGTGGTGAACACACAATGGTTGAACGCCTAGGTCGTGAACTTATGGATGCTGCTAACAACACAGGTGCTTCAGTTAAGAAACGTGAAGACACTCATAAGATGGCAGAAGCTAACCGTGCATTTGCTCACTACCGTTGGTAAAATAAACGTACAAACTTATTTGTACATTTAATTGAGTGGCTAATGTGTTATTATATTAGCCACTTTTTTACAAAAGAGATTTATTTTTGAGAGGAGAAACTTTTTATAATGGCTAACAAACGTGAATTCCCATTAGAAAAAACTCGTAATATCGGTATCACTGCTCATATTGATGCCGGTAAGACTACTGCTACTGAACGTATCTTGTACTACACTGGTAGAATCCACAAAATTGGTGAAACTCATGATGGTGCTTCACAAATGGACTGGATGGTACAAGAACAAGAACGTGGTATCACTATCACTTCAGCTGCTACTACTGCACGTTGGAAAGATACTCGTATCAACATCATCGATACACCAGGACACGTGGACTTCACTGCCGAAGTTGAACGTTCACTACGTGTTCTAGATGGTTCAATTACTATCTTGGATGCTGCTGCTGGGGTTGAACCTCAAACAGAAACTGTTTGGCGTCAAGCTTCAGAATACGAAGTTCCTCGTATCGTATTCGCTAACAAGATGGATAAGCTAGGTGCTGACTTCGAAGCTTCTGTAGAATCTCTACACGAACGTCTAGATGCTAACGCACACGCTATCCAAATTCCTATCGGTAAGGAAGACACTTTCCAAGGTGTTATCGACTTAGTAGAAATGAAAGCATACATCTACGATCTAGATGAAAATGGTTCAAACTACGATATCGTTGATATTCCTGACGAATACAAGGAAAAAGCTGATGAAGCACGTGCTAACTTAATTGAATCACTTGCTGACATCAACGACGGAATTATGGAAAAATACCTTGAAGGTGAAGAAATTTCTGTACCTGAAATCAAGGCTGCCATCCGTCAAGGTACTCTTAATCTAGAATACTACCCAGTATTAGCTGGTTCAGCATTTAAGAACAAGGGTATCCAAATGTTAATGGACGCCGTATTGGACTTCTTACCATCACCACTTGATGTTCGTCCATACAAGGCTACTGATCCTGAATCAGGTGAAGATGTTGAACTTAAAGCTGATGACAACAAGCCATTTGCTGCCCTAGCATTTAAGGTTGCAACTGACCCATTTGTTGGTCGTTTAACTTTCATTCGTGTATACCAAGGTACTCTAGAATCAGGTTCATACGTTCTTAACGCAACTAAGGACAAACGTGAACGTGTTGGTCGTTTACTACAAATGCACTCAAATGATAGAACTGAAATCCCAGAAGTATTCTCTGGTGATATCGCTGCCGCTATCGGTTTGAAGAACACCACTACTGGTGACTCACTAACTGATCAAAAGCACCCATTACACCTAGAATCAATGGTATTCCCAGATCCAGTTATTTCTGTGTCTGTTGAACCTAAGACTAAGGCTGACCAAGACAAGATGAACATTGCTCTACAAAAGCTATCAGAAGAAGATCCTACATTTAAGGCTGAAACTGATAACGAAACTGGTGAAACTATTATCGCCGGAATGGGTGAACTTCACTTGAACATCATCGTTGACCGTATGAAACGTGAATTCAAGGTTGAAGCTACTATTGGTCAACCACAAGTTGCCTACAGAGAAGCATTTACTAAGCCAACTAAGGCTCAAGGTAAATTCGTTCGTCAATCTGGTGGTAAAGGTCAATATGGTGACGTTTGGATTGAATTTACTCCAAATGAAACTGGTAAAGGTTTCGAATTCGAAAATGCTATCGTTGGTGGGGTTGTTCCTCGTGAATACATTCCTTCAGTTGAACAAGGTCTAAAAGAATCAATGGCAAACGGTGTTCTTGCTGGTTACCCATTGATTGATGTTAAGGCTAAGTTATATGATGGTAGTTACCATGATGTCGATTCATCAGAAGCTGCATTTAAGGTTGCTGCATCATTAGCATTAAGAAATGCTGCTAAGTCAGCTGGCCCAGTTATCCTAGAACCAATCATGAAAGTTGATATCGTGGTTCCAGAAGAATACATGGGTGATGTTATGGGACAAGTTACTGCACGTCGTGGTAACGTTGATGGTATGGAAGTTAGAAACAAAGCTCAACTAATCCATGCTATGGTTCCACTATCAGAAATGTTCGGTTACGCAACTACATTGCGTTCAGCATCTCAAGGTAGAGGTACTTTCTCAATGACATTCGATCACTACTCACCAGTTCCAGCCGCAGTTCAAGAAGAAATTATTGAAAAGAACGGTGGAAACAAGTAATTAGTGTTTCTAAATTAAGAAGTGTTGATTAATTTCAACGCTTCTTTTTTTTGTACATAAAAAAGGGGAATTTCTTCTATAAATATAGATAAAGAATAAATTTGATAATATTTTTTGAAATTTGTTATTTAATTTAATAAATTATTTTTTGATCAAATAAATATAATATGGAAGAAAAAATAAAAAAGTTTCAATTTTTTTGAAAAAATTTGAATAAAAAATTTAAAAATAATTTTAACAAAATGAGTGAAAACCCTTGAAACACCGCAGGAAATCTAGTATTATATACAAGTACCTGTTCGAGGGGTTAGTATGCTCTCAAGCAGATATGAGAAAAGCGTTGATGTGGGAGGTTGCGACACACCCGGCCACTTTGTCATGAAGGGTGCGCCGGTAATTTCCACGGAGTTAGTCGTATTTAAAATACAGACGAGGAGGGAAAATAATGGCAAAGCAAAAGATTCGTATCCGTTTAAAGGCATATGAACACCGTACTTTAGATCAATCAGCTGAAAAGATTGTGGCTACTGCGCAAAGAACTGGTGCTAGTGTTTCTGGTCCAATTCCATTGCCAACAGATAGAACTGTTTATACTGTTCTAGCTTCACCACATAAGTTCAAGAAGTCACGTGAACAATTTGAAATGTTGACTCACAAGCGTCTTATCGACATCTTAAACCCAACACCAAAAACAGTTGATTCACTAATGAAGCTTGATTTACCAAGCGGTGTTGATATCGAAATTAAACTATAATTAATCAAAATTACAATATATCGGAGGTGTACTCATGACCAGAAAAGGAATCTTAGGTAGAAAAGTCGGAATGACTCAAGTTTTCACTGAAAACGGTGAATTAGTACCAGTTACTGTTGTAGATGTAACTCCAAACGTTGTTCTACAAACTAAATCAACTGAAACTGATGGATACAACGCTATCCAACTTGGTTACGAAGACAAACGTGATGTTTTAAGTAACAAACCAGAAAAAGGTCATGTAGCAAAAGCAAATACAAATCCTAAGCGCTTCATTAAAGAAATCAGAGATGTTGAGCTTAGCGATTACAATGTAGCAGACGAAATCAAGGCAGACATTTTTGAAGCCGGTGACATCGTAGATGTAACAGGTATCACAAAGGGTCATGGTTACCAAGGTAACATTCATAAGGATGGTCAAGCTAGAGGTCCTGAAACTCACGGTTCTAGATACCACCGTCGTCCTGGTTCACTTGGTGTAATTATCAACCGTGTTACTAAGGGTATGAAATTACCAGGTAGAATGGGTAACAAGCAAGTTACTATTCAAAATCTTGAAGTAGTTAAGGCTGACGTTGACAACAACGTAATCCTAATTAAGGGTAACGTTCCTGGTGCCAACAAGTCATTCTTAACTGTTAAATCTGCAGCTCGCGGATCACAAAAATAAGAAAGGAGGAACCATAAATGACAAGCGTAGCATTATACAAACAAGATGGTAGCAAGAACGGAAACGTTGAATTAAACGATGAAATCTTTGCTATCGAACAAAACGACAGTGTTGTATTTGACGTTGTTTTGATGCAAAGAGCATCAATGCGCCAAGGTACACACGCTGTAAAGAACAGAAGCGCTGTTAGAGGTGGTGGTAAGAAGCCATGGCGTCAAAAGGGTACTGGACGTGCTCGTCAAGGTTCAATCCGTTCACCACAATGGCGTGGGGGTGGAATTGTCTTCGGACCAACTCCTCGTTCATACAGCTACCACTTACCAAAGAAGGTTAGCCGTCTAGCTATCAAGTCTGTTCTATCAGAAAAGGTTGCTAACGACAACTTCGTAGTTGTTGACTCATTAAGCTTCGATGCTCCTAAGACTAAAGACTTCTCAGAAGCACTAAACAAGCTAAATGCTTCAACTAAGACATTAGTAGTCTTGGAAGAAGACAACAAGAACGCTGTATTATCAGCTCGTAACCTAAAGAACGTTGAAATCGTTTCAGCTAAAGGTTTAAACACATTGAGCGTTGTAAACAGTGACAAGATTGTCATCACAAAGGCTGCTCTTTCTCAAGTAGAGGAGGTGCTCGCATAATGGAATCACGTGATATTATCCTACGTCCCGTTATTACAGAACAATCAACTGCTATGATGGACGAAAAGAAATACACTTTTGATGTTGACTTACGAGCAACTAAAACACAAGTGAAGAACGCAATTCAAGACATCTTTGATGTTAAAGTTGCAAATGTAAATATTATGAATCTTAAAGGTAAGCTAAAGCGCCAAGGTCGTTTCTCAGGTTACACTAAGAAGCGTCGTAAGGCTATTGTTACTTTATCAAACGATTCAAAAGAAATTAACTTATTTAGCAATAAATAAAATATCAATTTAGGAGGAAAACACCGTGGCTATTAAAAAATACAAGGCAACCAGTAATGGTCGTCGTAACATGACTAGCATTGACTACAGTGTTTTGACTACTTCAAAACCTGAAAAGTCATTATTGGCTCCTAAGTCACACACTGCTGGTCGTAACAACTATGGTCATATGACTGTTCGTCACCGTGGTGGTGGTAACAAGAATCAATACCGTATTATTGATTTCAAGCGTAACCATGACGACGTTGATGGTATCGTTAAGACTATCGAATACGATCCAAACCGTACTGCTAACATTGCGTTAGTTGTTTACACTGACGGTATCAAGTCATACATTCTAGCACCTAAGGGTCTAAAAGTTGGCGACAAGGTTCAATCAGGACCAAACGCTGACATCAAACCAGGTAATGCATTAGCATTGAAGGATATCCCTGTAGGTACTGTTATTCACAATATCGAATTAAAACCAGGTAAGGGTGGACAACTAGTTCGTTCTGCTGGTACTTCAGCTCAACTATTGGGTAAGGAAGGAAAATACGTACTAGTTCGTCTAGCATCAGGTGAAGTTCGTATGATTCTTTCAGTTAACCGTGCAACTATTGGTAGCATTGGTAACGAAGAACACTCATTAGTTAACATTGGTAAAGCTGGTCGTAACCGTTACAAGGGCCAACGTCCACACGTTCGTGGTTCTGTAATGAACCCTAACGATCACCCTCATGGTGGTGGTGAAGGTAAAGCTCCAGTTGGTTACCCATCACCATTATCACCATGGCACAAGAAGACTGTTGGTAAGAAAACTCGTAGTAAGAATGCTCGTTCCAACAAGTTCATCGTTCGCCGTCGTAAGGGATCAAAGATGTAATAAACTAAGTTATACCTTCGGGTATACACTTCCCTATACTGATTTTGAAGAGGAGGTTTCATAATGTCTCGTAGTTTAAAAAAGGGACCTTTTGCCGATAAGCATCTTTTAAAGAAAATTGATGCTCAAAAAGACCAAGACAAGAAAGACGTAATCAAGACATGGTCACGTCGTTCAACAATCTTCCCTAGTTTCATTGGCTACACTATCGCTGTTTATGATGGAAGAAAGAACGTTCCAGTTTATATTCAAGAAGATATGGTAGGTCACAAACTAGGTGAATTCGTACCAACTCGTACTTTCCATGGACATGGAAACGACGATAAGAAAACTGTTTAAGCAAGGAGGATAACAAATGGCTGAACAAGTTACATCAGCAAAAGCTACTGCTAGAACTGTTCGCATTGCCGCACGTAAGGTCCGCCTTGTAGTTGATCTTATTAGAGGTAAAAGCGTTTCAGAAGCAGCTGCAATCTTGAAGTTCACTCCAAGAGGAGCTTCACCAGTTGTTTCAAAAGTTTTAATGTCAGCTGTAGCAAATGCAGAAAATAATTTTGATTTAGATCGTGAAGACTTGGTAGTAAGCGAAGTTTTTGTTAACGAAGGACCAACTTTAAAACGTTTCCGTCCAAGAGCAAAAGGTTCTGCTTCTCCAATCAACAAACGTACTAGTCATATCACAGTTGTAGTATCAGAAAAATAGGAGGGATTAGCCGTGGGTCAAAAAGTAAATCCTACTGGATTACGTGTCGGAGTTATTCGCGATTGGGACGCAAAATGGTACGCTGAAAAAGCTGACTTTGCTAACGATCTTAACGAAGACCTAAAAATCCGTGAATACATTAGTAAGAGACTCGCTGACGCTTCCGTATCAAGAGTTGTTATCGAACGTGCTGCAAAGCGTGTTAACGTTTCAATTCACACTGCTAAACCAGGTATGGTTATCGGTAAAGGCGGATCAGAAGTCGAAAATCTTCGTAAAGAATTAAACAATTTAACAGGTAAGAGAGTTCACATCAACATCATCGAAATCAAGAAACCTGATTTAGATGCAAAACTTGTTGGTGAAAACATTGCTCGTCAATTGGAAGGCCGTGTAGCATTCCGTCGTGCAATGCGTCAATCAATGCAACGCTCTCGTCGTGCCGGTGCTAAGGGTATCAAAACTCAAGTTGCTGGTCGTCTAAATGGTGCAGATATGTCACGTGTGGAAGCATACGCTGAAGGAACTGTTCCATTGCATACACTAAGAGCAGACATCGACTACGCTTGGGAAGAAGCTCACACTACTTACGGATCAATTGGTGTAAAAACTTGGATCTACCGTGGTGAAGTTTTACCACAAGCAGTTAACGATGCTCAAGAAAACGATAAAGGAGGGAAATAAACATGCTAGTACCAAAACGTGTTAAGTTCCGTCGTGAACACCGTGGTAAGTTACGTGGTCATTCAAAGGGTGGAAACACTGTTTCATTCGGTGAATTTGGTTTACAATCAATCGATTCACATTGGATCACTAACCGTCAAATCGAAGCTTGTCGTATTGCTATGACAAGACATATGAAGCGTGGTGGGAAAGTTTGGATTAAGATTTTCCCTCACAAGTCATACACTGAAAAAGGTGTAGGGGTTCGTATGGGTAATGGTAAAGGTTCTCCAGCAGGATGGGTTGCTCCAGTTAAACGTGGAAAAGTCCTATTCGAAGTTGGTGGAGTTTCTGAAGAAGTTGCTCTAGAAGCTTTACGTTTAGCTTCAGCTAAACTTCCTGTTCGAACAAAGATTATTAAACGTGAGGAAGTAGGTGGCGAATCAAATGAAGGCTAAAGAAATTAATGAACTAACCACTGCTCAAATGCATGAAAAAGAACAAAGCTATAAAGAAGAACTATTCAACCTTCGTTTTCAATTAGCTACTGGTCAATTGGAAAACACTGCAAGATTGAAGCAAGTTCGTAAGAACATTGCACGTATCAAAACTGCTTTGCGTCAACAAGAACTAAACAAATAGAATACGATAGGAGGTCAATGTAATATGGAACGTAATATGCGTAAGGTCTACAGAGGCCGTGTTGTTTCAGACAAGATGGACAAAACCATTACTGTTGTTGTTGAAACTTACAAAACACATCCTACTTACGGAAAACGTGTTAAGTACTCAAAGAAGTACAAAGCTCATGATGAAAACAATGAAGCTAAGTTAGGCGATGTTGTAGAAATTATGGAAACACGTAAGCTATCAGCTACTAAGAATTTCCGTCTAGTTAATATCGTTGAAAAAGCTGTTATTATCTAACATAAGAATTTTATCGTATTCTGAGTAAATACCGGAAGGAGGGTATTAGCTAATGATTCAACAAGAAAGTCGTTTGAAAGTTGCTGATAACTCAGGTGCTCGTGAACTTTTAACTATTAAAGTTTTAGGTGGATCAAGCAGAAGATATGCAGGTATCGGTGATATCATTGTTGCTACTGTTAAACAAGCAACACCAGGTGGCGTTGTCAAAAAGGGTGACGTTGTTAAGGCTGTAATCGTAAGAACTAAGTCAGTATCACGTCGTGCAGATGGTTCATACATCCGTTTCGATGAAAATGCTGCCGTACTTGTTCAAGATGATAAAAGTCCAAAGGGAACTCGTATTTTCGGACCAGTTGCACGTGAACTACGTGACAACGAATTCATGAAGATCGTTTCTCTAGCCCCTGAAGTACTTTAATTAATCAATGTCAACCAAGGAGGTGCCAAGAAATGTTTATTAAAACCGGTGACAAAGTTCGCGTTATTAGTGGTAAGGATAAAGGTAAAGAAGGTACTGTTACCAAGACTATCGCTTCAAAAGATCGCGTAATCGTTGAAGGCATTAACATTGTTAAGAAACATCAAAAAGCTTCACAAGCTAACCCACAAGGTGGCATTAATGAAGTTGAAGCTCCAATTCATGTTTCAAACGTTATGTTAATTGACCCATCAACTAACGAACCAACTAAGGTTGGATTCAAAATTGAAAATGGTAAGAAAGTTCGTATTTCTAAAAAATCAAACAAATCAATCGATTAAAATTTAATTGAAAGGAGGATACCTTTCCATGTCAAACCGTTTACAAGATAAGTACAAAAATGAAATTACAAAAGCATTAGTTGAAAAGTTTAACTACTCTTCAGTTATGCAAGCTCCAAAAATTGAAAAGATCGTTCTAAACATGGGTGTTGGTGACGCTGTTACTAACGCTAAGAATTTAGACGAAGCTGTTTCAGAATTAACTCTAATTTCTGGTCAAAAACCTCTAGTAACTAAGGCTAAGAAATCAATCGCCGGCTTCCGTTTACGTGAAGGTATGTCAATTGGTGCCAAAGTTACTCTACGTGGTGAACGTATGTATGACTTCTTAGACAAGTTAGTTAACGTTTCATTACCACGTGTTCGTGACTTCCATGGTGTTAACAACCGTTCATTCGACGGTCGTGGTAACTACACTCTAGGTATTCGTGAACAATTAATTTTCCCAGAAATTAACTACGATAACGTTAACCGTGTACGTGGATTAGACATCGTTATTGTTACAACTGCTAACACTGACGAAGAATCCAAAGAATTGTTAACTCAATTCGGTATGCCATTTGCAAAATAATAGGAGGGTATAAATAATATGGCTAGAAAAGCATTAGTTGTAAAAAGTGAACGTCCTGCTAAATTCTCAACAAGAAATTACACTCGTTGTGAACGCTGTGGTAGACCTCATTCAGTTTACAAGAAGTTTCATTTATGCCGTCTATGCATCAGAGATCTTGCGCACAAAGGCCAAATCCCTGGTATGAAGAAGGCAAGTTGGTAAAATTAACTATAATTAGATAGGAGGTCTACGTTAATGTCCATGACAGATCCAATCGCTGACTTATTAACTAGAATTCGTAACGCCAACATGGCTCGTCACGATTCAGTTGAAGTTCCAGCTTCAAAAATCAAAAACAACATTGCTGAAATCTTAAAACGTGAAGGTTTCGTTCGCGATGTTGAATACGTTGAAGACGACAAACAAGGCGTTATCCGCGTATTCCTAAAATATGGTAAGAACAATGAACGTGTTATCACTGGCTTGAAGCGTATTTCAAAACCAGGTCTACGTTCATACGTAAAATCTGATTCAATTCCTAAGGTATTAAATGGTTTAGGTATTGCAATTATCTCAACTTCTGAAGGTGTTATCACTGATAAAGAAGCTCGTGCTAAAAAAATTGGTGGAGAAGTATTAGCTTACATTTGGTAATACTTTTTGCTTGAATTGGAGGTGTAATGAAATGAGTCGTATTGGTTACAGAAAGATTGTTTTACCTGAAGGTGTTGAATTATCAACTGAAGGTAACAACGTAACTGTTAAAGGTGCTAAGGGTTCACTAACTCGTGAATTCTCACCAATTATCAAGATGAACGTTAATGATAACGTTGTAACTTTTGAACCAGCAGTTAGATACGATAACAAGACCCGTGCAATGCACGGTACTATGCGTGCTAACTTAAACAACATGGTTGAAGGTGTATCAAATGGTTTTACTAAGACACTTAAGCTAGTCGGTGTTGGTTACCGTGCTCAAGCTAAAGGTTCTGTCCTAGAATTAAACGTTGGTTACTCCAACCCTGTTGAAATGCAAATCAATGATGATCTTAAGGTTGAAACTCCAGATAGTTTAACTATTACTATCAGCGGTATCAACAAAGAACACGTTGGTGACTTTGCAGCTCGTGTTCGTGCTGTTCGTTCACCTGAACCTTACAAGGGTAAAGGTATTCGTTACGAAAACGAAGTTGTACGTCGTAAGGAAGGTAAGACAGGTAAGTAATGAGTTAGATCTCATTGCTTAACTATTTTAATTAATATTTAAGAGGTGACTATTTTGATTAATAAACCAGATAAAAACAAGACACGTCAACGTCGTCACTTGCGTGTCCGTAACAAAATCTCTGGTACTGCTGTGTGCCCACGTTTGAACGTATACCGTTCTAACAAAAACATCTACGCTCAAGTTATTGATGACGTAGCGGGTGTTACGCTTGCTAGTGCCTCAACTCTAGACAAAGAAGTTAACGGTTCAAACAAGACTGAACAAGCATCATCTGTTGGTGCTTTAGTTGCCAAACGTGCCGTTGAAAAAAATGTTAAAAATGTTGTTTTCGATCGTGGTGGTTACTTATACCATGGACGTGTACAAGCTCTTGCTGAAGCTGCACGTGAAAACGGACTAGAATTTTAATAAAAGGAGGAATAACCGCAATGGCTGAATTTATTGATCCAAATAAATTAGAACTTGAAGATACTGTCGTATCAATCAACCGTATTACTAAGGTTGTTAAAGGTGGACGTCGTCTACGTTTTGCTGCTTTAGTTGTTGTTGGTGATAGAAATGGTCACGTCGGATTCGGTACTGGTAAAGCTCAAGAAGTTCCAGATGCTATCCGTAAGGCTGTTGAAGATGGTCGTAAGAACTTAATTAGTGTTCCTAAGGTTGGTACTACTATTCCTCATGAAATTATCGGTACTTATGGTGGTGGTAAGATCATGTTAAAACCTGCTGAAGAAGGTTCTGGTGTTGCCGCTGGTGGTGCCGTTCGTTCAGTTATGGAATTAGCTGGTATTGACGATGTTACAAGTAAGCGTTTAGGTTCAGATACTCCAATCAATGCTATTCGTGCTACTTTTGAAGGACTAAAAGCATTGAAGAGTGCAGAAAAAGTTGCTACTTTACGTGGCGTTTCTGCTCAACATTTAGCAGAATAAGGAGGGGTTAGAAGATGGCTCAATTAAAGATTACTTTAACTCACAGTGCAGAACACCGTCTCCCCAAACAACGTAAAATTGTTAAGGCGCTAGGTTTAGGTCGTATTAACAGTACTGTTGTTAAACCTGACAACGAAGCAACTCGTGGAGCATTGTTCCATATCGCACACTTAGTTAAAGTTGAACAAGTTAAGTAATAAATAACAAGGAGGTGCACTTCAAATGAAATTACATGAATTAAAAGCTGCCGAAGGTTCACGTTCATCAAGACAACGTCTAGGTCGTGGATTAGGAAGTAAAGGTAAGACTTCTGGTCGTGGACAAAAGGGTCAAAAGGCTCGTAGTAAGACACGTGTTGGATTCGAAGGGGGCCAAATGCCTTTCTACCGTAGAATTCCTAAGCGTGGTTTCACTAACATTAACCGTAAGGAATACGCTATCGTTAACTTATCTACTTTAGATCAATTTGACGACGGTGTTGAAGTTACACCAGAAACTTTAATGGAAGCTGGTATCGTTAAGAGTGCCAAGGATGGAATTAAGATTCTAGGTAACGGTGAACTTAACAAGAAGCTAACTGTTAAGGCTAACAAATTTTCTGATGCTGCTAAGTCAGCCATCGAAAATGCTGGCGGTAAGATCGAGGTGATCTAGATGCTATCAGCCTTGAAAAACGCTTTTAAGGTAAAGGATATTAGAAATAAAATCATGTTTACTTTGGGAGTATTGATTGTTTTTAGATTAGGTGCTTATATTACAGTACCTGGTATAAATGCTAAGGCACTCCAAAGCGTTGCTTCATCTGGCTTGGTTAGCATTTTAAACACCTTTAGTGGTGGTGGATTAACTAACTATTCACTATTTGCTATGGGTGTTTCACCATATATTACTGCGCAAATCATCGTTCAACTATTACAAATGGATATCGTTCCTCGTTTTGTTGAATGGAGCAAACAAGGTGACGTGGGTAGACGTAAGTTGAACCAAGTTACCAGAATACTTACAGTATTTCTTGCTTTCGTGCAGTCTATTGGAATTACAGCCGGATTTAACACTTTAAGCAGTTTGAACCTTGTTCAAAATCCTGGTCCTGCTACTTATTTGAGTATCGGTTTAATTTTAACCGGTGGTTCAATGTTAACAACTTGGATGGGTGACATGATTACTGATCGTGGTATCGGTCAAGGTGTTTCAATGATCATCTTCGCCGGTATTATCGCAAGAATTCCTACAGGAGTTCAACAATTATATAAGGAATACATTGTTGGAGATACTTCTTCACAACTATGGCCTTCTATCTTATTCTTAGCTGCGCTATTCGTTGTAATTCTAATAATTGTTACTTTTGTTACCTGGTTCCAACAAGCTGAACGTAGGATTCCAATTCAATATACTAGAAGAGAAACAGGCGCGGGTGACAATAGTTACCTACCTTTAAAGGTTAATGTTGCCGGTGTTATCCCTGTTATCTTCGCCAGTTCGTTTATCTCAACACCACAAGCAATCTTGCTTTTCTTTGCAGGTAAACATTCTGGTGATGGTTGGTACCAAGTATTGAGTAACGTATTTAATATGCAAACTCTTTCAGGTGCTACCTTATATACTGTATTAATTGTTGTCTTTACATTCTTTTACGCTTTTGTTCAAGTTAACCCTGAAAAACTTTCAGAAAACTTGCAAAAACAAGGAAGCTATATTCCAGGTGTTTGGCCAGGAAATGGAACTCAAACTTACGTGTCAAAAGTCCTAATGAGACTTAGCGTAGTTGGAGCCCTATTCCTAGGAATTGTTGCTTTAATTCCTTTAATTGCACAAAACGTTTGGAGCTTAGACGAATCCATCGGTTTAGGTGGTACTAGTTTACTAATTGTTGTTGGTGTTGCCATCGAAACAATTAGACAAATTCGTGGTTTAATGATGAAACAAGAATATGTTGGATTCATTCAATCACCTCGTCCAAATGATTTATAAAAGTGTGAATGGAGGTAATTAAATATGTCAATGAACTTAATCTTAATGGGGCTTCCTGGAGCTGGTAAAGGTACACAAGCTGAATCCATTATTGAAAATTATGGTATTCCACATATCTCTACTGGAGATATCTTTCGTGCCGCTATAAAAGACCAAACTGAAATGGGATTAAAGGCAAAACAATATATTGACAAAGGGAACTTGGTTCCTGATGATGTAACATGTGGAATTGTTAAAGATCGTCTTGCACAAGATGATACTAAAAAAGGATATATGTTAGACGGTTTTCCTAGAACTATCGAACAAGCAAATGCTTTGCAAGAAATTTGTAAAGAGCTTGATCGTCCATTGGATGCTGTTATAAATATTGACGTTGACCCTAAAGTTCTTGTTGATCGACTTTCTGGTAGATTCATTTGTAAGAACTGTGGTGCCACTTACCACAAGCTATACAAAATGCCAAAAGTTGAAGATACTTGTGATATTTGTGGTGGCCATGAATTTTATCAACGTAGTGATGACAAGCCTGAAACAGTTAAGAATCGTTTAGATGTGAACATCAAGATGAATACACCATTAATTGATTTTTACAAAGAACGTGATTTATTATTCACTGTTGATGGTGGTCAAGATATTGATGATGTTACTAAAGACATTGACAAAATACTTAAGCAATTCTAGTAATTGCTTCTGCGGCTAGCATTTGTTGCTGGAAGTATGTTTGTGTGATAAACTAACCCATGTGTATTTGCGATTAGCTACATGGCGGTCTTTGTCGATAATATCTTGGCATTTGGCTACCTTTATGTAGTAATCGTATTTTTCGAGGAGGAAAATTCTTTGTCTAAAGATAATGTTATTGAAATTGAAGGTAAGGTTAGCGAAACCTTACCAAATGCTATGTTTCGTGTTGAACTAGAAAATGGTCACGAAATTTTAGCTCACGTTTCCGGTAAAATTAGAATGCATTACATTCGTATTTTACCTGGTGATCGTGTCACAGTTGAAATGTCACCATATGATTTAAGCAAGGGACGTATTACTTACCGTTATAAGTAAGGATACTGTCTTGAAGTATAGGAGGGTTATATAATGAAGGTTCGTCCATCAGTAAAACCAATGTGTGAAAATTGTAAAGTAATTAAGAGAAAAGGCCGTGTTATGGTCATTTGCTCAAATCCAAAACATAAACAAAGACAAGGTAAGTAATTTTATATAAACAGGAGGTGTGTTTGAATGGCTCGTATCGCCGGAATTGATTTACCACGTGATAAGCGTATCGTTATTGGTCTAACTAGCATCTTTGGAATCGGTCAAAGTAGAGCTGCTGAAATCCTTTCAAAGGCTGGCGTTTCAGAAGATGTTCGTGTTCGTGATTTAACTCCAGACCAAGAAGATAAAATCCGTGAAGTTGTTGACAATTACAAAATTGAAGGTGACTTACGTCGTGAAGTAAGAATGAATATCAAGAAGCTTCAAGAAATTGGTTCTTACCGTGGAATGCGTCACCGTCGTGGTTTACCTGTTAGAGGTCAACACACAAAGAACAACGCCCGTACTCGTAAGGGTAAAAAAGTAACTATTGCTGGTAAGAAAAAATAATAAATAAAGGAGGTTAGTAAATCATGGTTCAAAAGAAAGGTTCTCGTAAGCGTAGAGTAAAGAAGAACATCGAATCTGGTGTTGCTCACATTCACTCTACTTTTAATAACACATTAGTTATGATTACCGACATGCAAGGTAATGCAATTGCTTGGTCATCTGCTGGTGCTTTAGGATTCCGTGGAAGTCGTAAATCAACTCCATTTGCTGCACAAATGGCTTCAGAAGCCGCTGCTAAGACAGCTATGGAACATGGTATGAAGACTGTTGAAGTTGCTGTTAAAGGTCCTGGTTCAGGTCGTGAATCAGCTATCCGTGCACTTCAATCAACTGGTTTAGAAGTTGCTGCTATTCGTGATGTTACTCCAGTTCCACATAATGGATCTCGTCCTCCAAAGCGTCGTAGAGTTTAATTTATTCTCATCTCTGTATGATGGACTAATTAATATTTAACTCAGAGCGTTTTGAAAGGGGTAGAAGATAAGAATGATTGAATTTGAAAAACCTAATATTCATAAGATTGATGAAACTGATAATTATGGAGAAGTTGTTGTTGAACCACTAGAACGTGGATACGGAACAACTCTTGGAAACTCGTTGCGTAGAATTTTACTTTCATCTTTACCTGGTGCAGCCGTAACTAGCATTCAAATTGATGATGTTTTACATGAATTTTCTACAGTACCTGGTGTTGTAGAAGACGTAACTCAAATTATTTTAAATGTTAAGAAGATTTCATTGAAGTTGGATGCCGAAGATGGCGAAGACAAAGAAATGGAAATCAATGTTACTGGTCCAGCTCAAGTAACTGCTGGAGACATTCAGGCTGATGGTGATGTAACTGTCTTAAATCCAGACTTACACATCGCTACAGTTGCTGAAGGTTCTACATTCCACATGAGAATGACTGCAAACAAGGGTCGCGGATATGTTTCTGCTGATGAGAATAAGGCTCGTAATGATGGAATGCCAATCGGTGTCTTACCAGTTGATTCCATTTATACCCCAATCGAACGTGTTAATTATCAAGTTGAAAACGCACGTGTTGGTCAAAGATCTGACTTTGATAAGCTAACTCTTGACGTTTGGACTGATGGTTCCATCACTCCTAGTGAAGCAATTAGTTTAGCAGCCAAGATTCTAAACGACCATCTTGCTATGTTTGTTGATCTTACTGATGAAGCCAAGAACACTGAAGTTATGGTTGAAAAGGAAGAAACACACAAAGAAAAGATGCTTGAAATGACAATTGAAGAATTGGACTTATCAGTTCGTTCATACAACTGTTTGAAGCGTGCAGGAATCAACACTGTTCAAGAATTAACCAACAAAAGCGAAGCAGACATGATGAAGGTTCGTAACTTAGGACGTAAGTCACTTGTTGAAGTAAAGAATAAGTTAGAAGCCCTTGGATTGTCATTGCGTAAAGAAGATTAGTATAAAGGAGGATATCCATTTATGAGTTACCGTAAATTACAACGTACTAGTGCACACCGTCGTTCATTACTACGTAACCTAACTACTGACTTGTTAGTAAACGGTGAAATTAAGACCACTGAAGCTCGTGCTAAAGAAGTACGCTCAACTGCTGAAAAGATGATTACTCTTGGTAAGCGTGGAGATCTTCATGCTCGTCGTCAAGCTGCAGCATTCCTACAAAACGTAGTTGCTGATGCTAAAGAAGATGGTGATGACGTAACTGTTACTACTGCATTACAAAAGCTATTTGATGAAATTGCTCCTAAGTATGCAGAACGTAACGGTGGTTACACTCGTATTCTAAAGACTATGCCTCGTCGTGGTGACGGTGCATCAATGGTTATTTTACAATTAGTTGATTAATTAATCGTAAACTTAATTAAATAGTAACAACAAATCACTAGGGCTATTGATATAAAGCGTTATGATGATGGGCAAGCCCCAAGTCTAGCTTGAATGGAGCTTTGCTTCGCATCAATAGCCTATTAGTGATTTTTTTATACATAATTTTAAACGGGGTGAATGAAGTGTCTAGTAAGATTATCAATGTATCAAACCTAAAATTTAAATATACTGATTCAACCAACTTTGCTGTAAATGATTTATCCTTTGATATTAATGAAGGTGAATGGGTATCCATTATCGGGAAAAACGGTAGTGGGAAATCGACACTAATTAGCTTACTAGATGGTTTATTAAAGGCCCAAAGCGGCAGTATCAAAGTTGATGGGATTGAATTAAATGAAGATACTGTTAATGACATAAGAGATAGAATTGGGATTGTTTTCCAAGATCCTAACAACCAGTTTGTGGCATCAACGGTTCAAGATGATATCGCATTTGGTTTAGAAAACAGAAACATGCCACAGGATAAGATGAAAGATGCGGTCGAAAAGGCGTTAACTGACGTTGATATGTTGGACTATGCTGAAAAGGACCCAACCAGATTATCAGGTGGGCAAAAGCAACGTGTTGCCATTGCAGGGATTCTAGCCATGAGCCCCAAGATTATTATCTTGGATGAAGCCACTAGCATGTTGGATCCGAAAGCAAAATACTTAATAACAAATTTGATTAATGATGTTAGAACAAAGTATAATCTAACTGTATTATCGATTTCACACGATATTAACGAAATCGAAAAATCAGATCGTACGATTCTAATTCGTGACGGTAAGATGGTACTAGATACCACTCCACAAAAGCTATTCACTGAATTAGACAATGTCGAGGAATATGGTTTGAAGCTACCTTTCTCAGAACAACTACGTTTAAGATTGAAGGAAGAGGGCTTTGATATTTCTGATGACTATTTGAATGACGAGGAGATTGTAGAATGGATAACGCAATATTATTCAAAAATGTAAGTCACGTATATCAAGAAAACACGCCATTAGAATTTCATGCTCTAGAAGATGTCTCATTGAAGATAAAGAGTGGTTCTTTTGTTTCAATTATCGGTAAGACTGGTAGTGGAAAATCGACATTGATTAAACATATTAATGCCTTATTAAGACCAACTAGTGGTAGTGTCACAATCGGTGATAAGGAAATCACAAGTCGTACTAATAACAAGCACCTAAAGCCACTCCGTCAAAAGATTGGCATGGTATTCCAGTTTCCAGAACAACAATTGTTTGCGGAAACAGTGGAGGAAGACATTGCCTTTGGTCCAAGTAACTTTGGCGTTACCGGAGAAGAACTAAACGATACTGTGATGCATGCAGCTGACCTGGTTCATTTAGACCATGACCTATTGAAGAAGTCACCATTTGATTTATCAGGTGGTCAAAAGAGAAGGGTAGCGATTGCTGGTGTTTTAGCAATGAACCCAGAAATCCTAGTGTTGGATGAACCAACTGCTGGTTTAGATTTAGAGGGACAACAATATATCCTCGACTTGATTAGAAGACTTAATCGAGAAGAAAACATGACAATCGTTTTAGTTAGTCACCAAATGGATGACGTCGCCAAATATTCTGATCGAGTAGTCGTTATGAGTGGTGGTAAGGTTGTTAAAAAATGTTATCCTGACGAGCTATTCACGGACGTGGATTTCTTGAACAAGTATGATCTACAAGTACCTGAGACTGTTAAGATTACCAAGGATTTGGCTGATAAAGGTGTAACACTAGATAAGTTATCTTTAGACGCGGACGAATTAATTAACGGCATCATTAATAAATTAAGGAATGAAGATAAGGATGAATAACTTTATATTTGGAAGATACCTTCCTGGTAACTCACTAATTCATAAAATGAATCCAGCCGCCAAGATGTTAATCGCATTTGCCTATATCATCATGGTTTTCTTTGCCAACAATTTAATTACATACGTCTTGATGGCAGCCACTGTGTTGTTATTCGTATTGTTATCAAAGTGTTCCTTTGGATACTTCATTAAGGGATTAATGCCAATGCTGTGGGTGATTATTTTCACAGTCATGATTCAGGTGTTCTTTGGCTCAGGTGGGCACGTTTACTTTTCATGGGGAATTGTTAAACTAACAAGCTATGGAATTTTAAACGCAATCGTATTAACGATTCGTTTTATGCTAATTATTGCGATGTCGACTGTGTTGACACTAACGACATCACCACTTGAAATCTCACAAGGCATTAGTGCGTTATTAAAACCACTAAAGCGATTTAATTTCCCGGTTGAAACTTTCTCTTTGATGATTTCTATCTCATTGAGATTCGTGCCAACCTTAACAGATGAAACTAAATTAATCATGGATGCACAACGTTCTCGTGGTGTCGACTTCGGTGATGGGGGACTAATCAAACGTGTTAAGGCGTTTGTCCCATTATTGATACCTTTGTTTGTCAGTGCCTTTAAACATGCCGATGATTTAAGTATCGCAATGGAAGCAAGGGGCTATCAGACTAACAAGGAACGTTCTCACTTTCATACATTTAAATGGAAACCAAATGATTTTGTATGCATGCTATTAATTTTAGTCATGGCGATAGTTATATTTATATATAGGAGTTAGATAATAGAAATGTCATATCGTTATAAAATCACGATGGCTTATGATGGAACCGACTTTTACGGTTTCCAACGTCAGCCAAAGAAAAGAACCATCGAAGGAATCTTAACCAAGATTGTTAATAAGATGGCTAAAAATCCGGACCCAGCAATTACTGTGTATGGATCAGGTAGAACAGACGCAGGGGTTCATGCATTAGGACAGGTCGCTCATTTTGACTTTCCATACGACCTTCCTGAAGAAAACATGCTAAAGGCATTGAACAGCATGCTACCTTTGGATGTTCAAATTAAAAAGGTAGAAAAGGTCCCAAGTGATTTTCACGCTAGATACGATGTATCAGGGAAACGATACATGTATCGAATGGATATGGGCGAATTCCGTAATCCATTCAAACGAAGATATACAGCGCAATGGAGATTCCCGGTTGATATTGACAAGATTAACATTGCGCTAAAAGACTTGATTGGTGAACATGACTTTACTAGTTTTGTTGCCTCAGGTTCATCAGCTAGAACTAATGTCAGAACCATCTACGAAGCAAAATGTCGAATTGATGAAAAAGAAAATGAATTAATATTCGAATTTTACGGTAATGGTTTCCTATATAACATGGTTAGAATCATGGTAGGGGTCTTAGTTGAAATTGGTTCAGGTTCAAGGGATGTACATGATATTTTAAGACTATACAAAGTTAAGGATCGTACTGAAGCAAGAAGAACGGTTCCCGCTAGCGGACTATACTTAAAACATGTATACTATGAGGGAGATGATCCTGCTCATCCTACAAAACTACCTCATCATCAAAGATGATTTTAGGTTGACTTTATAATTAAAAAATTGTAGTATAAAGCATGGTATTGTTTGCCCCACAATAAGCCCCGGAAACTTATATTGGTGTCGAACAAACACAGAAACATGGAGGAAGATTAAAGTGCGTACAACATATATGGCAAAACCAGGTGAAGTAGAACGCAAGTGGTACATCATTGACGCAACTGATATCAGTTTAGGTCGTCTATCAACTGTCGTTGCTTCTATTTTACGAGGAAAAAACAAGCCAACATTTACACCTCATGTAGATACTGGCGATAACGTTATTGTTATTAATGCTTCAAAAGTTGCATTAACAGGTCGTAAAGCTAGCGATAAGCTATACTCCCACCACACAGGTTATTTAGGTGGTCTAAAACAAAAAACTGCTGGTCAAATGTTAAATGATACTCCAGACAAGTTAGTTGAAACATCAGTTAAAGGTATGCTACCAAGTGGTACATTAGCTCACAAGCAATTACTACACTTACACGTATACGCTGATGCTAACCATGCTCACCAAGCACAAAACCCTGAAGTATTAGACATTAATAACCTAATTTAAGGAGGAAACTTAATTGGCTCAAGTACAATATCGCGGCACAGGCCGTCGTAAAGACTCAGTAGCCCGAGTAATTTTAGTACCCGGTACTGGTAAAGTTGTTATGAACAAAAAGGATATTGAAGATTACATTCCATTCCCTAACTTAAGAGCAGTGGTAATGCAACCATTCAATGTTACTGAAACATCAGGTAACTACGATGCTTTAATCAATGTTAACGGTGGTGGTTTCTCAGGACAAGCTGGTGCAGCTCGTCACGGAATCGCTCGTGCATTGCTAGAAGTAGATCCTGACTTCCGTGCTTCATTAAAGAGTGCCGGTTTATTAACTCGTGACGCTCGTATGAAAGAACGTAAGAAACCAGGTCTTAAGAAAGCTCGTAAAGCTGGTCAATTCTCAAAACGTTAAGATACACTTATCTTTCTGTTTTCAAAAGAACTTCCCGTGTGGAAGTTCTTTTTTTATACATAAGTGGACTTATTAATTAAAATAGTGTTTAATATTCAATGTTGTTTTATATGAAAGTAAAATCTCAAAGAGGAGATGATGATCATTAGAAATAAAGCTTATAAGATGAACATCTTATCCGTGTTTATCGCAATAATTATCATACAAACAAGTATCCCTGGATTGGGAAACATTCCAATTGGACCACTTAGTGTTACCATCATTCCAATCACAGTTGTCTTAGCAGCAATTCTGCTTGGCACTAAAGAGGGGGCAATTGTCGGTGGTGTTTGGGGATTGATCACATTTGTCCGCGCATTTTGGTGGCCAACTAGTCCATTGGCAATCTATGTATTTACGAACCCACTAGTTTCTGTTCTACCAAGAATCCTAGTTGGTTTAGTCGCTGGATTAATTTTCAAACGATTATACAAACCTAACAAGCCATATCGCATGTATATGTCAATCACTGGGTTCGTCAGTTCACTAGTCAACACCGTTGTGTTATTAGGTTTGGTCTATGTATTCTACCGCGGGGATGCATTTAACATCTACCACATTAATGTTGATCAACTACTACCATACCTATTATTCGTAGCAGCAACCAACGGATTAGTGGAAGCCATTCTTTCTGGTGCATTGGTACCAGTGATTGGTTCACCACTATTGAAAATACGCAAAAAAAGCACCGATGACTAATGTCATCAGTGCTTTTTTATTACTTTTCGTCGGATTCACTATCCTTGTTTTTACCTTTTGAGTTGTGAGGTCCTTCTTTTACCATGGTGATGTTCTTGTTGTTAATAACGATCTTTCCGTGGTATTTGTCCTCTAATGCAGGATCGGTAGTTTGAAAACCAATCATGTATGAGTTGTTGTATCCTTTTTCAATGATTCCTTGGAATTTCTTCTTTTCTAGCATGAATGAAACTTGGTCACCAACATCAAATGGTGATTTGTCATTGCTTGTTAATTTATCTTTTACCAAAAGCATACATCTCCTAACTTATACCTTAAAATTACAGAAAAATGAGTCATTTGTCAATTAAACAATATTTAAGTTAAAATTTGATTTTCTTTTTTTTAGCGAATAGTTTAGAATATTAAATAATATAAGGAGAGATTCTGTGAGTAAAAGAAGATATCGAAGAAGAAGAAAGAAGAAAACATCTAACTTTGGATGTCTTATTTTTATTTTAATCGTTGGCGTACTCTTATTCGCAGGCGGGATGAAGATATTTGATCGCATTTACACGTATGATTCATATACACAACAGAATGTGTTAAAGAAACATCGTAAGTTCATCAATGCTTTATTACCGGCCGCAAATGACGTGCAAAGACGTTACAACATCCTAGTTAGTATCAGTTTGGCCCAAGCAATCCTTGAGTCAGACTGGGGAACTAGTCAATTATCTAGTCAATATAATAACTTATACGGTGTTAAAGCGTCGGGAAACCAACCATCTGTGAATCTTTCTACCCAAGAGTTTGTAAACGGCAAATTTATCACCATCACGGGTCGTTTTAGAGTGTATAACAGTTGGTCCGAGTCAGTTGAAAGCCACGCGCTATTGCTCGTAAATGGGACTGATTGGAACCCAAATCAGTATAAGGATGTAATTGACTCAGATAATTACGTTGCTGCTGCAAAGGGGTTACAAGTTGACGGATATGCGACTGATCCAACATATCGCAATAAGATTATTGAAATTATCCGTAAATACAAGCTATATCAATATGATAAACAAACTACCACTACAGGAGGAACATCAAATGAAACTACTAGAAGATAAGATTAAAGAAGTCGGACGTGTACTACCTGGGGATGTATTAAAAGTTGATGCATTTCTAAACCATCAGGTTGATCCTAAATTGATGGCTGAAATGGGTAAGGAATTTGCTAGACTATTTAAGGACGACGACATTACTAGAATCGTAACTGTTGAATCTTCCGGAATTGCTCCTGCAGTAATGGCTGGATTGTACATGGATGTCCCAGTTGTGTTTGCTAGAAAACACAAAAGTTTAACACTAACAGATGACGTATATACTAGTGAGGTATATTCATACACTAAACAAACCAGCAACCAAATTAGTATCGATAAAAGATTTATTCAACCCAATGACCGTCTACTAATCATTGATGATTTCTTAGCCAATGGCCAAGCTGTTCAAGGATTATTGGACGTAGCTAAACAAGCTAACGTATCAGTTAATGGAATTGGTATCGTAATTGAAAAATCATATCAAAAGGGCCACGATTTGATTGAAAAGACAGGGATTCATCTAGAATCACTTGCGAAAATTAAATCACTAGATAACGACAAAGTCACTTTTGTAGAAGATTAAAAAGAGTCGGCATAATTTGCCGACTTTTTTATTTGGTGCTAAATGAAAATATGCCCAGCTATGATATAATTAAACTATATATAAATTTGAGAGGATTGTGTTTTTTGTGCCAGTAAACGATTTAATTTCAGGAATGAATGATAAACAAAAAGAAGCAGTACTATGTACCGAAGGTCCTCTATTGATAATGGCCGGTGCAGGTAGTGGTAAGACCCGTGTCTTAACCCATCGCATTGCTTACTTAATCGAAGAAAAAAACGTATTGCCATGGAATATCCTAGCAATTACTTTTACCAATAAAGCAGCTCGTGAAATGAAGGAACGTGTTTCTAACTTACTAGATTACGGTGGAAACGACGTTTGGATTTCTACTTTCCATGCTCTATGTGTCAGAATTTTAAGAAGACACATTGATAAAATTGGTTTTAACCGTGCATTTACCATTGCCGGTAGTAGTGAACAAAGAACCTTGGTAAAGAGAATTCTAAAGGACTTTGATATTGATCCTAAGAAGAACGACCCAAGAGCAATTCTTTCAGCTATTTCAAACGCTAAAAATGACTTATTAGACCCAATTCAATACAGTGAATCAATTGACCACAACAGTCCATTTGAAGAAACTGTATCTAAGGTTTATGACGAATACCAAAAACGTCTTCACGGAAACCAAGCATTGGACTTTGATGATTTAATCATGTTAACCATCCAATTGTTTGAATCCGATAAGGAAACATTGGAATACTACCAAAATAAATTCCAATACATTCACGTCGATGAATACCAAGATACCAACGAAGCACAATACAAACTAGTTACTATGCTTTCTAAGAAATACAGAAACATCTGTGTTGTTGGGGATTCTGATCAAAGTATCTACGGTTGGCGTGGTGCCAACATGAACAATATCTTGAACTTCCAAGATGATTACAATGACGCGCACACAACATTGCTTGAACAAAACTACCGTTCAACTAAGAACATCTTAAGTGCTGCTAACGACGTTATTCAAAACAACGTTGCTAGAAAGGCCAAGAACCTTTGGACCGAAAACAAAGAAGGGGACAAGGTTTCATACTACCGTGGCCAAAGCGAAATTGATGAAGCACGTTTCGCAGTTACCCAAATTCAAAAGATTATGGATGAAAAGCATTACTCATACAATGATTTTGCTATCCTATACCGTACCAATGCTCAATCACGTATTATTGAAGAAACACTTCTAAAATCAAACATTCCATACAACATTGTTGGTGGACACAAGTTCTACGACCGAAAGGAAATCCAAGACATCTTGGCTTACCTAACACTAGTCGCTAACCAAAGTGATTCAATGAGTTTAGAACGTATCATCAATGAACCTAAACGTGGAATTGGTGCATCAAGTGTTGATAAACTTAGAATTTTCGCCGGTGAAAACGGTTGGTCAATGCTAGAAGCTGCCAAAAACGTTGATTTAAACAACACACTTTCAAGTCGTGCTAGAAACTCAATTGCTGACTTTGCCAACGTGATGACTAAGATTCAAAAGGTTGCCAAAGAAGGTAGCGTCACAGATGTTGCCCAACACGTATTGGATGACACTGGTTACCTAGCAGAACTAAAGAAGACTAACTCACTTGAAAACAAAGCTAGAATTGAAAATATTGAAGAATTTATTTCAGTAACTCAACAATTCGATACCAACAGGAGTGAAGAAGACAACGAAGATGGTAACGAACCATTAACCGACTTCTTAGCAGATCTAGCCTTAGTTTCCGCACAAGACGATGTCGAAGAAAACTCTCCACAAGTTACCCTAATGACACTTCACGCTGCCAAGGGGCTAGAGTTCCCAGTTGTATTCTTAATGGGAATGGAAGAAGGAATCTTCCCACTAGGTCGTTCAATGGAAAATGAAAAGGAACTAGAAGAAGAACGTCGTTTAGCATACGTAGGAATTACCCGTGCACAAGAAAAATTATTCTTAACTAACGCGTTCTCAAGAATGTTATATGGTCGTCGTCAAACTAATCCTGAATCTCGTTTTGTAAACGAAATTTCACCTGAGTTAATTGAATCAGAAAACAACTTTGCACAAAGCAGTACTGTAAAGACACCATTTGATTCAAACAGAAGCCAACGTAATGCGCGCTTTGCACAACAACGTGCTTACAAGCAACCAGCCAAGAAGGTTCAAAAACCTGAAGGAACTGGTGCTGACAAGAAGGCATGGACCGTTGGTGACAAGGTTGAACACAAGGCCTGGGGAACAGGTACTGTTGTGAAAGTTAACGGTACTGGCGAAGATATGGAACTAGATATTGCTTTCCCAGACAAGGGATTAAAAAGACTATTAGCTGCATTCGCACCAATTCAAAAAGTTCAATAGAGGTGAGCTAATTGACTGATCAAAGTAACGATATTCAAACTGAATACAATAAATTAAAAGACCAACTAAAGACTTGGAGTCGTCAATACTATCAAGAAGATAGTCCAAGCGTAGAAGATCATGTCTACGATATGAGCTACCGCCGACTTCAAGAAATCGAGGCTAGCCATCCTGATTTAATTGCTAGTGATTCACCAACCCAAAACGTTGGGGGACAAACTTTACCTGGTTTCAACAAGGTCAATCATGAAATTCCAATGCTTTCTTTAGGGGATGTCTTCTCTGAAGAAGAACTAAAGGACTTCATCGATCGCTTGGATAAGAACTATCCAGAAATCAACGAGTATAACTGTGAATTAAAAATTGATGGTTTAGCAATTTCACTTCGCTATGAAAACGGGATTTTAGTTCAAGGTTCAACTCGTGGAAATGGAACAATTGGTGAAGATATCACCAACAACCTAAAAACGATTGAATCAATTCCACAAAAGTTAACTCGTCCAATCGACATTGAGGTGCGTGGTGAATGCTACATGCCTAAGTCATCTTTTGTGAAACTAAATGAACAACGTGAAAAAGATGGTGAATCAGTTTTTGCCAACCCACGTAATGCGGCAGCCGGAAGTCTAAGACAATTAGATTCAAAGGTTACCGCACATCGTAAACTAAGTACCTTCATGTACAACGTTGCAAATTACGATGACCTAGAAACTAATACCCAAGCTGGATTATTGGAAGAACTTAAGGACTTAGGTTTCACCATTAATCCCACATACCGTGTGATTAAGAACATGGACGATGTCCATGACTACATCGAATATTACACACAACGCCGTGATGAACTAAGCTATGGTATCGATGGAATTGTTATTAAGGAAAACGACTTATCCTTACAAGAACAAATCGGAACCACTGTGAAGGTGCCAAAGTGGGCAATTGCATACAAGTTCCCACCAGAAGAAGTGGAAACTAAACTACTAGATATTGAATGGACTGTCGGTAGAACCGGTGTGGTTACACCAACTGCTATCATGAACGAAGTTCAATTAGCAGGTACTAAGGTTTCTAAGGCATCATTGCACAACCCTGATTATCTTGAAGAAAAGGGTGTCCGCATTGGTGACACTGTTAAGTTGCACAAGGCTGGAGATATCATTCCAGAAATTTCTGAATATATCCCAAGCAAACGTCCAGCTGACAGTGTGGAATATGTTATTCCAACTACTTGTCCATCATGTGGTGATAAGTTAGTTCATTTGGATGATGAAGTTGCTTTGAGATGTATTAATCCAAAGTGTCCAGCTCAATTAAGTGAACAAATTAATCACTTTGCTTCCAGAAATGCGATGAACATTGATGGATTGGGTCCAAGAATTGTCCAACAACTATTCGATCGTCACATGTTAGATGATGCGGCTAGTTTGTACAAACTAACTCAAGAAGAACTTGAAACACTAGATAAGTTTGGTAGTAAGTCCGCAACAAACTTATTATCTGCAATTGATAATAGCCGTAGTAATTCAGTTGAAAGATTACTATTTGGTTTAGGAATCAGACACGTCGGTGCCAAGGCCGCTAGAATTATCTCTGAACACTTTGGTGACATGGATAAGCTAATGGCAGCTAGTGCTGAAGATATTGCCGAGATTAACGGAATGGGTCAAACAATCGCTGATAGTATTGTGACTTACTTCGAAAATCCGGAAGCACAAAAACTAATTGATGAATTCAAATCAGTTGGTGTTAACATGCAATATCTAGGAGCTACTCAAGCTGATATTGATACTTCTGATTCACCAGTTGCTGGAAAGACAATGGTTTTAACTGGAAAACTTTCAGAATGGACACGTCCAAAGGCCAGCGAATGGTTGGAAAAACACGGAGCAAAGGTTACCGGAAGCGTTTCTAAGAAGACTGATGTTTTAATTGCCGGTGAAGATGCCGGAAGTAAGTTAACAAAGGCCCAAAGCCTCGGTGTAGATGTATGGACCGAACAAGATTTTATTGCTGTAGTTAATGAAACTAAGTAATTTGTGGAGGAAAGCAAGTTGAAAAAATTAAACGTTTTATTTGTAGCACTACTAAGTGCATTAGTGTTAGCAGCTTGTGGAAGCAACGATAACAGTAGCAGTTCATCTGGTACTCAAGTTATTTCCCAAACTAATAGCAATTATTATCAAGGTGTAATTAAGAATGGTCACTACTTAACAAGTAAATCCAGAGGGGTTTCTGTTCAACAAAATGACAACCAATTAAACCTAAAAGGTTTTGAAAATGGATTACTAAGTATCTCAAAGGATCAATTCCCAACAGATACATACATCCTACAAGAAGGCCAATACATCGACACTAGTACTGCCGAAGATTGGTTAGGTCGTAAGAGTAAGAACAATCCTGATGGTTTGAACCCAGCAGGTAGTGATACTAAGAAACCACTTTACTTACAACAAATGGATGAACAAGATTTCATGGAACAAAGTCATGGTTCTCTAAAGATTAAGGGAATGACCGTTGGTCTTGGAATTAACTCCGTTTACTACTACCGTAAGGAAGCTTATGGTGCCGTTTACCAAAAGAAATTAAGCGATAGTGATATTGAAAAACAAGGTAAGGAAATTGCCGACAAGGTATTACAACGTTTAAGACAAAAGAAGGACCTAAAGAACATTCCAATCGTGATTGCTTTATATAAACAAGCATCTAACGATAGTTTAGTTGGTGGTAACTTCTACTCATACTCAGTTAATAAGGCCGGATCAACCAGTGTTGATAACTGGAAGTCACTAGATATTAAGAACTATGTCCTACCAGATAGTTCAACCAGTGAAGTTAATAGTAATGACGAAGACGCTTTTGAAAACTTCAAGAACCAAGTTCAAAAGTTCTTCCCTAACTTAAGTGGTGTTACTGCTCAAGCTCATTACGTTGACGGAACTTTACGTGGTCTACACGTTAACATCACCACTCAATTCTATGGACAAAGTGAAATCATCAGTTTCACTCAATATGTAGCTTCTACAGCTAAGAAGTACTTACCAAACAACATTCCAATTGATATCCAAGTTAGTTCTTCAGAAGGAATTCAAAGTTTCTTATCAAGAAAAACTGGATCAAAGAATTTCTATACTCACGTTTTTACCAGTTACTAATGTGAATGTGTTAAAATACTGATAGCAGTATTATCAATATATATAAGAAAGAGGGAACAACGATGTCTGAAAAAATTAGTAAAGAGACAGTAAGTCACGTTGCATCATTGGCTAAGCTAGAATTAACCGATGAACAACTACCATACTTTACTGACCAATTAGGTAGTATCATGGGAATTTTTGATTCCTTAAATGATGTAGATACTAGCAATGTCGAACCAACATTTAGTGTTACAGATCAAATTAACGTTATGAGAGAAGATGTTGCTGATAATTGGGGACAAAGGGATGCATTATTAGATAACGCACCAGACGTTTCCGACGGATTAATTAGAACACCTACAATCATTGATGAAAGCGGGGACTAGTGAAGATGGACTATTTAGGAAAAGATATTTTTAGCATTCACGAAAGCCTAGTTAATGGTGATATTACCGCCGAAGAATTAACAAGACAAACAATTGAAAATGCTAAGAAGAACGATGAAGATATTAACGCTTTCGTCGTTTTCGATGAAGAAAATGCAATTAAGCAAGCCCAAGAAATTGATAAGGCCGGAATTGACCCAGATAACGTATTATCAGGTATTCCAGTTGCGATGAAAGATAACATGTTAACCAAGGGTGTATTAACATCTGCAGGTTCAAAGATGCTATCAAACTTCAAACCAATCATTGATGGTACAGCCGTGGCTAAGATGAAAGAAGCAGGCACTATCAACATTGGTAAGACCAACATGGATGAATTCGCCATGGGTGGTTCAACTGAAACTTCATTCCATGGCAAGACTAAGAACCCATGGAACTTAGACAAGGTACCTGGTGGATCATCAGGTGGTGCTGCTGCTGCAGTTGCTGCAGGGGATGTCTTAGTATCACTAGGTTCAGATACCGGTGGTTCAATCAGACAACCAGCATCATTTAACGGTATCGTTGGTATGAAACCAACATACGGTCGTGTATCTAGATGGGGATTAATTGCATTCGCATCAAGTTTAGACCAAATCGGTCCATTGACTAGAACTGTTAAAGACAACGCCGTCGTTCTAAATGCCATTGCCGGTAAAGATGAACATGATATGACAAGTTCAAACAAGGAAGTTCCTGACTTTACTGAAAACATCGATAAAGGTGTTAAAGGTATGAAGATTGCTTTACCTAAGGAATACTTAGGTGAAGGTGTTGATAAAGATGTTCAAGACGCTATTTTAGCCGCTGCTGACAAGTACCGTGAATTAGGTGCAACTGTTGAAGAAGTATCTCTTCCAAACAGTAAGTACGGTGTAGCTGCTTACTACATCATTGCTCCTTCAGAAGCATCATCAAACTTACAACGTTTCGATGGTATTCGTTACGGTTACAGAGCACAAGATGCTAAGAACCTAGAAGAATTATACGTTAAGAGTCGTTCACAAGGTTTTGGTGACGAAGTTAAGCGTCGTATCATGGTTGGTACTTACTCATTATCAGCTGGTTTCTTTGATGCTTACTTCAAGAAGGCCGCTGAAGTTCGTACTTTAATCATTGACGACTTCAAGAAGGTTTTCCAAGATTACGATGTGATCTTAACTCCAACAGCTCCTACTCCAGCTTACAGCTTGAAGGATGAAAAAGACCCAATCACTATGTACATGAATGATATTTTAACCATTCCTGTTAACATGGCAGGTCTTCCAGGAATGTCAGTTCCTGCAGGTTTCTCAGACGGACTACCAATTGGTATGCAATTAATCGGTAAGCCATTTGATGAATCAACTCTATACCAAGCTGCTTACGCTTTCGAACAAAACACTGATTTCCATAAGCAAGATCCAAAGATGGGGGGAGCACAATAATGAACTTTGAAACTACAATTGGACTAGAAGTCCACGTTGAATTAAAGACTAACTCTAAGATTTTCAGTCCATCTCCCGTACAATACGGGGTTGACCCTAACTTAAACACCAACGTAATTGATTGGGGATACCCAGGGGTATTACCATCAACCAACAAAGGTGTTGTTAAATCAGGTATTATGGCTGCTTTAGCACTACATGCTGAAGTTGAAAAATACCCTCACTTTGATCGTAAGAACTACTTCTACCCAGATAACCCAAAGGCTTACCAAATCACACAAAAGGATACTCCTGATGCGCATGATGGTTGGATTGAAATCGAAGTAGACGGTAAAAAGAAGAAAATCGGTATCGAAGAAATGCACATTGAAGAAGATGCCGGTAAGAATACCCACGGAAACAAGTTCTCTTACGTTGACTTGAACCGTCAAGGTACTCCACTTATCGAAATTGTTTCAAAACCCGATATCGCTTCACCTGATGAAGCATATGCTTACCTTGAAGCTTTACGTGAAAGAATCCTATTTACAGGAATTTCTGACGTTAAGATGGAAGAAGGTTCAATGCGTGTGGACGTTAACGTTTCAATTCGCCCATACGGTCAAAAAGAATTCGGTACTAAGGTCGAATTAAAGAACTTGAACTCATTTAACTACGTAAGAAAAGGTCTTGCATACGAAGAAAAACGTCAACAACGTGTAATCATGGCTGGTGGCGAAATTCAACAAGAAACTAGACGTTTCGATGAAACAACTGGTAAGACTGTCCTAATGCGTGTTAAGGAAGGTGCGGATGATTACAGATACTTCCCAGAACCTGACCTACCAGCACTAGACATCACAGATGCATGGATCAACGAAATTAACGATTCAATGCCTGAAATGCCAGCTAGTCGTCGTCAACGTTACGTTAACGAATTTGGTTTGAAGGACTACGATGCAATGGTTCTTACTCAAACTAAGGAAATGGCTGACTTCTTCGACGCCATGATTAAATTAGGTGCAGATCCTAAGATGGCATCTAACTACCTACAAGTTAACGTTAACGCATACTTGAATGATGAACAAAAAGACCTATCTGAAACTGAAATTACACCAGAAAACTTAGCTACAATGATTAAGCTAATTGAAGACGGTACTATTTCATCTAAGATGGCTAAGAAAGTCTTCAAGGGTATTACTGAAGGTAAAGAACCTAAGAAGTTCGTTGAAGACAACGGAATGGTTCAATTATCAGACCCAGCACAATTACAACCAATTATTGATGAAGTGCTATCAAACAACCCACAATCTGTGGAAGACTTCCATAATGGTAAAGACCGTGCTATTGGTTTCTTAGTTGGTCAAATTATGAAACAAACTCGTGGTAAGGCTAACCCACAAGTTGTTAACAAGTTATTAATGGCATCCATTAATAAATAAAGTTTAGGAGAATTTGGAAATGCAAAAAAGGGCACGTGTAATATACAATCCAACATCTGGCCGTGAGGCTTTGAAACGCAACCTGATTGATATTCTCGCTGTTTTCGAAGAAGCTGGTTATGAAACTAGTGCATACGCAACCACTCCTAAACCTAACTCAGCACGCGATGAAGCCAAGAGAGCATCACTAGATGGCTTTGACTTGATTGTTGCTGCTGGTGGGGATGGAACTATTAACGAAGTTGTTAATGGGATTGCACCACTAGAAAAACGTCCTAAGCTAGCAATTATTCCAGCTGGGACTACCAATGACTTTGCCCGTGCATTGCATATTCCAAGAGAAAATCCAATTGAGGCGGCCAAAGTTGTTTTGAAAGGTCAAACTTTCAACATGGACATTGGTAAAGCTGGAGAAAAATATTTCATGAATATCGCTGGTGGAGGTTTGTTAACCGAATTAACCTACGATGTTCCTTCAGATTTAAAGACCATTTTTGGTTACTTGGCTTATCTAGTTCGTGGAGCTGAGTTGCTTCCAAGAATTAAGCCAATCGAAATGGATCTTGAATATGATGGTGGAGAATTCAAAGGTAAAGCTTCAATGTTTTTACTTGCCATGACTAACTCAATCGGTGGTTTGGAACAAATTGTTCCTGACGCCAAGTTAGATGATGGTAAGTTTACAATGATTATTGTTAAGACCAGTAACATCGTTGAAATTGTTCAACTGCTTGCGAAAGTCTTAAGTGGTGGTCGCCATATCAATGACCCTCGAATCATTTACAAAAAGACCAGCAAGTTAGTTGCTAATCCTGTCGAAGACAAGATGCAAATTAACCTGGACGGTGAATATGGTGGCGACGCACCAATGACGTTTGTTGACTTAAAGCAACATATTGAAATGTTTGCTAATGTCGATGAAATGCCAAAGAAGTCTATCAGTTTTGATGCTGAAAAGGCCGAAAGAGAATTCGTCGATAAAGTTGATAAATTATCATAGTGGAATTTAAAAACGAAAAGTTTTGTTGTATGATTATTTTAGAAGATTACAACAAAACTTTTTTGTTTAGAAAAAGGGGTAAATATGAAATTTAAAGCACCAGTTACAAAGAACGAAGAATATGAAGTCGATATTATCGACTTAACTTACCAAGGCTTGGGAGTAGCCAAGATTGAGGATTATCCTTTGTTTATTGAAGACACTCTTCCAGGCGAAAAAGCTTTGATTAAGGTAATCAAAGTTAACCAAAACTTTGGTTTCGCGAAGTTAGAAAAGTTACTAACTAAATCACCAGATCGTGTAGAAAACATCGATAGAAACTATACTCGTACAGGAATCGCTCCATTACAACATCTAAAATACGATGCACAATTGGAATTCAAACAACACCAAATTCAAGAACTTTTCGATAAGTCCAAGATGGATGTTGAAGTATTGCCAACTATTGGGATGGATAACCCAACCCATTACAGAAACAAGGCGCAAATTCCGGTTCGTTCAATTAATGGAAAACTACAAACTGGTTTCTTCCGTAAGCATTCACACGACCTAGTAACCATTGAAGATTTCTACATTCAAGATCCAGAAATCGACAAGGCGATTGTTGTTGTTAGAGACATCCTACGTAAGTACCATATCGAACCATACAATGAAACTAAGCACAGTGGTGTGATTAGAAACATCATGGTTAGAAGAGGTCATTACACTAACGAAATGATGATTGGTTTAATTACTCGCACCAAGAAGATTCCAATGGTTGATATCATCGTGCGTGAAATCAAGGAAGCCTTACCAGAAGTGACAAGTATCATGCAAAACATCAACTTGTCAGATGGTAACGGATTGTTAGGTAAGAGTACTGTTTGCCTAGATGGTAAGAAGTACATCGAAGACAAGCTACTTGGATTGAAGTTCGCTATTTCATTGAACTCATTCTACCAAGTTAACCCTGAACAAACTGAAAAACTTTACTCTCTAGCAATTGAAAAGGCTCAACTAGATGGTACTCAAACCGTAATCGATGCTTACTGTGGTATCGGTACTATCTCACTAGCAGTTGCTGAACATGCTAAGAAGGTTTACGGTGTGGAAATCGTTAAGGAAGCCATTGAAGATGCTAAGATTAACGCTCAAAAGAACCACATCAACAACACTACTTTTGTAACAGGTAGTGCTGAAGACCAAATGGAAAAATGGCAAGCACAAGGATTGAAACCAGATGTTATCATGGTTGATCCTCCACGTAAGGGACTTGCATCATCATTCATCGACAGTGCTGCTCAAGTAGCACCTAAGAAGATTGTTTATGTATCATGTAACCCATCAACATTAGTACGTGACGCTCGTCGTTTAGCTGAATACGGTTATGAAATTACTCAACCAGTTCAACCAGTTGATCAATTCCCACAAACTGTTCACGTTGAATCAGTGACTGTATTTGAAAAGAAATAGATAAAAAAAAAGACACCCTGAGACAGGGTGTCTTTTTTAGTTTAAGATTAAAATTATATAACTATTTATTAAATGCTGTTGTTTAAGTACTCACAAATATTTATACTAAATACATATAAAAAATGGTAAAAAGGTAGGTACATATTGTTGAACGAAAATGATTTTATAAGTATTTCTTATGAAGAATGGAATAAGTATATCAGTATGTATTTTGAAACTGATAATAATGTCTTATGTAAATATATACAATCATATCCATTCACTAAAATGGATGAAAAAACCAGAGAAATGATTCTATCTAGAAGGTTTTTCGATGATTATATAAGAACATGTGCTTTCTTAAATAATCAAGAGCTAAAATCATATAAGACTGTTGTTACAAAAAATGATGGAACTTTGAGAGAAATAAATTTGGTCACTCCTATAATTTTTTTATTTTTTATTGTACTTGGAGGACATTTTCATAATAATTTAAAATCAGAATATAAAGATGATATACATAGTAAGTTATATGCTGGTGATTATGATACAGAGGATTTAAATTACTCAAAAAGTTATGAACGATTTACAGTAGCATTAAAACAATATAAAAGCCAATATGATTATTATATCAAGATGGATATAAGTAATTTTTATCCAAATATACGACTAGAATATTTATTTAAGAATATCGAGAAAATGTGTGATGGAGAGGATATCAGATCACTTTACTTTTATAAAAAGTTATTAGAATATTTTGGTAAGAATAGAATGCCAATAATAATGGATAATACTGGAATTTCTTTTATAGCGACCATGTTCTACTTAACAGAATATGATAGGAATATTACTAAAAGAATAGAAAGCTTTCTAGATTCTAAAGACTTTGAATTGTTGAGGTATGTTGATGATTTATATATAGTTTTTAATTGTGATGGTAAAGATATCAGAATGGTAAAGGAACAGATAACTCAATCAATACAGAATGCATCAATAGATATTGGAGTTAATATAAATATTAATAAACAAGGTTTTGGAGTATCTGAGAACATAGATGAAGAACTTTATAAAAATATTTATGATTATATAGTTAATTTAGAAGATGTTGACTATAAAGAGCTATTTTCAAAAGACGATTTTGTAAAAATGCTTAAGGAATTGAATAATCTTCCTGATTTTCCAGATCATAAGGAAGTCGAAGATGTATTGAAAAAAAACATGGGGAATAATAAATATTCGTTTCATTATACTGAGATTTTTAATTGGTTACTCTATAAGAATAAAGGGTTATTTCATGAAAATGAGGTGGTGCAATATCTTACAGAATTATCAAATAAATTAAGCATATTCAGGCATTATCCAAAACAATTTATACAAATGTTGCTTGATAGTAATGATGGATACCTAATAAAGAACTTTTTACGTAGAGTATTTGAAAAATCCAGAAGTGATGAGTATTCTAGATATTATGAAATTATGATATATCAATATTTGCTGGGGAGAAAATTCAAACATAATGATTTAAAAAAGATTTTGAAAGACAAAAATAAAGAACTATTTTGTTATATAAATGATTATTGTGAACATGATGTAGAATATACTTTAACAGAAGATAGTAATGAAATCGAAAAAAAGATGAATAAAGATAGAATCATTCATTATTTATACTTCATGTATTTATTAAATGATAATCAGAATAATTTATTTGAAACATTTGCTTATTATAAGAACTATTTTGATAGACATTTAGCGTATTTAATGGCTCGATTGGGAATAAATGACAGTAAAAAGAAAAAAGGAAAAGTATCATTTGAAAAAAGTTATCAAGCAAAATCAATTAAAAAAATAGTTGATAAGGTTAATAATAATCGTATAAATGAACTGGCCGATGGAGTGAGAGAAACTTATAAATTTAGGAATCAGAATCCAGTAATTCATTCTGGCTCACAGTTATTAGACTCTAAAAATTTAAAAAAAATAGAAATATATAATATGATAAGATTGTTAGATGAATTTCAGCACGAACTCGAGAATGAAATAAATAATATGCAATAGTATTCTTTTTACGAAATCTAATTATTATAAGAAACAAAAAGCACACCTTTTTGGATGTGCTTTTTTATGATTGTTTTAATTTTAATCTAATTGGAAACAGTACCGATTTAAATGGTAAAATGCTTATATACATATAGATGTAAATAAGTTACATCTTTTGAGGGGATGACGATTTTGAGTTCAAAAACATTTAATGAATTAATTAATGAAATAAATGAACATTTAACAAATGATAGAGATCGTGGAACTGCTTTTGAAAAGATGGTAGTTGCGTATTTAAAAAATGAACCAATTTATAAAAAGAAGTATTCAGATGTCTGGATGCTAAGCGACGTTCCAACAAATCTTGGAATATCACGTATTGATACAGGTGTTGATATTGTTGCTAAAGATTTTAATGGTCAATTAACAGCTGTTCAAGCCAAATTTTATAAAGGCAAAGTCGGCAAAGATGCAATTAATTCTTTCGTTGCGGAGACAGGTAAAGACTGTTATTCAGCTGGAATTATTGTTTCAACTACTGATGAATGGAATAAAAATGCGGAATCAACATTAAAGAACACTTCAAAACCATTTTCAATTATCGGTTTAACACAATTGAAGAACTCAAGTGTAGATTGGGGTAAATTCTCATTTTCTGAAGATAATGACTTATCAATTAAAAAGCCAAAAAAGCTTAGAGGGTACCAAGAAGAAGCAATAAACAATGCTGTTCAATATTTTAAGAGCAATGAAGAATACCATGACCGCGGTAAATTAATCATGGCTCCGGGAACTGGAAAGACTTTTACTAGTTTAAAAATTACTGAAGCTCTTATGAAGGACCAAGTAAAGAATAAGTTTAATGTCTTATATTTAGTTCCAAGTATTCAGTTATTATCACAAACATTATTTAATTGGAATGATGATGTCAGTGAAGACATTCATATGACCTCTTTTTCTGTTGTCTCAGATCGTAAAGCAACAAAGAAGGGGAAAGAAAGTGAAGATGATTTAAGCTCTAAAGATATTGGATTCCCAGCAACGACTGATGTTAACGAACTAATTAATAATTATGAATATGTAAAAGAGTTAGACACTGGACGTGAAATGACGGTAGTATTTTCAACTTACCAATCCATCGATGTTATTAAGCAAGCTCAAGAAATGGGTTATCCAGAATTTGATTTAATTATTGCTGATGAAGCACACAGAACAACTGGTGCAAATAAATTAAATGAAGATAGTATGTTCACAGAAGTACATTCTAATTCGAATGTTAAAGGTAAGCTTAGACTTTATCAAACTGCTACTCCAAAGATTTATGACCAAAATGCTAAGAAAAAAGCTGAGGAAAATAGCATTGTTGTTTCTTCAATGGATGATCCTGCAAAATATGGATACGAAATCTTCCGTTTGGGATTTGGTGATGCAGTTGCTCAAGGATATTTAACTGATTACAAAGTTTCTGTTTTAGCCGTAAGTGAGACTTACATCAATAAGGATATGCAACAAATAATGGCTGCTGATAATCAACTAAAAGTTGATGATATCGGTAAAATTATTGGTGTTTGGAATGCTATGGTAAAACGTAACGGAATTACAGGTGAAGTTACAGGTGCTCCAATGAAGCGAGCAATCGCATTCTCAGATACTATCAAGCATTCAAAGGCTATTTCTAAAGAATTCTCTTCTGTTGTTAATGAATATCTAGATACTCAATCTAGCGAGAGCTTTATGGTTGATGTGCACCACGTAGATGGTGGACTTAATGCACTTCAAAAGACTGAACAAATTGATTGGCTTGGTGACGAGAATATTGAAGATAATCGTGCTAGAATTCTTTCTAATGTTCGATTCTTAACTGAAGGTATTGATGTTCCAAATCTTGATGCAATTATTTTCTTTAGTCCTAAGAAATCACAGGTTGACATTGTTCAAGCTGTTGGACGTATCATGAGAAAAGCTCAAAATAAGGAATATGGATACATTATTCTACCAATTGTTGTTTCTGAAGGTGTAGATCCAAGTACTGCATTAGATAACGACAGCAAGTACAAGGAAGTATGGCAAGTATTAAATGCATTGCGTTCAACTGATGATCGTTTTGATGCTGAAGTAAATAAGATTGATTTAAACAAGAAGAAACCAGATAATCTTGAGCTTATTGGGGTTAATAGTAGTCCTGATGAAAATGTTACTGAAGCAGATGGATTAAAGGCAGAACAAGAAAATGTTACAGAACAACTTGAATTACCGCTTGACTGGCAAGAAATGCGTAATGCTTTCTACGGTAAGGTAGTACAAAAAGTTGGTGATAGAAGATATTTAGAAGATTGGTCTAAAGATGTTGCCGATATTGCAAAGAGACATATTACTAGAATTAGCGACATTATTGATTCGAACGCTGGTGCGAAAATGGCGTTTGATAACTTTTTAAACAGTTTGCATTACAACATTAATAACAGTATTGGAAAAGAACAAGCAATTGAAATGCTTGCTCAGCATTTGATTACCGAACCAATCTTTGAAGCGTTATTTGGTGAATATTCATTCGTAAGAAATAATGCTGTATCAAAAGCTATGAATGATGTTGTTGGAGCATTTAGCATGTTTGGATTTGATAAGGAACAAGTCGAATTAAAACCATTTTACGATTCCATAAAACTAAGAGCTACCGGAATAGATAATGCTGCTGGTAAGCAAAAACTTATCCTAACCCTTTATGATAAATTCTTTAGAACAGGATTCAAGAAAACTACTGAACAATTAGGTATCGTGTTTACTCCCGTGGAAGTAGTAGATTTTATTGTTAACTCAGTTGATGATTCATTACGAAAATATTTCAATAAATCTTTAATCGATAAAAATGTTCATATTTTAGATCCTTTCACTGGTACTGGAACATTCATGACAAGATTGCTTTATCATTTCAAAAAACAACTTGATAATGGAGAAGTAACCTTTGATGCGATTCTATCTAAATATATGCATGATATGCATGCAAATGAAATCATATTGTTAAGTTACTATATTGCTGCAATTAATATTGAATCTACGTTCGAAGAAATAAATAATGAATATGGTAATGAAAAAGATGATTATAAACAGTTCGAGGGTATTGTTTTAACCGATACATTTGCAAGTACAGAAAATAAAGATACTTTAGATGATAAAATTTTTGGTGAAAATGATGAAAGATTGAAGAAGGAACAAGAAACGCCGATAACTGTTATTGTTGGGAACCCCCCATACTCTAAAGGACAATCTAGTGAAAACGATAACAATAAAAATGTAGCATATCCTGAGTTATTTAAATCAATTTCTGAAACATATGTAAGTAAATCTCGATCTACAAGTGTTTTAGGAATGTATGATAGTTATGTTCTTGCAATAAGATGGGCATCAAATAGAATTAGTAATAGAGGAATCGTTGGGTTTGTATCTAATGGATCATATATAGATAGCCAGTCGGCTGACGGATTAAGAAAGACGTTATATGAAGAGTTTAATCACTTATTTATTTTTAATATCAGAGGTGATGCTAGAACACAGGGTGATTTGAGAAGAAGAGAAGGGGGAAACGTTTTTGGATCTGGAAGCCGAACATCTATAGTTATATCTATTTTAATAAAAGATGGGACTAGTGCTCATAAAATTCATTACCATGATATAGGAGATTATCTAAGTCAAAATGATAAGTTAACAGTGTTAGGTTCTAAACCATCAATTTTTAATTTTAAATGGATGGATATTTCACCTGATAAAAATAACGATTGGATTAATCAGCGGGATGAAAAATATAAAAATTATCAATCAATCGTTGATGAGGACGATTCAATATTTAATATTAAAGATATAGGAATAGTAACCAATCGAGATGCTTGGGTGAGCGGATTCTCTAAACAGAAAGTATCTGAAAATATTAATTTGATGATAAATAATTATAATGATGAAGTTGAGAACATAAATAAAATTCATAATAAAATAACTGTTAAAAACTTGAGTTCTTTTGTTAATAATGACGAGAGGAAAATAAGTTGGTCAGCTAGTTTAAAGATGGCAGCTGTGCGAAATGAAAAACTAACTTATAATGATAATAATGTAATCATGTCTATGTATAGACCGTTTACAAAAAAATATTTGTATAGAGATCATATTTTAAATGAAAGAACTAGAAAATCCTTTAAAACTTTTCCAACAAATAAAAGTGATAATCAGCTCATAAATGTTTCCGGTGCTGGATATAAGGGTGAGTTCAGTACCCTTATTACTGATAATGTTACATTTATGGATATGATTAGTAAGTCTCGCAATTTTCCTCGATTTTTATATGAAGAAGATAATTTATTCGATAATAAAATTAGCAATGTTTCTAGCAATGATAAATTCTATTATGTATATGGGGTTCTTCATTCAACTGAATATAGAAACAAATATCAAAATGATTTAAAGAAGGATTTACCAAGAATTCCTAAATTAAAAAATAGAAATAAATATATTGAAATCGGTAAGAAACTAGCTGATTTACATCTAAACTATGAAAGACAAAATAAGATTGATGAAGTTCAAATTAAATATTCAAATGATAACCCAAGTTATCTAGTTGAAAAGATGAAACATCCAAAGAAGGGTGAGTTAGACACAATTGTGTATAACAATGATATTAAGATAACCAACATTCCGGAAAGAGCATACAATTATGTTGTTAACGGAAAACCAGCTATTGAATGGATAATTGATCAATACAGAGTTAAAACTGATAAAAAATCAGGTATTACAGATGATCCTAATGAATTTAGTGATGATCCTAAGTACATCATGAATTTATTACTTTCTGTGATAACAGTAAGCATGAAGACTCTTGATTTGATAGACGAATTACCACCTTTCGAAATTGATGAATAATAAAAAAGACGCCCTTAGGGTGTCTTTTTTATTTGCCGAATTTCCAATTTCGACCTTTATTAATGTTTATTTTATCTTGTATAATATCATTAGGTTCAACTTGTAGTTTTTCACACATGTAGTAGCAATATATTAGTACATCAGCTAATTCTAACTTCAAGTTATCTTTTTCTTTAGATGATAGAGAGCTATCATTTTTCTTCCATAGAAAGATTTTTTCGACTTCAGAAGCTTCAATACCTAAAGCTCTAGATAATGATATAAGAGTATGATATTCATTCCAGCCTCTGTCGTTTCTAAATTCAATTAATTCTTGAATTATAGTTTTATATTCCATAAAAATCTCCTTTAAGGTAGGTACTTTATAAATGTCAGATAGCAACATAGCTAAACCAATTATTAGAAAATATGATTACAATATTAATAGTGACATAAAACAAGAAATTTTAAAACAAAATAATACTAAAGAAGAGCATGAACTAATAACCAGATTTCCAACGGTATACCTAGTTATAGATAAAATTCGTGGTAATAAAAAGAAGTTCGGTCAATTTAAAGCATATGTTGGAGAAACCAACAATATAGTTAGAAGAACAGAAGAACATTTAAACAGCGAATCAGAAGATAGAACTGATTGGACAGAATTAAATAATTCTAATGATGCAAAAATTATCGTTATTGCTCATAAAGAATTTAATAAGTCGTTAACTTTAGATATTGAAAATCAATTAATGAAATATCTTCTTAGTGATGATGCCATTGGTGAACTTAATAATCGTAGATCAAATGACCAAGATTTGTATTTTACAAGAGATCATTTTAGAAATATCTTTCAAAATATTTGGAAAGAATTATCTAAGAAAAATAAAGATATATTCCCAAGTGTGGATGATATTACCAATTCTGCAATTTTTAAAGCATCTCCTTTTCATAAGTTAACTGACGAACAACTAGACGCTAGAGATGAAATAATTGATAAAATAAAAGACATTCGAAAAGGTCATAGCAAGGATAATTTAATTATCATTAAAGGTTCTGCAGGAACGGGCAAGACTGTTCTATTAAGTTCTCTTTTTGCTGAACTTAATAAACCTGAAAATCAAGAAGCATATATGATCGTAAATCATGATCAACAAGTGAAAGTATATGAAAACATTGCTCAGAAAATAGGTATTAAAACAAGACTAGGAGATTCGATAGTTAATAAACCAACGAAGTTTTTAAATAAGCATCAAGTTGGAGATGAAAATTCAAAAATAGATATTGCTTTGATTGATGAAGCCCATTTGCTGCTTACCGAAGGTTACATGGTATATCAAGGGTCAGGTCATTTAAAAGATATAAGAAGCGTATCTGATGTTGTTGTAGCGGTTCTAGATCCGATGCAAGTTTTAAAACGAAATGGTTACGTTGAAAAATCGTTTTTTGATGACTTAATAAACAGAGCCAAATCAAACCATCAACTTATTGAATTATCTGAACAAAATAGAATGGATGCTTCAAAAGAAACAATTGATTGGATTGAGGATATTGTTACTAAGGATGAAATTAAAAAGATTCCATATGATGACAAATATGATTTAAGAATTTTTGACGATATCAATGATATGTACGATGCAATCAAGAAGCATAATGATAGTATCGAGTCATTAACAAAGGGACTATCTAGAATGGTTGCAACTTATGATTGGAAATTTAAATCCAGTAAATATCATAAAGTTGTTCAAGATGATGGAACTACTATTGATGATTTATGGAGAGTATCAATTGGTGATAAATTTAATCTTCCTTGGAATTATCAATTACCTGCTGAGAAGAAATATCGAGGACTATCATGGGCTGAACAGCCTCAAACAATTAATGAGGTTGGTTCAACATTCACAATTCAAGGCTTTGACTTGAATTATTGTGGGGTTATCCTTGGCCCATCTATTAAGTTTAGAAACGGTAAATTAGTTTATGATGGGTCAAAAAGCTTTGATAGACAGGTTAAAGAAAAAAGAACAATGGAAAACGGAGAACAAAAGGATATATCTTCTGAGCTAATTCGAAACCAACTAAACGTTTTACTAAAACGTGGTGTGCACGGACTTTTCATCTATGCTGTTGATGATGAACTAAGAAAAGAATTACTTAGACAAAGTAAGTAAATAAAAAGACACCCCTGCACTGCACCCCAAAGTTTGTACAAAACTTTGGGGTGTTTTTGTGTCTAAATATAAAGTAGAAGATAAATTAAATG
>NZ_BOLX01000006.1 GCF_016861915.1 Apilactobacillus nanyangensis | reverse complement strand
CGAACACAGAAGTTAAGCTTCTAAACGCCGAGAGTAGTTGAGGGATCGCCCTCTGCAAGGGTAGGACGTTGCCGCGCAATTTATAAAAGAGTTACCGTTTGGTAGCTCTTTTTTTGTACATTCAAAACGATACATTCTTTTTTATGATAAAATTAAAAAGGTGTGCTAATCACACTTGATTAACTGTAGGATTTGAATTGAAATAGAGATGTTTCGTTAATCCAAGTGCATACCATAATGTTAATATCTGAATTACTATTGTAAAACTACATGAAATAGTTTGTCTTTTATCGTTATTTAGGTACATTTTCATTATTAACCGGGGATATTATTCGTGATTTATGATAAAATTATATTAATACATATTAAGGAGAGGCTTCGTAATGAAGAAATTTAAGATAACACTAGGATGGCAAATCCTGATTGGTTTAATTTTAGGTATCATCCTAGGTCTAGTGTTCTACAAGAACGCTACCGCAATTACTGCAATGCAAAGTGTTGGTACAATGTTCATTCGTTTAATTCAAATGATCGTTGTTCCAATCGTTGTTTCATGTTTAACTGTTGGGATTGCCAACATTGGTGATATCCATAAGTTAGGCCGTATCGGTGGAAAGACCATTCTATACTTCGAAATTATGACTACAATTGCCATTGTTTTAGGTTTAGTTGTTGGTAATGTTTTCCATCCTGGTGACTTCATTAACGTGCATTCATTACACGCTACTGATATTACTCAATACATGACTACAGCCAAGACCGCTAACCACACTGGAATCTGGGGTACATTAATTAACCTAATTCCGGTAAACGTATTTAACTCAATTGCTTCTGGTGATATGATGCCAATCATTGTATTCTCAGTATTCTTTGGTTTAGGTACTGCTGCAGTTGGTGAAAAGGGTAAGATTATCGTTGATTTCTTAAACGCCGTTTCACAAGTAATGTTCAAGATTACTGGTTGGATCATGAAGTTATCTCCAATTGGTGTTTGTGCATTAATCGGTGTTACTTTAGCTGAACTTGGTGTTTCTGCATTAGCTCCACTAAGTTACTTCGTGCTATTAACTTACCTAACAATGATGGTATTCGTACTTGTTGTAATGGGACTAGCTGCTAGAATCTTTGGTTTCAAGATTACTGACCTTCTAAAGGTCGTTAAGGAAGAAGCAGTACTAGCATTCTCAACCGCCAGTTCAGAAGCTGCACTACCAAGAAGTATCGATAAGATGACTAAGTTTGGTGTTAGCCCATCAATTGTTTCATTTGTAATCCCAACTGGTTACACATTTAACCTTGATGGTTCAGCAATTTACCAATCTCTTGCCGCATTATTCCTAGCCCAAGCTTACGGAATTCACTTAAGCATTGGTCAACAACTTACTTTACTAGTTGCCCTAATGATTACTTCAAAGGGTATGGCCGGTGTTCCAGGTGCTTCATTCGTTGTTCTATTGGCAACCGTTTCAACTGTTGGTATTCCAGTTTCTGGTTTAACATTCATTGCCGGAATTGACCGTTTCATCGATATGGCCAGAACCGCAGTTAACGTTATCGGTAACTCACTAGCAACAGTGATTATTGGTAAGTCTGAAAAAGAATTCGATCCTGAAAAAGAAGCTAAATATCTAAAATCAATCGGAATTCATAAATAAACAAAATTAAAAGACCTAATCCATTTGGATTAGGTCTTTTTTTATATCTTTTCTACCATTATATCGTCACAATTTAATGATTGGATAAATGCGTTGGCTGTATCAATGTAAGTGAATAATGGAATGGAAAATGCGGTCGCGATGTTATTGAGATGATTATCTTCAGCGGTGTTAATGATTAAATCAACGTTTTCTTCGGTAATCTCTTCTGGTTTCATATCGATGATGTTAAAACCAAAATCAGATAAGCTTTCAATTAACTGTTTATTTTGTTCTTCATCATGATGAATTAGGTTCAATAAGACATTTCCGTGTTCCTTTATGTTGATTCCGGCAGCCGAGAATGACTTCGCTAAAGCAGAATCATAATCAATCGCGGTTCCCATGACTTCACCGGTCGATTTCATTTCAGGACTAAGATTAGCATCCGCACCTGGTAGTTTATTAAAACTAAATACTGGAGATTTAACGGATACAAAACTAGATGGGGTAATTAGTCCAGTATTGTATCCAAATGATGTTAAAGGAGTTCCTAAGATGGAATTAGTTGCTAAATCAACGATTGGCACGTCAGTTACCTTTGATAGGAATGGGACGGTTCTCGAAGCTCTTTGATTTACCTCAATGACGTATACCTGATTATTGGAAATGATAAATTGAATATTCATCAAACCGATTGTTTTCAACTTCTTCGCTAACTTAATGGCAATATCGGTAATTTGTTTTTGAATATTAAAGGAAATGTGTTGGGGTGGGTTGATGGCCATCGAATCTCCAGAATGAACACCTGAACTCTCAACGTGTTCGATGATTCCAGGAATGATGACAGTTTCACCATCTGAAATGATGTCGACTTCGGCCTCTGTTCCATATAGGTAGGAATCAATTAAGACGGGGTGTTGATGCGACACGTTAACAGCAGTTTGCATGTAGTTCAGTAATTCTTCTTCATTATGAACGATTCGCATTGCCTTACCACCAATCACGTATGAAGGACGTAATAATACTGGATAGTTCATTTCCTTGGTGGCTTGAAGAGCTCCTTGGATACTTTCTACTGAGGTTCCATATGGTTGTTTGATATTTAGACTGGTGATGGCGTGGCTAAACAATTCACGATCTTCACTGATATTAATATCTTCAACGGTGGTTCCTAATACATTCACACCTAGTTTGGATAACCCTTCAGACAAGTTAATGGCGGTTTGACCACCAAACTGAAGAATCACACCCGCTGGTTTTTCAAGATTAATCACATTCATGACATCTTCGATGGTTAGCGGTTCGAAGTATAACTTATCTGAGATGGAGAAGTCGGTTGAGACGGTTTCCGGATTTGAATTAATCACGATGGCTTCGTATCCTGCATTTTTAACTGCAAAGATAGAGTGAACAGTCGCGTAGTCGAATTCAACCCCTTGTCCGATTCGAATTGGACCTGAACCCACAATCAGAATTGATTTCTTATCACTAACCTTTGATTCGTTGGATTGACCAAATGTGCTGTAGTAATAGGGAGTGGTTGAATCGAATTCTCCAGCTGAGGTATCGACCATTTTAAAACCAGCAACGATATTATTTTGCATTCTGGCGTTGTAGACATCTTCTTGACTGCATTGCCAAATTGCTGCGATTTGTTGATCAGAAAAGCCAAATTGCTTAGCCAGTTTCAATGCATCGATTGATTTGTCATCTTTCAATCCTTCCTTAATTTCAATAATGTGTTGCATCTTATATAGGAAGAATTGATTGATTTGGGTGTTGTCATAAATATCATCGACACTAATGTGACGACTAAGTAGTTCTAGGATTTCGAAGAGTCGTTGGTCGGTTGGTGTATTGATGTTTTCCAATAGTTCGTCGGTTGAACTAGCGGTAAAATCATGACTATTACCATCTTCGAGAGAACGAATCGCCTTTAATAGGGATGCTTCAAAGTTTCTACCGATGGCCATGACTTCACCGGTCGCCTTCATTTGAGTACCTAGTGAATTATCGATGTCGGTAAACTTATCGAATGGTAAACGGGGAATCTTGGTGACGATGTAATCCAGTGCTGGTTCAAATTCAGCAAGTGACTTTCCGGTTAGTGGGTTGATGATTTCATCCAATGTCATACCGACCGCAATCTTGGCAGAGATTTTAGCGATTGGATAACCGGTTGCCTTGGATGCCAGTGCTGATGAACGAGAGACACGAGGATTAACTTCGATGATAAAGTAGTCACCACTGTGTTGGTCGATGGCCATTTGAATGTTAACGCCACCTTCGATATCCAGTGCACGAATAATCTTCAATGCGGCATCTCTTAGCATTTGGTAGTCTTTATCGGATAGGGTTTGCGTAGGTGAGACCACGATTGAATCACCGGTATGGACGCCGACTGGATCGACGTTTTCCATTGAACAGACGATTAACGCATTGTCCTTGGCATCACGCATGACTTCGAACTCGATTTCCTTGTAACCGGCAATTGATTTTTCTACCAATACTTGTGTGACGGGAGACATTTCCAAACCGTTAGTGACGATGGCCTCTAACTCTGCATCGTTATGGACGAAACCACCACCGGTTCCACCTAGTGTGTAAGCTGGACGAATGACCAATGGATAGCCAATCTTTTCGGCTAACTTTTTGGCGTCTTCTAGACTATTGGCGATTGTTGATTCGGGAACGGGTTCATCAAGTTTCTTCATCAATTGTTTGAAAAGTTCACGGTCTTCGGCTTCCTCGATGGATTGGAGTTTGGTTCCCAGTAGTTCGATGCCGTACTTTTTCAAGATTCCTGCGTCGGCTAAGTCTTTGGCCATGTTTAAACCAGTTTGGCCACCTAAAGTAGGTAGGATTGCTTCTGGTAATTCTTTTTCGATGATTTTTTCAATCGCTTCGATTGTGATTGGTTCGATGTAGACCTCATCGGCGATATCCTTGTCAGTCATGATGGTGGATGGATTGGAGTTCACCAGGACGACTTCGTATCCTTCCTCCCTTAATGACAAACAAGCTTGGGAACCTGAGTAGTCAAATTCGGCCGCTTGACCGATGACAATCGGACCAGAACCAATGACTAAAATTTTATGGATGTCGGTATCTTTACTCATTTGTTAAAACCTCCTTTTGCTCAATCATGTTGAAGAATTTATTGAAGATAAATAGTGCGTCGTGTGGACCAGGGGATGCATCCGGATGGAATTGTACTGAAAAGGCGTTATGTCCTTTAACCTTAATTCCTTCAACGGTGTGATCGTTAACTTCTTCGAATAAGACATCTACGTTTGAACCTGGAATTGATTCGGGTAGAAGTGCATATCCATGGTTTTGTGATGTGAAGTAGCACTTATTTGTTTGTAAGTCCTTAACGGCATGGTTGAAACCACGGTGGCCAAACTTCATCTTGAACGTCTTGGCACCATTAGCTAATCCAAGTAATTGATTACCTAAACAAATGCCCATGATTGGATATTCTTCTTGAAGTTCTTGGATGACTCCAATCTTATCAATCATGTTAGCTGGATCGCCGGGGCCATTGGATAAGACGATGCCGTCTGGATTGATGTCCTCAATTTCTTGTGCTGACACATCGGATGGGAATATATGAATGTCGGCGTCAAAGCTCACTAATTCTGAAACGATGGAGTTCTTAATTCCATAATCGATAACGGCGACCTTTAGGCCATCACCCTTAATATGTGTTGTTTCTTTTGTTGCGTGGTTAGCAAATGATACCGGTTTGTTAAAAAGAGTTTGGACCGCTTCGTCATTTGGGTCGTCTGTGATAACTCCCTTAATGCAGCCGTCGTGACGAAGTTCCTTAGTTAACTCACGGGTATCGATGCCTTCAATCATGGGGATGTTAAACTTTTCGGCATATTGGTAAAGTGACATCTTGCTACGGTAGTTGCTAGGGTGTTCTGCAATGTCGTAAGCAATAATACCGGAAACACATGGAGTATCTTTTTCGTTATCTTCAAAGTTGATACCGTAGTTTCCAATCAGTGGGTATGTAAAGACCATGATTTGTCCATAGTAGCTGGGGTCCGTGATGGTTTCTTGATAACCAGTCATGCCAGTGCTGAATACGACCTCACCGGCGGTAGTTGATGGTTTTATTTTTGAATATCCTTGATAAATTGAGCCATTACTTAATACTAAATACGTTTTCATAATAATTACCTCCAAATTTTGGTAAATAAAAAAGGCTGACCAACAGTGTGATCAACCTTATGTCCTGAATACATTTGCCCATATCCATAAATAAGTCGATCGACAGTAGAATGCAACTTATTTTAAATTATGCGAAAAGTATCCAGTTATTCATATTCGGATTAAAAAAGGGACCCGCAGATAAATTTCAGCATAACTTAAAATTTATTTCTGCCGTCCCTCGACTAATTTATTGTTTGATTAAAAAGTGCGCCTAAAAGTTGGGGACGGCACAATACGTGTCCTCCTCAATGCAGTGTATTCAGTTAGTGTATTATTTGTTTTGTTGTTCATAACACTCACCACTTTTTAAATTTATTTGTTTTCGTTGAACTCAATTTAACATAATTAAAAAATTAAAACAAGATTAAATTAAAATTAAAAAATAAGTTTGCAAAAATAAAAAGTTGTGCTATTGTAATTTGCAAGATGTTACCGAGACATCAAAAAATTACAAAAGGGTGATTAACATGACAAAACAAAGCTTAAACCAAAGGCGACGTAGCAACGTTTTTTCAACAGGAGCAGTGTCTAAAAAATTGAACTTATCGAAAGGACTGTCGCTATTATGCAAGTCGCAATTATTGGAATTACCGGATATGCCGGATCAACTTTATATGAATTATTAAAAAAACATTCTCAAGTAAATCAAATTAATTTATACGGACATAATTTGTCCAAACCAACTCAGTTAAACCAAATTAATGACGAATTTTCATACGATCAACACTTAGTCTTACCTTATGACGAAAATGCCATTATCAAAGACAACGATGCGGTCTTTTTTGCCACTCCTGCTGGTGTGACATCAAAGATGGCTAAACCCTTTATCAAAGCCGGTTTTCCGGTCATTGATTTATCAGGAGACTACAGATTAAAAGATCCTGATGAATACGCGAAGTGGTATCAAAAAGATCCCGCTGAACTATCAGACTTACAAAAGGCACAATACTGCTTAGCAGATATTGATGACAGTGAGGGTGCAAAATACATTGCCAACCCAGGATGTTATGCTACCGCTGTGCTATTAGGGTTGGCACCGGTAGTTAAAGAAGATTTGATCGATTTAGATAGCATTGTGATTGATGCGAAGTCAGGTTTATCAGGAGCTGGAAAGTCACTTAGTGATTCCAGTCATTTTGTCATGGCTAATGAAAACCTACAAGTATACAAACCCCACGAACACAAACACATTCCAGAAATCGTACAAAAGTTACAAGTTTGGAATAAAAATGTTCAAAATATTGAATTCATGACCACATTGGTTCCTTTAAACAAGGGAATTATGTGCACTATGTTTATGAAACTAAAATCAAATATTGAAATGGATAAAGTCCAACATGCATTCGATTCATTATATGCGAACAGTAAATTTGTTCACGTATCAATGGATGAGCTACCAACTATCAAGAGCGTAGTCGGTACAAACGAGTGTCATGTTGGACTTTCTTTTAATTCCAGCAATAACTCATTAATGATTGTCAGCGTCATTGACAACATGATTAAGGGTGCCGCTGGACAAGCGATTCAAAACTTCAATCACCTATTTGATTTTGAAGAAACTGACGGATTAGAACTAATGCACGTATTACCTTAGGAGGAACTAATTATGAAAACAATCGATTTTAAATGGCCACTAAATATTAAATCAGGATCAACTCATGCTGGATTCAAACCAGATGAACAACTAGACATGTGCTGGGTAGTATCAGACTCACCCGCTTCAGCAGCAGGTGTTTACACCACCAACCAATTCAAGGCAGCACCTGTTCAAGTCACTAAGAAAACCATTGAACTGAACCATCAACTACAAGCAATCATCGTTAACTCCGGAAACGCCAACTCATTTACCGGAGATGAAGGAATTCAAAATGTGTATAATTCCAAACAATTAGTCGCCGATAAATTACACCTAGACGATACCTTAATTGGTGTCGCTTCAACCGGCATTATCGGTAAACAATTAGATATGAATACATACCAAAATGGTGTCGATAACCTAGAACTAAGCACCGACGATATCGACGCACCAGAAGCAATTATCACTACCGATACATGTTCGAAAAAGGTATGTGTTGAATTGACCCTAAATGACGAACCAGTTACCATTACCGGTTTTTCAAAGGGCTCAGGGATGATTCATCCAAACATGGGAACCACACTTAGTTTCATCGTCACAGATGCAAATATTGCAGGAGATGATTTACAAAACCTATTGAGTGAAGACATTGTTTCAACCTTTAACCAAATCACCGTTGATGGCTGCATGTCCACTAACGACATGGTTTTAGTAATGGCCAACGGTGCTGCTCAAAACTCCAAATTAGTACCAGATTGCGATGAATACGTTGAGTTCGCTAAGGCTTTTAAATATGTACTAGAAACGCTTGCGAAAAAGGTTGCTCAAGATGGCGAGGGTGCTAATAACTTCGTTGAAGTTAACGTTAATAATGCATTCGACAAACAAGAAGCCAACCTAGTATCAAAGGCAATCGTTGGGTCTAACTTGGTAAAATCCATGATTTTTGGTAAGGAAGCCAACTGGGGCAGAATCGTTCAAGCCATCGGTCAAACCCATGCCCATGTTGATCCAAACCACGTCGCAATTAGTTTAAATGGCACCGAAATTGTCACTAACAGTGTTCCAATTTCATTCACTGATGACGAGTTAAAGGCGCTATTTACCGATGAAAACATCATCATCGATGTCGACTTAAATGTTGGTAACGCCAGTGGAACTGCTTGGGGCTGCGACTTAACCTACAAGTACGTTGAGATTAATGCGGCTTACGAGGGGTGATTAATATGATTATTTTAAAGATTGGCGGAAATATGATAAATCACTTACCAGAAGACTTTTTTGAATTCGTTGCTGAAAAACAAGACGAGGGTGAACACATCATTATCGTCCATGGTGGTGGCAACATCATCTCAAAATGTGGTGAATTTGTCGGTGAACCGGTCAAAAAAATCGATGGAATCAGAGTCACAAATCCTGAAATGATGAAGATTTCAGACTTGTTATTAAACGATGTCATCCAAGAACAACTTGGCAAGAAAATAATGGATCATGGCATTGAAACTCATAACCTCAATAGTTACGGATACTCGTTTGTTAAAGGCGATTACCTAGACCACGCAAAATACGGTGAGGTTGGCACCATTAGTCAGGTTGATACCGACTGGATTAATAAGATGACTGACAACTCGGTTGGCTTGATGTCTTCAATCGTTTATAAAAATGATACCGACAAGCTAAATGTCAACGCTGATATTGCAGCCAGTGAAATGGCATCATTATTGCATGCGGATGAACTAGTCCTACTAACCGACGTCTGCGGAGTGAAGGTGGAAGACGAGATGCTAGAAGAATTGACCCATAAAAAAGCAATCGAATTAATTAAGGAACACTACATTGTCAGTGGAATGATTCCAAAGGTAAAAGCAGCTTTAGACGCGATTGATCACGGCGTGGAAAACGTCACAATTACTAATAACTTAGAAGAACACGGCACAACGATTATTGATTAGGGGATGACAGAAATGGAAAACGTATTACCAACTTACAAATATTTTGATATTGAACCAATTGACGGACACGACTGGCATATTATCGATGCCAATGGTAAGGAATATGTCGACTTTACCAGTGGAATTGGTGTTTGCAACCTAGGATACAGCAATGAACAGGTTAAAACTGCGGTAGGTGAACAACTAAACCACATTTGGCACACTTCAAACCTATACATCAATTCAATGCAAGACCAAGTCGCTGGCAAACTTTGCCCAGAAGGCTACCTAGCATTCTTATGTAATTCAGGTACTGAAGCCAACGAAGCGGCGTTTAAGATTGCACGTAAGTACACCCACAAGAAAAAGGTGCTTGCATTTAACTATGGATTCCATGGTCGTACCTATGGATCACTATCATTGACCGGATACGAAGCCATCCAAAGTGGTTTTACACCTTTAGTTCCCGGTAGTGAATTTGCCGAATACAACGATGATAAGGCACTAGATTTTATTGATGAAGAATGTGCTGCAGTCATCCTAGAAGCCATTCAAGGAGAAGGTGGCGTTAACGTCGGAAACACCGAATGGCTAAAGAAAGTCGAAGCCAAGTGTCATGAAACCAACACACTATTAATTGTTGATGAAGTCCAAGCAGGGATGGGTCGTACCGGATACAAGTTTGCCTTTGAATACGCCGGATTAAACCCAGATATCATCACCTGTGCCAAGGGATTAGGTAATGGTTTGCCAGTCGGTGCAATGCTAGCGAAAAGAGAATTAGCTTCAGCATTTGGACCAGGTAGTCACGGTAATACCTTCGGTGGAAATAAGGTCGTTATGGCTGCTGCCAATGCCGTTTTAAATCAAATGACACCTGAATTTTTGAATGAAGTGAAACTAAAGGGTGAATATCTATTCCAAGAACTAAATACGCAATTACTACCACTTTCTAACGTCGAAAAAATTTCTGGTCGTGGATTAATGGTCGGTATTCACTTAGCCGATTCAATTGATGTTGCAGAAGTGATCAAACAATTACAAGAAATTGGGATGCTAACAATTTCAGCACGTGCCAATACATTGCGTTTGCTACCACCATTAATCATGGATAAAAAGACACTTGGATGGGGCGTGCAACAAATCAAAAACGTTTTAGAAAAGGAAGTGGCAGCATGTTAAATAATATTTTTTACGGTAGAAGTTTACTAAACATTGACGATTTTTCCGCCGATGAAATTAACTACCTAATCGATTTCGCAATTCATTTAAAACACTTAAAGCAAAACAACATTAAGCACGAATTTTTAGCGGGTAAGAACATTGCCTTACTGTTTGAAAAACCATCAACTAGAACTCGTTCATCATTTGTGATTGCCATCAACGACTTGGGTGGCCACTCTGAATACCTTGGTACCAACGACATTCACTTCGGTGACGAAGAATCAGTCTCAGATACCGCCAAGGTCTTAGGATCAATGTATGATGGAATCGAATTTCGTGGGTTCAAACAACAAGACGTTGAAACACTATCTAAATACAGTGGCGTTCCCGTTTGGAATGGTCTAACTGATGACAGTCACCCAACCCAGATGCTGGCCGACTTTATGACCATGAAGGAAAAGTTTGGCAAACTAGAAGGCCTTACCTTAACCTATGTGGGAGACGGTAGAAACAATATGGCAAACTCACTATTAATTACCGCCGCTTTGTTAGGGGTGAACGTGCATATTGTTGCACCAAAATCATTATTCCCATCAAAGGAAAACCAAGCACTAGCGAAAAAATACGCTGAACAATCTGGCGCCGAAGTCCTAATCACCGACGATGTTGATGCAGGGGTTAAAGGTTCCAACGTATTATATACGGATGTTTGGGTATCAATGGGTGAAGATAATTGGGATGAAAGAATTCAATTATTAAAACCATACCAAGTTAATATGGAAATGATCGAAAAGACGGGGATGAATGATGACGAAATCATCTTTATGCATTGTCTACCATCTTTTCATGACAACAAGACCACAAAAGGGCAGTATATCGAAGAAAAATACGGTTCAACCGCATTAGAGGTTAGTGATGAGGTGTTTAATAGTAAATACGCTTGGCAGTTCACAGAGGCCGAAAATCGTATGCATTCAATTAAAGCAATTGTCGCTGCAACTCTAGGTAACCTGTTTATTCCAAAAGCATAAATAAAAAGACCGAATCAATTTGATTCGGTCTTTTTTCTCGTGTTTAACACAAGAAAAGAGACAACCTACAAAGTTGTCTCTTTTATAATTAATATTGATAACAGATAAGTAGCAATTACTTTGGCGTAAACCCACGTCCCCGCGGACTCAACGAAGATTTTTGTGTAATCTCATAATTACTCAGTTTATCTGTTCGTAAAATTTAGTAGTAGTATAAACTGTTGTCCATACCTCCCCAACTAGTTCCCTAGAAGGTGAAGCATCATCAAGCAATTATTAATATTTAATTTTAAATTACTGTTATTAGCTGCTAACATTTCACTGTTAATTAACGTTTCACCGTTAAGCATGCAGCTAAAGGATACTGAGATAACCAACAACAGTTAATTCTCCATCTAAATAATCTATATTGATTATGTTGATTTCGGGAAAATTAACTGTCAAAGGTCATCTCAATTCTATTTGTTTAGAATTGAAACAACTTCTGACATCAATTTTCCCTTGATAGAATGATCTTTCGACGCTCCTGGATCAAAAGTTAATTCAGTCATATGTTGTTCACTCCTTTTTTCTAGTTTTATTACAATGTTTATTCTACACCAATTCTTATATTTTGACAACATTTCACTTATAAATTGATATAAATATTTTTCATCATCTAATCGAAATGCCAAAAGAACCTAATCATATCAATGATTAGGTTCTCTTTTTACATATTACAGTGATCCATATTTTCCATGTGGTCGTAACAAGACATTCCACTTAAATCGAGTTCTTCTACGGCAACACCGCGTTCTTCGGCAAATGCCTTCATCAAGTCATCCATCTTAGTTAGGTGGAATTCTTGTGGGTGGTCTGGGTCATCGACTTGGATTTGGGCCATCATACCGCCATCTTCGTGTTCGATGATGTGGCAGTGATACATGAAGACGCCGGGGTGGTCGAACCACGCTTTGAAGCGGACGGTTTCATCAGGGTTAACTCCGATTGTGTCCTTTAGACCGGTTTCATTAGGGTATGGGGCATGGCCATCTCTGTCCAATACTTCAAATTGGCAACCATGCATGTGGAATGGGTGGACCATTCCGTTTTCACAGTCGTTGGTGTTGGTAACTTCCCAGATTTCGCAGTTACCCATGGTTTGTTTGGCATCGATTCTTTCCATATCGAACTTCTTACCATCTAGGGCGACTTCTTCATCCATACCGGACATAACGACTTTTCGGACGGGTGTGTTCTCAGTAACTTTGGGTGTGTTCATTTCAAATAGGGTGTCAGGGATGACGCTGTTATCTTCTGCGAATTCATGAATTCTAAAATGCATGATGGGGACATCGTCAGAATATAGGGCAACTTCATCACCTGGTTTGTATTGACCGAAATCAACGACAATTTCTTGTCTTTCGGCACAGGTAATCATTAGGTGGGTAAACTTAACAGGGTGGGTTAAGAGACTACCGTCACCTGCGATTTGGGTAAATTCAAGGTCGTCTGAGAAGTGCAAACGCCATTCACGACGGTTAGCGCCATCTAATAAACGTAGACGAACCTTTTGAGTGGTGACATCAAAGTATGGGTTAACGGTTCCGTTAATCATTGCGGTAGGACCTTGAACACCATCTGGATCATAATCAGCCTTGTAATACCATTGATTGTCTTCATGGAAACGACGATCTTGTAAAATTACGGGGATATCATCGACTCCATAGTTACGTGGGATTGGCAGGGTTGCTTCATGTTCATCCTTGACGACAACTGCGGTAGCTAGGCCGTGCCAAACTTGTTCAGCGGTTGATGGGCATGGATGAGCATGCAACCAAAGAGTAGCTGCGGGTTGATCACATTTGAAGTTTAAAACTTTACTTTCACCTGGGTAGACAGGGGTGTGACAACCACCATCGATATCACCTGGAACGTTTAAACCGTGCCAATGGTATGTAGTTAATTCAGGTAATTCATTTTTAACAGTGACGTGAATATTTTTACCACGTTTGAATAAAATGGTCTTACCTAATAATGCTTGATTGTAACCCCATGTCTTAGTGGCTTCACCGGGCATGATTTGTGCTTCACCAGCTTGTGAGATGACGGTGTAGTACATGTCGGTATCAGTCTCCTTGTCAGGGGTAAGTAATTCTGGAACCTTTAGCTTTTGTTGTTCCACGTTAGGTTCTTCCAAAGGAATGTAACCACCATCGTGAGTGTTAAAAGCGGGTTCGTAAAAGAAATAATCGGTGTAGACTTTTTCGGTAGACATAAAAAATAACCTCTCTTTTTTCAAGATTGGTTATAGTATATTCTTGTTTGTATTCATTTGCAATTAATAACCATTACAAACTAGTATGTATTAAAAAAGAGACGATTTAATCGTCTCTTTTTATTGTAATCAATAATTATATTATTGTTCAGTGTACCATGGGTAATGGAAGTTACCTTCACGGTCAGTACGTTCATAAGTGTGAGCACCGAAGTAGTCACGTTGTGCTTGTAGTAAGTTAGCAGGTAATACTTCAGCACGGTATGAATCGTAGTAGTTAACAGCTGCTGAAAGTGATGGAACTGGAATACCAGCCTTAGTTGCAAGAGCAACAACATCACGAGCATCTTGTTGGTACTTGTTAGCGATTTCTGAGAAGTATGGGTCTAACAATAGGTTAGTTAGGTTTTCATCCTTTTCGAAAGCGTCAGTAATGTTTTGTAAGAATTGGGCACGAATAATGCAACCTTCACGCCAGATTTGAGCTAGTTCACCGAACTTCAAGTTCCAGTCATATTGTTCTGAAGCGAAACGTAGTTGTTCGAAACCTTGAGCGTAACTCATAATCTTACCGAAGTATAGAGCCTTACGTACACGTTCTACTAAGTCTTTCTTTTCGTCATCGTTGATGATGTCTGAAGCCTTAGGACCGTTTAATACCTTAGCTGCTGCAAGACGTTCGTCTTTTAGCATTGAGATGAAACGAGCGTAAACTGATTCAGTGATAACTGATTGGTCAGTACCAACTTCCATGGCATCTTCTGATGACCACTTACCAGTACCCTTGTTAGCACCACGGTCTAAGATCATGTCAACGATAGGCTTGCTCTTGTCAGCACCTAAGTCGTCTTTTCTAGTTAAGATATCAGCAGTAATTTCGATTAGGTAACTGTTTAGTTCACCCTTGTTCCATTCCTTGAAGATATCAGCTAGTTCGTCAATGTCGATACCGGCACCGTTACGAAGAATGTCGTAACTTTCGTCGATTAATTGTTCATCACCGTATTCAATACCGTTGTGAACCATCTTTACGTAGTGACCAGCACCATTAGGTCCGATGTAAGCAACACAAGGCTTGCCATCGCTAGCTTTAGCAGCGATTTGAGTTAAAACAGGTTCAACTAGCTTGTATGCTTCTTCTTGACCACCAGGCATTAGTGATGGACCGTGCAAAGCACCTAGTTCACCACCAGAAACACCCATACCAATAAAGTTGATACCAGATGCATCTAGTCTAGCGTTTCTTTCGATTGTGTTATGGAAGTTAGTGTTACCACCATCAATTAAGATATCACCCTTGTCTAATAAAGGTAATAGTGAGTCGATAGTTGCGTCAGTTGGCTTACCAGCCTTAACCATCATAACGATACGACGTGGAGTTTCTAGTGAGTTAACAAAATCTTCAACAGAGTAACTTGGAACCAAGTTCTTGTCTGCGTGATCCTTCATTACAGCTTCAGTCTTTGAAGCTGAACGGTTAAAAATACCTACAGTGAAGCCGCGGCTTTCAATGTTAAGGGCTAAGTTCTTACCCATAACAGCCATTCCAACAACACCAATGTTTGCTTTTGAGTCAGCCATTATAAACCTTCCTTTTTAAAGAAAATTGTGTATAAATATACACTTAGATTTTAACATTTTAATGATTAAATGTCATATAAATTATTTTTTTGAGTTAAAAACCCAAGCTCTGCCATCACGAGCTAGTAATTCGTCGGCAGCATCAGGTCCCATTGAACCTGGTGTGTAGTTAGGGAAGTCTGGTTTGTCAGTATCCCAAACATGTCTGATAACATCGGCGAATTCCCAAGCACGACTTACTTCGTCCCAACTGGCAAAGTTAGTAGCGTTACCCAAGATAGCATCGTGAATTAAGCGTTCGTATGGTTCTGGAGTAGCAGCCTTTTCTTCGTCACTTTGAGTGTGAGTTAAGTCTAGTGGTTGCATTTCCATACCTTGACCAGCTTGCTTTCCGTTTAGACGTAGGATGATCTTGTTAACAGGATCTACGAATAAAGTAAGCACGTTGTTGTTTAATTCACTTTCAGTTCCTTTAGCAGAAGCAAAGATGTCTACTAGAGGTTTCTTGAATACAACATCAATTCTAGTAAACTTGTCAGTTAGCATCTTACCAGTTCTGATGTAGAAAGGAACGTTCTTCCAACGTTTGTTTTCGAACAATACTTTACCGGCAACATAAGTTTCGGTAATTGAATCGTTAGGAACGTTGTCTTCGTGACGGTAATCTCTTTGGTCACCGTTTGCACCATATTGTCCACGAACGAAGTTTTGACGAGCTTCGTCTTCAGTGTAAACATGCATGCTTCTTAGTGCACGAATCTTTTCTCTACGAATGTCTACGTCCTTGAATGAAATAGGGTCTTCCATTGCAAGAATAGTAAGCATTTGCATAGTGTGGTTTTGTACCATATCACGTAGGGCACCTGAACCATCATAGTATCCGGCACGTTCTTCAACACCTAGCTTTTCAGCAAGGGTTACTTGAATGTTGTCAATGTACTTGTTGTTCCAAATACCTTCGATTAGTGGGTTACCAAAACGTAATGCAATAATGTTTTGAACCATTTCTTTACCCAAGTAATGATCAATTCTGTAAACTTGGTTTTCGTTAAATGATTTAGCCAAAGCGTTGTTTAATTCTTCAGCTGTGTCGTAGTCACGTCCGAATGGTTTTTCGATAATTAAACGGTTGAAACCGCCATTGTCTGATAAACAGTTGTGGACTTTTAAGTTTTTAGCTACAGTTCCAAAGAAGTTAGGAGCCATGGAAATGTAGAAGATACGATTTCCTTCAATATCATATTGTTGGTCTAACTTGTTTGCGTAGTCACTTAATGCGTCGTAATGTTCTGGATTAGTTACGTCGTGTGACATGTAGTAAAAATGACTAGCGAAAGCTTTTGCTTGTTCTTCGCTGTCAGCGTTGGCACTTACAGAGTCCAAGATTACTTCGCGGAACTTTTCGTCGCTCCATTCACGACGACCAGTACCGATTAATGCAAAGTGATCGTTATCTACGTAACCTTTTTTGTATAGGTTAAAAATAGATGGATATAATTTACGTTTAGCTAGGTCACCTGTTGCACCAAAAAGCATGAACAAGGCACGAGTTGCTGTTGCCAATTACCGTCACTCCTTATAGAAAAATTTTAACGAATCAAATGAAATATCTTTCATTTTCGGTTAATAATACAAGGCTATTATATAACACCATGATAAATTAAAAAAGTGTTTTTAATCCATAGCACAAAAGAAATGTAAACGCTTTACTAAAATTTAATAATTTAAACATCTCTTAATGGATATTATGCTCTTAAATGAATTATAATTGTTGTTAGAACATTTGAATAAGGGGGAGGATTCATGAAGAAAAGAACAGAATTAGGACTTCGTTTAGTATTTTTCTATTCACTATTGTTAAATTCCGGTGCCGCATTCATGTGGCCACTAGTAACGATGTATATCGATGACTATTTACATAAGTCACTACTAGTGTCGGGGGTATCATTACTATTTATTTCCGGTTTTACCATTATTGGTAATTACATCGGGGGTTATTTATTTGATCATTGGTCTGCGTACAAAGCGGCCTTGATTGGTATTACCGTCTCGACGGCCGCCATTTTAGCATTAATTTTCTTTCATGGATGGCCTACCTTTGCGATTCTAATGGTAGTTTTAGGATTTGGAGACGGGATTAACCTAACACTTCTAAACTCATATGCTACCAACGTTAAGAGTAAGGACACCAGAACGGTATTCAACATCCTATATGTTGGATTAAACATCGGGGTGGTAATCGGAACTGCGATGGTTGGATACCTACTAAAATATGGTGTCGCAATTGTCTTTATGACCGCGGCGGTATTTTACATCTTGCTATGGTTGCTTACTTTTGTATACTTCAATATCGACTTTTCAGACTACGATAACAGTATTCCAAAAGAAGAAATCGAGGAAGAAAAAGAGGGAATTCTTAAGTCCAACGTTCGACTAATCTACCCAATTTGTATCATGGTATTTACCGTCTACTTGAGTTATACATTGTGGGAAAGTGTTATGTCAGTCCACATGGTTAAAATGGGAATTCCGTTCGAAGCATACTCAATGCTTTGGACTGTTAATGGTCTAATGATTGTATTTGGACAACCTATATTAAATTACGTAAGTAAACGACTAAAAATTCATTTAAATCACCAAGTTTTCTTGGGAGTATTTATCTTCGCAATTTCGTTTTACTTCTTAGTTTACGCAAAGACTTTCCCAGTTTTCTTAGCCATCATGATTTTCCTAACATTTGGTGAAATGCTAGGATTACCTGATGTACCGGCATGGATTGATCAACTATCTACTAAGTCGGAAAAGGGTAAGTACCAAGGGATGTTCAATGCATTAATGTCAGCCGGACGTGCAATCAGTCCACTATTCGCTGGATTGTTTGTTGAAGGCTTTGGCTACAATCCATTGTTCATCTTCGTTACCGTTTTAATGCTAATCGCATTATTCGCGGTTATGATTATCAGTCGTAAAACAGAATAATAAAAAACAAAAAAGGATTCGTTTCGATATGAAACGAATCCTTTTTATTTATTGGCTATCAGTTTTTAAATATCTTCACCCGTAACATATTTTTTCATATTGTCTATATAAGAGTCAATTTTCTTATATTCTTCACCTATAGACGCTATTAATCTCTTTAATTTAATATAGTAATTTGCATTAGTTGATGACTTCAATAATCTAGCAGATCCTATACGGACAAGTGTTATATTGTTTTGAGTTTCATCTATTGATGTTATACATTCTTTTATTAGTGGTGTAGCGGGGATGGGATGTCCTAAATTTTTATGAGTATGTATAGTGATTGATACATCTGTTAATTTTTGTCTTAAGTCATTTAGACTGTTTCTAAAATTATCACACTCAAAGTTTACTTGAGACAAGCTATCAGATATTTCTTCTTTTGTTTTAGATGAATTTGATTTAGATAAATTTTTAATAGATTCTTGAAGCTCTTCTTCCCCAACAAAACCAATTGCTGTAAAATTTTTATTTATTATTTCGTTTGCAGAAGCTATGAAGAAACTGTAACTATCAAATGTTGTGTTATATTTTGGAAAAATTTGTACTAATTCTTCTTTTATGGAAACTTCTAACTTCTGAGTTTCCGTAATTTTAAACTCTTTAATTGCATTTTCATGACTTTTGTTAACTTGATAAACTACAAATATCGCTGATACAAAAATGGAAATTATAGATGTTAAAGAACTCAATTGTTGGCTACTATCGCTGTTTAAGAATAATTTTAAATAATATAAAATTATCGCACATAATAAAGCGATAATTAATCCTTTTATTGTTGTTATTAATTTATCTTTCAAGTAATTGCTCCTATTTATTGTATTTTTTTAATTCATCATAGACTCTGACCACGTCTCGATCAGTTCCACGAAGTTCGAAGTCGGTCACAAATGGTGCGTCGAATTGTTTAGCGTAACGTTTGGCAGTCAAACAGTATTGTTCGTTGAAGTTCTTGTTACCTGAACCGACAACCCCAATGCAGTATTTAGCGTTGTCGTTGTAGTCGATGTATTCGCCTAAAGTGTTGGTCATCATTTCTTTGACGCCGTTATCGATGCCGTTGCCGCCATCTAGATAGGTAGGCACGAATGCGAAAAAATTGCCGGTTTCGTCAGCAAAGTCTGATTGATCGGTGATTTCTTCTAACTCAATTAACGGGTTATTGTCGTCGTCATTATGTACGTTTTTAGCATATTCTTGTAAGTTGGTCACAAAGTTACGCGTGTTACCAGCCACTGAAATATATAGGATTCTAATTGGTTTCAATGTTTAGCTTCCTTTCAAGGCAAAATAAAAAATCTGTTAGAAATATATTCTAACAGATTTAAAAATTTTATATTAGTCTTTACTTTCTTCATCTTGTTGTTCTTCAGAAGATTTTTCAGCCATAGCCTCGTGGTTATCACGTAAATCGTCTACTTCGAATAAATCGATGAATGAGTTTTCAAAGTGTAATACCTTGAAAGTGAAGGTATCTACCTTGAATTCAGTACCAGGTTTGATTTGGATACCTGGGTTATTGTCGATAAAGTAACCGGAAAGGGTAACGCTATCTGATCTGCTGAAGTCTTTGATTTCAGTCTTGAAGTAACGTTCGAAATCATAAGTAGTCATCTTACCACTTACTTGGTAAGTACCCTTAGGTTGCTTGAAGACGTATTCGTTGGTTGCTGGATCGATTTCGTCTCGAACAGTACCGAATAGTTCTTCATAAATATCTTTATCAGTAATAATACCTGAAGTACCACCGTATTCATCAACTACGACAACAATAGGAGTTCTCATAGTAATCATCTTTTGAAGCACTTCAGTAATCTTCATTGTTTCAGGAACAGTTCCAATATCACGAATTAGACGTTCAACTGGAATGTTTGAGTTCACTCTTGATTGACGAACAAGGTCGTAACAGTAAACGTAACCTAGAATGTTATCTTTGTTGTTATCGATAACAACTGGAATACGACTGAATTTTGATTGTAGGTAAACAGTGATGGCATCGTCTACTAAAGTATTGATGTCCATAACAGTCAATTGAGTTCTATCAATCATGATGTCCTTGGCAACTTTATCGTTAAAGTCGAAAGCACGTTGCATGTATAGGTAATCGTATTTTTCAAGATCACCATTTTCAACGGCTTCTTTGGAGATACTTAGGATTTCAGCTTGTGACATTGATTCGTCACTTTCATCTGTCATCTTAAGTCCCATTAACTTAACAACACCAGCGGCACTGACGTTGATAGCCCAAACACCAGGATAGAAAATTGTGTGGAAGTAATGAAGTGGGGTAGCCACGTAACCTAGAATTCTTCTAGGCATGGCGATACTGATGTTCTTAGGAACAACTTCAGTAAATACCACTTCTAAGTAGGTAAGAATCAAGATACCAATTACACCACCAATGGCGTGAGCGGTACCAGCAGTAACCCATCCGGACTTTAATTCAAGTAAATCAAAGATGGCGTCAACGATAAGACTTTCACCAACCCAACCCATGATGATACCACAGACGGATACACCCACTTGGGTGGTTGATAAATAGTCATTTAGGTTAGTGATCATGTGCATTTCACGAGCAAGCTTCTTTGACTTACCCTTATTTTCTTCTTCTTCTTCCAACATACTGTATCTGGTTTGTACTAAGGCAAATTCACAGGCAACAAAGTATGCGGCGAAGAAGAATGCAATCAATACAATAACGATTTGAAAGAATATCGCACCACTATCCAACAGAACATTCCCCGTTTCTTAATAAAATTTATATAATGTCTACATTATACCTTTTATGTTTATTTTTTTTAAGTAATTTAATGAATATAATAACGTATTTTCACTAAAAAAGATTTAAAAAAGTGAAACTTTAGTCAAAAATTTAACATTTATTCTACATATATAGTGTTACACATTTGCTTCAGCAATTAAACTAGCTAGCTTATCGCGGTTCCATAGGTCGATATCCAACTTCTCGCTCGCTGAGATGGCGTGAGGGGTGAAGTAACTATTGGTAATGACCACAGCCTTTTTACAATTGTAGTAACTACGACCTGAGTTGGCCTCTTGAACAGCCTTAATGCCGACAGGACTGGCGTATAGTTTGCATTGGAATACATAACTCGTGTCACCATTTTTGGCGTAGACATCGACACCGAAGTCGCTGCTTCCCTGAGTGCGTTTGATATCTGAGAAACCAAGTGCCTTGAGCAAGTCACAGGTAAAGGTCTCAAACTGATAACCGTCAAAGTTATCAATCGTTGCCAGCTTTTGTTTGGATTGATATTCCATGAATGATTGATACTCGTCTGTCACGTGGGCATCTGCTAGTTGATCCTTTTGTGCTTGGAGGGTCTTGATGTCCTCGACTAGACTATCGTGTTGGGTGGTTAACTCATTTAGCTGTTGGTATTTGATGTTTAGTTCATTGATTTGCTTACTCAACTGATTCCGATAGGCCTTTTGCGATTCAATGCGCTCGTTCATCTCGTCTAATTGACGCTTTAACATCGATAGTTCGTTTAGATAGGGCGTCGCTTGGGCTTGGTATTGCTGTCTGGAGATATCGACAGATCGATTTTGATACGTCATTTTTTGTGAAACGACAGGCGTCTTTTTAAACGTATATGTTCGATGACGGCTGAGATTGTTTTTAATGGTTTTAATAAAGTGTTTGTCTGATTTTGGTAGGATGCAGTAGCCAATGACTAACAGGGTGAATGCGATGCACATTGCTGTCAGCTGATCGTAAACCTTTGGTAGGTGCACCATGGCTACCACGATGTCGATAATTTTTAATGTAATTAGTATACATATAAATCGACGAATGAAGTGACTGATTTTCACGTCTAAACTTCCTTTTTAAGATTTGATAATAACCCTATTTTATCAGATTTGACGCGGTTTCTCTATGTTTTTAAGAACGTTTGTTCTATATAAGTGCAAAAATTAATAGCTCAGTAAGCTAATTATGGAGAACATAAAAAGAGTAGATCAAAAAAATAACACCCCATCACTGCGAATAAGGCAATGGTGAGGTGTTGTTAATGTAATATAATCAATATATTTTACAGAATTATAAACCATGGAAATAATAAAAATCTCCATAAAACTGACGACGCTTTTTTACTATAATTTGGATTATTTTGATCCATTACTTTTTCTAGATGAAAAAGATAAAAACCATCAATAAAGAAAATAATCCCAGCCGTGGCAGCAATATAGTGAACGTCATTTATAAAGGTGAAATATATTAAAGTAAACAAAGAGATTAAATAAACGATGCGGCAAATATACATTTTTAATTTCATAATTCGGCATTATATATGAATGCTATAGTTTTAGCAATTAATGTAGCTACTTGACCAACTATCAATAAACGCAAAAAAATCCCCCGGTATAATACCGAGGGATTTTTCTTAGCCATGATGTTTCTTTATCGTGGCGATGTTTCCGGGATGGTTATTGAATCCGTAAGAGTTAGAAACGACATATTGAGGACGATGTTTAGAAGCGTCGAAAGTACGGTATAGATAATCACCAATAATGCCCAGCGCAAGCATTATCATTCCTGATAGGACACACATTAGAGTAATCGCAAAAGTGAGTGTCGAGATACCAGTAAAGACAGTAATTAATCCATAAATGATTCCAGCGATAATACTGATGAAACCCGTATAATTTACTATCTTGAGGGGGATTTCGGAGAATGAGGTAATTCCATCAGATGCTAGTCGAATCATTTTAGTTAGGGGGTACTTTGTAACTCCTGCATTTCGTTCTTGTCGTTCGTAGGTTACGGCAGTTTGTTTAAAACCAACCCAGGAGACAAGGCCACGAACAAATGGCTCCGGTTCGTTTAATTTGGAAAGTGCATCAACCACTTTACGATCCATTAGGCGAAAGTCACCGGTATCAAGGGGGATATCAACGTTGGCGACTTTACGCATAACGCGGTAGAAGGCTTTCGCAGAGAAACGTTTGAAGAATGATTCGCCTTCGCGGATAAGGCGTTTTCCATAGACAACGTCAAAGCCTTCTTGCCACTTTTCAATCATGTTGGGGATTACAGATGGGGGATCTTGTAAATCCGCGTCCATGACGACCACTGCATCACCTTTGGCATATCGAATACCAGCGGTAATTGCTAGTTGGTGACCGAAGTTTCTTGAAAATTCGACCAATCTAATGTTGTCGTATTGTGATTGTGCGTGACGGATAATATCTACGCTTGAATCGACAGAGCCGTCATCCACAAAGATAATTTCGTAAGTTTCAATTTGGCATTCCACAAAGTTTTCTAAGACTTCGATGGTGTTTTTGATGCCAGCTTCTTCATTGTAAACGGGGAGAACAATGGAGATTTTATTTGATTTATATGGCATGAGACACCTCCAGATTAATAAATGCTGGAAAGGTCGTATAAGGTACCGTTGCTCATATTAGATGGTCCACCACCCATGTTCATTGATTGCTTACCAGAAGGTTTTGCCATCTTAGCAGATGCGCCTTTCTTCATGGTAAATGTCATTGAATTGGATGAAGAAGTAGTGCTAGTTGAACCACCATATTCGCTTGCACTGACCTTCTTAGCATGTTTCTTGATCCAGTTAACAATTGTGCTGTTAGTAGAACCTGACTTACCTTCATCTAGGTAGTATTTAACTTGTCCAGATTTTACTAATTGCTTGAATTTGCTTAATGTCATTGCAGGGTCAGTTCCGTTGAAACCACCCATGGCCATGACGGCTTTCTTGGTTTTAATAATATATGGAGCAGCAGTGCCCGAATCTGCGGTTGCAAATAGGTACTTGGCATTGCCTTGGTGCTTAGTTAAATAGTTCAACAATTTGGTATTAACTGTTCCGTTACCAATTCCACCTGAGTTATTACCACCACTGGTTAAGAGATCGGGACCAGCGGTTGGAATAGCTGCGGATTCTTTAGCAAGGGTAGGGGTTAATGACCAGAAACTAGGAGCTACAGCGATTGATAGTAGTCCTACGATAACGATAGTCTTTCCGGCAGGTTTAGCTTTGAAGACAAGTAATAAGATACTTGCTAGAACTGCTACGACTAGAATTAAGACACATAACCATGCGTAGTAGCTTGATACATACCATGCTTGTAGTCCGGCAGTAACAACAATTGCTAGTGGTAGGAAGTATGCCTTGTAATTGTTTAGACCAAAACGTTTAAACAAGTCCAGCATAGCTGCTAATCCAAGTCCAGCAAGTGCTGCAATGGCGGGAGCTAACATGATGGTGTAGTAAGGATGGAAGAAACTAGCTACGGAGAAGAATCCGTAAACTGGAACTAACCAACCTGTCCATAAAACAGTATGTTTTTGACGAGTAGTAAGTTGATACCATTTACGCTTAGGATCAGCGAAGCCGATGAATGCGGCAATCATACCGATAATGGAGAATGGTAATAACCAACTAATTTGTGGTCCTAAAGCTGATTGGAATAGACGAAGTGGACCAGCAGTTCCGATGTTAAATGCACCACCGGCACCACCCATGCCGCCTTTACCGTTCATCTTCATACCTCCGCGGTGATTTCCACCAGGGAAGTTACCACGAGATTTCATATTCTTAGATGGGTTAAATTTACCCATCTTGCCACTTGGTGGCGTCATTTTGTTGTTGCTGTTTGATTTGGTGTTACCACCAGGTTGGTTAGAATTCTTTGAAGAATTGTTACCCATGCCCTTGAAGGCTCCACCAGTACCAGTAGTTTGACCTAGTAATCTTTGGGTACCGTTGTAACCAAAGGCTAGTTCTAACACTGAGTTGTGTTGTGATCCACCTTCGTATGGACGACTATTAGCTGATGTCATATCAACTGATAGTGGCCATGATAGGGTGAATACGACTAAGGCGATTGTGGCAAGCGATAGCTTACCAATCTTTTTCTTCCATGAATCGTTTGATGCTAACCAGTAGAAGATAAGCATAGCTGGAATAATCATGAAAGCTTGTAGCATTTTGATGTTAAACGCAAATCCGATGGTAGCAAAACTTCCGATTAACCAGTATATGTTGTGCTTGTTAATGGATTTTTGTAGCATCCAGATTGCTAACAATAGGAAGTAAATTAAGGTAGCATCCATATTGTTGGTACGAGAGTCAGCAACAACAATGGGGGTAATTGTCATTACTAACGCTGCGATTCTACCTGCGAATCGACCAAAGTAAGGAGTTACTAGTCGATACATTAGATAGACGGATCCAACACCGAATAATACTGATGGTAGGACCACACTGAAGTTTGAAACACCTAGGATTTTAGCTGAGATAGCCATGAACCATAGGGCAACAGGTGGCTTATCGACAGTGATATATCCGGCAGGATCAAAACTGGCATACCAGAAGTTTTTAAAACTCTGGGTCATACTAGTGATGGCGGAAGTATAGAAGTCATTGGCAGAACCAGTCTTCCATGTTCCGTAACCGTACAAGCCTAATGCAATTAGGAGAATAATGACTAACACCCAATCGACTTTGTGTCGTTGGAAGAAGTTAGGCTTCTTGTCTGTCGGTTCATTCATTGGCAGATGCCTCCTTTAATTCTGTTTTTCTAAATACCCAATACTTACTTAATAGGAAGTTAGTTGGAGTAGTGACTAGAAGTGTGATTAGGGGGATAATACTAGCAAGAACGTGGAAATAGTTACTTGTCACTTCTGTCACCAAAATACTTAATGTCCATGTTAAAAGGTAAGTAAGGTAGTATTTAACGACTATCATCCAGTCATGGTTGGCTTTAAACACCCACTTTTGATTAATGGTTAGACCAATAATTGAAGTTATACCATATCCAATCGCCATTGCAAAAGTAGGAGAAGTAGCTTCGTACAACATTGAGTAGATAAGATAAGTTAAAATAGTGTTGATAAGACCAACAATTCCGAATTTAAAAAACTGCCGCAAAATATTTATCATGGTTGGGCACTTCCTTTTTTGGAATGATTTAAGTCTAGTTTAAGAAAATTAAACTAATCTTAAATCAATCATAAACTTAACTTAAATGACAAAATTAATCGAAATCGAAAGGAATGATTAATATGGATGGTTTAAATATCTTAATCGTCGAAGACGACGAAAACTTAGCAGCCAGTGTGGCTCAATTCTTATCGCCAATTGGAAACACAACGGTGGTCCACGATGGTTTTGAAGGTCAAATGATGGGCCAAGATAATATCTATGACATCGCAATTTTAGATTTGATGCTACCGGAAGTTAGCGGATACGATATCCTAAAACACTGGAGAGTAGATGATGAAATCGACATGCCCGTTTTAATTTTGACTGCCAAGGACACTATGGCTGACAAAGTTCATGGTTTTGAATTAGGCGCCGATGATTACTTAACTAAGCCATTCCATCGTGAAGAATTAATCCTTCGTGTAAAAGCATTGTTAAAGAGAACCGGACGTCTTGGTAATAACAATTCATTATCAGCCGGCGAATTCAATGTTGATTTGGGTCGTCACTATGTTGAATACCAAAATCAAGAATTAAAATTAAATGGAAAAGAATACGATTTATTGGTCTACTTCATGCAAAATCCTTCTACTATTATTACTAAGGACCAAATCTTTGATCGATTATGGGGATTTGACTCAGAAACATCATTATCAGTTGTCGAAGTATACATGAGTAACCTAAGAAAGAAGATTAAACAAATTTCTGGTGCAAACCCAATTAAGACCCTCAGAAACGTAGGGTACATGCTAGAAGAGGCTAATAAATGAGAGATCGCATTTTAGAGCATAAACAACAAATCAAGTTGTTTATTAAGGAACTAATTGGTTTTGCGATTTTATTTGCGATTTTAGGATTGATTGTTTACTTCTTCTTTCAAAAGTCGATTTATTCCAATATCGATGCCGGATTGAACCGTCAAAAGGAACGCATTGAAAGAAATACCTATGCTAACGAAGGACCGTTAACGGTTAATCAACGTCCTGGCGGCTTTAATCCGTTTAATAACTACAACAATAGTGATTTTCAAACTAATGTGATTGTCTTCAATAAAAAGGGAATCATTTCCAATCGAGGGATGCTTGGTCAAAGAAACTATAAGCTATTGAGCAAGTTGACCTTAAAGAATCGAAAACTAAATAAGGTTGAAGAAATCACCTTGTGGTCACACAACTATGTGACTAACTTTAGAGGGATTTTATTGAAGGTATCAGACGATAATACCAATCCCGAATATGCAGGCAATTATGTATTGATTTTGCAAAATATTGATGCAGATTTACTTGCGCTCCATAGTTTCGTCGAAGCATTGATTGTTACTTTGGTATTCTTCTGGGCAATTGCGATTTTAATTGCTTACTACCTATCTAAGTCGAGTATGAAACCAATCATCAATTCATGGCACCGCCAAAAGGAATTCAGTTCCAACGCTGCTCACGAATTGAGAACACCATTAACGGTAATTCAAAATCAGATGGAATTCTTGCTAACCAAGCCAAACGATAAGGTTGTCGATCAGATTCAACCGGTATCGACAACCTTAGAAGAGGTTAAACATCTAAAGGTATTAACCCAAAGATTGTTAACGCTGGCGCGTTCCGATTCCAATATTGTGCAAGCTCAACGTTCCGATGTTGAATTGAAACCATTCTTTGAAGGTGTCTTGTCACCATTCAACGAGATTGCTACAAGTCAAAACAAGTCATTTGTTGACACTATCGATGTCGATGGTACAGGGCACATCGATGCAGATTTGATTAAACAATTGGTAGTTATCTTAATTGATAACGCGATGAAGTACACGCCTAAGGGTGGGACCGTTGCGATTAAGATTGTAAAAAATCACAGTAACTTAAGAATCGTTGTCTCAGATACTGGAAATGGTGTTGATGACGAGGATAAGGCGCGTATTTTTGAACGATTCTACCGTACCGATAAGTCTAGAAATTCCAAGACTGGGGGTACTGGTTTGGGATTGTCAATTGCTAAATGGATAGTCGAACAACACCATGGTCGAATTAGTGTCCGAGACAATCACCCAACTGGATCAATTTTTACTGTAAATATTAATTTATAAAAGACAAAAAATTATAAAGAATTTATAAAATTTAATTGGCAATTGGCTTTCTTTTACCCCTCCGGCTCTGTTACAATATGCAATAATGATAAAACGATAAGAGGAGGTGTATGAGATATAAATTAATTTTTAAATTTCTTTATATCTTTATATGAGAAAAAAAGGATTATGGTTTTCGATCGTAGCCGTAGTCGGTTTGATGCTTGCTAGTACCTCTGTACCAGCAATGGCTGATGCAAGTAATGCTAACGCATCTAACACCGTTTACGACATGTCAGAATGGCAAGGTAGTCTAACCGATGCCCAAGCACAAAAATTAAAGAGTGAAGTTCCATTCGTTATTTTAAGAGTGCAATACGGTAGTGCTTATGCCGATAAGACATTTGAACACAATCGTGATTTAATGGATAAATACGCAATTCCTTATGGTGTATATTCATTCAGTCAATATGAAAATCCAAGCGATGCCGCCTACGAAGCAAAAGTGCTATATAGTCGTGCACCAAGGGCTAGGTTTTTCGTAAATGATTATGAAATGCAAACAGTTACTTCTGGTGGAACTAATCAATCAACCGATGCTTGGTTGAAGGCATTAAGACCATTAGTTGGACAACGTAAGATTTTATTCTATTCATATGCTAACTTCATGATTCAAAATGCAGCTAGTTCAGTTGCTAACTATGACGGTTACTGGTTAGCCGCATACCAAAACAATGAACCTGCAAGAGAACATGTTTTATGGCAATTTACAGATAAATTCCACTCAAATGCTTTAGGTCAAAATCTGGATGCAAGTATGCTTACTTCAAAGGATGCAAACTGGTTTATCGGTGATACTGCTGATTCCAATAATCCTACCCCAGTACCAAATATTAAAGCACCAAAGAGTACTCAATCATCCAAGAAGGTAAACAAAAAGCAAAAAGAAGCTCAAAAGAATGCTGCAAGTAGTGCTAATAAAAAAGCCGCAAATACTAACAGCAAACCAGCAACTACTAAGCCTAAGAAAAAGGCAGTTGTTAAGAATGTTCAATACACTACCATCAACAAGTCAATGACAATTGCTACTGGTACTGGTTTGAAAATTTACAACCACGTTCCTGGCGATAATCATTACAAGAATAAGGTTAAGGCCGTTCATAAGAGTAGTTCTTATGCCAACAAGCGAGTTACTTTGAACTCCGAAGCTAAGAATACTTCAAATGGTCGTACTTACTACCGTGTATTGGAAAACGGTAAGTCATTGGGTTGGATTAGTTCCACTGGTGTGGTACCAAACATTACTTACTCAAAATACCATGTAACTAAGATTGTTAAGATGCACCCAAAGGTGAACTTCTACAATCACATTAGTAACAGTGGATTCTCAAATGTTCACGTTACTAACTACGGTACTGGATATGCATATACACCAGTCCAAATCACGCAACGTGCTAAAAAAGCGGGTTGGAAGAAGTACTATTACAAGGCATACTACCAAGGTAAATTCATTGGTTGGGCTTATGCTTCAATGTTTAAATAAAAACTTTGATCATAAAGACGATTCTTTTAAAGAATCGTCTTTTTTATATTTTTTAAAAATTTTTACTTAAAATAAACGTTGATATGACAGCGTTTGTAAATGATTTTTAGCACTATCGTTAATTAAGTGCTAGTTTTCTCTTGACTATTTGACCAATACTGACTAATATAAGAATTGTTGATAGGAAATAAATGACTACCAACGAAATATTGAAAATAATGAAAAGGGGCTTTGATTATGGCTAACGAATTAAGAAACACAGACTTCAATGTATTTGATCCAATGAATGATTTCTTTGGCGACTTTGGTAAGAACTTCTTCAATTCAGTTGCTGGTAATCAAATGAAGACTGACGTTATTGAAAACAAAGATAATTACGTAGTAAGCTCTGAATTACCTGGTTTCAAGAAGGATGAAATTCATCTAGATTACAACAACGATACTTTAACAATTCATGCTACACATGATTTGAGTAAGGAAGATACTAATAAAGAAGGTAAGGTATTAAGAAAGGAACGCACTTCAAGCAATATCGCTCGTGCATTCTACCTACCAGATATCTATATTGATAATGTTGCTGCCGATTATGACGGCGGAATCTTAAAGATTACATTACCAAAACAAGAAATTAAGGATGAAGAAGCACACAAAATCAGCATTAACTAATTAAATTGAAATAGTAGGAGGGATATTTTATGGCAAACGAACTAAGAAACAATGTATTCAACGACTTTATGGATCCAATGAGCAACTTCTTTGATGGATTAGGTAGAAACATGACTAATACCTCAAAAATGAAGACAGATGTTATCGAAAATGATGACGAATTCGAAGTGAAGGCTGAACTACCAGGATTTAAGAAGGAAGATATCAACATTAATTACGAAAATGATACCTTAACAATCCATGCAATTCACGATTTGAATAAGGAACAAAAGGATGAAAACGGTAAGTTGATTAGAAGCGAAAGAACATCCAGCAATGTCAGTCGTTCATTCTACTTACCTGACGCAGATACTGATAAGATTGGTGCAAAATACGATGGTGGTATTTTGGATATCATGGTACCTAAATCCGCTGAAAAGGAATCAAAGCACACAATTTCTATCAACTAATTAAAAAAAGAGCCGTTATGGCTCTTTTTTTGTATATTTTTTCTGTAATATAACGTGAAAAAATATTATAATGGATTTATAATGATTTTTTAAGGATGATTGGAGTGTTAGTTGATGAGATTAGGTTGTTCAGGAGCGTTAGTTCTAATATTTTTAATGTTATGTGTGGTTACTAATCCGATATTAGCGATTACTATCGGTATTATTATTGCTTTGGCTATAATTATTTACCTTGTAATTAAGAACCACGGAGAGGTAGAACAAGCTCGTTATAACAATGCTCAAAACATTGACGCCTCAATGTCAAAAGAAACATCATTCCAATTTAATAGTATGGTATACAAACCAGTCACATCTTCTAAGGATGACATTCCAAATATGGAAATGATTCTAAGAACTGACCCAATCAGTTATGTTAAGAGTGACGAATTGTCTAAACGTGAACAAGACATGCTAGATTCAGGTTACTCAATGGAAAACATTAAGGTTGCCAGAATTAATGTTGTGCAAGGTTACAATGCTCAATATCAACTATTCGATCGCTACTATGCCATCCTAAAAATCGAATCAGACATTACAACCGTTCCAAACCGTGCAATGACGGTATTACTAAAACAAATGGTGATGTGTTTCTACCACCAAGAATTCGGCCTAGATATTCAGGTTCAACCACATTCATTTGACGATAAGATGGTTAAACAATTTATCAAGCTATGTCCAGAAGTAAACATGTCTTCTTCATACTTTGATAATGCTAATATTACTAACGAAAGATTCTTAAACCAACGCATTGATAAAGGCTGTTTGAATGCCTTTAAGAATATCATGATTGGTTATGATTTATAAAATCACTGAAAAGAAGCTGCCAAAATTTGGCAGCTTCTTTTTTATTAAAAATAAAATAACTTTTAGTTAAATGTAAATTTGGGTTTTTATATACACGATAAGAATGCTTTAACCTTTATAGAAAAGATACTTTACTCAGTGTATCTTTAAAATGTAATACTTAAAAAGGGCGGAATAATGAATGAAAACAAAATATTGTACAAACTGCGGTACTGAACTTTCGATAAGTTCTTCTTTTTGTTCAAACTGCGGGGCAAGACAATCATACATAGAAGATAAATCTTCAGATAATTCAAAAAATAATGGCACCAAAATGATTAGATTAACTGATGCTATTCCTAAATGTATAAGGGAAGCATTTAACCTAAATGGTGTTGCCACAAGGGCTGAATATTGGTGGTTCTACTTATTTATGCAACTAGTATTATTTGGTTCTTTTTTTGCAAACATCTACGTTTGTATTCGCTATGGATCGTTGGCATTTATAAGAGAAACGCCAACATTTCCGTTATTTATTGTATCGATTGTTTTAGGATTGATACCAAGTGCAGCATCCGTTGCATTGCTATCGGTATCGATTAGAAGACTCCATGATATTAATCAAACTGGTCATTTTTTATGGCTTAAATTGATTCCATTTTTTGGTTCCTTGGCTTTACTAATAATGTTCTGTCAAAGTTCTATTACAGAAGATAATAAATATAGAAAAGATAATCTAAAAAATAAAACCAACGCTGGCATCATAACATTGTATGTAGCTTATTCAATATTATCTGTATTAGTATATGCAGGATTTTATGCATCTGTGATGCGTGAGTTTGTTTTTTAAAAAGGTTAGTGGGGATTTTTAAATGAATACAAAATATTGTTCGAATTGTGGTAATCAAATAGCGGCTGAATCTTCTTTTTGTAATTTTTGTGGAGCCAACCAAGATGCTTATATCACAATTAAGAAAAGTGAAGCTAAAAATGACAAAATAAACTTTCCGGACGCATTAAAGGATTATTTTAAATATCTGTTTTCAGCTAAAGGATGCGATACTAGAAGAGAATATTGGTTTTCGTACGTGTGGATGACGCTTTTTTCTGGATTCCTATATTCATTATGGCTAGTAAGTTATTTTTCATTCTATGATACATTTACGGGAGTAAAGTTTTTAAAATTTCTTGGCTTTGTTGTTAGCGTGGGATTGTACTTTATTTCAATTAGTATGATTTTTAGCATGTGTAGAAGATTACACGATGCCAACATATCCGGTTTCTTTTTACTTTTCTTATTAGTGCCTATTTTTGGCTGGATATTAATTTTGATATTGTTGTGTCAAAGATCTATTGAAGAAGGTAAAAGAAAATATGGACCAAAACAAAAGCCATCAATTAATAGTTTATTGGTATGGTGGACTGTTGTTGCATTTTTTGGACTGCTTGCAGGTAGTTCTGAAATGAACAAACTTGAAAGTAACTATGAAGAAGTAGTTCGCCAAGAACAATTGGATGATGAGGTTCAAAAAGAAAAAGAAGACTCACAAGACGAAAACGATGATGATGACACATATGATAATGACGATTCATATGATTCAGGAGATAATTATTATCATAATGATTACAGATATGATGATGACTATTAAGGAGAGTTGCCCGAATTGGGTAACTCTTTTTTATCATAAACTACATACACATGTTTGAACGATTTACCGGAGTGATGATAATGAAAAAATACAGTAATACCGTTGTGGATGTATTGTTATTAATCGCAATTATTTATATCAATATGAAATAAAAAAAGCATACGCTTTGGCGTATGCTTTTTAATATATCCATAGCATAAACATTAATAAAATGTCCCATGAACAGTGGAATATGATTGGTGCAATGATTCCGTTCGATACCTCTCTGGACTTACTTAATAGGATTCCAGCTAATATGTAATACATTAGTGAAATGATACTAAATAAAGAATGGGCAATCCCAAAAGTAACTGATGAGAATAGAATAGCGTATTTTTCGCTAAAGATTTCCTTTAAGTATGATTGAATTAATCCTCTGAAAAATAATTCAACAATGATTGGTGATAGTGTTAAACTAGCAATAATACATAATAATTGTAGTCTTGAATCGGTGTAGCCAATTAGGTTTGATAGATTAGTATGAAAATCTGTGTTAGGCTTAGTAGTCACTAGAACGAATGATATGTCTAGCAGAAAAAATTCAATTCCAATTACTACCAATTTAGAATTGAAATGATTATTACGAAAAACATCAATCACTGTGTCGATGATTATTTTACGATAGAGATAAAGAATAATCGTTATTAAGATGATAAAAGCGATTAAAATCTGAATAACGGCATAGAAAAACGGTTCATCTGTTGAATAAAGGATTGGATATCTGACAAGCTCCATTAACGGTGAAAGGAATATCAAGATAAATATAAATGATGTTTTTTTCATCGCATTCACTCCTTGATTACTGATTGATACTATTCAATAGATATTCAGTTATTAATCAATTATAGTTCCATAATTTAAATGTGCTGGATAATTTTTTCTAAAAAAACCAAACTAAATTTAGACAATTTTAAAAGGGGACAAACCACATGAGTAAAAAGAAAACAGGGAAGAATACAGTAAAATCATGGACATTCTTGATTGTCGTTATTATACTTGTTAGCGCCGCTTTAGGCGTGATTTATGACTTATTATCTAATGTTTTAATTGCAGATAGTTTGCGCGATTTTCTTAAATTAACCATCATTTCAGCGGGTGGCGGAGTACTATTATTCGTCTTATACCTAATTTATAGCTTTGTGACGGAAAAAATTAATAAAAAACATCCAACATGGTTCGCCTCTCAAGATCCACGTTCTAAAAAGTAAAAGCACACGTTATCGTGTGCTTTTTTTATGCTTCATTAAAATCAGATTATTTTTTAAATAGTTATGGCTTATGCTGTTGATATGCGAATATTCCTAATATATCATTAAATACTGTTGCAAATTAATTAATTGTAAAAAGTTAATTGATTTTTAGTTAATATTACAGGGGAGTTTTCGTTTATGAGTAACAAATTTTGTCCAAATTGTGGACAAAAAATGGATGGAAAAGCAGAGTTCTGTCCAAACTGTGGTGCCAAGCAAAATGTTGAAGAACAACAAGTAGCAACAGCACCTACACCTAAGAGTGGTGTGAATATGGTAACTGCATTGAAGAACATGTGGGATAAAATGTTCACTATCAATGCAAAGAGTTCTCGGCCAGAATTTTGGTTTGGTTATTTAGATAACTTTATCATTGCAATGATTGTTTTAATTCTTCTTAGCCTTGGTAAATTTAATAGCTTAGCCATTTTTGTTGGGTCATTTGTATTCGCATTTATTCTTATCACCAACCTTACAAATGCAATCAGAAGATTGCATGATGCTGATATGTCTGGTCATTTCTTATGGTTACTTCTAATTCCAATGGTTGGGACAATTGTGATGATTGTACTACTATGCCAACCATCAAAAGACGCTGGTCGTTTTGAAGATGGTCCCGTTATTGATTGGAAACCTAAATGGTGGTCATGGTTGATAATTGCTTTAGTAACATTGCTATATTTCGCAGTTATCCAATCATACGTAAATGAAGTAAGACATGAAGTTTCAACATCTTATGCTGTTACTAAGACTCACAGTGATTATGACAGTGATGACGCTGATTCTAATGATGATTCAGATGATGATAGCAGTTCATCTGATAATGGCCAAGACAAGTTATCTGAAGAAAAAGTTCATGATATGGACGACTTCAACATTGGTCCTTTGAAGTTTGATAAGGTGGTTGCTGGTGTCAAAGTAGAAAAGAACATTAGTGATGACATTGCCGATGCTTTATTTGATGAATTCGGTGGTTCTGCTCCAATGTCATTCTTCAAAGAAGGCGGATCATACAAACAAATCCTAATTACTTACAGAGCTACTAATACAAGTAACCAAACCATTCACTTATTTGGTTTGATGGACGATAACGATTTATTAATGCCAGATGGCACACAATTAAATCAATTGAATGCAAAAGACTTCTACGCTGGTGAAGAACCAAGCAATGAAGACATTAAACCGGGTGCTAAGATTAACGGTAAACTTTGGATTCAATTAAAGGATGACAACAAGAACAATATTCCAAGCGGTGAATATCAATTCAAGACTGGTGAAGCAAACAGTGAAGGATTCGAAGAAGTTCTAGGTCATTCAATTAACTTTAAATTTAAGATGTAAAAAAGAGCACACGTAAACGTGTGCTTTTTTATTTGGTATTATTTTCCCAGCCATTTCTGGCATCATTAGCATCGACAATTAACTGACGTAATTGTTCAGGCTTCTTGTCGGTAATGGTTTGTTTTAAAGATTCCAATTGTTTTTCAAACACATCGATTTGGTCTAAAAAATTATCGGAATTACTGGTTAAAATATCCGACCAGACATCGGGATTACTTTTGGCGATTCTAGTCGAGTCTAAAAGTCCATTTCCCATACTAATATCATTGGCGTAAACGTCTTTAAGGGAGTCATTGACGGTTAAAGTTAACGCGTAAGTGATGAAGTGGGGCAAGTGACTAATGGTTGAGACGATTTGATCATGCTTTTCTGCTGAGACTTCTTTAAAACGAAGGTTTCCTGCAGCTAACAAGTGTTTAATCATATCGACTTGTTGCATGTCTCCATTATGGTTAACCAAGAAGTATGTATGGTCTGAAAGCATTTCGATTGAACCATTTTGACTTCCGGTGAGATGAGATCCGGCCATGGGATGACCACCGATAAAAGTAATTCCGTTATCGACTAGTTGATTGGCTGATTTTAAAATATTGACCTTACTGCTACCAACGTCGGTAACGATTACTGATTGTTTTAATTTCATCTCACTTAGGCTTTTGATGTCCTCGATGATGCTGTTGACGGGACTAGCCAAAATGATGACGTCAGCTTGTTTACTGCCTTCTTCAAACTCGATGGATTTATCGATAATGTTATTGTCTAACAAGTAGTCGCAGTTACGCTTGTTGATATCGTTTCCCAAAATGATTGCATTTGGGTCAGATTTTCTGATGATTCGGGCAATACTGCTGCCGATTAATCCTAATCCGTTAATAAAAATTGTGGTCATAGTGCCATCTCCTAAAGTTCAAAATAAAAAACCAGCTGGATGAATACAAATCACCTAGCTGGTTTTAATTTTGATTTCGTCGAAAATCATCATTAACAAAATACCACGGCTAAGTGAATTCACACCTAGCCAGTAAAAATCAAATAAGACAATTACTACTTAGATGTGTCTACGTAATAATAGTCGCGATAATAATTTTTACGTTGGATTTGCTTGTTCATAATGATAATCCTCCCTGGTTATTTGTATACATTTAACCACACGCGTGAACGAAATACAAACATTTCTCTAATTTTTATTTAATTAAACATTTTTTAGTTATATAAACTCATTGGTATTAAAGAGTTTGTTGGATGCCTGCAAATATAAAATCTAATTGTTTTCTAATTTAATTGTTGACTTTTAAAATTCAGGGAGTAAACTGAACTCAATTAAATAATTCGTCCATAAAAAAACCAATGATGTGGAGATCAAGATTGTTGTGCACGCACAGAGAGTCGTCGATGATGGGAATACGACCGAACGCAGGCAGTTAAATGGACCACGGAGGGTTCTTCCGAAAAAGCAATTGAGTACGGAGAAACGTCGGGCATACGTCAGTTGCCGGGGGTGTGAACACGCACCTCGCTGAGGAGGGATTAGTCTATTTTGATATAAACATCTATACATTTATTTGGAGTAGTCTAATCTAATTAAGGTGGCACCGCGGGGAAAATCCGTCCTTAACAAAGCATTAATTGCGTTGTTATGGGCGGATTTTTTTAATGCAATCAAATCTGCGAGGTGATCACATTGTTGACCAAAGAAGAGTTACAAAATCACATTAGTCATTATCAATACCTACCGGTGAGCTATCAATTTAGCATTGATAGTTTTAACCCTTACAAGATTGTTGAAGCAATTGACCCTAACCATCAGCAATCGATGGTATTCAGCCACGATGATGGAAATACAATCACAGTAATAGTGAAACCAAAGAAAACAATTACCGTCTTGGATAACAGAATCGTGGTGAAGGAAAAAGATAATACCTACGAAACGAAACAAAATCCAATCGATTTTTTAAATGATTACTATCAACGTCATCAAACAATTAAAACTGTAGATGGATTTCACACAGGGTTGATTGGTTACTTCGGCTATGACTTTTCCAAGTACGCCAATAACCATCTACCGAAAACTCACGATGATTTAGGGTTACAAGATATTGAACTGTTCGAACCTGACATCACAATCAACTATCACAATCATGAAGTTACGTTAACCAAATTGATTTCAAGCAATCGATTCGAATCACTTTTTGATGAAACAAGAGCAGAGCTAAAGCATTTTGCTGAAAGGTTAAAACACATTTTAAACGAGAATGTCGAAACCACAGAATATGTCGACATCGTAGAAACGTTTGAAAATCAATTCCAACGAGATGAATTCAGTCAAAAAGTTGATGCGGTCAAGAAACACATTTACAACGGTGATATCTTTCAAATGATTTTATCGAACCCATATCAAACTAAGGCGAAGGGATCACTAATTAACGTCGGAAAATACCTAGAGGAAAACATTTACTCACCATATCATTTCTATTTTGCCCATAACCAGTTTGAAGCAATTGGGGCATCGCCAGAAACGTTAATTCAAAAGACTGACGATAAGTTGTTTAGTTATCCGCTAGCCGGAACCAGAAGACGAGGCAAGACCAAAGAAGAAGATGACTTCTTCGCCGATGAATTAAGACATAGTCCTAAGGAACAATCTGAACACAACATGTTGGTTGATTTAGGGAGAAACGATGTCGGAAACATCAGTGAGATTGGCACCGTCAAGGTCACTAAGTACATGGAACTATTGAAGTTCTCAAACGTGATGCATTTGGGGTCCAAGGTAGAGGGGATTGCGAAAAAAGACATCACACCAATCGATATCATCGCAAAGACATTACCGGCCGGAACACTGTCGGGAGCACCTAAATTATCCGCGATGCAAATCATTAGAGAATTGGAACAGCGCAAACGAGGAATTTACGGAGGCGGAATTGGTTATATCGATTTCGATGGCGACCTGGATTTATGTATCGGCATTAGATTGGCCTACAAACAAGATGACAATTTGGTTGTACATGCCGGTGCGGGAATTGTGACCAGTAGTGATGCTGACCAAGAGTTTCACGAATTTGAAAATAAAAGCAGAGTAATTATGGACGCGATTAAAGAAGTGGAGGCCCAACATGATTTTATTAATTGATAACTACGATAGTTTTACATTTAATCTTGTGCAAGAAATCGGTAAATTAGTCGATCAAGAAATTGTGGTGCTAAAAAACGACGAAGTGACAGTCGCCGATTTAGACAGACCTGATTTAACAGCATTGATATTATCACCAGGACCAGGTCGTCCAGAAGACGCCGGAAACATGAACGAAGTATTAAAGGCGGCTGTCGGCAAGGTACCGGTATTGGGCGTTTGCCTAGGTCATCAAGCCATCGGTGAAGTATACGGTGCCCAAGTGACCAACGCACCGGAAATTATGCATGGTAAAACCGACATGATGGAACAAATTTCAGACAATGACATCTTCGCCAATTGTCCCAGTCACTTCACAATCGGCAGATACCACTCACTGGTGATTGATGAAGAAAGTATTCCTAACAACTTGAACGTAATTGGCAGGGGTAGTGATGGAACCGTTCAAGCCGTGGCGGATGAACAAAACCATGTCTACGGTGTTGAATTCCACCCAGAATCTATCATGACCGACCAATCAGCGGCTCAACAAATATTTTTGAACTTTTTTAAATTAGCTAAGTAGAAAGGAATGGATGACATGATTAATTCCGCAATTAAAAAATTAACAGACCAACAAGATTTAACATACGACGAAATGAATGACGTGATGAATGAAGTAATGGATGGTAAGACTGGTGACATCGAGATTTCATCCTTCTTAACCAGTCTAAGCATCAAGGGAGAAAACATCGAAGAGATTGCCGGAGCGGCTGCTTCCATGCGTGACCACGCTGCCGAATTCGACAGCCAAATCGATGCCATCGACATCGTTGGAACCGGCGGCGATCATTCCAATTCATTCAACATTTCAACCACCACTGGATTAGTCCTAGCCAGCCTGGGGATTCCAGTCGTTAAACACGGTAACCGTGCTGCATCTTCCAAGAGTGGTGCAGCCGACATGCTTCAAGCACTCGGCTTTAACATCAACCTTACTCAAGCTGAAAGCGAAAAGATGTTAGCCGATAAAAATTTCTGTTTCCTATTCGCCCAAAAGTATCACCAAGCAATGCGTTTTGTAGCACCGGTACGAAAGACTTTGGGGATTAGAACTATCTTCAATGTCTTAGGCCCATTAGCCAATCCGGCTCATGCCAAGAAACAAGTCCTAGGAGTTTATGATGAAGCATTGTTAATGCCATTGGCTAAGACATTGATTCAACTAGGTGTGACCAACGGAAAGGTGATTTTTGGTACCGACGGATTGGATGAAGCCTCCATCTCAGCACCAACCAAGGTGGTCAACATTGTCGATGGCGTGATTAGTGAGGACGAGATTACCCCCGAACGGTTTGGCTTGAAGCGTTATGCCAAAGAAGAGATTGTCGGTGGGACTCCAGAAGATAATGCTCAAATTACCCGTGACATTATCGATGGTAAACAGGGGGCGAAACGAGACGTTGTGTTGTTAAACGCTGGACTAGCAATTAACACGTACAGACCGGATGTTTCAATTCAACAGGGTATCGAAATGGCCCAAGAAGCCATTGATTCAGGAAAAACCAGAAAGTTGTTAGACGAACTATTAGCGTATTAGGAGGTAAGTCGATGATATTAGATGATTTGGTCGAAGCGACACAAGAAAGAACTGAACATGAACAATCGATGGTCTCGCTAGCTGATTTAAAACAGTCGGTAGAAAAGATGGCTTCGATTAATCCAAACGACGTCTATGAAAGATTTAGAAGACCAGGGATGCACGTGATTGGCGAAATCAAAAAGGCGTCCCCATCTAAGGGACAAATCGTCGACACCCTCGATTACATCGGCATTGCTAAACAGTACAGTGAAGCTGACGTGACCGCGATTTCCGTTTTGACGGAACCAAAATACTTCAAGGGTGATATTTCCTATCTCAAGGAAATTAACCAAACAATCGATGCAGTCACACTCAGAAAGGACTTCATCATCAATCCATACATGATCTATCAAGCACGCGCTACCGGTGCCAAAATCATCTTGTTGATTGTGGCAATTCTTTCTAAGAACCAGTTAAAACAATACTTCGATTTATCCCATGAACTAGGCCTAGCTGTATTAGTCGAGGCTCACGATGAAGAAGAAGTAGCAATCGCCTTGTCGATTGGTGCTCAAATGATTGGCGTGAATAACCGCAATTTAAAGGACTTCACCGTCTCGTTTGAAAACAGTATTAACCTACGTAAAAAGGTGCCAAACGATATTATTTTCATCGCAGAAAGTGGCGTCAAAAGTATTGATGATACCGAAAAACTACAAGAAATTGGCGTTAACGGCGTCTTAATTGGTGAGACATTGATGAAGTCAGATAGTCCGACTGAGTTTATTAAAAAGATACAAGGTGATGCATAATGGTCAAAATCAAAATATGCGGAATTACAAAACTAAAAGAGGCTGAGATTATCAATCAGACTAAACCAGATTACTTTGGCTTAGTCTTTGCCAGCGGGAGTCATCTAGTCGATATTGATACGGCCAGACAAATTAGGCGAGAAGTGAATGCCAATATTCCAGCGGTGGGCGTCTTTGTAGACGCACCGTTTAAATTAATCAAACAGTTGGCGGAAGAAAAGATTATTCAAATCGCACAGTTACACGGTAGCGAAAAGTCTGAGGATATAAAACGAATCAGAACCGACTTAAGCATTCCGGTAATCGACGTGATTAACGAAGATAAGCTACATAGAAATCGCGATGCTGACTTTCTAATGGTCGATGCGCGGACATCAACCGTCACAAGAAATCAATTGTCTAATGATGATTCGAACTTGTTTGTGGCTGGAGGGATTAATCCTGAGAATGCACAGCAGACAATCGATGCTACCAAACCATTTGCGATTGATGTCAGTCGTGGAGTGGAAGCCGACGGTAAAAAGGATATTGAATTAGTAAAAGCAATTGTGGCAATTGCTCACAATAATTAAGGAGGAATCACTATGACTAATAAAGACGGAAGATTCGCTGAGTACGGTGGTCAATACGTTCCAGAAACATTAATGAATGAATTAAATAAAATGGCGGATGAATACGATAAGGCAAAACACGATCCTGAGTTCCAAGCGGAATTACAGGACTTATTGAATAATTACGCTAACCGCCCATCACTTTTGTCATACGCTAAACGCATGACTGAAGACTTAGGTGGTGCGCAAATCTACTTCAAACGCGAAGACCTAAATCATACCGGTGCTCACAAGATTAATAACGTGATTGGTCAAGCACTTTTAGCTAAACGCATGGGGAAGACTAGATTGATTGCGGAAACTGGTGCTGGCCAACACGGTGTGGCCACTGCAACCATCGCGGCATTGTTCGGGATGGAATGTGAAATCTTTATGGGCAAAGAAGACACTGACCGCCAAAAACTAAATGTTTATCGAATGGAATTACTAGGAGCTAAGGTGAACTCAGTAACATCTGGTTCAATGGTGTTAAAGGATGCGATTAATGCGGCGTTACAAGAGTTTTCCGCCCGTACAGATGACACATTCTACGTGATGGGTTCAGCAACCGGACCACATCCATATCCAATGATGGTTCGTGATTTCCAAAGTGTGATTAGTAAGGAATCTAAGGAACAGTTCAAAAAGATTAACAACAAGTTACCTGATGCAATCGTTGCCTGTGTCGGTGGTGGAAGCAATGCCATCGGAAGCTTTGCGAACTACATCGATGATCCATCAGTTCAACTGATTGGTGTTGAAGCAGCTGGTAAGGGTGTTGAGACCGAATTAACGGCGGCTACCTTAGAATGTGGTAGTGAAGGGGTCTTTCATGGCATGAAGTCAATCTTCCTACAGACCGAAACGGGTCAAATCAAACCGGTATATTCAATTTCCGCTGGCCTAGATTATCCAGGTGTTGGGCCAGAACATGCCGCACTAGCCAAATCGGGTCGTGCGCAATATGTCGGTATCACCGATGATGAAGCTGTCGATGCGTTTGAATATATCGCCAGAACTGAAGGAATCGTCGCCGCGATTGAAAGCTGTCATGCTGTCGCATATGTAAGAAAACTGGCACCTAAGATGAGTAAGGATCAAACAATTATATGTACACTTTCCGGACGTGGTGATAAGGATGTCGCCGCAATTGGTAAATACAGAGGAGTTGACGTAAATGAATAAATTAGTTGAAACCATGCAAGGTGGTAATAAGTTAGTTGGATACGTTGTTGCCAACGACCCTGATATTGATACTACGATTCAAAACGTGGTCGCATTGTCCGAAGGTGGCGCCGATGTTGTCGAAATTGGGATTCCGTTTTCTGACCCCGTCGCCGACGGTCCGGTCATTCAGCGCGCTGACTTACGCGCTTTGGCAGACGGTGAATTACCAATGGATAAGGTCTTTGAGATGGTCGATGAGATTCATCAACGAACCGATATTACACTGGTCTTTTTGACCTATCTAAACGTCGTCCTCCAATACGGCTACGATGAATTTTGTCGTCAATGTGAAACTCACGGGGTGAGTGGACTAATCATTCCGGACCTGCCTTACGAAGAACAAGATGAATTATTACCATTTATCGATAAGCATGATTTAGCACTTGTGCCACTAGTGACATTGAATTCAGATGATCGAATTCAACGTTTGGTGCAACACGCTAAAGGATTCATTTACCTGGTATCTTCACTGGGGGTGACGGGTGAGAGGGATGAATTCTCCAGTTACCTATCCGGAATTGTCCAAAAGATAAAGGAATATACTGACGTTCCAGTCGCCATCGGCTTTGGAATTCATTCGGCTAAACAAGCGAGTGAAATGAATCAAATCTCCGACGGTGTCATCATCGGTAGTTCGTTTGTCAGAATCGTCGAAGAGGATAAACAAGATGCACCTAAGCGTCTAAAGGAATATGCCAGCGAAATTAAACAAGCAATTATTGAATAGAAAAAGCACACAATAATGTGTGCTTTTTTCATTTGCTTTTAAATTATTAGATAAGTTGTATAATTACATTAGCCTATAAAAAAGAAGATGATAGACATGAAATATGGTGTTAGAACACCAAGTTGGAAAAAGTCATTATCAGCACGCACTAGGGGCCGCGCTGTGCGATCACTAAAGCGTGCTATTAACCCATACTATGGTAAGAAGGGTATGGGATGGATTAATAATCCACATAAGGCGTTATATAACAAGGTATACCACAAGACAACTTTCAACTTGTTCAAATGGTAATCTTTCCCCCGTGCAAGCGGGGAATACATATGAAACGGAGTAAATACGATGGAACCTACATCTAAGTCACAAATGTTTTTCGCATTTCTAAGAGTACAACTAGTATTTTTCTCTTTAACAATTACATCCTTCTTAATTTGGGATAGCTTCTTTAATGGACCATCCACTACATTAAGAAGAGTAACGGCAATTGTTACCTTTATTCTTTCAATAGTTTTACTTTTTATCGAATCTACAATTGATACGATTGATAAGGACAGTTTTTTTGAAGATTAGTAAAAACCAATAAAATATTTTAATTAGAATGAAAAAAGAATGTTGATTTATCAACATTCTTTTTTATTTTTTGACGTTTTGTTGCAAGTAAATGACTGTTGTTAAATTATTTTTTAGATACTATTATAAATTTAAAATTTTTATCGGAGATGAAATAATGAAACAATTTGATATTTATAGAAAGCCTGTATTTAGAAATAAATTAGATGAAATAATGACAAAAAATAATATAAGTAGCTCTTATTTATCCAGAATATCAGGTATCCCCAGAAGTACGATTTATAGAATCAGAATGAACCCATATAATAAAACCACATCATATATTAAAAATAAAATTTGCGAATCATTGAATATACAAAAAGAAGAATTTGGTGAAAAGGTAGGGTATGCGCAAATGATGTTTGAAAAAATAGGTAGTGTGGCTTTTAATGAAAAAAACATATCAGAATTTAAAAAGATTTTATATGATGAAACAAGAGGATTTTTTCAAATTGATCCATATAGTAGAAATTCATGTATAAATATTAAGATGAAGTGGAGAAGAAAGAATACATTCCTTGGAAACATCAGAATAACAATGGAAGATGGAGAATTAGTATTTAAAATTATAGACTTTGATTTTAAATATTATGAAAAAGAATTATTTGATTCTATTGTTAAAAGTTTTGAATTATATGCGAAATATATAGGTGTTAAATATATTGTTTTTTCACCTGGAGTTTTGTACAACACATATAACAAAGTAAGAGAACCAATTAGAGAATTGCTTAATAATAAATATATTTATTATTACAAACATCTTAAAAATAATACTTTGCTTGATGAAGATAAGATATACAAAAGATTTATTAATAAATCGGATAGAATATATGGATTTTCTAAATTTGTCACATATTAGGCAAGATTATTGATTATTCATAATTATGAAACTACTATGTAGTTTCGTTGGGGATGATTAATCCTTTTGAAACGCTTTAGAACAATTTAATTCTTTATAAGGCGTTTCTTTATAGAGCTTTCCCATCTCGTGTAAGAAAGGCTTTTTTATTTTATAAATCATCGATCTATAATTAGTTAAATGCTAATTATAGGAGCTTTTTTGATGAAAGATATTACTGAAGTTGCATGTGAATCTTACAAAGAAGATTTAAGAAGTTATGACAATCCGGATTACGTTATTACATATCCAAAATATGATTGGAAAATGTCTTATGTAGCTTATGATGCAATGTTAAATGAATTGACTGATTATCATGATTTGAACCAACCAGATACGGATTATGAAACGTTTGGTGTAAATAACAATGAAGACGTAATTTTTAAATGTTCATTTTTTAAATCTGTATATAGAATATTAAACGTTAGTGGTTTCGAATATAATAACTACATTGGAAATAAAGGATTTATAAAGGGTAAGGACAGAATTTATTACGTTATAAAAAAAGCAGTGAAATAAAATTCACTGCTTTTTATAATAAATCTTCTACTGCTGACTTTATGTACTTACTATTTAGCCAGAAGGACTGGGTTGTCATAAAGTTATCAGAGTATTCAGATGGCTTATTGGTCCAATTTGCAGGGACTGGTAATTCATTAGAATCCTTACTATCAACATAGCTACTTTTTGCAGCATGTGGTCTGACATGGATTATTTTTCTATCTTTTGAAGAGATAAAGTTATTGGAGACTCTATTGTTTTCAAAAGTGAGCTTTACACCAGAAAGTAGAGTGTCCACAGTTTGTTGCCAAGCTTCCTTTATGGTTCCTTCTCTTTGGTCATCAGGAATTCTAAAGAATTTAATTCCTTTTAGATAGTTAATTCCATCATCATCCATTTTGAAAACTACAAACAAAAATTTTGTTTCTGAAAAATAAACATTTAATGAGGCTTCTGGAGAACCGTCTTTGTCATTCCAATTTTCTTCTACTAAATCTTTGAACTTAAAAGGTGGTAAAGACATACTTTCTTTGTTTACATTTCTTTGATTAAATTGAATGGTTTTAGGCACAATAGAAGCCTTTTTAAATTCATCAGCTTCAATTCCAGTTCTACTTTTGATTCCTAAAATCCTATTTACTATTTCGACATTGTATTTACCAATTGTCTTAGTTTCTTTAGAAGGAATATTTAATTCGTTAATTATGTCTTTTACGGATTTTCCAATGAATGGTTCGAATTTTGAATGGATAATATCTTCTAAAGATTTAGTAGACAGTTCAGTAGAATCTTTAACAATTGCATCTGAATGTTTATCGCCAAAAATATAATCTCTTAGAAGAGTAGTCATAAAGCTGCCTTTTAATGAAAAAGCTCTTTGCTTAGCCATAACATTTGAATTTGGTTGTGTTCTCATTGAATGCTTGTTTACACCCTTTGTACAAGCGGCTAAATAGTTGGTGATTCCTTCATTTATTTCTTCAGCTTTACCTTGTTTTACATATGATTGAATGATTTCCCAGTCTTTTTTGATAATCTCTAAATCATTCTTATTGTTGAGCATTTCGTACATAACACATTTTGCGAAAAACCAATCTTCTTTTGGGATGTCTTTGTTGTATTCATAGTATCCAAGTTCCAGTACTTTGTTTTTTTCAAGAAGATGGCTATTTTCAAAATTTTCTTTATCTAAATCTTCGTAATTAATAATGTTAAGGACTAATCTTTCCTTAGCACTAATATCACCATTTTTTAAACGTTTAAAAGGAGTTGCTTTTAGTTCGGACACACCTAAATCAGGTTGACTTGCTGAGTCCTTTGGCTTTCCAAACCAAGCTTCGAACACGTCACCCATGGCATTTTTGTTACCTTTTATGTTCAGATTAAGCATTTTTATAAGATCTTTTTGTTTAATGTTTTCAATCTGAACAGCTCTATTATGTACTTCTTCCTTAGTTTTAAAATCCATATTTGGCCCCTCTTGAATAATATGTGTTGATCCTTTTCTACATATATTATATAATATATATTAATAATTCAAAAAAAGGAGTGATTAGCATGGCGAAAGAACTTAAAGTCTTAGAATTATTTGCCGGAGTCGGTGGATTCCGTATCGGATTAGATAATGCAGATAAATCATTGTTTAAGACAAAGTGGTCCAATCAATATGAACCATCAAGAAAAAGCCAAGATGCTTTTGATGTATACAACTACCGCTTCCCAGATTCCGAAAATATTGGAATTGATGTTGCTGAAATTTCTGATGAAAAGTTCAGTTCGATGGATGCAGATATGATAGTTGGTGGATTTCCATGCCAAGATTACTCAGTAGCGAGATCTAAGAAAAATGAAATGGGAATTCAAGGTAAAAAGGGTGTTTTATTCTGGCAAATTATTAGAGCTGCTAAAGATATCCATCCTAAATATATGATTTTTGAAAATGTTGATAGATTATTGAAAGCTCCTGCTAAGCAAAGAGGAAGAGATTTTTCAATTATGCTTACTGCATTAAATAGCCTAGGATATTCTGTAGAATGGCGTGTTATTAATGCGGCTGATTACGGAAGAGCTCAACGCCGTCGTCGTGTTTATTTCTTCGTATTCCGTAATGACCTACCATATGCAAAACATTTGGACGAAAAATATGATTTTGACGAAGAATTAATCCCAGATGATGCTTATGACGAATATATCTTTAAAGAAGGTCTATTTGCAAAGCAATTCCCAATTAAAGAAGAGTTATATAAAGGTAGAAGAGCTTATTATGAACTACCAGATGATATTGTAGCTGCATCAGATAATTTCACTGGTAAAGTATTCAATACTGGAATTATGAGACACGGCAAGTACTTTACTATCGACTCTGTTCCAAATTCTGATAAAAAACCAACTCCACTAAGAGATATTGTTCAACCAGAAGATGATATTGATGAAAAATATTATGTAGATGACCAAGCTAAAATTGATAAGTTTGCTTATCTTCGTGGTCCAAAACATATTGAAAGAACTTCCGCCGATGGACATACTTATACCTACAGCGAAGGTGGAATGTCTCCTTATGAAGATTTATCACTACCAGGTAGAACCATGCTTACCTCTGAAGGAAGTGTTAACAGATCAACCCATTGGTTGAAGATTAATGATAGATATAGAGTGTTAACACCAATCGAAGCAGAGAGAATGCAAGATTTCCCAGATGATTGGACTAAATATAAAATCGTTGATGGTGAAGTTAAAGAAGTTAGCGATAGAATGAGAATGTTCTTCATGGGTAACGCACTTGTTACTTCTATTATCGAAGGTATCGGTAAAGGAATTAAAGAAATAGTAAATGAATATGATGATTAAATATAAAAATAGGAAATTAACAATATGAATTTATTTTTTCCTATATTTACGTACTAAGGCGAATATTTAATGAAAAATGAAAGATTGGATTACACACTAGAAGGAAATTTAATTAAACAAAGAGGGTTCAAGGATAGATTCAATGAAGTTATACGTCAAACTAAAGGTAACAATTTAATCAGTGTTAACGATTATATGGAATTATATGTTGTTATAAAATACTACGACGAGGTATTCGAAAAAGACAATGCTCTTGAAGTTCGAGAACTTAACAAATGTTTTGCAAAAAACATTGATAATTTCTTGGTTGATGTAGTAAAAACTTACCATTCGTTAGAAGAAACTTACAGGAAGGTTTTTTTTGAGTCTATTACGAAATACAATAAAATCTCGTCTCTTGAACAGCTTACCAATTTAATAGAATGTGATGATTTTAATATTATCGACGTTTTGAGGGTAGAAAAGTTATCTAAAGATTTTTCAGAAGAAATTTTTAAATATGTATGTAATCATATACATCTTTTTGAAAGATATTTAGATGATTCATTTGAAAGAAGCAACATTTTATTGTATTGGCCAGAAGAAATGTCGATTTACTACGACGATTTGGTGTGTATTTATTTGAATTATGATGGTATGAAAATTGATTATTGCCGTTTAATATTGGAAAACCATATAACTTTAAATAAAAAGAATTTAAATCATTTGTTTATAATAATGAAACGTAATCATGCTCTAGACAAGGATAATGTTAAGGTGTTAAGTTTGGAAAAAGGTTTAGAGAATAGTGTAAGAATCTTTATTCAAATTTTGTATAATTTAAATAAAGAAAATTATCCTGAAATGATGAATAAACTTCTTAGACTATTGTATATTGATGATAATTTGAGATGGAATGTCGCTATTAATAAAACAAGTGATATGTCTATATTAGATTATATTAACCGTACTGGTAAAGAAGAGTATTTTCAAAGTATTGGTAATAAAGAAAATGAAATTAAGCAAATATATTTGCTTAAATCAATTGATGAATCATTGCACAAAATTAACACATCTTTGGAAGAGGTAATTAAGTTACTGCTTGAGAATAATTCTCATGTAAAAGGATTTTTTGTAAACACTTCCCCAGATAATGCAAGTTATTTGCAAAAATGTAGAAATATCCTAATAGAAATAGAAAGTTTACTGCATCAATATAAAGATTATGTTGAAAATGGTTCTGTAGATAAAGACAGAATAAGATTCATGGGTGAAGAAATAATAGTGTTTAATATTGAAAGTAGACATAATAATACTCATGCATACTTGAACAATAAATATCAAATGGAATTTTTTAGATTGTTTTCCACTAATATGAATTTCTTGGCTGGCATAAAAGAAAATAGAAATTATAAAAGTGTCTATGAAACTCTGTCTAAAGAAAGAGTAAATTATAGTAGTTTAGGATCATTTTCAAAAAGAGAAATGGATTATTTAATCGGTGCCCATCTTGTCGAGTTGAACAATGATAATTTTATTCAAATTAATGAACGTATGCTTTCGATACTAAATGATGTATATGAAAATGGGTATGTTAATTTGATGTATAAAGATGATGGAGAAGAAAAAGAAATATTAAAGCTTAAAGATAGGGATTTCTTATGTACTGATGGAAAACTTTTATCAACTCAAGAAATTAATTACTTTAACTATATAATGAATAGTAAAAATTTCCTTAACTCTATTTCCTTGAGAAATAAATATGTTCATGGAACTCAGCCATCTTCTTTAGAAATGATAGAGGACGATTATTATAGTTCTTTAATCGTGTTTATACTGGTTGCATTTAATATTTTTCAAGATTGTTCCAAATAAAAAAGACACCCAATCAGGTGCCCTTTTTTATTTAAAATGTCTCTACATTATATTGAAAATCTATCAAGTAACAAAGTAGTGCAATCATGAATTCGAAATCTCTTCATCATCATAATACCTTCTTTGACTCAACAAGATTATAGTGAGTTGTCAGCTTTGTTATGAGTTTGGTATTGATGATTGTTGTAATCATACAATGCCTTTTCAAAATCATGGAATGTGTGAACATCAGTAGGGTCTTCCTTACGACCTTTCTTCAATAATGTTCTTAGGTAATCAATCATACCTGGTGTTGTCTTTACTTGCTTAATTCCATCTATAATTTCTGATTCAGTCATATTAATCGCCTCTATCAATTCAATTTATATCTGAATCCAACTATATATTAGCACCATAGATGTGAAGTGTTCAGTATTTAGATTTATGTTTTTTTCTAGCTTCTTTTATTACTTCGCTTGGACCTATTACTATGTCATTTAAATCTGATGATTGAAGAATGTTCGAAATCTTGATTTCCTGTTTGTTTAAGTAATAATTATTATATTGATCAACTTTATTTCTAAATATTAACGATTTTGATTCATCTCTTCGGATTATAATACCTAACTTTGGTGATATGGGGAAAAGTTGTTCTTCCGTTCTGGGTATCTTTAACATAGGTGCATTATTTCCAAATAAAAGGGGTGTTTCGGAATCATTTATTGCTAGTGAAATGCTTCCACAAAAATTAATATAATTTATTTCGAATTTTTCTTCATCAGAAGGAATGAATAATTCTTGAAATCTTAAAAAACTAGCAAAATTTTTAAAATTAATATCATCTAATCCGTATTTTTTTAAACATTTGTTATATCTCTCTTGAGGTATTGACTCAATTTGTTTTTTTCGCCGTAATGACCTGCAGGATAATTGTCTAAGCATTAATAAGAGGTTTTTTCTAATACTCTTTTTTGTTAATATAGTACCCTTTCGTGTTGTTATGAGATTATTTATAAGTACGCCGAAGCCTGATTCAGAAGAACCTAGAGAATGTTCGATGTATTGATTCTCATTTTCCATTTCTTTTATAGCTTTATCAAATTTTTTGATAGTATTATTCTTAACCAGGTATTTTAAGCCTTTTTTTACTTCTTCTAGTTCTATTTCATCATATAGCCAAGCTGATGCCATTACAGCGTTGGGTTTTGGATGAAAGAACTTTTCGTCCTTAATCCTGTAACAAGAAAGATGACCACTTGAATCTGTAAATGATCTTAATATTAATTGAGGAATGTAATGTTGAAGTCTTACTTTGCTCATGCTTGTCACTCCTATAAAAGATTTAGTTTAATAATTATAAAACAAAAAAAGCCCTCCCAACCGGAGAGCTTTTTCTTATTGTGTGATTTCCACTTTATCTAGTTTTACCTTAAATCCGGCGTTGGACAGGGTACCAGTAAGTGTGATGTTCTTAGTACCATATTTGGCGGAGTAACGGTAGGTATTACCTTTACCAGTATCAGAGTTCGAATTGTAGATACGATCACTGTTGTGTTGAGTTAAGTACACGTAAGTTGATTCGTTGGCAGCCACTTTCTTTAGTTCTTGTTGGTTGCTGATTGCTGAACTAGCTTGTTTGCTTAATGAGCTTTGAATATAGAAGTCTTTTCCGACTGGTAAAGCAATAAAGATAAGCACAGCAAGGAATACTAAGATAATAATGTTTCTGATTGCCTTCATCATGGCACCTCCTTTTGGTCTTATAGTAATAAGAATATACCACTTTATAAACTTAATGAAAATGACAAACTATTGTCATCATTTTGTATTAACTGGTTAAAACGTTGATATAACATGCTTTTCATAGCCTTTTTTAATACAAATTCGAGAAGGGCTGTGCTATTATGTGGGTAGTACATAATAAAGGCAGGTTACATTATGCAAATGAAGATGAGTAGATGGTTTTCACTTGGCGTTGGGGTATATGTAATCTTAACTATTATTGATGGTTTTTTGGAAGGATTTTACTATCAATCTCCATCAACTTGGCGCACTCTAATGGGCGTAAGAGTCGTTAAGAATTTTAACCCCGGGGAATTCAACTTTAGCCTGTTAATTACATGGAAGACATTGATTTACTTCATTGTCATCATGCTAATCTGGATGGCTCTATATGGATTCATGGACTACATGTTAAAGGTAAACAAAAAGAACGGTTAATTCTAGCCGTTCTTTTTCTTTTTATAAATCGCAAATGGTTCTTCAACTTTTTGGAATGTAAAGCCTGCACGTTCAGCAACGTGTTTGCTTTTTTCATTTTCAACTTTAGCTTTAATTATTAGTTCTTCCATATCAAAGAAGTTGAATGCATAACTAGCAAGTGATTGAAGGCTGTTATACATAATTCCTTTTCCTTGATATTCACTGGACAACCAGTAACCAATCTCAGCAGTATGGTTAACTTCATCGATGTTATGTAGATTAATCATACCGATTGGTTTTGCACCATTTAAAATTGCTAGAACGAACATATTGTGTTCCTTAGCATAGCGAATGAATTCTGCTTCGTCATTAATTGATTGCATGTCATTAGCCCATGGTAGCCACTTGGCTAATTCTTCGCGATCTCTTTTGATGATGTCGTATAATTCGGTGGACATAAATTCTTCGGCAAGCGCTAGACCATAATATTGTCTATCTAACTTGAATTCAGCGATATTATTCATAATTATCACTTCCTAGCATTTTGATTTCAGTATACCCTAAGGTATCGTAAAATGCACTGTTTATATTTACATAACTTTTACATAATTTTTATAGCAAATTTACATCCCAGGCCTATATTAAAGATGTTCCATAAATAAACACATAGGTGTCAAAGCGGAGGTAACATAATGGAAAATACACTGGATCAACGAGTCAAAACGACAAAATCGCAGAAGTGGGTACTAGCTTCTACATCGATCGGGCAACTGTTAGAAAGTATGGATGTCTCATTCATATCTTTTGCGATGTCATCGATTATAGTGGGTCTAAACATTAGTGCAGGGGCAGCTGGGATGCTTTCCACTGTCACAACTTTTGGTTCACTTCTAGGTGGAATTATCTTTGGGCTATTAGCTGATAGATTTGGCCGTGTTAAAATCCTAACCTATACGATTTTTATCTTTGCAATATCTACAGCTAGCATCATGTTTGCTCAAAACTTTATCACGTTTTTGATTTTACGTTTTTGCGTTGGTCTGGGAACAGGTGGTGAGTATGGTACTGGTGTAGCAATGATTTGTGAGTCCTTCAAAAAGAAAGAACTAGGTAAATCTGTCTCCTTTACCACAATTGGTGGTCAAATTGGATCAATGCTAGCGGCATTATTGTCTGCACTAGTGATTCCATTATTTGGATGGCGTGCATTATTCTTGGTAGGGATTATCCCAATCTTCTTCGCTTTTGTCATTCGTCGTCATTTAAAGGAAAGCGAAGAGTTTGTCGATACTATGAAACGTCCGGATAGACCAAAAGTATCAATTAAGAAACTATTTGCTACACCAAAACTTGCATACCAAACGGTTGCATTAATTGTCATGGTGATTGTTCAAATTGCCGGCTACTACGGTTTAATTAACTGGTTACCATCCATCATGCAGAAAAAGTTAGGACTTAGTGTTTCCGGTTCCGCGCTTTGGACTATTGTAACTATTTGTGGAATGAGTCTTGGGATGTTTGCCTTTGGCAATGTCTTAGACAAACTTGGACCTAGAAAAGCTTTCGGCATTTTCCTATTAGTATCAGCAATTGCTGTATACGGGGTAACCTTAGCTTTCAACGGTTTTACATTATTGCTCGCTGCAACGATTCTTGGCTTCTTCTCTGACGGAATGTATGGTGGTTATGGTACGGTGATAAGCCGATTATATCCTACCGAAATCAGATCTACTGCCAATAACTTTATTATTGGGGTTAGTAGATCCATCGGGGGATTCTCACCGGCCATAATCGGTCTAATTATGGAAAATCATTCTCTTTGGGTAGTGATGGGGATGTTATCCATCCTTTACCTCATCAGTTTCTGCTCAATGATGTCGATACCTTCCTTCAAGGAATTAGCGAAGACAAAATAAACAAAGCAATCCATATTGGATTGCTTTTTTGTGTATAATAACAGTAACCGATATTGGGGAGGAAGAATATGTTAAAAAAGACATTTAATTGGTTCTCCTACGGTACCATCTTGTACTTAGTTCTAATTTTACTTGATAGTTTTGTAGAACTTTTGGTGCATTCAAAGGGTGCTTGGGGATCATTATTAGGTTTTAACATTATCAAACTAAAAGGATTTTTGAACTTTAACATCGAACTAGATGTTAAAGCCATCCTAATCTTTTTAGTGTTCATCTTTGTTTGGACTGTTAGCTACATCATCTACCATTTCGTAGCTGCCAACGAAAAACAAGCTTAAAAAAGAACAACTGGAATAGTCGTTCTTTTTTTGTACGTTATTTTCTATTGTAGATAGTTCCACAAAAGGCTAATAAAATTCCATAGAAGAAACCTAGTGTAATTAAGCTATACCACAGATTGCTAATGACTGAATTATCATTTTGAGGTGCTATGATTGCGAATATATAAAGAACGATTATTACATATCCACCATAAGTTAATTTCTTTTTATCCTTATGATTTCCAGTGAAATATGCCTTTAGAACGGGGAATAATGAACAAGAAATCAGAGCAGAGATTGGAATAGTATCTTTAACATCTGCACCAAATCTACACATAAGAAAAATTGCTAATATGTTCAATAAAATAGATGCGGCTGCAGCTCTTAGTAGTTGTTCATCGTTATTTTTTTGTTCCATACTTATACCTCCTTTCTATACTCAGTATATGAAAAGAAGGTATAAATATGTTTTAAAATTGTGTAAATAAAAACCGGCGTAAGTGTACTTATGTTTAAAAAAGAACGACGTTTATAGTCGTTCTTTTTTGTTTGCTTTCATTGTTCTCAATTCATCTTCGATTTTCAACATGTGAGTGTCGAAGTTTTCAATCTTGTGAGCCAAGTGGTCAATGGCATCTTGCATCTTGTCACGTTTTGCTTCCATTAAACGTTTTTGTTCGACCAATAGGGCTAATTGTTCATCTTCACTATTTTCAACGTTATCAAATAGATTAATGTATTGCTTCAAAGTGCTGATTTCCATTCCAGCATCACGCATTTTCTTGGCAAAACTAATTCGTCTAATCGCATGATCGTCAAAATCACGCACACCGGAATTGTTTCTATCGACGGCGGGGATGATGTGTTCCTTTTCGTAATAACGAATGGTAGATGCTGGAACACCAGTGATTTGGCTGGCTTCTTTAATGTTCAAATTTTTTCACCTCAATGTCTTGCCTTAAAGTCGGCTTTAAGTAATATGATTACTTTATCATATTTTTAGGGGGACACAAGCATGAAGTATAAATTTGGCATTATCCTGCCGATTATTTTAATTAGCTATTTTTTGATTCTATTAGATAATTCCGTCGTATTTACTAGTACGGTTCAAATCGCCAACAGTTTACATATGACCAGTCAAAGTGTTGCATGGATCACCAACATCTACGCCTTGGTCTTTGGTAGTCTGTTATTGTTAGGTGGTCGTCTAGGGGACTTGTATGGAAGAAAACCAGTTTTTCTAACCGGCCTGGTTATCTTTACATTATTCTCACTACTAGTCGGTCTTGCACCAAACGGCTTATTCATCATCGTGATGCGCGCATTTCAGGGGATTGGTTCTGCCATTCTGGCACCAACCTCATTGGCATTGTTGCTGGATACCTATGAAGGAAAACAACGAGAAAAGGCGATTTCATTTTACGGAGTGACCGCTGGATTAGGGGCCAGTGTTGGACTAATCATCGGGGGATTAGTAACGACATTTTATTCTTGGCGCCTTGGTTTTCTAATCAACGTTCCACTAGGGATTTTGTTGATTCTATTGACCATTTTCTTTGTGCCAAAAGCAAAGACACGAGTGCATGCTCATCTGGACTACATAGGCTCAATTTTGTCCGTGCTAGCCATCTTATCACTGGTTAATGCAATTAACGGTGCCGGACATAAAGGACTATTTATCGCTATTTTTGTCGTGTTATTGGTCATCTTTTTATTCCGTGAAGTTAAGATTGATAATCCAATCATGCCAATGGCCATTTTTAAGGATCAAGAACGTGTTTCCGCATATATCGCCAGATTCTTCTACATTGGCGCAATGTTCTCGTTCTTCTTTTTAGTCCCACAGGTACTACAAAAGTACTATGGCTTTACACCGCTATTATCTGCGTTTGGTTTCATGCCGGAAACGATTCCACAGTTCTTGTTTGGAATGCTTCAATCCAAGCTATCCAATAAGTATAAAAACGAAAACCTATTGCTATTTGGGACCATCGTGACACTTCTTGGTGTCTTAATGTTATTCGGTTTAGATTTAAAACACGGTTACATTATCTCAGTGGCACTACCAATGATTGTGATTGGAATCGGCCAAGGTTTCTCCTTTGGTCCACTGACGGTCTCAGGGGTAGCTAATACACCGAAGGACTTGGGTGGGGCAACTTCCAGTGCCGTTAACGTCTTCCATCAACTAGGGAGTTCGATTCTATTGTCACTAGTGGTGACGTTGACTGCCGACATTGCCAATGTGATTACGGCATATCACTATCAAGCACTATTAATGTCGCTATTGATGCTAGTTCCATTGATTATGGCGATTAATATCAAACGACTTCATCGAAAATAAAAAGACTGCTCTTTTGGGCGGTCTTTTTTATTTCAAAAAAATTAGACATTTTTCTAAAAATAGGTGTTTTTTAAATATCCATTATGCGCATGTGGTTACATTAATACCGGTACATCAGACATTCATCTTTATCTCATTTTTGGCGAATTATTGCTGTTAGATGAAATTTAAACAAAACTTAAACACTCCATTTTCTAATTTTTTCAATTTTTACGATGCCCTTAAATCAACTCTTCAATCGTTTTAATTAAAGAAATATTATAAAAACTTAATGAAACGTTGACATATCAACGTTTAGACCTCTTGAATGAATGATATTTATGTTTATAATTTCTCATGCTGAAAAAAATTATTTCCCGACGGGAGGTTAATGAAATGTTATACAACCACAAACAGTTCAGAAAAAATTCTGACAAGAAAATTATGAGAAAAGTAAAGAAAAATTGGGTTGTACTATCAGTGGCTTCATTTTCACTAATTGGAGCCGCTGCTGTAATGCAATCTAATCAAAATGTTGCATTTGCTAGTGAAACTCAAGTTTCATCAAATTCAACTACTAATCAAAATAATAACAATAATAACAATTCAACAATTGATAACCAAAAAAACGAAGCTAAGGCTCAACTAGACGCCGAAGCAAGCAAAGTCAAGGATGCCATCAATAACGATACTTCTTTGTCACAATCTGACAAGGATAGCCAAAATGCCGAAGTCGATTCATACAAGGTCGCTGGCGAACAATCAATCGATAGTGCCACAGATGCTGACAGCATCAACCAAGCACTAACTGATGGTAAGAACAACATTGATGCAAGTCACGTTGCAGGCCAAAACAGCACTGATTCAAATGCATCCAGCAATGCTAGTTCAAGTGCTGATCAAAGCAACCAAAGCTTAAGTAATAGCCAATCACAACAATCAAGTGCCTCTTCATCAAGTGCTTCTTTGGCAAGCTCTGCATCAAGTTCATCAGATGCAAAGGAAGGACTATCATTGAGGGATGGAAGTGGCGCTCCTGCAGATAGTGATACTTTCATCAGTGGACCAGCTGGTGGAGCAAATAGTCCTCAATATCAGGATGCAATTGCAAATACTAATTTAAATTACAAAGGTGTCAAATACGACCCTAATACTAATAAATATGTCATTAACTTTAACTTTGGTACAAAGGTAATTACTAGAACCGAAGGATGGAATAGAGTTCTTGAATTTACATTAAATACAAGTCCTAATCTAGCTAGCAAAGTAAGTTCTGTTACGGTTAATAGTGATGATTACGGGTTACAAACACTAACTAATAATAATGGTGAATACTATGTTAAGTACAAGACCGAAAAAGTTGTAGGTGGGGATGTAACTATATCTGTTTATGTAGACCCAGTAAAAGTTACCCCTAGTGACTGGATTTCTGCAACAATGTCTACCCACAGAGAAAATAGCAAGGGAGAACTTATTAAGTCCAGTACAAAAGTTGCGTTTACTTCTAGACGAAGTTTAACTTACGATAAATTTGGTGATAATTTTAATAAGCAATTATTAGGCCAATTGAAAGGTAGAGCGTTAAACGATTTAAACCAAACATCTCCATTAAACCAAGCCACTCAACTATTAAATAACTACACTTCTCAAATCAATGCAGTTACAACAGATGGTGACTTTGTTTCTCAATTAAACGCTATTCAAAATGCTTACAGAGCAGATAATACTTCAATTGCTAACGCAATGACACAATTACAAAATCAAAAAGCATCATCAACAACCAATGTTTCAAACCTAAGCAACTTGTCTGCTAGTGATAAGCAATCTGCTAACAATTCAATTAGTACTGCTTTTCAAACAGCGCAAGCAAACTTATTGGGTGTCTCACAATCAAGTCAAATAGCTGATTCTTTATCTGATGGTATTAATAATATTAAACATGAAGAACTAACAGCTACAATTAGTTCAGCAATTAATAATCTTAATTATGTTTATGGAAATAATAATAGTAAAATTAAATCTGATAAAACAAATACTAGCGAACAAATTAAGCAACAATTACAAAATCTTGACTCGGATATGGGTAACTATACTAGTCAAATAAAAGCAGTTACTGACCCAGCAAACGTAGAGGAGATTCGTAAAAAAGCTGTAATACAACTTAATGGCGACTATGTACCTGGTCCTAGTATTTCTAACCAAAAGATTACTGCTAAAGATGCATTAGATGCTGAAGCCACAAAGATTGAGGCTGCTATTAGGGATGATAAGACATTAACTACTGAAAAAAGAAATCAAGAAATATCAAAGGTAAGAAGAGCTAAAGATATTGCAGGACTTGAACTTAGTAACTACTTCAATGCTGATGCTATCAATAACGCACTTAAACAAGGTATTAAAAATATTGATGATCAACATGTATCAGGAGACTCATTAGAAGTACAAAAAGCCGCTGCTATAAAGTCATTGGAAGACAAGGCAACTCAGACAAAACAAGTCATTGCAAACGATAACACATTAACTAGCGACGAAAAGAAGTCTCAATCATCTAAGATTGATAATGATGTTGAAGACGGTAAGAATGCTATTAATAATGAGACTGATGCGGATAGTATTAATAATGCATTGAATGATGAAAATGGAAAGATTGTAAAAGAATACAAACCTGGAATATCATTAGATGAACAAAGGACCAAAGCTAAGGCCATACTAGAAGACGAAGCAGCTAGTGTTAAGAATAAAATTGATAATGATTACACTTTGACTAGTTCAGACAAAAAATCTCAAAATGCTTACGTTTCCAGATTCAAAGAAATTGGTCAATCCAATATTGATTCATCAACCAATGCAGATGATATCAATACCGCACGAAAACATGGAATTCAAGATATCGATAACCAATACCAACCTGGAACGCCATTGTCTGACCAAAAGAAATATGATAAGGATCAATTAGATGATCAAGCATATAAGATTAAACAAGACATCGCAAATGATGCCACATTAACTCAAGATCAAAAAAATGCTCAAATTGCTAAGGTAAATGCTGATACATCTGCTGGTAAACAAGCGATTGATAATGCAAACGATGTGGATAGCATTAACGATGCATTTAGTAAGAGCAGTAGACAAATCGTAAACGACCACCAATCAGGAAACTCAGTTGACAATCAACAATCAAACGCCAATGCCAACCTAGAAGCGGAAGCAACTAAGGTTAAGAACCAAATCGATGCCGACAACAGATTGACTTCTGCACAAAAGGATACCCAAAAAGCCAACGTAGATAGAACAAAGGCTGTTGCCCAAGCTGCTGTTAATGCCGCAACTAACGCCGATGACATCAATACTGCATACAATAAAGGTATCACAGACATTGACAAACAATATGTTCCAGGTAAGACTTCATTGGCCGACCAAAAGACTAATGCTAAGGCTAACTTGGATGCCCAAGCAGATAAGATTAAAAATGATATCGAAAATGATGCAACATTAACTCAAGACAAAAAGAACGCTCAATTAGCTCAACTACAGACAGATAAAACTGCAGCAGAACAAGCTATTGAAAACGCGCAAAATGCTGATGCCATTAACCAAGCAATCAGTGGTGGTAATACTAAGATGGCTCATGACCATCAATCAGGAGACTCAATTGACTCTCAAAAGGCCTCTGCTAAGCAAGCCATTCAAGACGAAGCCAATAAGGTTAAGGCAGCAATCGATGCTGATACTAGTTTGACTGGTGCTGAAAAAGACCAACAAAAGAATGAGGTCAATTCAGTCGCTAAAGCTGATCAAGCTAATATTGATGGTTTAACAAATGCTGACGATATCAATACAGCAAAGAAGCAAGGTATAACAGACGTTGATGGCAAACACGTATCAGGTACACCACTAGATACGCAAAAATCCACTGCTAAGTCACAAATTACTAACGAAGCAAACAAGATTAAGCAAGACATCGCAAATGACTCGACATTAACTCAAGCGCAAAAAGATGCTCAAACTGCTAAGGTAAATTCCGACGCAGATGCCGCATCAAAGGCAATTGATAATGCAAGTGATGCTGACAGTGTTAATAAAGCAATCAGTGATGGAACAACCAACATTGATGCTGATCACGGTTCAAAGGCACCAGTAGATAGTCAAAAATCAGATGCTCTAAATCAATTAGATGCACAAGCGGCAAAAATTAAACAAGACATCGCAAACGATGCCACATTAACTCAAGCGCAAAAGAATGCTCAAACTGCCAAGGTAGATGCCGACACAACTGCTGGTAAACAAGCAATTCAAAATGCTACTGATGCTGACAGCATTAACAAGGCATTAAGTGATAACAGTGGTCAAATCGCTGGCGACCACCAATCAGGAAGCTCAGTTGATAATCAAAAGGCTTCTAACAACGCTAACTTGGATGCTGAAGCAACCAAGGTTAAGAACCAAATCGATGCTGATGTTTCACTAACTGGTAAAGAAAAAGACCAACAAAAGAGTAATGTGGACAGCGTTAAGGCAGCTGCTGAAGCTAAGATTAATGCTGCAACTAATGCTGATGGCATTAAGTCTGCATACGACCAAGGTATCAAAGATATTGATGCTCAATACGTTCCAGGTAAGACTTCATTACCTGACCAAAAGGCAAATGCCAAAGCGCAATTAGATGCCCAAGCTGCTAAGATTAAGCAAGACATCGCAAATGATCCAACACTAACTCAAATCGAAAAGAATGAACAAAGTGCGATGGTTGATGCTGATAAAGACTCAGCTGAAACAGCCATCGATAACGCTAAGGATGCCGATGGTGTTAACCAAGCAATCAGTGACGGTAACCAAAAGATTACATCAGACCACAAAACTGGTAAGTCAATTGAGGAGCAAAAAGCTGACGCTAAAGCATCTATTCAAGCCGAAGCTACTAAGATTAAGTCTGAAATTGATTCAGACCCAACTTTAACTAGTGATGAAAAGGCCGATCAAAAGAACAAGGTTGATAGTGTAAGCTCTGCTGAACAAGCTAAGATTGATGGTTTAACAAATGTGGATGACATCCATAACCAAATCACTCAAAGTGTGAAAGACATTGATGATGTACATCAATCAGGTAAGAGTTTAGATGATCAAAAGGCTGCTGCTAAATCACAATTGGATGCACAAGCAGCTAAGATTAAACAAGACATCGCAAATGATGAGACACTAACTCAAGCTGATAAGGACGCTCAAAGTGCCAAGGTTGATGCGGATGTCAAATCTGGTAACGATGCCATTGATAACGCTTCAGATGCTGATAGCATTAACGGTTTAATTAAAGACAACAAAGATAAGATTGCTGCCGACCACGTTTCACATGCATCGGTAGATGACCAAAAGGCAAGCAATAAGAAGACATTGGAAGACCAAGCAGCAAAGGTAAAACAAGATATCGCAAACGATTCAACATTGACTCAAGCTGAAAAGGACGCTCAAACCGCTAAGGTAGATTCAGATAAAGAAGCTGCTGAAAAGGCAATCGACGCTGCCTCAGATGCTGAAGGTGTCAAGAAAGCCACTGATGCTGGTAACAAGCAAATTAATGCTGACCATGTACCAGGTAAGTCAGTTGATGACCAAAAGGCCGCTGCTAAGAAGACATTGGACGACCAAGCAGCTAAGATTAAACAAGACATCGAAAATGATGCGACATTAACTCAAGCCGAAAAAGACGCCCAAAGCGCCAAGGTTGACGCTGATAGAGACGCCGGCGAAAAGGCCATTGATGGTGCAAAAGACGCCGATGACATCAACAAGTTAATCAGTGACACTACAGGTAAAATCAATGGTGACCACGTTTCAGGACAATCCGTGGCTGATCAAAAGACATCTAAGAAGAACGACCTAGACAACGAAGCCAACAAGATTAAGGGACAAATTGATGCTGACAACACCTTAACTCAAGCAGAAAAGGATGCTCAAAAGGCAGCCATCGATGCTGATGTTGACGCTGGTAAGAAGGCTATCGACGCAGCAAAAGATGCAGAAGGTATCAAACAAGCTGTAGACAGCAGTAACCAAAAGATTGATGGTGACCACAAATCAGATAAGTCTGTGGCTGACCAAAAGAATGATGCTAAGTCACAAATGGATGCTGAAGCCAACAAGATTAAGGCAGCTATTGACGCTGATGACACTTTAACTGGTGCCGAAAAAGCACAACAAAAGAAGAATGTTGATGATGCTAATAAAGCTGCCCAAGCTAAGATTGATGATGCTTCAAATGCTGATGAAATCAACAATGCAATCAAAGATGGAAATACTAATATTGATGATCAACATAAACAAGGTACATCAGTTAAGGATCAACAAGCTGCTGCTAAGAAGCAATTAGACGATGAAGCGGATAAGATTAAACAAGACATCGATAACGACCCAACATTGAGTAAGTCAGCCAAAGATGCTCAAAAGGCAAAAATTGATAACGATGTCCAAGCTGGCAAGGATGCTATTGATAAGCAATCAAATGCTGATGACATTAACCAAGCAATCACTGATGCTAAGAAGGCTATTGATGGTGAACATGTTTCTGGCACTCCATTGTCAGACCAAAAGAAAACTGCTCAAGATCAATTAAATACCCAAGCGGCTAAGATTAAGCAAGACATCCAAAATGATGCAACATTAACTTCCGACCAAAAGAAGGATCAAATTGCTAAAGTTAATCAAGATGTTGAAGGCGGTAAGAATGCTATTAATAGTGCAACCGACGCTGACGGCATTAATGATGCATTGAGTGGTGCAAATAACAAGGTTGGAAATGACCACAAACCTGCGGCATCTGTATCTGATCAAAAGAGCAATGCAAGTTCTCAATTAGATGCTGAAGCAAAGAAGATTAAGCAAGACATCCAAAATGATGCAACATTAACTTCCGACCAAAAGAAGGATCAAATTGCTAAAGTTAATCAAGATGTTGAAGGCGGTAAGAATGCTATTAATAATGCAACAGATGCAGACAGTATCAACAAAGCACTTAGTGATGCTAACAAGGCTATTGATGGTGAATATGTACCAGGAACTCCATTAGATAAGCAAAAATATGATGCAAAAAATGCAATTGATGCTGAAGCGGCTAAGATTAAGAGTGATATCGATGCTGATAACACCTTAAATAATGATGAAAAGAAAGCTCAAAAAGATAAAGTTGATTCTGATGCTCAAGCTGGTAAAGACGCTATTGATAAGGCTACAGATGCAGATAGTATCAACAAAGTAATCAGTGATACTAATGCTCAAGTTGATAAAGATTACGTAACAAGTACCGTATCATTACAAGATCAAAAGAGTAACGCTAAGAAGCAATTAGAAGAACTAGCAGCTAAGACTAAGCAAGACATCGCAAACGATGCGACATTAACTCAATCTGAAAAAGATGCCCAAACTGCTCAAGTAGAATCTGATAAGACAGCTGCAGAAAAGGCAATCGATAACGCTTCAGATGCGGAAGACATTAAGGAAGCCACTGATAATGGTAACAAGCAAATTAATGCTGACCATAACTCAGGAGATTCAGTAGATACTCAAAAGCAATCTGCTAATGGCAAATTAGATGCTGAGGCAAACAAGATTAAAAATCAAATTGATGCTGACAACACTTTGACTAGTGATGAAAAGGAACAACAAAAGAAAAACGTTGATCAAGCTAATCAAGATGCTAAAGCTAAGATTAAAGCTGCATCAAATGCCGATGAAATTAATGACTTAGTTTCACAAAACACTGGTGAAAATGGAATTATTGATAAACAACATAATTCTGGTAAGTCAGTTAAGGACCAACAAGATGCCGCCAAGTCACAAATGGATGCTGAAGCCAACAAGATTAAGGCAGATATTGATGCCGACAATACTTTGACTAGTGATGAAAAGAAACAACAAAAGAATAATGTTGATGATGCAAATAAAGCAGCCAAAGATAATATTGATGCTGCATCAAATGCTGATGAAATTAACGATTTAATTTCAAAAAACACTGGTAAAGATGGAATTATTGATAAAGAACATGTACCAGGTAAGTCAGTAGATGACCAAAAGTCAGCTGCTAAACAAAAATTAGAAGCACAAGCAGTTAAGGTTAAGAATGACATCGCAAACGATGCAACATTAACTAAAGAACAGAGGGATGCCCAAGTCGCTAAGGTAGATACTGATAAGAATGCTGCTGAAAATGCCGTTGATGCAGCCACAGATGCTGATTCAATTAATAAGGCAATCAATGATGGAAATGACAAGATTTCTAAAGACCACGTTCCAGGCACCTCAGTATCTGACCAAAAGGACAAAGCTAACGCTCAATTAGATGCCGAAGCCAAGAAGATTAAGAGTGAAATCGATAACGATAACTCATTAACCAGTGTTGAAAAAGATGTTCAAAAGGCTAAGGTCGATGCCGACGTCAAATCCGGTAAGGAAGCTATCGATAATGCCACAGAAGCTGATAACATCAACAAAGCAGTTAGTGATACTAACGCTCAAGTTGATAAGGACCACGTTGCTGGAGCATCAGTAGATAGTCAAAAGGATGCTGCTAAGCAACAACTAGATGCTCAAGCAGCCAAGACTAAGCAAGACATCACAAATGACGCCACATTGACTCAAGCAGAAAAGGATGCTCAAATCGCCAAGGTTGAGTCTGATAAGACTGCTGGAGAAAAGGCAATTGATGATGCCAAAGATGCAGACTCAATTAACCAAGCATTGGTTAATAGCAACAAGCAAATCGGTGCTGACCACGTCCCAGGCAATTCATTAAATGACCAAAAGGACGCTGCTAAGAAGCAACTAGATGCTGAAGCTGACAAGACTAAGGCAACCATTGATGCCGACAAGACATTAACTAGTGCTGAAAAAGCACAACAAAAGGCTAATGTTGATGCCAAGAACAAGGCAGCCCAAGATAATGTCGACGCTCAAACTAACGCTGACAATATCAACGCTTTAACTGCTCAAGGTGTCGAAGAAATCGATGCTCAATATGTACCAGGTAAAGTTTCATTGAGTGATCAAAAGACCAATGCCAAAGATCAACTTGAAGAAGAAGCTGCTAAGGTTAAGAATGACATCGCAAATGATGCCACACTAACTCAAGACCAAAAGAACACTCAAATGGCTCAAGTCGATGCAGATAAAGAAGCTGGCGAACAAGCCATCGATAATGCAACCGATGCGGATAGCATTAACCAAATCATCAGCGACACTAACGCCAAGATGGATGCAGACCATGTTTCCGGTCAATCAATTGACGATCAAAAGACTGCTGCTAAGGATGCTATTAATACTGAAGCTAATAAGGTTAAGGCCGAAATTGATGCTGATAAGACATTGAGTAAGGATGAGAAGCAACGTCAAAAGAACAACGTTGATCGCGCGTTGGCTGCAGCTCAATCAGCGATTGATGGATTAAATAATGCGGATGACATTAATGCGGCAATCGCCCAAAACATCCACATCATTGACCTTCAACATGTTAAGAAACAAAACAACGGAAGTGGACCTAACCAAGTCATTCCACGTAATGTTTACATGATTAAGAACTTCTACAGATACCTAAGCACTAACTTTACTAAGAAGAATCGTGTTGAAGGTTACAAGGCGACATCACGTCCAAATGCTGTAATGTTTAGAATCATTGGAGAAACCACTAACAAGAATGGTGTAAAGAGATACAAGGTATACCAAATTGTTATTAAGAAGAACGGTTTATTCAAAGTTGACCGTAAGAAGTGGGGCTACATTACCGCAAGACCTTCATACATGAGACCTTTGTACTACAGTAGCAACGTGCACACAATTAAGGTAATCGGTAAGAGAGTTCGTGCATACAAGAATGTTAAGTTAAAGAATGCTGTTAATGCATACAAACAAGGTACTGTTTTGAAAGTTAAGGCAGTTAAGAAGTTTGGTAGCACATACAGACTACAATTGACTAATGGTACTTACATTAGTGCCAACAAGAACCTAGTTAAGAAGGAATCCATACCACGTGATATTTACATGGTTAAAGGATTCTACAGATATTCCAGTGTCAACTTCAGTCACAAGAATCGTATTGAAGGCTACAAGAAGCAATCACGTCCAAACGCTGTGATGTTCAGAGTTGCTGGAGAATACACTAACAAACGTGGACTAAAGAGATACAAGGTATATCAAATTGTTCGTAACAAGAAAGGTTTGTTCAGAGTGGATTACAAGAAGTGGGGTTACGTAACCGCTAAGCCCTCATTCGTCAAACCTTTGTATTACAGCAGCAATGTGCAAAAAGTTAAGGTAATCGGTAATAGAATTAGATCTTACAGAAAGCCTAACTTGAGTAAAGCTGTTAGTTCATACAAGCGTGGAACTGTATTGAAAGTTAAAGCAGTCAAAAAGCTTGGAACAGCTTACAGATTGCAATTGAGTAATGGTAATTACATCAGTGCTAACAAGAATTTAGTTCAAGTAATTAAATAACATTTTCTCAAAAACATTTAGCTGCACAAAAAACCGACTCATCAAATTATTGGTGAGCCGGTTTTTATTTACTTTGACAAACTAGTGAAGTCCACTTATTATAATTAATTATTAGAAAATAATTAGAAAAGTTGGGTGATGACGATGAAAATTATCAATACTTTAGGTCCTAAGGAGACTGATAGTTTTAAGGCTGCCCAATTTTTGGCGAGTAAGGAAGAAGTAGAAATTAAATTACACGATAGCTTCGACGATATTTATAGCCATCTAGATCAGTTAAACGGTGAATTCATGCTGGTTCCAGTGGCATACCGCAGTGCGGTCAGCGATTCAAATTGGGTTGATAATAACTACAAATATCTTGATCAACTATCAATTGTTGATACTTTTTTCCTACCGACCATGCCGATGATTTTGGTGCATAATTTACACCAAGATAATCAAAAAATCGTCCTACACCCTTCTACATCAGCATTCCTACATGATTTTGATGAGGATTTAGTTCAAGATTATGTTTCCAGTAAACCAGAAGCGTTACAAAAATTTTTACACGGTGATTATGCTTATGCGATTGTTAGTGAAGAATGGTTTAAAAAAGCGATGAATAAAGGGATTGGTGATGGTAGGTACGAAACGATTCAACGCTTTTCTCCTACCATGATTTGGTGTCTTTATAAAATAATTGGTAAATAAACGTTGACAATTATTGTGTTTCGAATTATGCTTTCTCTAATGATAATTTAATAATATTTTAATTTAAAACCGAAGGAGGATGTAATTTATGAAGAACTTAGCAGCCAGTTATTATAGCAACTATTGGTACTTTATGTAGTGCTTGCATTTGATTTGTTGGATGCAAGCACATGATGCTTGTATCTAACGAAGTTGCTATAACAAATTCGATTAGATACGTGTAAAGTCTAATCGAGTTGCTGTTAAGTGGGATACTGCCCGAATACTAACCGTTCGATTAGATTATTAACTTAAAATCTAGTCGAAGGTATAAACATAAATTATATTCTTTCAAAATGCGTCGACTAGATTTCTCTAGTCGGCGTTTTTTTACTTTCAGGGGGAATTGAAATGGAAATGATTAATGAGGACCACAATATTCGTATCACAGGTAAAAGGAGATTATCTTTAGCGTTATTCATTAACTACTTTGTCCACGGCATGGTATTGATAATCTTGATGCAAAACATGTTATCACTGGCACATAGCTGGCTAACTTCCATCGCGGTAGTGTCATACGTAATTTCTGGAATTGGAATTGGTCGATTGATTGCATACCCAATCACCGGGATTTTATCAGACCGTCTAAACAGAAAGACATTCGTATTAATCGGGATGATTTTATACATCATCTTCTTATCCACGATGCCATTTGCTAGCAATATTGTATTTGCATACACATTGGCAATCATCGCTGGAATAGGGAATTCGGCATTGGATTCAGGAACCTACACGACCTTAGTTGAAATCAACAATGGTTCTGGTAGATCAACGGTATTTTTAAAAGCATTCATCTCTGCAGGGGACTTTTTATTACCACTAGTCATCGTCTTCTTAAGTACTCATCACATGTGGTTTGGACTATCTTTCATGCTTCCAGCATTAATCTTGGTGTTAAACCTAATCAACATTTCATCAATTAAGTTTCCTAAAGTAAGAGAAATTCAACAAGAAGAAACAGACAGTGAGGTGCAAATCAGTCCAATCAAAAAGGCAATTGCCACCATGGGATTACTAGTATACGGATACACATCAATGGCATTGATGTTGGTATTTACCCAATGGATTACATTATTCGGATCAAAGGTTTTAGGACTGGGATTGATTACTTCTCACTTCCTACTTTCCTTATACAGTATTGGTTCCATCACCGGAGTTTTCATGATTTCGCTAATCTTAAAGACTAAGCGATGCGAAGAAATCCTAGTTGTTATTTTGAACCTAGCGACTGTGATTTCACTACTAATTATCATGCTTGCTCACAATCAATTGATAGTAGAACTTGGTAGTTTTCTATTCGGTTTATCAGCAGCGGGAGGAGTGATGCAGACAGGTCTAACTATTTTTATGAAACTATTTCCAAAGCATCACGGGACAGTGACTGGAGCATTTTACTTCTTCGGTAGTATCGCTTCACTAACGGTGCCAATCATTACTGGTTTCCTATCAACTAAGGGAATCGATGTCGCATTTAGCTTCAGTCTGATTATTTCACTTGTCAGTTCAGCATTCGTGATTTTAGTCATGATGATTATGAAATCTACCAAGGAGTAAGCATATGGAGCTAAACGAAATCAGAAAAGACATTACAAAAATTGATACCGAGATTATTGAGTTGTTAAAACAACGTTTTACACTCTGTCAACAAGTCGGAGAGATTAAGCGCGCAAACAACCTACCAATCTTGGATGAAAAAAGAGAACAAGAAATATTAGCCGGAATTGAACTAATGACACCAAAGTTTGCCGAAGAGATTAAGGCAGTCTTTAAAGAAATCATGCAACAAGCTAAAAACATCGAATAGGAGAATGAACTATGAACTTTATCACAGCAGGAGAATCACACGGACCGCAATTAACTGGAATCCTGGAAGGAGTGCCAGCCGGATTAAAACTAGATATCGACGCAATTAACGATCAACTAGCCAAACGTCAGGGAGGATACGGTCGCGGAAACCGTCAAGCAATCGAACATGACGTTGTCCAAATCACCGGAGGGGTGCGTCACAAGATTACCCTAGGTTCACCCATTTCATTGACCGTGATGAATCGAGACCATAAGCACTGGAACGAAATTATGGACCCAACCGCAGAAGAAACCGCAGAAAACTCAGTCAGAAAGGTCACTCGTCCGCGTCCTGGTCATGCTGATTTAGTCGGTGGGATGAAGTACAACCATCGCGACTTCAGAAACGTTTTGGAACGTTCATCAGCCAGAGAAACCGCGATGCGAGTGGCGATTGGTGCCATCTGCAAACAACTACTAGAACAATTGGGCATTAACATTGTCGGATACGTTAAACAAATTGGTGCGGTGAATGCTGATGTTGACCATTTACTACCGGTTGCGGAAATTGAAGACAAGATTAAAAATAATGACTTACGTGTTTTAAACGAAGACAAAGTCGATGCAGTTCACGACATGATTGATCAAACGAAACGTGACGGGGATACCCTTGGTGGCATTATCAAGGTTGTTGCCGAAAACGTTCCTGCTGGTCTGGGTAGCTACACCGGATGGAACCAAAAATTCGATGCCCGTCTAGCTTTCGCCGCTATGGGTGTCAACGCCATGAAGGGTGTTGAAATTGGCGAAGGTTTCGCAGCCGCAACCAAGTTTGGTAGTCAGGTGATGGATCCAATCGACTGGAACGAAGAAAAAGGCTGGTTCAGAGATTCAGATAACCTGGGTGGATTTGAAGGTGGCATGACCAATGGGATGCCAATTATTGTCCAAGCAGCAATGAAACCAATCCCAACACTATACAAGCCATTAAAGAGTGTCGATGTGAACACCAAGGAAATCAGTAAGGCCAACATCGAACGTTCAGACGTAACGGCGATTGTGCCAGCTTCAATCGTGATTGAAAGCGTGATTGCGATTGAAATTGCCAACATCATCACCGAAACATTCGATGGCAGCAATATGGAACGATTAACCAGACAAATCAAGGATTACAGACAAGAAATTAAGGAATTCTAGGAGGAAAAGCGATGAAAGAATTAGTAGTAAATCTCAATACTGGTTTGCATGGCGACCTAGAGGTTCCTGGAGACAAGAGCATCTCCCATCGCAGCGTTATCTTATCTTCAATTAGTGAGGGGACCAGTCACGTTCACCATTTCTTGGCATCTGATGACTGTATTTCCACCATCAACGCTTTTCGTGAAATGGGTGTGCAGATTGATTTGGATGGGGATGAACTAACAGTGACTGGAGTTGGTTTGCATGGCTTAAATGAGCCACAAACTAAGTTAGATATGGGTAACTCCGGAACTACCACACGTTTGTTATCCGGTCTATTGTCAGCCCAAAACTTCACCACCAACCTAATTGGCGACGATTCATTATCAAAACGCCCAATGAAACGAGTGAGTGAACCGCTATCGATGATGGGTGCAAGGATTGAGACAACCGACGGGTACTTACCAATGACGATTAACCCGGGTCATATTAAAGCGGTTAAATACGAGTTACCAATAGCGAGCGCACAGGTCAAAAGTGCCATTATATTAGCAGCACTAAATGCCGATGCAGACAGTGTGGTGATTGAACCGCAGGTGACTAGAAATCACACCGAGACGATGCTCAATCAGTTTGGTAAAGATGTGATTGAAAGAGATGGTAACCAGATTATCGTTCACCATAATCCTAAATTGACTGCGCAGGACTTCAACGTTCCGGGTGACATTTCATCCGCAGCATTCTTCATGGTGGCTGCCACATTGGTGCCCAACTCACACATTGTGTTGAAAAACGTCGGCATCAATGCGACTAGAACCGGTATCTTAGATGTATTAATCAAAATGGGTGCCAACGTTAAACTCCTTAATCAAACCAACAGCAGTGAACCGACTGCAGACATCGAAGTGACGTACACACCGGACTTAAAGCCGATTGACGTTACCGAGGAAAGCATTCCATTGATGATTGATGAATTACCGCTGGTGGCTTTATTGGCTTCCAGAGCTAACGGCCATAGCCACATCACCGGCGCTGAAGAGCTCCGCTTTAAAGAGACCGACCGAATTCAGACGGTGGTAATGGAATTACAAAAACTGGGCATTCAAATTACTGAACTACCCGATGGTTTTTCAATCGACGGTTCTAAAGACTGGCGAGTAGCCAACTCATCCTTAGACAGTCATGGCGATCACAGAATCGGGATGACTTTAGCGGTGGCAGCATTGTTGCTAGATACTTCCGTTCAATTAGACGGTGAAGACGCGATTAGTATTTCTTATCCGCAATTCTTCGACCATTTAAAACGTCTATGTAGTTAGGAGGTATAGAGGATGGATGCGATTATTATAGGATTCATGGGCAGCGGGAAGACGACTGTCACTCAGTTACTAGCAGAAAAGTTAAACGTTAAATTCATGGATTTGGATAGCATGATTGTCCAACATCTCGGTCAATCAATCAGCGACTTTTTCAAATCCAACAGTGAGGAAGAATTTAGAGCAGTTGAGACTGAGGTATTAAAGCAATCGGTTAATCTAAAGGGAATTTTAGCGACCGGTGGTGGCACCCCAATCTACAATGTCGATGTCATTAAAGATATGGATTTACCCGTATTTTTATTAGATGCAAAGGACGAAACCATCAAAAGTCGTTTGAACCAAGACACAGGAAGACCACTGGTGAATCAACTTGGCCTCGATGGAATTATTGATTTAAAACATCAACGTGACGCTATTTATAACGAATTATCTAATCATATTATTTTTACTGATGATAAGACACCGCTAGAAGTAGCCAATCAAATACTAGAAATATTGAGGAGATAATTAACATGACAGAAAGAATAGACGGACACACCATTTTAATCGGACTAATGGCATACCCAATCAGACATAGCATGTCACCTAAGATGCATAACAATGCTTTTGCGAAACTAGGTTTGAATTACGCCTACCTAGTGTTTGATATTGATGGTGAACAAATTGGCGATGGTATCAAGGCGCTACGAACTTTAGATATGCGTGGCTCTAACATCTCGATGCCCAACAAACAAAAGGTGATTCCATTTTTAGATGAGCTGGATGAATCGGCTCGTTTGACTAATTCCGTGAACACTATCGTTAATAATGACGGTGTGTTAAAGGGATACACCACCGATGGAATTGGTTTTATGAAGTCACTTGAAGATGAGGGATTAGATATCACTGGTCAAAGAATGGTGTTAACTGGAGCCGGTGGTGCCGGCACCCCAATCGCCATTCAAGCAGCGTTGGATGGGGTAAGTCATATCGTAATCTTTAATCGTAAAGGCGACGCTCAGTGGCAACAAGCCGAACACAATGTTGAAATCATCAATAATGAAACCGAAGCGACGGCAGAATTATTCGACCTAGCAGATACCGATAAGTTCAAAGAAGAAATCGGTAAGTGTGATATTTACTGTGACTCAACAGCGGTTGGGATGCATCCATTAGAAGATGAGGCCTTAATTTCGGATCCAAGCTGGTTTCATAAGGACATGATTGTCGTCGATACGGTCTACGCACCAAGTGAAACCAAATTGATGAAGGTCGCCAAACAAGCCGGAGTTAATCATGTGCTAAACGGATTAGGAATGATGCTAGAACAAGGGGCAGCAGCCTTTAAACTTTGGACTGGTAAAGAAATGCCGGTCGACTACATTCATGACATTCTATTCAAGGATAGTGATAAAAAATGATGGATGTATCGAAATGGAAAGATGAACCCACTAAAATTGCGGTGCCAATTACCGGTGAGAATATTGCTGAAATATCTAAAGAGGTTTCCTCAATTAATAACGCAATCGATAAGATTGATTTAATTGAGTGGCGCATTGACTACTTAAAGGACTTTAGTCTGGCAAATTTGATTGAATGTAATCGAATTGTTCGACAGGTAAAGATACCGTTAATTTTGACGTTACGAAGTGTTGAAGAGGGTGGAAATGCGATTGAATTAGACTATCATGATTTGTTGAATCGCTCCATTGAAACCCTAGATTTTGATATCTTAGACGTTGAAATTGATAAAAAAGTAGACGAATTAATAACTAAAGTCCATCAAAATAACCGTTGCGTGATTGCTAGTCATCATGATTTAAAAAATCGTTTAGATGAACGAGGCATTATTGAAAAATTTAAATTAATGAACGACCACAATGCGGATATTGCTAAAGTAGCGATTATGCCTAATGATGAAAGTGACGTTTTAGATTTGATTGATGCTAGCTTTGCTGACAATAATCAGCTTAATATTCCGATTGTTTCAATGGCGATGGGCGAAATAGGGATGATATCTCGCATTATGCCGAGTCATTTTGGTTCCGTCGTTAGTTTTGGATCACTTGATAAATCATCAGCACCAGGTCAAATCAAAGTAGATGATTTAAGAAGAATAATTAATCTTTTAAAATAAAAAAGACTGCTCAAACGAGCAGCCTTTTTATTTTTTATGACGATCTCTAATCCATAAAATAACGGTGGTGAATAAAGCAATAATTACGATTAAGTGAAAGATAGTACCGGAAGGAGTATGCGGTAAGATATCGTTACTAATTAGCGCTAAATTGATTAATAATAGAACAATCATCATGATTGTGTACATGTTTTTCATTGGTGAAAACCTCCGAAGTTATTTAAGTGTGTTTGCACATTTTTCAATGTATTGTTGACGACGTTCAGGAGTATCGACTTTGTCTTCCATGTTTCCTAAGTCGAAGCAATGAGTAGCCTTGATACCACAGTATGCTAGCAGTAGATATTTCCATCTGAACAACACGTTACCAAACATCTTGTAGAAGAATGCTGGTCCATGACTGGTTGTGAAGACACTAGCGGTTTTACCAGTTAGTAGTTTTTCACGTTTACCATTTGGATGATAGATATAAGCAAATTTAGGTGTGAAGACACGGTCGAATAATCCCTTCAATACTGAAGGCTCAGCTGACCACCAAATTGGAAAGAAGAAAGCGATATGATCAGCATTCTTTACTAATTCTTGGACGTGTTTAGGAAAAGTTTCATCTTCCATGTGTTGTCTGTATCCGTAACGCAAAACAGGATCAAAATCGGCTTCACTTAAGTCGACTAATTCAACTTCATGACCTAATGATTTTGCTTGTTCTACATAGTTCATGGCATTGCCATGTGAAAAGGACTTTCCGTCTGGGTGACCTTGGATAACTAGAATTTTCATTTTGATTGCCTCCGAAGTATTTGCTCATATTATATCTTTAATTGGACAACTTTACCAACTCCAAATTTGTAACATAATCTTAGTAAAATCTTTACCATCATTACAGTCAAAATGATCTATGATAGTGGCAGATAAAGTAATTTATCCAATCTATATCTTGAGGTGATATTATGAATTTGGAAAATACAAAGGACAAGGTTGTAGGTAAAGCAACCGAATTAAAGGGTAAGGTAACCGGTAGCAAGTTAGATGAATTAAAGGGTAAGGCACAAAACTTCTTCGGTAAGGCTAAGGACAGTTTCGATGAAGCTCGTCGCAAGTCAGAAGAACGTCGTAGCCAACGTGAAAACGAAGGTAAGTAAACATAATAAAAAAGACGCCATTGCGGCGTCTTTTTTATTTATCTAATGTCTTCTGAATAGAATTGTTGCTTTGCTAAAGCAAGGTTACCAATGATTGATAACTTGTCAGCGTCTTGACTAGGAAGGGTGATGTATTGATCGATATCACCAACATCAAGGTAGCCATCAAATAGCTTCTTGAATTGTTCCTTAATCTTGCCTAATTCTATTTCGTTTAAGATACTACCACCTAAGATAACTTTTTGTGGTCTGATGAAGACAGTGGTTTGAATTACGGATTGTGCGATGTAGAACGCCACAGTATCCCATAGGGGGTTATACATTGAGATTTCTTGTGGGCGTTGGTGAGTTCTGGCTTCGATGGCCTTGGTTGATACAAGTCCTTCTAGACAGTCACCTTGATATGGACAAGTTCCTTTGAAGTCTTGGTCGTTAACGTTTCTTTGGGGGATGATATGACCAATTTCAGGGCTTCCCATGTGTCCAACGAACTTTCCATCGTTTACAATGCCGACACCAACACCATCACTGATTGTGATGTATGCCAGACTCAAGATAGGATCATCCTTTAGAATCGAGCTAATGTACTCTCCATAGGCACGACTATTAACATCAGTAGTAAATGAGATCGGAATGTTGAAGTGATGTTTAAATGTGCCTAATAAGTTAATATTTTGCCAGTTAGGGCGGGAGGATTCTTTAATATAACCGTATTGAGAAGAGTAAGTACGAAGTTCCAAGGGACCGAATGATGAGATACCAATTGCTGCTAAATCGTCAAAACCTTTGAAGTAGTCAATAGCTTTTCTCAAAGTTTCTTGAGGTTCAGTTAAATCAATTACAATCCAGTCTGAGATGTTGCACTTACCGTCACCAACGGCGCAAACCATTTGGTTGTGATCAGTGGTACAGAGACTTCCTAATAACATATTCAACGCCTCTTTTTAGTGAAATTTTTCGTTATCTTGTTCTTGAATTTCCTTACGTCTTTCTTCGTATCCTGGTTTACCAAGTAGGGCAAACATGTTTTGCTTGTAGTCTTCAACACCTGGTTGGTTGAATGGGTTAATTCCATTTAAGTAACCAGAAACTGCAATTGCAAATTCGAAGAAGTAGATTAAGTAACCTAAAGTAGCTTCACTATTATCTTCAGCAGTTACCAACATGTTTGGTACACCACCGTTAGTGTGGGCGATAACAACGGCTTCTCTAGCAGTCTTGTTAACTTCGTCCATTGTAGTGTTTTCAAGGTATTTTAGACCATCTAAGTTTTCTTCGTTGGCAGGAATTCCTAGGTTAGAAGCAGGTTGTTTGATTTCAACAACTGTTTCCATTAAGTTACGCATACCTTCTTGGATGTATTGGCCTAATGAGTGTAGGTCAGTACTGAAGATGGCTGAACTAGGGTAGATACCCTTGTAGTTCTTTCCTTCAGTTTCACCCGCAAGTTGTTTCCACCATTCGGCTAGGAAACGAAGATGTGGTTCGTAACTTTCAAGGATTTCATTAGTGTAGCCCTTACGATATAGGATGTTTCTGTAAGCAGCGTATAGAAGTGAGTCGTTTTCATATAAAGGAGCGTCCTTTAATGCAACTTGAGCTTCATGTGCACCGTTCATTAAGTCGTCAATGTTAGCACCTGATGCGGCGATTGGAAGTAGACCAACTGGAGTTAGTACTGAGTATCTTCCTCCGATACCGTCAGGAATAACGAAACTAGTGTAGCCTTGATCGATTGCTTCATCATGTAAAGCACCTTTCTTAGCGTCAGTAGTTACATAAATACGTTTGTTAGCTTCTTCTTCACCGTATTTTTCAATTAACTTTTCTTTGAAGATTCTAAATGCCATTGCTGGTTCAGTAGTGGTACCTGATTTAGAAATAACATTAACTGAGAAGTCACGGTCACCGATTACACGTAGTAAGTCGGCAGTGTATGCAGGGCTAATTGTGTTACCTGCGAAGAAGATTTGAGGGTGCTTGTCAGTACCTTCAAGGTTGAAGAAACTTCCGTGTAGAAAATCTAAAGCCATCTTGGCACCTAGGTATGAACCACCGATACCGATTACGACCAGGACATCAGAGTTTTCTTGAATGTCTCTAGCTGCATCTTTGATACGGTCGAATTCAACTGGATCGAATTCTTCTGGTAGATTTACCCAGTCACCCATTTTAGCTTCAATACCAGTTCCGTGAACTAGTAAGTCACGGGCGGTTTGAACCATTGGTGCGATTTCCTTTAATTCATTTGATTGCACAAAGGATTTTAGACCTTTAGTGTCTAATTCAACTCGTTTCATTTTATGTTCCTCCATCGATTAATCAATTTTAACGATGTTTTCTTTGTAGTATTGTCTTGATGCTAATGCGAAGTTACCGATTGTAGCTGAACCGTTGTCTTCACATGCTGGCATAGTGATGTAGTAGTCTAGGTCGCCGACTTCAACGTAGTCGTTGAACATTTCCTTGAATTGTTCACGAACCTTCTTGATAACTGGTTCTGAGATTACTCCACCACCTAAGATAACTTTTTGTGGACGGATAAATAGGGTAGCTTGCATTACCGCTTGGGCGATGTAGTAAGCCATGATGTCCCAGACTGGATCATCCATAGGAACATCTTTACCTTTCTTACCGCAACGAACATCAAAAGTAGGACCAGCTGCTAGACCTTCTAGACAGCTGTGGTGGTATGGACATAATCCCTTAAAGTCTAAATCGTCTGGATGGCGTTTTAGATAAATGTGACCAGCTTCTGGGTGACCTAGAGAACCAATGAATGAACCTTCATTGATAATCCCGGCTCCAACACCAGTACCAAAAGTATAGTATACCAGTGTTTGTAATGGATTATGATTTCTAATTGATGTAATGTATTCACCATAAGCAGAACCATTAACATCTGTAGTCCAGAAAATAGGAATGTCGAAATGTTCCTTCATTGTTCCTAAGAAGTTTGTGTTGGACCAGTTTGGTTTTGGTGTGTCTGTTATATAACCATATTTTGGTGAGTCAGTGCGCACTTCAATGGGACCAAATGACGCAATACTCATGGCTGTTAAGTCGTCGAATTTTTTTAAAGTATTCAATACATTTGCTTAATGTTTCATCAGGAGTGGTGGTAGGAATTCTCACGCTGTCAAGAATTTCATAGTTTTCATTACCTACGGCGCAAACAAATTTTGTTCCGCCTGCTTCAATGCTACCAAATTTCATAGTTGAATCTCCTTTAACCTTTTTCTTTGGGAGTACTAGTTTTTGAATGCGCTCCCAATTTTTATTATGGACCCGATTTTTTGAAATACAAGTAAAAAATAGTTAAAAAAAGGTTAAGAATTGAAAAATGGTTTGTCATGGATATATAACTATAGTGGCGGGCTTTTTAAAGATTTTATAAAGATAATGTAAACGGTTTCATTTATCCCTTGGAGCTGTTACAATTAGACACAATAAATACGAAAAAAGTGAGGCTAGAAAAATGGATACAAAGTACTGGAATATCGATCGATTAGGTCGATTATATAAAGATTGGGACCCTGAGGTGTTAAAACAATTAGCGGACAAGATTGCTAAATCACACTGGCGTCCCGGTTATCACATCACTACTAAGACCGGTTTGTTGAATGACCCTAATGGTTTTTCATACTTTAATAACCAATGGCACTTGTTCTACCAAGCATTCCCATACGGAGCCGTGCATGGATTGAAGAGTTGGCAACACATGGTTTCAGATGACCTAGTGCACTGGAAGTTCATCGACAAACCAATGGTGCCGGATTTATATTCTGATCGTAACGGTTGTTATTCCGGTAGTGCCATCAATGTCGACGACAAGCTATTCTTGATGTATACCGGAAACACGTTTGAGGGAGAAGAGATGGCCAGACATCCTTACCAACTAGGTGCTTGGATGGATGCCGATAATAATATCTCCAAACTAGATCATCCTTTGATCGAAAGCGAACCAGCAGGAGTTACTGGTCACTTTAGAGACCCACAGGTTGTTAAACATGGCGATTACTACTATGCATTCTTAGGTGCCCAAACCGTTGATAATGCCGGAGAAATTCTAACCTACCGCACCAAAAACATCGAAAATGGTTGGGAACTATATAAGAAGTTAGATTTAGGCACTGACAACTTAGGCTACATGGCTGAATGTCCAAACGTTGGTTTCGTCGATGGAAAAGTCGTTGTAATCTTCTGCCCACAGGGTGCTGACAAACACGAATTTCATTATGACAACGTTCATCCAAACGCATACATCGTAGCTGATGACTTGGATTTCGAAGAGATGAAACTGGTTAATCCTTCAGAAATGAAACAACTTGATGAAGGTTTTGACTACTACGCAACTCAAGTATTGAATGCGCCAGACGGTCGCTTACTATCAGTCGGTTGGATTGGTTTACCAGACACCGAATACCTATCTGATCAAGAAGGCTGGGAAGGTGAACTTTCAATGGTAAGAGAATTACACATTGAAAACGGTGACTTGACCCAACGTCCAGTCCAAGAGTTTAAACAACTAATTGAAGAAGACGAAGCAAGTGATACTGACTTACAAAAACACATTGAAGCAGCGCCATTTGACGAACACTTCAATTTGAACTTGGAATCAGAAGATAGTTATCTTCGTTTGTCATACGATGAAAGTGACCAAGAATGGACATTGAAACGTAAGAACGCCGGTGAAGATGTCTCAATTCGTACATTTAAGGGAGAAGCTTCATCAATTGATTTCTATTTAGACAACACCGTATTTGAAATCTACATCCTCGGCGGCAAGATTACCATGACGGGTCAATTCTTCCATGATGGTAACGAAGTCAGAGTTAATAGCGATAATATGAGTGTTAAACAAAACAAAATCAGTAATATGTAAAACAAAAGACAACTAGATTAATTTCTAGTTGTCTTTTTTATGTTAGATTTCGACGATGTTTAATCTATTTTCAATTAATAGTTTGTGTAATAAGTTCTTAGCGTGATCCTTATTATCTAAGGTTTCACCATACTTGTTAATCAATTTGGAAACTCGATTACTTTGTTTTTCCCTACTTTCGATTAGTGTGTGATTATTATGAACGCTAAAACCAAACGTTAGGGAAAGATCAGAATTGTACAAGTTGTAGTGATCGAATATGGATTGGAAGTAAGAGTAATCTGATTCTCCTAATGAGTGACCATAAAAGATGATTTCATTAATATTATCTTCTAAGACTTTTTGTTCGTATTTGTTATTTTGGTATTTGTTATTGTTTTTTTTTGGTGGTCTGCTAAGGATACGACGGGTTTTGGTAAATAAATAGATATCATCTTTGGCTTTTTGACTATTTTCTTGACGATATTGGATTCTACCATGGATGTTTTGATATCTATTAACTGCTCCTAAGTATTTGTTGGTAGGAGTGTAGTTGAAATTAAATATGTTTACTTGCTTGTTTTTGCTATTAGAATTGGAAATTAAACTATAGATAAGTGAACCAATGTTTTGGTAATAATCTTTATTATCAGGGGCGTGAACATCATCATAGACATAATTTGAGAATTTGTTTTCAAATTTATATAGTTGATTCATTAATAATTCGTTACAGTGGAAATTATCCGCTGTTCTTGGATCAACGTTGAACAGGCGGATAAGGGTATAAATTATGAATTCATATTCGGTGGAATCAATACGTAATTCAATGTTTGATTCCTTGAGGTTTTGAATATCAAAATCAATGCATTCGGGAGCTGTGTATCCAGGGTGAGGATTAGTGCCGCTTAGTAAAAAGAATGATTCCATACACTTTTCAACGTCATACCATGATTTGTCTGAACATTCTCTTACGACTAACAATATTTCCCAAAACGTTAAACCTTTTAAAGAATCCATCTTTTGATCTAATTCTTCGAATTTGTCGTTAGAATTATGAAGGAAGTTATATTGAAAAGCATTGATATTAAAAAATGGCATACTTGCTTTATTTAAATTAAGCATATTTGTGTTTATGGACTTTTGGTGGGTTTCTTCAACATATTCTGAAAGGTTAATAGTTTTGTGCATTGCCATATAGATTGGAAAATGCAAGATATTTTGAGCTATTCTTTCGTCTGCAATTGGCTCGGAATCTTCACCAAATAGTTCTATTAGTTTAAGCCTTATGGACCTAAATGATGATAGTGCTGATTGTATTGCTTGAATCTTATCATCCTTAGTCATAAATTGTTTAAATCTAGTATGTAATCCAGAGTGAACGTCAGCTCCATTTCCTAAAATGATTAAGCTTTTATTTTCACTGGTGCTTGTATCAGTCATAAAGACCTCCTTATGTAGTAATTATTTATGTTTATATTATTTTAGGGGATGAAGTTAACAATGCTATGTATGTCTAATTAGAAAAGATAGAAAATATGGTGAAAATTTATGGTTGCCTTTTTTGTCTATGTATAATATTATATATCGTATAATATAATTTGAAATATAACTGGAGATGTTCAAATGGCCATTAAAGTAGCAACAAAGCTATTAGATGGTTGTGTCTTGGGTCTATTGGAACGAGAAGAGATGTATGGATATGAACTAACTAAGCGGGTTCAGGAATCCATTAATGTTTCTAATTCGACCATGTATCCGGTCATGCGCCGTTTAAAAACAGAAGGATTAGTCGATACTTACGACGAATCTTTTGAAGGCAGAAACCGTCGATACTATCGAATTACAGAAGCAGGAAAGACACAACTAACAGAAGTGAAAGAAGAATGGATGACGTTTAAGAACGGCATCGATGATTTAATGGGGGGATAAACTTGAATAAGTATATCGAGGAACTGACTCAACACTTGAAGAAACTTAGCGAACAAGACGCGATGGACGCTATTAGCTATTACACCGACTACCTAACTGACGGGAATTTAAATACATACGATGAATGTGTTAAAGAATTGGGATCACCTAATCGTTTGGCACTTCAAATTCGTGCTGACATTTCAATTAACAATTCTGATAGTTCTACACCACAAAAATTCTGGGAACTACCATCAATCGTTATCTTGGCATTGTTTGCCAGTCCACTACTAGTACCTGTCGTTATCTGTTTAATTCTAGTGATTTTTGGTGCTATATTAGCAGCTAGCTTAATGGTACTTGCAGTGGTATTAGTATTGATATTGAGCTTCGTTGTTTTCCTATGTACAACCGTGTGGGGTGTGACCAATATCACCGGTCATTTGTTCGAAAGCATTATGGTCTTAGGGGTAGCCCTAATGTCACTTGGTATATCCCTGGAACTATATCCATTATCAAAATGGCTAGTAAGAAGATTGGCCAACTGGATTCAACACGTTACCATTTGGACATACAAGAAGTGCCTAAGATATGGTCATGCAGAAGGGAGACTCAACAATGAAGAAATTTAGTCTAATTGGATTAGGTCTAATCGTTGCTGGAGGAGTCATCTTCTCAATCGGATATGCGAAGGCCGACCAAAGTATCACTGATATTTTCTTTAGTCGTAACATGGATAAGACATATACCAAGACAGTAAAGGCTTACGATAAAATCAGTGCATACGGAAACATCAATCTAACAATTAAATCTGGTAGTAAATTTACTATCACTTCAACTGATTCTAAGGATCATCCATTGGCATATAAAGTGCAAAATGGAACCTTGGAACTACGCCAAGACAATAACGAAAGTAGTTTTTCAACCAACTTCCAAATGGGTGAGTTATCACGACTATCATTTGTGACCGTGACCGTTCCAACACATCAATTGACCAAGATTGATGGTTTAGATAATCGTTTTAGTCTTAAGTTAAAACACTACAGTAATAAGTCAGCACTAGATATTACCGGATGGGGAAACGTTAAAATCAAGGACACCAATGCTAAAGCTGTCAGAGTACGCGGCATTGAAGACCGTGTTTCGATTAGTGATAGTACATTTAATGGGAATGCCAGTCAGATTGATTCCGGCGATAATTATGTTGATTTACACAACAGTAGCTTTAAATCATTAGCAGTGAAGACAACTACAGGGGATGTCAACATCGACAGACCAACAATTGAAAGTCATCTGGCAGTTACTACCGACACTGGTAACATCTTCGCACAATTAAAGAAGTCAGAAGATGCACAACTAGACGTGAAGACATCTGGTCCTAAGCCAACTGTGAAGACTGCGGTTAAGGCCGTTAATACTGACAAACAATATCGATTTAAGTCCAATACAGGAACAATTACGGTGTTAGAATAATCATTTTACGATATAGCATATAAATTTATTAGCAAATATAGTAAAATTATAAGTATAATAATGTAAATCATATCAGGAGGGACAATAACGTGTTTAACGATAAAATCGTTTTTAATTACATGTATAATTTATGGGTAGCTGTCTACTCAGACTTAAGTGACGCTGACGTCGAAGAAATTGGCCAAGTGCTATTAAAGAATAGTAAGGAAGAATACAACAGCCAAAATGATCAAAATATCACCGACGACGACTTCATTGATATGATTTCCGAATACTCAGAAGACATTCGTGAACAAGCTGTAAGTGAAGCTGAAGAAGATATTAAAAAACACCGTGCACCTAAGTTCAAAAAGGTAGACGGTAAGTGGAATATTTAAATAATTAGACCGACTCGATTGAGTCGGTCTTTATTTTTTTGTAACTTTTTTTAAGAAATAGTAAAAATCCCGCCGATAATATACATTTTGTTCAAAAAGCTCCTAAAATGGAATTGAAAAAAGAAATAGGAAAGAAGCTGTGTATTATGACTAAATTCAATAATACTAAGAAATGGGTATATGCCGCAGCCATGACTGGGGTATTATTTGCTGGAGCCCAATATGCTAATTCATCCAGTAATTATTTAGTTAAGGCGGATGCGACAAACAATACGTCTCAACATCAATACAAATACAATTCAACGATTAATTTCCAAGATCAAAACAAGAACTCACTTGGTGGTATTACCGCTTCAAGTGATAGCAATAATTTCCAAAAGTCACGTCTTTCATACACTTTGCACTACAACAATAAGACATATGACTTCACTGACCAAATCAAGAACGACAAAGATATTCCTGACACCATTGATTTGAGCAAGCCAGAATACAATTACACCTTGAATCAACCAACTCACACTTTGACAGTTAACGTCATTGATAAGGATACTCATGCTGTTCTTGCTACTAAGGGCTACACTGTAACTGACTTTGGTACCACTGACATCAAAGACTTAGTTGCACCTTTCTCAAATGACTACAGCTACAGTTACTCAGATCCATTCAACTATGAAGTACAATACAACGTTGAAGTATCAAAGGCTAATGTATCAAGTGCTAGTGGCACTACTATTCATGGTCAAGCTTCAGCATCATACGACAATGAAGGTAAACAAAGTGCCTCAACTACAACCTCATCAGCTGCTGCTTCAACCGGAACTGAAACTAACGAAAGCAGTTCAACTTCAAAGGAAAGCTCATCAGCTGAATCATCAAGTGCTGCTAGTTCAAGTCAAACAAGCCAAGCATCAAGCGCTGAAAGCTCAAATGCATCAAGTGCTGAAAGTTCAACACAAAGCTCAGCTCAATCATCAAAGGCTAGTCAAAGCAGCGAAGCTTCAAGTGAAGCAACTAACTCATCACAAGCTGAAAACCAAAGCTCAGAAGCTACAAACACTTCATCAGCCGAATCCTCAGTTGCCTCATCTGTAGCATCATCAATGGCTGAAAAGAAGTCAGAAGCTAACAATAACAATGAAAAGACATCTGTTATTTATGATCCTGTAAACCCAGAAGAAGCAAAGGCTGGTAACAACGCTGGTGAACCTGCTAAGGCAGAATCTAACAAGTTGCCACAAACTGGTGATAAGACTAACCAACAAGCAATTGTTGGCGTTGGTGTTATCGCAATGCTTGTTGGCGCCGTTCTTGGATTCTTTGGATTAAGAAGAAAGAATAGATAATCTATCTATATTTGAAAAAAGGAAGGCCGTGGGGCCTTCCTTTTTTGTCTAAAACAATACAAAATGTACATAAAAATTAAAAAACGATATATAATAATAAAATAAACTTAATTTTATTTTAACCGAAAATTTATATAGAAGAGAGACGTTGAATTATGAAGTTCGATAAGAAAGATTCAAAATCATTCAATAAGACTAAGAAGTTTGTTTATGTTTCAGCAATTACAGGGGTATTGTTGACTGGAGCACAAGCAAGTCAATTTGCATCTACATACACTGCAAACGCGGATTCTGTCACAGCGGAAAGCAATAAAGTAACAATTTCATTTGTTGACCAATTTGGAAAAGGAATTCAAACAATTAGCGGAGAAAATATTTTACCTGCTATTTATAACTATGGAGTTCAAGATAATACAATAATTTCCAAACAAAGCTTGGTTCAACAATTGCAACAAGAATTCTCAGGAATTAGTGTTGATCATAATAATATTCTAGATCCTATCGATGATAGTAAAGCGGGAAATTATACATTCCAGCTAACTCTACCATCTCATTCAATTACAATTAACTTAGTTGATCAAAACAATAATATTGTTAGAACTGAAACAGTATCAGAAGTAACTGACTATACAACTACTGATGTTAGCGACTTAATCCAATGGGCTGCAGACCATAACTATGATATTAATTCATCAAGTTTAATTCAAAACAATCAATCAACTGTTAATATTCCTGTAACAGCGCATTCTACCAATGCTGTTAACCCAAATAACCAAAGTCAACAATCAACTAATACTCAACCAACTCAAACCGCTACAGTATCCGATAGCAAATCAGCATCTGAAACATCACAACCAGCTACTTCAACTGATGCTAAAACAGAAACTACAACCACTACCACAACAGCAGAATCATCCAAACCAGCTGAACAAACTAGCCCGGTAAGTCAAACTACCAAAACAGACGCAACTACAACTACTACACAAAGTCCAGCTAAAACAACAACTCCATCTCCATCTGTGACTGAAGCTGTAAGTAAACCTGTTGATCCTGTAAACAAGGGTGAAGCAAAGAAGACTGTTGCCAAACAAGCACCAGCTACTAAAAATAAAGATGTTCGTGCAAAGTTGCCACAAACCGGTGATAACACCAATCAAACTAGAGCAATTGCTTTAGGTGTTGCGACTATCGCACTTGGACTAGGTCTTGCTTACTTTGGTCTAAGAAGAAAGAACAAGTAAATTATCTACTTTAATTTTATTTAAAAAATAAGACGCCAAATCTACTGATGTAGGTTTGGCGTTTTTTTTAAACTTTGTGTTTTGGATAAATCATTCAAAAAAGATTCAAATTTTATATTAAATTTCTATAATCAACTAGACATCGTATCCAATTTTTTTAATTACAAACTTATTTTTCGTTAGTAAAAGCAGGCGATTTTTTAGTGATTTCTTTAAAACAATTTAAACATTTTTGTAGAAATTATGATCGATTTCCGTAAAAGATATTACGCGATACAAATACTGACATATCAATGTTTTTCCCTTGTGGTAGCTTTTGACAATCATCCTCATTAATCCCTCTAAAACGTTGCTATACTAGCCTAAATCACTCATCGAAACAAATTTTCTCATAATTCTAAATTTTTTCTTAATTTTCTTATAAAAACATTAAAATTCTTAGATAAATATTAAGTTAATTAAGAATGGTTTAAAACCAATCAAATCGGGTACAAATTAAATTATTTTAGTCTTATAATCTAATTCGTATTAAGACAGATAGTTTAAATTTTGATTTTGAGGGAAAGAGGAAGTGGAGAATATGAAACAATCTTTTAATGGTAAAATTTCAAATAAATCAAAGATTTCTAAAAAATGGATTTACGCTGCAGCCATTACCGGTGTATTAATCACAGGTGCAGAAGCTGCGCAAAATGGTAATGACGGTCATGGATTCATCAAGGCAAATGCTAAAGATGTTCTTCCAACTACTGTAAAAGTTAATGCTAAAGCCATATCTGATGGAAGATATGCATCTACCAGGGGATATCCTGTTAATCTTGTGACATCTGGAGCTAATAAGGGTAAATACAATTTAACTGGATTAAAATCAAAACTAATTGCTTATGATGTTAGTAACGTTCCTGATTATTTAGATCCATCTACTGTTAGCAAAAACACTGATAGTAGTGCAGATGCTGATTATGTTATTAGTGTTACTTACAAGTCAGAATCTAATAATGCATCAAGCAACAACAGTGGTTCAACTACTCAAAGTGGTTCATCAGATTCAAACAACGGCTCATCAAGCAACAACAGCGGTTCAACTACCCAAAATGGTTCATCAGATTCAAACAACAGCTCATCAAACAACAACAGCGGTTCAACTACCCAAAATGGTTCATCAGATTCAAACAACGGATCATCAAGTAACAACAGTGGTTCAACTACCCAAAACAGTGCATCAACTGTAAACGCTACTAAGTTAGTCCACGTATTTGTATACAATGCAAGTGATAGAGATAATGATAACGTTACATTTGATGTCAATGTTCCTTCTGATAGTAATATTTTAGATTTGAAAAATGTTAATTTCCCTGGTTCTAATTTGAGTATTTATGATTTCATGATTCAAAACTGGAAGGTAGACAAAGAAAGTATTGCAAACAATCCGGCAATTACAACTGCTAGTGATGGAAGCTACTACGCTGAATTCCCTGACTATCATATTAAGACAGCAAAAACAATTCAGTTTGTCGACGCAAATAACACTGTTGCTTCTTCTCAAACAGTGCAAGCTAATACAGATGCTCCATACAACATTAGCAGTATTTTAAATTCAGTTCCTAGTTATTTAGTGCTTGATGCTTCTAACCCAATTGTTCAAAGCCAAGAATTTAGAGCAACAAAACCAGCACCAGAAACATTTACTATTAACGTTAACTATCAAAAAACTTTAAGAATTTTTGATGATAACAATAATGACACTGGTAAAACATTACAATTGATTAGTCCTTCATCAACAATGACTGGTGACCAATTTAAGGCAGCACTTGCTAAACAAGGATACCAACTTGTAAATGATGGGGATATTGCTGCAGTCGTTGATTTTACAAATGGCGTTGGATATAACATCAAGTTAATTAAAAAGTCATTACCTATTTCATTTGTTGATCAAAAGGGAAACGTTGTTTATTCAACTAACTTACCATACACTGCAAATAATCAATCAGTATCAATTTCAGACGTGTTGAACACTGTACGTGGAATGAATCTATCTCCAGATGCAAATAATCAATATGTTTCATCTCAACAAGTGCCAACCAACTTATCTTCAGTGCAAATTAATGTGACAGCTCCAACACATAAATTAACAATTAATTTTGTTGATCGTAGTAACGGTAATGTTGTTTCTTCATTAGAAGAAAACGGCGTAACAGATTACGATAATTTCTCAATCGCAGACAAGGTTAATGAATTAAAGAGTCAAAACTATGCTCCTGAAGTTTCAACATTTTCTAGTCAATTTAATTCACAATCATACGACAACTTTAACGAAAAATATGTTGTTAACCCAGCTATCCAATCCAATAGTGATGGTAGTGCTCGTGTGGCAACTATCTATGTTGATAGTACAGTAGCTACACCATCTAACGCTAACAAGACTGGTAAAGGTTACCAATTGAACTTCACTGACGCTAATGGTAACCCAGTCTCATTAACTATTAATAGCACTAGTTCAAGAATGACTCCGGATGAATTCCAAGGTGCTTTAGCTGCTCAAGGATACAAATTGACAAACGATGAAGTGAAAAACTTAGGTAGTTCCGTTGACCTAACCAATGCAAATACTGGATTGAAAGTTAACTCAAACACTGCTCCAGAAAACGTATACCAAAAGACAATTAATTACACTGACGAAAACGGTAATACCAATTCTGCAATTGTAAATATCAATAGTGCTTATCCAACAATTAGTTCAGATGATTTAGCTAAACAATTGGCTGAACAAGGATACAAACTATCAAACTACCAACCTGGTCAAAACATTGACTTGACATCAAATACCCCAATTGCTGTTACTTCAAATGCAGATACTACAACAAAGAGTTACCCACAATCATTAACTTACACTGATGGTAATGGTCAAACTCATGATGTATCAGTAAGCATCAACAGCAAGACATCAACTATGTCTAAATCTGCTTACATCAATGCATTAGCAGACAAGGGATACACACTAACTGATGACCAAAAGAACAAGTTATCAGATCCAGTCGACTTGAGTGCAAGTACTACTCCATTAGTAATTGCTAACCCTAATGCACAAACTAGTTACACTCAAACTCTAAAGGATGACAAGGGTAACGACGTAACCGTTCACATTAACAGTCAAACACCACAAATTAGAGCTGACGATTACAAGAAACAATTAGAAGCACAAGGTGTGAAATTATCAGGTGATGCTGAAAATACTATTGGTACAAACTCAGTTGATTTAACTAAACCAAAGCCAGGATACACAGTAACTACTTCAACTGACGCTAACAAAGCGACTGCATACCAACAAACTGTAAATGTAAAACAAGCAGATGGTAGCTACAAACCAACAACTGTTTCCATTACAAGTGCTACTTCAACAATGAGTAAGGCCGACTATGTTAAGGCATTAAATGATTTAGGATACAACGTTCAAAATGATGAAGACATGCCAGCAACTGTTGATCTTAAAAATGCTAACAACTCATACAAGGTAGAACAACCATCACAAGCACCAACAAGTTACCCATTAACTGTGGTACTTCCAAATGGTCAAAGCGCTAAAGTTAATATTAACAGTAATTCATCAACAATCAGTAAGGATGATTTATCTAAGGAATTATCAGCGCTAGGTTATACTTTACCTGATAACGATAGCACTACTTACCCACTTAACTTAAACACTGCTGGTTCAATTAATGTAAAACCAAATGCGCAACCAGTTACTAATTATCCACAAACTGTTAAGATTCCTAATGGTGACGGTACATTTACTGAAAAGACAGTTTACATCCCATCAGCGGATCCTACACTTTCATCATCTGAATACGTAAAGGCTATGTTAGATAATGGATACACTATTTCTAATCCATCAGCATTAAATGATACAGTTGGTGTTGCTGCAAATAACATTAAACCGGTCGTTGTACCAAATGCACTTGCACATTCTGTAAAATTAAACGTTAAACAAAGTGATGGTAGTACTAAAGAAATAACTGTTAATATCGGTTCACCAAAGGCATCACTAGACAAGTCTGATTTTGTCAATGCTGTCGCAGAACAAGGTTACACAGTTTCAAATATGGATTCACTACCAGCTTCAGTAGACCTAACTGACAGTAAGATTTACGATGCTACACCTAATGCATCAGGATACACTACTACACTAAACAGTAGTGATGGTACTAAGTCTGCGAAAATCCAACACGACACACCACTTATCACTAAACAAGATTTAATCAATCAATTAAAGAACCAAGGACTAAATGTTTCTGACACTGGTAAGTTAAACGACGTATTGAACTTAACTAACTCAGATGACATGAAGAAAGTTGCTTCATTAATCGAAGGATTCACAACTTACAAGATGAGCCTTGGTGTAGTCGGTACAGGACATTCTATTGAAATTAGTGGTAACAACAAGACTATTACTAAGCAAGATTTAATCAACAAGATTGAAGCTGATGGTTACAAGTTAATGAATCCTGATGTACTAGCAGATACACTTGACTTGTCCAACCCTGACAACTTCAAGGGATTAATTATCTCAAAGGCCGAAAATGTTTCAGAAAACAACAGCTCCAACAATGGCACTGATAATAATGCAAATAGTAATTCAAACGATAACGATGCTAACAAGGGTCAATCAAGCACAACTTACTCACAAGATGTTAAGGTTGCTGGTTCAAACGACACTGTTAAGGTAGAAAGTTCAAACAAGACTATGACAAAAGACGAATTTGTTAAGTACTTGGCTGCCAAGGGTTACAAGGTATCAGACGAATCAAAACTACCAGACACAATCGATTTAACTAAGCCACTTAGCGATATCGAAATCGTTTCAAACAAGGAACAATCAAGCACCACATACTCACAAGATGTTAAGGTTTCTGGATCTAACAAGACTATTAAGGTAGAAAGCTCAAAGAAGACAATGACTAAGGCAGAATTTGTTAAGTACTTGGCTTCTAAGGGTTACAAGGTAGCAGACGAATCAAAACTTCCATCAACAATTGATTTAACTAAGTCACTTGGTGATATCAAGGTTGTTGAAAAGAAATCTGCAACTAAGAAGACTACTAAGAAATCAAATGAAGAAACTGGTAAGAACGCTTCAGCTAAGGAAGTAAACGGTCACCGTGGCCAAGTTGCTGACAAGAAAGAAGCAGGCAAGTTACCTCAAACTGGTGATGAAACTAACCAACGTAATTTATTCGGTTTCGGTCTAATCTCAATGATGCTAGGATTCATCTTGGCAATCTTTGGATTAAGAAGAAAGAACAAATAACATTAAAAAAAGAAGACTTTAACGAGCCTTCTTTTTTTGTATATAAAATGGCGGTTTGTAACATTTTTAATGCCAATAAAATGCCCATTTTTCAAAAAATTTGAATTATGAGAAAATTTATTAAAGACATTTTAGAATAACGGGTGTAAAGTGTACTTCAAGAGGAGAGAAGTACTTAATGTTAGAAACACTATTTTTTATTTTTTTTCTAGGTCTATGTTGCACACACTGCTACGTTAGATCTGGAAAACACTTCGTATTAGCAGGGCTAATAATCCCGTTAATCGTCGTACTTCTAACCGTAATATTAACGATTAATTTACACCGATACACAATCATCATCTACGGACAAGGATTCTTAAATGTTTTAGAATCAATATTAGTCGTTAATCAGGTTAGACTTAGATTCGAAGGGGAATAAAAAAGACATCTTACGCAGCGTTGTAAGATGTCTTTTTTGAATGAATTCATGGATAAATGTATGTTGTAATTATAATAGAACATTTGTTCGTATAATGCAAATGTTTTACATCGAAAAATACGAGTCTTATCATTTGACTTAAAGTGCACTTTATATGGAATAATTGTACTTATCAAAAATATGGGAGGCTTCAATTATGAAAAGTGCAGTATTTATTGAACCTGGTAAAGTCGAAGTTCAAGACGTCGACATGCCAAAGATTGAAAAAGATGATGACGTTATCCTAAAGGTAGTTCGTACCTGTGTCTGTGGGTCAGACTTATGGTCATACCGTGGATTAGACGAATACAAGAAGACAGCTTACAACAACGGTCATGAAGCATTGGGTGTTGTTGAAACTGTTGGTAAGGACATCACTACTTTACAACCTGGTGATTTCGTAATCGTTCCATTTACACATGGTTGTGGTCATTGTGCCGCTTGTTTAGCAGGTTATGATGGCAGTTGTCTAAACCATTCAGATAACTTTACTCAAAGTGCTCAAGCTGAATACCTAAGAGCTCAACACGGAGAATGGTCATTAGTTAAGGTTCCTGGCAAACCAGAAGACTACAGTGATGAAATGCTAGACTCATTACTAGCTTTATCAGATGTTATGGCTACTGGATACCATGCAGCTCGTACTGCCGATGTACAAAAGGGTGACACTGCCGTAGTTATCGGTGATGGTGCTGTTGGTCTATGTGGTGTAATTTCTGCTAAACTACGTGGTGCAAAACAAATTATCGCAATGAGTAGACACGAAGACAGACAAAAACTAGCCAAAGAATTCGGTGCTACTGACATCATTGCTGAACGTGGTGACGAAGCTGTGAAGAAGGTTATGGAACTAACTCATGGTAATGGTGCCGATGCCGTTTTAGAATGTGTTGGTACTGAATTATCAACTCAAACTGCTCTAGACGTTGCTCGTCCAGGGGCTAAAGTTGGTCGTGTTGGTTTGCCACATTCAGGTAACTTAGATGTTGTAACTCCATTTGGTAAGAACATCGCACTTGCTGGTGGTATCGCCTCAGTTACTACTTACGACAGACAAGAACTATTGGATGCCGTATTAACTGGTGCCATTCACCCAGGGAAGGTCTTCACTGGTAAATACAAACTAGAAGACATTAACCAAGCATACAAAGACATGGCTGAAAGAAACACTATCAAGGCTACTGTTGTTAACGATTAATACTGAAGAAGATCGACTGATGTCGGTCTTTTTTTATACTTTTATAAAGATGATTAAAATGTTATTAGGTGTTTTTAATTGACTTATCAGAATTAAACGTTTAGTATACGATATAATCGTTAGAAAATAAATCGGAGGAGGAGACATATATGAATAACTTTATGAACATGTACATGTGCGATTGTTGTAAACCGGCGGCTTCTCCTCTGGTTATTTAATCGCGTCGTGATACATACGATTAATCTGAGAAGAGCTGCTGACCTATAGTGATGGGATCAGCGGCTTTTTTGTTTGGAGGAGAGAATATACATCACATCATAATACTTAGGAAGTGAAATATATAATGGATTTAGATGAGTCAAAAAAGATTACTAAATTTGAGACGTTCGCGTTAGCCGTTGCCGCTGTTGCTCCAACCGGTTCAATCGCGTTTAACGCCGTTCCAGCAGTTCCGTTTGCTGGCATTAATGTACCATTAGCGTTCTTACTTGGTGCGATTGGATTGCTTTTTGTGGGAATCTGTTTCGCAGAATTATCAAAACATATCTCAGACGTTGGTTCAGTTTATGCCTATAACCAACAAGCTTTAGGTGAACGACTAGGACTAGTTAGTGGTTGGACTTTAACCTTTGCATACGTTAACTTAGCGGTTTCATGTATGGGTGCCAACACTAACTTTGCCCACGTATTTTTCGCTCAGTTAGGTTTTAACTTTAATAACACAATCATCGCTTTCGTGATTTTATTAGGAGCTGCATTAGTTCTTACATTTGGTTTGAAACTTACCAGTAAGTCAGCGATTGCGATTGAATTTTTAGCGATTGCTATCCTAGTCGTATTGACTATTATCATCTTTGCTAAAGGTGGTCGTGATGGAATTAGTGCCCAACCATTTGTCCCAACTCACAGTAGTGTGTCTGGAATTGGTCAAGGAATGGTATTCGCAATCCTATCATTCTGTGGTTTCGAAGGTGTTACAACTGTAGCTGTTAGAACAAAGAATCCAAAACGTTCAGTGCCATTATCCATTATTGTTACTATTATTTTTGCTGGAATTTTCTTTGTTATCGCAAGTTACATGCAAGTTGTCGGATTTGGTATTAACCACGTCTCAGACTTTGCGCACTCTTCATCACCATTGAATGACCTTTCATTAATGTACATGGGTCGCCCAATGGCACTTATCATGGACTTTGCCATCCTAATCAGTAGTTTTGGTTCAGTTCTTGGCATCATGAATGCCGGTGCATACATGATCTATGCAATGGGTGTTAAGAAGTACCTACCAAGATACTTCGGTAAGTTTAACGAAAAGCTAAACAGTCCAACCCGTTCAATCTGGTTGCTAACTGTTATCATGGCAGTCGCCTACCTAATTTTCGGTGTTCCTTATGGCCCTGAAGTAATCTATGACAATTCATCTACACTTGGTGTATTGAGTATGCTGACCGTCTATGGTCTAGCCTGTGTTGGAACGATTCTTTACTTCCACAAACACAGAGATACTATCAAACGTTCATTTATCAAACATATCTTGATTCCTGTTCTTGGAATTTTAGTGCTAGTTTACCCAATGTGGACTAACCTATACCCAATCCCAGATTTCCCTGGAAACCTATATCCATACGCAGTAATTCTATGGATTATCATCGGATTGGTTGTATACGCAATTAAAAAGAGAAGAAAAGAAGATTAATCAAAAAGACGCCACTTATGTGGCGTCTTTTTTTATCTGATATGGAATTTATTGATGATATACAAGATTAAATTTATAACTTGTAGGGATATTCCCATCGCAATTGTAGGTAAGGTAGTGTTTAGATTATTAAAGTCGGCATAAATTGCCCATCCCGCAAAACCGAATACGAATACAAAACAGGAGATAAAAAATATCTTCACCGGTAGGCTTCGATTCCAGTTACGTAATGGCAAATCATAGTCAATGTTCAATAGTTTTGATTCCTTCATAAAATGATCACAAGCAAAACGAAGAAGGAAAGCACCCAAAAGAAAGAACAGTGATGCATAGTTTTTAAGGACTGCAACCAGTAATAACGCTAAGAAAAGCAATGCGTTAATTGCGTATTTTAATTCTACAAAGTTATCTTTGACCTTGTCTTTTTGTAGATATTCCTTTAATCCCGAATCCTCATTTAAAAGAGTGTCTAGTGAAATTTGATAGAGATCACTAATTTTCACCAGACTCTTGATATCTGGATAGCTGTTTTCGTTTTCCCAACTTGAGATGGTTTTACGTGAAACGTGTAAGTGTTTAGCGACATCTTCTTGTGTCATATTTTTGATTTTGCGTTGTTGTTGGATGCGTTCACCAAATTGCATTATGTATCGTCTCTTTTCTCTAAAATAATGACTTTATTTTATATAAAAAATGCTATTTTTGGTAGCCAAGTTTCTTGGACATGTTGATATAGCAATGTTTTAAAAGAAAAATATTTTTATACAAAATATATCGACTATTAAATACAACAATGGGATAATGGGACGTGAATAAATGGGGGAGGTGTTTTTCATGACTGATAATTTAGAACATCGAATGTTTTTAGGTAGGGTCGTTACAAGTGACGATTTCTCGACTGACAAATCATTGGTTCAAGTTGGTGGTATTTGGTATCGCTATGAGTTATCCGATAATTCTACCTATGATGACCAGGCAAAATATTCGGTTGTGAATAACACAGGTAATACTCTTCATTTACAAAAAATTAAGTGAGGTATTTGTTATGCCATTTGGAGTTAAAGTCATTCGTCAAAATAACGAAGGATTAGTTGAAACATTAGGAAAGTACAGCCACACTTTAAGTTCTGGTTTGCACTTCTACATTCCATTAATTCAACGCGTTAGAACCGTTAGTCTTGCAATGCAACCTAAGTTATTACCAAAGTATTCATTGATTACTAAGGATAATGCTGAAGTATTAGGTAGTGTCAGTTTGAACTACCACGTGACTGAACCCGTTAAGTACCAATACGAAAATACCGATTCAGTAATGTCCATGGTCCAATTAGTTCGTGGTCATTTAAGAGATATCATCGGTCGTATGGATTTAAACGAAGTATTGGGTTCTACTAAGGAAATCAATAAAGAACTAGCCGATGCAATCGGTGATTTAACCGATATCTATGGAATTAACGTTGATCGTATTAACATCGATGAATTAACTCCAAGTAAGGCCATTCAAGAAGCTATGAACACTCAACTTACTGCTGACCGTGAACGCCAAGCTGAAATTTCACGTGCTGAAGGGGATGCCAAGTCAGTTGAACTACGTACTAAGGCGCAAAACGAAGCATTAGTTGCGACTGCTGAAGCAAACGCTCAAGCTACCAAGACTAAGGCCGATGCTGAAAAGTACAGAATCGACAAGATTCAAGAGGCTTTGCAAGGTGCAGATGACAAGTACTTCAATGCTCAAAGCATCGAAGCATTTAGTAATCTAGCCAATTCAGATACCAACATGGTGGTTGTCCCAAATGATGGTGCAGACTCATACGGTCAAATGACTACTTTTGCAAAACTACTAAAGCAAAACAATGAAAAGAAATAAACTAAATAATAATAAAAAGGAATCGGCGAAAGTCGGTTCCTTTTTTTAATTCTCCAAATTATTATTTTAATTTCAAAAAGTGTATAATGGTGATTATACATATAAGAAACAGGGGAAGTTATTGAATGATTATTAACAGAGATCATGATTTTTATAATCTAGATGAAGAAGGCAGAAGAGAGTTTGAAAAAGACGTCGAAGCCGCATTTAGCAAGGAACAGGCAGATGATATTTTAGATAACGAAAGAATTGAGGCTTTATACGATTGGACTATTTATGAAGTGGATACTTTAACCCACGAGTATAAGGGATTTGATGATGACGATGATGAAGACTTTGATTCTCTAGTACAAATGAGAATCCGATTGAAAAGAGTGGATTGGTGGAGTGAGGAAAACGAACAGGGTGAACATGACGATATCCTTATGGATTTGATATTGGATAATGTCTCTTATTTTGATCAAAAATTTAATATGTATAATCTAATGGAATTAGATGACAGTTCACGTAAATATATACCAGTATGCACATGGGGAATGCATGTCATCGTGGATTGGTGCGTTAAAACCAGCAACGACGGTATCAGTATTAAAATAGCTACGGACAATACTTTTGTATTAGCGGTGGACTGTTTGAAGGTATCAATAAAGAAATTGAACTTTAAATAAAAAAGACCTTGACCTGAACCCCTAAAATTGGAAGATGGTTATGCTATTTTCTGGGAGGAATTGATCCGGTATTCAACCGGTGACA
>NZ_BOLX01000005.1 GCF_016861915.1 Apilactobacillus nanyangensis | reverse complement strand
TGTCACCGGTTGAATACCGGATCAATTCCTCCCAGAAAATAGCATAACCATCTTCCAATTTTAGGGGTTCAGGTCACGTTTCACTAAGAAACGCTTCTTTTTATATGCTTTTTCCATCTTAGAATTAAATAAATCATAATTCCTGCAATCAATCCCATCCAACTAAATACGGTAACCCATAGTAAAGTTAATAGCATTGGAGTTGCGTGATAGTAAACTTCTAGTCTGTTATGACCAGGCTTTGATTTAACGATAACACTCCCAATTTGGGTTTGTTTAACATTGCTTATATGTTTACCGTTTAAAATCAATTTTGTATCGTCATACTTAAAGATTGGCAATTGCATTGATTTGTTATCATCCGAATCATTATCCCAAGTTAATAACAAATGTCCATTGCGTTTGATTGTCTTGGTTACTTCACCCTTATAGTTGATGATTTGATCACCATAATTACCATATGGATGATAGTCAAAATAATTGTATGCAGTCATCTTGTATTGAACTGGCAAATAATCCGGAGTGGCTTTAGTTAACATCTTAAGGACTGCCCCAGTGTCATGAGATGACAAACTATCTCTGACGGCGTTGGTATCAGTTGTTTGATAATGGAGGTTGTAATCATTTTGAACTACCTTAGGAGAGAAGAAGTGATGAACACCTTTTCTCACAGACCCTCCAGCATCGTAAATGATTAAAAATGCCAGCAATAGTAGTGCATATTTTTTAAATGAATTAACCCACTGTCTCTTAGAAGTGTCATTAATCATGATTCCAATACAAATTAATAATAGAATAAATGGAATCACCACGAATCGACGTGGCATTTGAATTAAATATGAAATACTTGGAAATTGCTTGTCTAATGGTCCCCATGGGAATAGAACAGATGATATCCACATGAAGAATAGCCCTGTAATAAAAATGATTTTTCGAGAAGAACTAATCTTTTTAAAATTAATTATGAAGTAGATGGTGACAATGATAAATCCAATTGAATAAATTGGTGGTAATACATAGACATTATTACCAAATAAAGCAACTGAATCCTCGTACATATCAAGTTGAGGTGCCACACCTAAAGCATGGTTAGTAAATGAAATTTGCATCATCCCATACCAAACATTAGCAGTTAAGCATAAGGTTAATAAAACTGACAAAATGGCATTACGCCACATTTTTAGTTTTTCATCACTGTGTATAACACCATAGATAAACATTGGCACAAGTGCTAACGCACCGGTCAAACTACTTAATAAATGGGTTTGTAAAAGAATTGACATCGGAATCGCTAGTTTCAATATATTGATGGACTTATAGTCAATCATGTCAAAACCTGCCGCTAGTAGCCAAGGTAATAAAGCGGCTCCCCATCCGGTAAACTGCATTCCTACAACCCATCCCATAATCAAATAGGATGACATATATGCAATCCCAACAAAAAGTGCATATATTTTTTTAATATGAGTTCTAATCGCTAGGTTATACATCGTGATTCCACTAACGCATAATGTTAGCAATGATGTGATAATCTGGAATCGAACCCAAGTTCCGGTAATCAGCAGAATTAAACCACTGAAATAAGCCGCTAATGGGCCGTATAACGCATTAATAATTCGTCCTGACTGTTGGTATCCATAAATGGATATAAAGTAACTTAAATGGCCTGTTTTTAGTTGCATCGCTGCATCGTAGAATCGATTCATATGAAATATTGAATCAACACCTAAAATATACGATCCAGTAACTATTTGTGGCAACATAATTAACACGGAAACCAAGAAGATTGCCATGTATGGCCAAAACTTAATCGCTTTTTTCATCGATATTCTTCCTTAAACTATAATTTACAATTTCAATATTAACACAGAAAAAAGAAGCGAACCTTAAAAAAAGGCCGCTTCTTTGTGTAATATCAATATTTTTAAGCTTCGCTATGTTTATCAATCGTTAACTTACGATGTGACTTTTGTAAAATAAAGATTGCTAGAATAACTAGTACAGCCCCGATAATTTCAATAAAGCTAATTGAAATTTGGAAGAAAATAATACTTAAAATAAAAGTAACCACTGGTTGAGTTGCGTCCACTAGACTAACAACTTCTGATGGTGCAAAATTCAAAGCATGTAGCAATAACATGAACGGAAGAATTGTTCCGAATAGGATAATTCCACCCACTCCGAACACGATACCAGTAGTTAGATGTGGCATATGCACCCAGATTGGTTGTTTTAAGTTAAAGATAATTCCGGCGATTAGAGTACCCCAACCTAGAATTACCATTGGTGAACTTTGACCAACGATTGGACGTGGTAACACAACGTATAGCGCTGCAGTTACACCAGATAAAATTCCCCAGATTAATGATGCAGGGGTGATTGAAAGTGATGAGAAATCACCCTTGGTTAGAGATAATACAACCCCTGCCAAAGCAATTACGAAAACCATGATATCAATTGGTAATGGTTTTCTGTGTTGGAATACGATTGATCCCAATAGAATAAATAACGGTGCTAAGTATTGCAAAATAGTTGAAGCATTGGCGTTACCAGTTTGCACACTCATGTAGAAAGTGTATAAGTTGGCACCTAGACCAAATACCCCGTAAGCCACGATGCAAATAAATGATTTCCATGACTTAAAGACATTGAAAATGTGTCCTTTATAAATAATTGCTGAAATAACTAATAACACAATTCCAGAGATCATGGTTCTAGTTGATAAGAACCAATTAGCTTCCAAATGTTCTGTTTGAGATACGAATTGTAGAATTGTACCTGAAACACCCCAAAGTGCTGAAGCTAAAAAAGCCCAGAAGATACCTTTCATGACATTAGTCTCTAAAAGGCCTGTTTCGTTTTCCATATTTTCACCCCATATAAAGCTATAATTCCAGTAGATGTTAAGTCTTCTTACTTGAAACCTATATTAAAAAGATATCACAAGTGAGAATACTTGAAAATAGAAAAAGACCATTTCCACGAAATAATACGTAAAAATGGTCTTTTTAATAGCTTTTTTATACAAACTATCTAATATCTGGATCTTCCTTGTCTCTCTTTTGGTGAGATCTTTGTAGGAAGTAGATAGATACGATAATGATGATTGCACCAAGTGCTTCGATTGGTGTTGGAATCAAGTGGAATACAATCATACTTAAGATGATAGTAACCACTGGTTCAACGGCATCAACGATACTTGAAACTTCTGATGGAGCAAACTTCAAACTGTATAGAACAGCTGAGAAAGCAAAGATAGTACCAACTAAGATAACTCCACCGATACCTAATACGATACCTGGTGTAATCTTAGGAGCATCAATCCAGAATGGGTGGTATGCGTTAAAACCGATACCTGCAATCAAAGTACCCCAACCTAGAACAACGAATGGTGAGTTTTCCTTTGATAGTGGCTTTGGAACTGAGTAGTATATGGCAGCTGAAACAGCTGAAAGTAAACCAAAGATAACGGCAACCAATGGCACTGATAGTTGACCAATGTGACCGTTAGTGATGATCAAAAATACCCCTACTAGTGCTAATAAGAATGAGATAACATCAGCCTTTAGAGGCTTCTTCTTCATGAAGATTAAACCATATAGAACAATAAAGATTGGCGCTAAGTATTGTAGGATTGTGGCAGTAGCAGCGTTACCTTCTTGAATACTTACGTAGAAAGTTGACATGTTAACTGCTAAACCAAAAATTGCATAGATAAATAATCTAATGATTGATTCTTTTGATTTCCAAACATCAAAAACATGTTTACCAACGTGAATTGAACCAATAGCTAATAATAAAACACCTGCAAATAAAGTACGAACTGAAATGAACCATTGAGTAGGAACTGCTTCGTTTTTAGCAACGAATTGCATGATAACTCCTGAGAAACCCCATAGGGTTGAAGCCATCGCAGACCAGAAAATACCTTTCATGACGTTTTCAGTCGTTGTATGTTGTTTTTCCATTTTTAAAACTCCCCGTTTGTTCATAATAACGAAATTGTCATTATGATTTGTTTGAACGGCTATGTTTAATTCCATAACCGAAGTAAATACATAATCCTCCAGCAAACCAGATGATTGCTAAAATCCATGTATCAAGTGGTAGTTGTGTTAATAAGTAAATACATGCTACCGCAGATACAATTGGTAAGACTGGATATAATGGAACTTTGAATCCATCATTTTTAATGTCTTTACGTCTTCTTAGGAATAAAATCCCAATTGACATGAATGTAAAGGCAATTAATGTCCCAATATTAACTAAGCTTGCTAGCTTATCTAGTGAGAAGATACCACCCATTAGGGCAATCACAATTGTTACGAAGATAACACTGTGAATTGGAACATTCTTCTTAGTGTCTATTTTACTCAAATTCTTTGGTAAAAGTCCATCACGACCGATGGAGTAAATTAGACGTGAACTACTAAATACCATGTTTACCATCATTGTAAACATACCTGCTAGCGCACCCAATGAAATTAAAATTCCAAGTTTGTCCAAGTGAATCATTTGTAGTGCAAATGTTACTGGATCTGAAACGTTTAATTTTGTGTAAGGTACAATTCCTGTAAGAACAATTGAAACTAATATGTACAAGATTGTACAAATGATTAATGTCCCAATAATTCCGATTGGCATCGTTTTTTTAGGGTTCTTTACTTCACCTGCAGAGGCAGCAATAACATCAAAACCTAGGTAAGCAAAGAATACTAATGAAGCCCCTGTGAAAACCCCACTAACACCGAATGGCATGAATGGGTTCCAGTTGGTTGGCTTAACAAAGAATGCCCCGGCAACTACAAAGACAATAATGATCGCAATTTTTACTAAAACCATTATGTCGTTTAAACGTGTGGATGATTTAACACCCCTAGTTAAAATCCATGAAATCAATAACACTACTAGAACCGCGATCAGGTTAACATATGTGCCGTGATTCGGATCATAGTTAGCTGATAAGGCTTTTGGCATATGAATTCCGAAATTAGCCAGTAATGATTGCAAGTATGCTGACCAACTTGATGCAACAGTTGCTACTGAAAGCATGTATTCAAGAATTAATCCCCATCCGATAATCCATCCAGTAATTTCTCCGAAGATAACGTTACCGAATGTGTATGCGCTCCCTGCAACCGGTAATGCTGATGAAAACTCAGCATAACACATTGCACAAAGTGAACATACAATTGTCGCAATTACGAATGAGAGGATGATTCCTGGTCCAGCAGTTGTAGCTGCAACCGTTCCTGGTATTACGAAAATTCCTGCACCAATAACCGCACCGATTCCCATCATGATTAAATCTTTAGTGCCGATAGTTCTTTGTAAATTTTGATCCCTATCGATGAACTTAGCCAATGATGTCTTACGATTCACCTTAGACAGAATATTCATAAAAATCCCCCTTTTTTACATGAATAAATAAAAACCGCACTAGTTCTCTTAACTAGTGCGGTAAAAAAAGCACTAGAAAGAATAACTGCTTACCAGTCATTTTTCTAGTGCTTCCGAAGTTTTCATAGCGAAATAATCTCTTCTACGTACTATACTAAACGACTAGTTCAGATTAAAGAAGAAATTATTATTATCTTGTTTTATTGTCAGAATACAACAAGCAGCCATGATTGAACCTCCAATTTTTATTCGTTCATTTATTTGTAATAATCTTACCGAAAATATATGGATAATGCAAGTTTTTTTATTTATCTTTATCTTTTCTTTCCTTTAATTCAGCGTTTAGTGATTCCAGACGCTTATTAAGAATTAATTGGACTTGTTGATTTCTTCTCATATTATCGTTAGTTTTCTTAATTAGTTCTTCAATCTCGGTGTTTGTGTAACCAGACATTTGTTTTTGCATAATGTAGGTGTCTTGATAAGCACTGCTTACGATATCATAACCACGTTTACCTAAACTAACCAATCCACCAGCTGCATCGTGTAGACTTGGTCTTTGGCTGAAGTGATCAATGTGAGTCATTAATTCTCGACTAATTGTGTTATTCCAGAAGCTGATTAATGAACCTGCGAAGAATGCTGTGAAGATTGTCATAATTCCAAATGGTCCGGACACTACAACGGCCACAATCATGAAAATGATATCTTGAGCACTTCTTACTTTTCTGTATTCAATGTGGGTCTTTTCTGAAATAATTGGTGCTAATGCATCATAAGGTGATACCCCTAATTTGGTAGCCATGTAAATAGAAGTACCTAATGTAAACACTAAAATACCGACAATCGCATCGAAAACCATCATTGGAATTCTAATCTTACCCGGGAAAATCATTGAGTAAAAAGTACTGAAGTATTCAATTTCATATCCCACTAGGACCATGTTGAAGATAGTACCTAATCCAATTTGTTTACGATCAAAAATCAAAACGATAATGAATAATACCAAGTTAGCAAACAATTGAAATGTTCCCAATGAAGTTCCTAACTTGTTAGCCATCCCTGCATTCATCGCAGTAAATGGGTCAATTCCGACATGTCCTGAACGCATAAAGGCGGCACCTAAAGCAATTAAGGTAACCCCTACTAATGACATAATTGCACGTAACAAGAAGTCTAACGGCTTATTAATCACGTTTTTTGAGTTATCGTATGAAATGTTTTCCATAATTTTTATACCTTCTTATGTTTATTATTTCAATTATGATTGCGCTTTCATTATAACTCTTTTATGGTTTTAAACGAAATAATTTATACTACGAAAAAGAGACGATGGAAAATCCATCGTCTCTCATTCGTATTATTTTCATCTATTCTTTATCATCTTTAGATTGGCCATAAGTCAATTTAATTAATGCTGAGATTAGCATTGGAATGATAAATACTAGGATGATTAATCCAACAATTACCCCAATAGCAACTTGAATTAGAGTTAATACTCCTGAAGGCATTAATGCCGCAAAAGTACCACCTAAAATGATAGCTGCTGAGATAACTACCGTACCAATAACGGCACAGGCATGTTGAATTTGTTTTTCAGGTGTAGCATCAACGCTACCGAATTCACGGTATTTCATCATTAAGAAGATACTGTAATCAACACCTAATGCAATTAACATTACAAATGTGAAGAATGGTGTATTCCAAGTTAGGAACTTTTCACCTAATACAGCAGAACTAATTAATTTAGTAATGCTTAATGATGAAACGTAAGCAATGATTAGAGTACCTAGAATGTAGAATGGTTGAAGAATTGATCTGGTAATAACCATTAATGCAATCATAATTCCGATAACCATGATAATTGCAGTTCTTAAGAAGTCAGAACTTGCGATGTGATGAGTATCAGAAGTAGTTGCAGTTTGACCACCAATTGCAACCACACTGTGATCTAATGAGGTACCTGAGATATTGTTGTAAACCTTAGTTTGTAGATTATCAACTTGGTTCATTGCACTTTCAGAGTTAGGGTCCTTATCTAATACAACAGTGATTTTAGCAGTCTTCTTATCTTCTGATAGATAAGTATTTACTGAACGCTTAAAGGTATCACTCTTCAAGACACTTTCTGGAATGTTAAATGAATCAGAAGCTTGTGAGTTAGATAGAGAATTTAGGTAATCGTTAGCGCTACCCATTCCCTTTTCGATTTTATCTAAACCATTTCCGGCTTTCTTTAGCTTAGATTGAGTATCTTTCAATTGAGCGGCCAAGGCTTTGGCATTATCACCAATGCCTTGTGTGTTGGAAGCAATTCCTTGTAATTGTGATTGTAAACCACTCATTAGTGTTTGTTGTTTAGTTGCACTTTGTTGTAACAATGACCCAACTATTTGTAGTTGGACTTGACTAAGTGGTTGACCCACTGAAGCCATCTTTTGTTGCAATTGTGCTAAGATTTGTTGACCATTTGCGCTACCTGTTTGACCACTCATTGATTGAATGTTCTTTAGGTATTGGCCAATTGTCATTGCTGATGCACCAATATTTTCCAATGGAGTAGCATTGAATGATGAGTTCTTAGTACCTTGTTTGATGGTACTAATCCCCTTCTTGGCTGTCTTCATCTTGGAATTTAGTGTTTCTAGTTGGTCGTTTACGTAAAGTTGGTTAATTGGCATACCACTTGGTTGAGTTACAGATGCCACAGTCTTTACGCCAGATTGTTTACCCAATTGTTGGGTTAGTCGATCAATTTCATTCAAGTCTTTTTCGTTATTTAGCTTGTGGTCGGACTTAATGTAAATGGTTGAAGGTTCAGCAGTTCCCTTTGAGAAGTGCTTTTGAACAGTCAATAGTCCTTGTTTAGCAGGAACGTTATTTTGTAGTTCCACACTGTTGTCATAGTTTAGATTGTTCTTGTAAGTTGCCATGAATGGAACAGTTACAACTAATACTAATACGATAGCTGGAATTGCCCATTTAGTTGATTTACTTGATAAGAATCTCCATAACTTGTTTTCGCCTTCTCCATCGAAGTTCTTTGATGGCCAGAAGATGTTCTTACCTAGAACTGACATGAAGAATGGGTTCAATGTTACCAATACAAGTAGCAATACGGCAACACCAACAGCTACACCAACGGCTGATTGGTAAATTGAGAACTTAGCTAGTGCTAAGGTTGCAAAACCAATCAATACTGATGTCCCAGAGTATAGGATTGTCTTTCCGGCAACTTTTCTAGCATCGATAGTTGCTTGGATTTGATCCTTACCCCTACTCAATTCTTCCTTAAATTGGTTGTATAACAAGATGTTGTAATCAGTACCAATACCGAATAATACAACCACCATGAATACACGAGTGAAGTTGGAAAGTGGGAAACCGAAGTATTGAACAAGGTTCATAACAATGCTCAATGAAACGATGAATGAAACACCCACAGTCAATAGTGATACTAATGGCACGATTGGTGATCTAAACACAATAATCAATACGATTAAAATAAATACTGCGGCGATAACTTCAGTTTTTTGAATTCCTTCTTGTGTAGAAACTCTAAAGTCATCGTTTAGGATATCTCCACCTGTAACGTAAGTCTTCACTCCAGAAGTCTTAACAGCATCCTTAAGTTGGTTGTTAACACTTTGGATTGAACGTTTCTTAGTTACGTTTAATTGCACAATTTCAGTGGTCTTATCCTTTGAAATTAATTGCTTCTTAGTTGCGTCGTTATCAAATGGTGCAGTTACACCCTTGATACCGTACTTGGACTTATTGTCCTTTAATTTTTGAATTGTAGCATCGATTTTCTTTTGGTCACTTGAAGTGATTTTACTATTACCGTTGTTGAAAACAACAACTGTATCCATGGTATTACTAATACCATGTCCCCAATGCTTTTGAATAGTTTCAGCGACTTGACTTTGTGAAGTTGCTGGAATCTTTGTTTGCCCTTTTTGTGCTACTAAGTTAGACATGTTTGGTAAAAAGACTACACTTAGAATCACAACAACCAGCCATGCAATCAAGCTACCAGTATATTTCTTAATAAACTTTGGCATTGAAATTCTCCCCCTTATTTTTTGATGTTAATTAAATCTTGAGGCGCTGTTCTTTGCGTCGTCTTGATAATTTCAGCGATTTGACTAGGAGACTCTGGATGTTCTTTGCTCATCCAGTAAACCACAATACTCATCAACCTATCCAAAATAATTTCCATTACATAATCTTTAGGAATTCCTGGATGAAATTCGATTTCGGAAGGTGCTGCATGGAATGATTCAACAATCACTTCTTTAAACATCTTCTTAATCTTCCCGATTAAATACGGATCACCATCTGGACATAGTAATGCAGACAGTAATTTTGAATTCTGGTAAAAGTAATCAAGAGTCTTGATTACTAATTCTGATGGAGTATTTTCACTATTTTCAGAAAACGCCTTTAATTCTTCTGGAACAATAGCATTTAAAATATCCTGAATTTCACCTAATAAACGTGTTTCTGTCTTTGACAATAAATCAAACTTATCTAAATAATGAATGTAAAACGTTCCACGACCAATTCCGGCTGTTCTGGTTAAGTCAGTAACATTTAAATTATTGAATCCCTTTGTATGAATTAACTCAATTAAGGCATCAGTAATTTGGGACTTGGTTTGGATCGTTCTGCGATCTTGTTTAACCATACCTACGTCTCCCCTCAAAAATCACTTATCTAATAATTCAATTACATTATAAAAACAACGTGCTGAGAAAGTCAACACGTTGTTCATTATCTTTTTTTATTTTTATTCTTTTTTATTTCCTAAAGCCAGGATAAATACAGTACTTAAGACTAAAATTCCACCAATAACTTCTGCACCATTAAATGATGTATTAAGGAATACCACGGCTCCTACAGTCGCTGATAATGGTTCAAAAGTATCCAACATCCCTGCAACAGTTGGGGAAATAAATTTCAAACTATTGATAAAACAAATAAATGACATCATTGTTCCGAAGAAGACAATAAAGCCAACTCCTAAAACTGTTCCAAGTGTTAGTCTAGGCACATCGACCCAGAATGGATGAACGATGGTAAATATAATTCCACCTACTAACATTGCCCATCCGACTACGACTAATGTTGAAAATCGTTTTAATAAGTTCACTGGTAACATTGTTTGGATTGCGCCAGCTAAAGCTAATAATAGCCCTGCTGTTAATGCAGGAGTTGAAATAGCTAACTGTGTTAAATGACCCTTAGTTACCAATAACCATGTTCCGATTAATGCTACCAACACCGCTGTTGCTTCGTACTTGTTTGGCAATTGGTGATAAAAAATAGCGGTGAAGATAACAATTAACACAGTCCCTAAGCTTTGAAGAACTGTCGCTGTTCCAGCATTACTTAGATTAACTGTTACTAGGTATAGATATTGAACTGCGGCTAGACCAAAGACGGCATAAGCAGCGAACACCCCTAGATTCTTTGGCTTTTTCCAAAGCTCCATCACTGGTTCTTTCTTAATGAAATTGGTAAATAACAAAATAACAATTCCAGAAATCCCCATCTTGATCCCCATTAGCCATTCAGGTGACAAGTGATTATCTTGGAATAAGAATTGTGATACTGGCCCTTGAATCCCCCAAAGAATTGCTCCAGTCACAGCTAGTATTCCACCAATTAGTCTTTTTTGCGCTTGCGTCTTATTTTCCAATCCGATTCTCCATTTCTCTTTTTTGTTTAATACCATTATAGGACAAAAGAAAAAGCGTTGTCATTAAAGACAACGCTTTTTTCTAAATAGTTAGTATAACTAATCTTTGTAGTTTGCAGGAGAATCGTCCCACTTATCAACAGTATCTGTCATTTTACCGGTAGTATGCCATTCAAAATCAGGGTACCATAAACTACGCTTTTGCTTGTCGATACCTTCAATAGTCTTCATGTCATCTTCTGATAACTTGAAGTCAAAGATATCTGAGTTTTGAATAATTCTTTCTTCATGTGATGACTTAGGAATAGTTACTACACCTTTTTGCCAGTCCCAACGAAGAATTACTTGAGCGACTGACTTGTTGTACTTGTCAGCAATCTTCTTAATTTCTTCGTTAGATAAGGCTTCCCCACCGCCAAGTGGTGACCATGCTTCTAATTGAATACCAGCATGGTTATTAAATTCTAGAATATCCTTTTCTTGGTTAACTGGATTAAATTCCATTTGGTTAACAGCAGGAACGATATCACTGTGGTCTAGTAGATTTTGTAATCTTTCGTTATCGAAGTTAGAAATTCCGATAGCTCTAATCTTACCTTGACGGTAAAGTTCTTCCATTGCCTTCCAAGTATCAATGTACTTGCCATCAACTGGCCAGTGCATTAAGTAAAGGTCGATGTAAGTCAAGTCTAGACGTTTTAGTGTTCCATTTAAGGCATTAATTGTACTTTCATAACCTTGATCACCATTAAATAACTTAGTAGTGATAAATAAATCTTTACGGTTTTGTCCGGTTGCAGCTAAACCTTCTTTAATTCCTTCACCAACACCAGTTTCGTTACCATATTGCTTTGCAGTATCAATTAAATGGTAACCCTTGATGATTGATTCTTTAACTGATTCTTTAGCACTTGTATTATCTGTTTTCCAAACACCTAAACCAAGACGTGGCATTTCAACGCCGTTATTTAGAGTGGTTGTTTCTTCAAGTCCTTCTAATCTGTTCATAGAAAATTCAGCCTCCTATTTCTTAAGTTCAATCTCATGGTAAAACTCATATGATTTATTTTCAAGAAAAAAGATGTGATTATAATGAAATATAATTAAATATTAATCTTCATAACCGTGAGGATGCTTTTGTGTCCAAGTCCAAGCGCTAGCGATGATGTCTTCAACATTATCATGTTGTGGTTTCCATCCTAATACCTCGCGTGCTTTGGTAGAGTCTGCAACTAAAGTACTTGGGTCACCTGGTCTTCTTGGTGCATCTTCGGATGGAATTTCTTTCCCAGTCACTTTACGGGCTGTTTCTAGCATTTCTTTATTTGAGAAACCAGTTGATGAGCCTAGGTTAAATGCTTGTGAGTCTCCACCCTTCATCAATCTGTCTAAAGCAAGGATGTGCGCATCTGCTAAGTCAACAACGTGGACATAATCACGAACATTGGTACCATCTTTAGTTGGGTAGTCAGTACCAAAGATTTGTAGTTTATCACGAGTGCCTTGAGCAACCTGTAAAATGATTGGAATTAAGTGAGTTTCTGGACCATGGTCTTCACCAATTGAACCATCCATCTTGGCACCACCAACATTAAAGTAACGAAGTGCAGTGTACTTAATACCATAGGCAACATCAGCCCACTTCATCATCTTTTCCATCATTAACTTACTTTCACCATAAGGATTGGTAGGTACTTGGGAATCACTTTCCTTAACAGGAATACTTTCAGGTTCTCCGTAAGTAGCAGCAGTAGATGAGAAGATAATGTTGTTAACGTTATGTCTTTGCATTGCTTCTAGTAGTGTAATCATTCCGCCAGTGTTGTTGTCAAAGTACTTCAATGGTTTTTCCATTGATTCTGGCACGATAGAGTTAGCCGCAAAATGGATAACTCCATCAATTTTTTCGTTATCAAAAATTTTGTCTAGGAAGTCAGCATCTCGAATGTCTCCCTCATAGAACTTTGCATTTTTGTTGACACTATCTAAGTGTCCTGTTGCTAAGTTATCAGCAACGACAACATCGTAGCCTTTTTCAATTAAACGATCTACGGTGTGGGAACCAATGTATCCGGCTCCACCTGGTACTAAAATTGCCATAAAAGAATACTCCCCTTGAAATTTACTTATAATATCATTATCAACTAGAAAGCTTAAAAATTCAATAAAATCTATAAAAAAAGACGTGGTTTAAAACCACGTCTTTTAATTGTTTTATTAGTCGTTTTCGTACTTCTTGAATACAAGAACTGCGTTGTGACCACCAAAACCAAATGAGTTTGAAATTTCGTAGTTTACTGGTGACTTCTTGTTGTCTTCGTTTACTAGTTCTACTTCAACTTCTGGATCGATGTTCTTAACACCGTAGTTTACTGGCATTTGTTGACGTTGCAATGCACCAACCATGATAACAGCTTCTAGTGAACCTGCAGCACCTAGAGCATGACCAGTCATACCCTTTGTACTACTTACCTTGATGTGGTCGTTGTCAGCAAATACTTTCTTGATAGCCTGTGATTCAGCTGAATCGTTAGCGTGAGTACTTGTTCCGTGAGCGTTAACGTAGTCAACGTCCTTAGGATCAACGTTAGCATCCTTAAGAGCTAACTTCATAGCATCAACAGCACCTGAACCGTCAGGTCTTGGAGCAGTTAAGTGGTAAGCATCTGAGTTTGTACCGTAACCAACAACTTCAGCTAAGATGTTAGCACCACGAGCCTTGGCATGTTCTAGTTCTTCAAGAACTAAAGTACCGGCACCTTCACCCATAACGAATCCATTTCTATCCTTATCGAATGGAATTGAACCACCTTCAACAGTTTCTGAAGTTGAAAGAGCTGATAGAGCAGCGAAACCTGCAATACCTAATTCGTTAACTGAGGCTTCTGAACCACCAGTAATCATCATCTTGGCTTTACCAAAACGGATGTAGTCAAATGCATCACCGATAGCGTTAGTACCTGATGAACAAGCAGTAACGATAGCTTGAGAAGTGTTTCTAGCATTTAAGTTAATTGAAATGTTACCAGCAGCCATGTTAATGATTGAGTTAGGAACGAAGAATGGTGATACACGACCTGGACCCTTCTTTGACATCTTAATAGCTTGTTCTTGGATAGTTGTTAAACCACCAATACCTGAACCATAGATAACACCTAATTCATCTGGATCAAATTCGCCTTCTTTTAGGCCAGCTTGTTCCATAGCTTCGTAAGCTGAGTATAAAGCGTAACGTGAGAAGTCATCCATACGTTTTGAGATCTTCTTGTCGATACGTTTTAGTGGATCAAAATCTTTAACTTCGGCAGCTAGAGTAACACCAGTTTCTGAAGCATCAAACTTTGAAATTGGAGCAATACCTGTCTTTGAAGCAAAAATATTGTCTAAGAATGTGTTAGCGTCGTTACCCAAAGGACTAACGGCACCAATACCTGTAATTACAACACGCTTTTCCATAGAGTTATCCTCCTTATTTACGTTTTACGTCTGGAACGATAAATGTTAGTTGAGCTGAACAAGCCTTCTTGTCGCCAACGTAAGCAGTACAGTCAACTTGTCCCATGTTCTTCTTTTGTTTACCCATAGTAACTTCGAAACGTACAACGTCACCAGGTTTAACCATCTTTCTAAACTTAGCACCCTTAATTTCGCCAAGGTAAGCAGTCTTATCCTTGTATTGTTCACTCTTCAAAATAAGAATTGAAGCAGTTTGAGCCATAGTTTCGATGATTAAAACACCCGGCATAACTGGGTTTCCAGGGAAGTGACCTTGGAAATAGTTTTCGTTGATAGTAACGTTCTTGGTAGCAACTACCTTTTCACCAGGGATTAATTCATCAACCTTATCGATGTATAGAATTGGGTATCTGTTTGGAATTAAATCCATAATTTCTGTTGTATTTAAAACACTCACAATAAGCACTCCTCATATATAATTCAAAATTTTAACAATTAAACGTCTTTTATTAATCTAATTTATGGTCCTAATCCAATAGGAATATTGATTACCTCTTCATCTAGTTTTAATATCTAGATGAACTAATCAACATAAATAAGTTTAACAATTACCATACTAAGTTACAACGTACAAGACTCTTTTTATTACTTAAAATAAATAAAACGTTGTCATAGCAGTGTTTTACGTGTTTTTCCTTATGTGACACATGGTTGAATGTATATCTATTTTGCTGTTTTTTATTAGAGTTTATCTAATTATCATGATTTGATTCGTTTAATGTTTGAACATCCCATTACCCCGGAAAATCATTTAACAGCAGATATTAATCGTCATATGTAGCAAGGGTTCCAACGTAACCATCAGCTACCTCAATATCGGTTAATTTAATTTTACGATCTAATCGTTTAGCAGATTTCTTGGTATCAACATCAATGTCGACACTCTTAACCTTACCGGATAAACCAGTACCGACTAATTTCAATGCTGCTTCCTTGATTGTCCATAACTTAAGGGTTTCATCCCCTTCTACTGATTCGTCTAAACTACTTAGGTAATTTAATTCGTTGTCAGTAAACGCGCGAGTAATTCGTTTGTAAGTAAATGGACGCAATTTCTCAATATCTATTCCAACCTCTTCATTAGAAACCGCTAGGATTACTAAATCATATGAGTTTGAAATATTATATTGAAATTGCTTTGACTTTAGAAATGGTTTGCCATGATCACCGTAGTAGAAAAGGTCACCATGCAATAATTCATCAATACTAATTCCCATGTAATCTGCCAGCATCAAGTTACCAACAATTGCTTGACGTTTATTATACTTTGTAAAATCAACATCAGCCTTCTTGAAGATTTCTTGATACTTTGGATTTTGAATAGAATCGATAAAAATTTCTGTATTATTAAGCAAGTAAGTGAACACCCTTATCAGCGTAAATCAAGTCACCAGTAACACCTGATGATAAGTTACTCATTAGGAATGTAGCAACGTCACCAACTTGGTGAATGTCAACAGCTTCACCGTCAACAGTTCTTGCTTCTGATTCCTTCAATAGGTCACCGTGGTTCTTGATACCAGTAACAGCTAGAGTCTTGATGGCACCAGCTGAGATAGCGTTAACACGAATCTTCTTAGGACCTAAGTCTGAAGCTAGGTATCTAACGTTAGCTTCTAGAGCAGCCTTGGCAACACCCATCATGTTGTATGAAGGGATAGCACGAGTTGAACCCATGTAAGTTAGAGTAGCAATACTACCTTGTGGGTTCATAACACGACTTGCATAACGTGATACTGAAATTAGTGAGTAAGCTGAAACGTCTTGAGCTAAGTTGTAACCATCTTTCTTAACATCAATAACACCACCTTCAAGAGTTTCCTTGTCAGCGTAAGCAATGGCATGAATAACACCATCGATGTTACCAAATTTAGCTTGAATGTCTTGGAAAGTCTTTTCAACGTTTTCATCTTCAGCAACATCACATTCAATCATTTCAGTTCCTTCTGGAACAAGCTTGTCTAATTGACGCTTTAATCTTTCGTTTTGGTAAGTAATGATAACTTTAGCACCGTTATCCATTAGTGACTTAGCACAACCCCAGGCAATACTACGCTTGTTAGCAACACCCATAACAACAATTGTTTTTCCATCTAATAAGTTTGACATTATGATTTGGCCTCCTAAAATATACAAATCAATTAAATTACATTAGTTGAATTTACGGTAACGTTCATGACGTTGGGCCAATAATTCTTCTTTAGGTAATTTGTTAAGTTCATTAATTTTTTCAATTAAAGCTTCTTTGAAGTTTTGCATTGATTTTGCATCTTTGACTTCGGGAATAATCTTATCAATGATTTCATTGTCTAATAGTTCCTTTGGTGTAAGTTGCATTTGTTCAGCAGCTTCTGCTGCTTTACTTGAATCTTTCCACAAGATTGTGGCATAGCCTTCAGGTGATAGCACTGAGTAGATACTATCTTCTAAAGCCCAAACGGTGTCACCGACAGCAAGAGCTAAGGCTCCACCGCTCCCTCCTTCACCAATGATGACACTGATGTATGGCACTTTTAACTTAAGTCCTTGCATGATTGATTGAGCAATCATGTAACCTTGACCCTTGTATTCGGCGTCCATACCAGGATATGCACCAGGTGTATTAATCAAGTTAATGATTGGACGGTTAAACTTTTCCGCTTGCTTCATCAAACGTAAAGCTTTTCTGTATCCAGAAGGTTCGGCTGAACCAAAATGTCTTTCGATATTTTCGTCAGTGTCGTTACCCTTTTGGATACTTGTAATGGTAACTGGTTGACCTGCGATAGTTCCGATACCAGCATAAACTGCTGGATCATCGCTGTAAGCACGGTCCCCGTGTAGTTCCATAAAGTCATCAGTAATTCCAGCAACTAGGTCTTGGATACTAATCTTATCAGCACTTCTAGCCGCTAAAACACGATCATATGCTTTTCCCATAATACTAATATCCCCCTAATTCCAAGCCAATAACTTGGCTAATACTGATTTCATTTCATCTCTTTTAACAATGGCATCTAAAAAACCATTCTTAAGTAGAGTTTCTGCACGTTGGAAATCCTTTGGTGGACGTTGTTGAATTGTCTTTTCGATAACTCGACGACCAGCAAAACCGATTAATGTATGTGGTTCAGAGATGTTGATGTCTCCTTCCATGGCATAACTAGCAGTAACCCCACCGGTAGTAGGATCAGTTAATACAGAAATGTATAGTAATCCTTTTTCAGCGTGATCAGATACCGCTTGTGATACCTTAGCCATTTGCATTAATGAGTGGATTCCTTCTTGCATTCTGGCACCACCAGAACATGAGAAGACAACTACTGGTAAGTTCTTTTCGGTTGCTTGTTCGAACAATCTAGCAAGCTTTTCACCAGTGGCAGTACCTAAACTACCCATAATGAAACGGGAATCCATTACACCTAGGGCAAATTCAGTATCACCAATCTTGGCAAAACCGGTTTGAACACTTTCGTTTAGGTCAGTGGTCTTCTTTGACTTTTCAAGCTTTCCAGCGTATTTTTCGTCGCTTAGAAAACGCTTTGGAGCACTAATTTCAGAATCAATTGGTGTGAATTCATCCACAGTCATGTTGATTCTTTCTTGAGCGCCAAGTCTAAAACCATAACCACAGTTAGGACATAACTTGTATTCCCCTAACTTCTTGTTGTAAAAGTTTTCTTCACAAACTGGACATTTGATAAACAAATGGTCTGGAACTTTATCCATTAAAGTTTGTAAATCTTTGTTTTCTTCTGATTTATTATTCTTCAACGTTTTTCAACCACTCTTTCAAGAATGATTTTTCAATGTATAGATTATTGAAATCTGAATCATTGAAATGTTTGTCTTGTAACAAATCGTTTAGGAATTGACGGTTAGTCTTAACTCCATCAACCTTAAATTCATTAATTACTCTTCTCATTTTTACGACAGCCTGAGGCTTGTCAGGCATATGTACAATGATTTTAGCAATCATTGAATCATAGAAAGGAGAAATGGTGTCACCTTGTTCAACACCTGAGTCAATACGAACACCCTTAGTTCCGAATGGGAAGTTAACCTTACGAAGAGTACCTGGAGCTGGTAAGAAACCATGTGCAGGATCTTCGGCGTTAATACGGCATTCGATTGCGTAACTATCTACCTTGATGTCATCTTGTGTGAATGGTAATGCTTCACCGGCAGCAACTTGGATTTGAGCTTTGATTAATTGAACTCCAGCAACTTCTTCAGAAACTGTGTGTTCAACTTGTAATCTAGTGTTCATTTCCATGAAGTAGAAATTGTTGGTCTTTTCGTCCAATAGAAATTCGAAAGTACCAGTGTTTTCGTAACCAATTTCCTTAGTTGCTTTGGCAACTAGCTTACCTAGATAATCACGTTGAGATTGAGAAACTTCCATACATGGAGTTTCTTCAATAATCTTTTGGTGACCTCTTTGTAGAGAGCAGTCACGTTCAGGGAAGTAAACAACATTTCCCTTTTGATCAGCGATAACTTGCATTTCAATATGCTTTGCATCACTTAAATCTTTTTCCATGTACAATGAATCGTCATTGTATGAAATTCTTGCTTCACGCTTAGTAGTGTTAAATATTTCCTTTAATGCTTCTTCATCGTCACATTCACGAATACCTTTACCACCACCACCGGCAGCAGCTTTAAGCATAACTGGATAACCAATTTCATCCGCTAGCTTTAAAGCATCGTCTAGACTATCAATGGAGCCATCTGAACCAGGAATGGTAGGTACTCCACTGTTTTTCATCGCTGCCTTGGCATGAGATTTATTTCCCATTAAATCAATTACTTTTGAACTTGGTCCAATGAACTTAATTGAACATTTTTCGCAAAGTTCAGCAAATTCAGCGTTTTCAGATAAAAATCCGTAACCGGGGTGAATAGCTTCTGATCCAGTTAAAATTGCAGCATCGATTACTGCAGCCATGTTCAAGTATGATTCGTTTGGTTGTGGACCACCAATACATACTGATTCATCGGCTAATTTAACGAACATGCTATCCTTGTCGGCAGTTGAATAAACGGCAACAGCTTTAATGTCCATCTCATGAAGTGCTCTTATGATTTGCACCGCGATTTCACCACGGTTAGCAATTAATACCTTTTTAAACATTTCACTCATCCTTTATGAACTTATTCAATTGCAAAGATTAAAGTACCTTCACAAATAACTTCGCCATCTCTAGTAACTGTTCCATGACCTTCACCAATGTTTCTCTTTAGCTTTGTCATTTCAACAGCTAGTTCCAACTTGTCGCCTGGTCTAAAGCTGTCTTTGTAAGTAGCTTCCTTGATACCACCAAAGAAAACATTATGTCCTTTGTATTCAGGCATTGATAGTAATGCACAAACTCCAGTTTGAGCTAGCATTTCCATCGCGATTGGTCTTGGCATTCCAAATTCAAGATGTTGTTTTGAGAAGAACCATTCGTTAACAGTTAAAAGCTTTTCAGCCTTTGCACCTTCACCTGGTCTTACTTCAATAATCTTGTCTAACATTTGGAATGGGAATCTTTGAGGAATGAAATCTTGTACGTTATAGTCCAAAATTAGTCCTCCTCAATTTCAAAAATTGGTTGATCATATTCAACCATGTCACCATTTTCAGCAACCTTCTTAGTAATAGTTCCAGAAACGGGACTCTTAACTTCGTTGATAACCTTCATGGCTTCAATTACACAAACAGTGTCGCCCTTCTTAACGTGATCGCCCACTTTTTTGTAGACTGGCTTTTCAGGACTTGGAGCAAAGTATACGATTCCAACAAGTGGAGCCTTAATCTTTGCACCTGAAGCTGCTGGTTTAGCAGCAGGTTGTTCACTTGCAGTTGCGCCAGCAGCTGGTGCTGGTTGAGCAACATTTTGTACTGCAGCGTGTTCTAACTTACTAAAGTATAAGTCAGTACCATCATCGGCAGTGATCTTAAATTCTTTCATGCTGGACTTATCGAACTTGTCCATTAACTTTTCAATGTCTTTTTGTTCCATGTTTTTATATCTCCTGTTAATTAAGAATGTTCTTACTTAACTTTGATTACATAGTTAATCCACCGTCAACGGTGATTACTTGTCCATTCATGTATTCATTCTTGATTAAGAATTCAACAACTTGAGCAACTTCGTCTGGAGTACCAAAACGTTTTGCTGGGATTTTTCCTTCCCAATCAGCGATGTAACTGTCGCCTAGTTTAGCTGTCATAGCAGTCTTAATCATACCTGGAGCAACCGCATTACAACGGATTCCACGTAGAGCACCTTCTTGGGCTGTAGTCTTAGTTAAACCTACGATACCGGCCTTAGTAGATGAATAGTTAGCTTGACCTAAGTTACCGTGTAGACCTGCAATACTTGAAAGGTTGATAATGCAACCCTCACGAGCTTTTTGCATCTTCTTCATAGCAAACTTAGTCATGTTAAATACACCAAACAAGTTAGTGTCTAATACTTGTTTGAATGAATCACCCTTCATTCTAGTTAATAGAGTGTCTTGGGTGATACCGGCATTGTTAACCAATACGTCTAGTTTGCCGTATTTTTCAATAACACTGTCAATCATTGCTTTAGCGTCATCTTCTGAAGCAACGTCTCCAACCAATACATCAATTTCTGAATCGAAGTTAGCTTGGAAAGCTTTCAATTCTTCTTCATTCAATTGACGGTGTGAGTTAGCGATTACGATATTGTTTTCATCCTTAGCTAGACGAACTGCGTCAGCTAAACCTAATCCCTTTGTAGCACCAGTGATTAGAATTACTTGTTTTTCGTTATTTTCCATAATTATTCTCCTAACTTATCTAATAAGGCATCTAGAGTTTCAACACTTTCTACATTGTATGTATCAGCCTTTAATGTCTTTTTAGCAAGCTTACTTAGCGTATTTCCTGGACCGATTTCGATAAAAGCGTCAATGTTTTTGTCTTCTAATGAAGCAACATCTTGCATGAAGTGTGTTGGATTGATTAGTTGGTTAACTAATGTTTCCTTGATGGTGTCCTTAGCAAATGGTTTTACGGTAGTATTACTGATTACATCTACTTGAGGTTCATCAAATTCAACACTTTCAAGACGTTTTGCTAATTGGTCTGATGCAGGTTGCATCAATGGAGTATGGGAAGCTACGGCAACTTGTAGTGGAACTACACGTTTTGCGCCCTTTTCCTTCAATACTTCCATGGCGTTTTGTACCCCTTCTTTAGTACCACCAATAACAACTTGTGACTTGTTATTGTAGTTGGCTGGGTAAACGTCATCAATTTCATCACAAACGCTCTTCACAAAATCAGGGCTAAGACCCAATACAGCTGCCATAGAACCTGGATTTTGCTTACCTGCTTCATCCATGTAATGTGAGCGATCGTGTACTAGCTTTAGCCCTGATTTAAAAGATAGTGCTTTAGCAGCAACTAAAGCACTATACTCGCCTAAACTCAATCCCATCATTGCAACAGGTTTCTCTATTTTGTCTTCTAAAATACGATGAATAGCTACACTCATCGTCAAAATAGCGATTTGAGTATTATTAGGATTATCAAAAATTTCCGGATCAGCTAAGTTTAAATTCAATGTTTCTGAAGCCTCGTCAATTGTACGTTTGTACACAGGGTTTGACTTGTACAAATCCTGTCCCATTTCCTTAAATTGACTACCTTGGCCACTAAATAGATAACAAATATTCAAACTTAAACACTCCTAGTTAATTAAAACTAATTATTATTCTTCAACTTTACCAGCAACGTAGTCAACTAATTGTTGTACAGTTGCGATGTCGTTGTCACTGTCAATTTCGATGTCGTATTCGTCTTCTAGAGCATCGATGATTTCAAATAAGTCTAAACTGTCTAGGTCTAGTTCTTCTTTGAAGTTAGTGTCCATCTTGATGTCTTCAGCCTTAACGTCTGATTGATCTACAACGATTTCTTTTACCTTGTCAAAAATTGCGTTCTTGTCTGCCATAATATAATTCACTCCATATAAAAAATTAAAATAATAAATTAATACCTTAAAATAATAGTTCCTGTGGTTAGGCCACCACCGAAACCAGAAAGGGCGATAATATCTCCCTTAGCTATTAAACCATTTTCCATCATTTCTGACAACAAAATAGGTTCACTAGCTGCAGAGGTGTTCCCATAAAGATTAATATTGATAGGGAATTTGTCCTTACTAACGCCTAATTTACGGGCTACTGATTTAATAATTCGAGCGTTAGCTTGATGTAACACAAAGTGATTTATGTCACTTAACTCAATCCCAGCTTTTTCTGCTGCTTCTTTAATTGATAATGGAACATTCTTGGTTGCAAAGTTAAATACTTCTCTACCATCCATATGCAAATAACGATCTGTGTCGTCATCATCTCGTGGTCCAAATGTTTCATTTCCCAATATATGACCAGCAAGAAGAGCTTCTCTTCTATCTCCATAATTCTTCAAGTTACTGGATAGGACTTCTCCATCGCCTTGGTTTGAGACTAACATCCCACCAGCGCCATCACCGAATAATACGGCAGTGGTTCGGTCTTCCCAGTTAATCAAGTTACTCATCTTTTCTGAACCGATTACCATCCCTAAAGCATTAGGCTTTAGTTCAAATAATGAGTGCATAACATGAGTAGCGAAAACAAATCCAGAGCACGCAGCGCTGATATCAAATGCAACAGCATTCTTAGCACCAACAATACCTTGAACTGCAGAAGCAGTTGATGGCATGTGGTAGTCTCCAGACATCGTAGCTACAATGATAAAATCAATATCATTCGCATCAACGTTTCCGTTCTTAAGTAATTGTGAAGCAACCTCAGCACTTAAAGAAGTGTTAGTTTCCTTAGTGGCGATTCTGCGTTGCTTAATCCCGGTTCTTTTACTGATCCATTCATCAGAAGTATCCATGATTTTAGCTAAATCGTCATTGGTAACTATCTTTTCAGGAACAGCTTTAGCAGTAGCTAAAATTGAAAAACTGCTCATGATATCTCCTCTAAACTGAATTTAGTTTACTTTCTCGATAGTATCTATAAAATACCACTCATTTATTTTTAATTAATTTCCCCTTTTTTTCAACTGATAATAACTCATATCAACGCCTTGTTAATGCAGAAACATTGATATATCAACGGTTCATCTATACTTTTTATCCATATTTTTAAAAGTTACGCATTATATATTATGTAACTCATTAAATGTTGGTGTTTCTTATAAAATTAAAAAGCCACCTATAATAGGTGGCTTTTTGTTATTTATTATTTGATTACTTTGTATACTTCATCCATTGGTTGGCGCTTCTTTGGAGTAATGTCTTGGTCACGGTAACCGAAACCAGCCATTACTGAAACACCCCATTCTTTAGGATCTAAAATACCTTTTTCAGTTAAGATATCTTCAATTTTTGAACGGTTAAATCCTTCAATTGCACAACTATCAATATCTAATTCAGCGGCAGCGGTCATCATGTTAGCTAATGCAATGTAAGTTTGCTTGCATGCCCAGTCGAATTGCTTTCTGTCATCAGTTAAATCAAATTGAGTCTTTTGGAAATCATCAAACTTCTTTGAGAATGGTGAATCTGGTGCAAAATGATGGCCACTAACATCTTCAGTAATGTGTTGAACATACTTACTAGTTGCTGTGATTCCCTTCTTAGCCAAAATAATTAGGAAGTGACTTGCACCGTTTAGACTATTTTGAGCACCCCAAGCATCTTCATAGATGTCTTTTTTAACGTTTTCGTTTTCAATTAAAAGAAACTTCCATGGTGAAAAACCAAAGGCACTAGGTGAAAGTCTGCCGACTTCCATAATTGTTTCCCAGTCCTTGTCAGAAATTTTCTTGTCAGCGTCGAACTTTTTGGTAGCGTAACGACGGTGAGCAGTTTTAATAATTTCTTCGTTTTTATCCATTATTAATCTACCTCTTTCACGTATATAATAGATGTAACTTAACATAAAGAATTATTTAAGTTCAACAATATACACTCAACTTAAGCATAATAAAATTGACGCGGTATAGTGATTTCACTATACTTATAATGTAATTTAAATAAGTTTATTGGAGACTTTATTATGAACGCACAAGACTTATATCAAAAATGGGTTAATCATCCCAATCTAAATGAATCTGTAAAACATGACCTAGCAAAAATCGTTAATAATAATGAAGAAATTAACGATGCTTTTGGTACTAACATGTCATTTGGTACTGCCGGAATGCGCGGATTAATCGGTGCTGGTATTAACCGTATGAATATCTACACAGTTAGACAAGCTACCGAAGGACTAGCATCTTACATGGACACTTTAGATGAAGAATCAAAGAACCGTGGTGTTGCAATTAGTTTCGATTCAAGATATCACTCAAAAGAATTCGCATATGAAACTGCCAGAGTATTAGGACAACATAACATTAAATCCTTCGTATTTGATGATATTCGCCCTACCCCTGAATTATCATTTGCAATTAGACACCTACATACTTTTGCTGGTGTTATGATTACTGCCAGTCATAATCCAATGCAATACAATGGATACAAAATTTATGGTGAAGATGGTGGTCAAATGCCACCAAAGGCTTCTGATATGATCACTGATTACGTCAGAAAGGCTGACGATGTCTTCGCAATTGACGTTGCTGACGTAAAGGACTTAAGAGACAAAAAGCTACTCTCTGTTATTGGTGAAGATGTTGACGATGCCTACCTAGCAAACGTTAAGACCGTTAACGTAAACCATGACCTTATCAAGGAAGTAGGTAAAGAATTAAAATTCGTCTACACCCCACTTCATGGTACTGGTAAGATTATCTGTCGTCGTGCTTTAGATAATGTTGGTTTCCAAAACTACTCATTAGTAAAAGAACAAGCAATTGCCGATCCAGAATTTCCAACCGTGGACTTCCCTAATCCAGAATTTCCTGAAGCATTTAACTATGCAATCAAGCTTGGTAACGAAGAAAACGCTGATGTCTTAATCGCAACCGACCCTGATGCTGATCGTTTGGGTGCAGCTGTAAGACAACCAGATGGTTCATACGAATTAATGACTGGTAACCAAATTGCATCAGTGCTATTAGACTACATCCTAACTGCTAAAAAGAACGCTAACGACTTACCATCAAACGGAACTGTTGTTAAATCCATCGTATCTACCGAACTAGCTACTAAGATTGCCAACAACTACGGTGTTGAAATGCAAAACGTTCTTACTGGATTCAAGTACATTGCTGAAAAGATTAAAGACTTCGAAGAAAACAAGAATCACACCTTCCTATTTGGTTTCGAAGAAAGTTTTGGTTACCTAATCAAGCCTTTCGTTCGTGATAAAGATGCTATCCAATCAACTGTTTTACTTGCTGAAGTTGCCGCTTACTACAAGCAAAAAGGCCAAACCCTATACGATGGTCTTCAATCCATTTACAAGAAATATGGTTATCATGAAGAAAAGACCATTTCAAAGACCTTCAGCGGTATCGAAGGTAAGACAAAAATGGCAAATATCATGAACGAACTACGTTCAAACCCATTAAACGAATTCAATAATCAAAAAGTCGAATCACTTGAAGACTTCCAAACATCTACTAAAACAAATGCTGACGGTTCAACTGAAACAATCGCATTACCTGAAGCTAACGTATTAAAATACTGGCTAGATGATGGCACATGGTTTGCAATTCGTCCTTCAGGAACAGAACCAAAGATTAAGTTCTACTTAGGTACTGTTGATGATTCAGCTGAAGCTGTTAACAACAAACTAAAAACATATGAAGATGCAGTTGATCAATTAATTGAACAACTTATCTAAATCAAAAGCGTTATTAACATAATGTTAATAACGCTTTTTTTATGTTTCGTGATAGAATGTTAATATAAATTCAAGTTGAAAGGAAATTTCCATGAGAAAGCAAACATTCTCTGTTGAAATTGAGGCCAATCCAGGCGATTTGCTACAAATGAAGCACTATTTGCATAAATGGCAACCAGATTTTGTTTCAATTAGCAATCTTAGTCGCTACTCATATGAAGAAATGGTCCAATGTGCCAGATACATTCAGACGGATTTAAAAATCCCTGTTGTCATCCACTTAACTGGATTAACGCATACAAAAGAACAAGTAAAAAAAGCTTTTAATCAATTGATGGGTTTAAACATCCGTAACTTCTTATTAGTTCGTGGAAACATCCATCACAATATGCATATCGAAGATGATTTCAATTATGCTAGTGATTTGATTCAATACGTAAATCAACTAGATAAGGATTCAAAAATAAATGTAGTTGCCGGATGTTATCCAGACATTCACGTGCTCGCTGACTCACTTACAGAAGACATCGAGTACCTAAAGCAAAAAGTAAATTCTGGAGTTGACAGTCTAATATCTTTAATGTGCTTTGATAATGATAGAATTTATAAATTTCTTGATAAATCACGTGAATATGGTATTAATGTCCCTATTCGCATTGGGATTATGCCAATTACCGATCCGTTTAAGAAACATTACCTAGCACATAATGATGTAACAATGCCCGAATTTTCCAAAGGAGATGACAATCTTCTTGAAGATGGAATCAACTATGCCGTTAACCAAATCAATGACTTGTATGAACACAACGTTAACGGTATTCATCTATATACTCACAATGATTGGATGGTATCCGATCAAGTATTTGAAAACATTAAGCAAAACCTATAAAGGAGCATCATCCAATGGACAACAGTAATGCTGCTGACAACAAGCTTGCACCAACCAAGCAACTTACTGACGAACAATCTCGCCTAGTCGAACAAATCAAACAATTTGCAATCGATCACTTAAATGACGATACCCATGCTGTCTTCACCATTTATGGTGATGCCGGAACTGGTAAGTCCGTCATTTTAAGTAAGCTATTCTACGACATCCAACAAATGGCGCATGAAAAAAGCAGTCCGTTATATCAAACTAATAATTATTTTCTGGTTAACCATCCTGAAATCCTAAAGGTTTATAAAAAGATGGCTGGAAGTCAGGATAATGTATTGAAGAAGAACTTTAATCGCCCCACTTCCTTCATTAACCAAAACGATAAGAACCATCAAGATGTAGATATCACAATTATTGATGAAGCCCACCTATTACTATCACGTGGGGATCACTACAATAATTTCTATTACGATAATCAACTATCAGAAATCATCAAACGTTCTCAAATTACCATCCTGGTATTTGACCATCGCCAGGTTCTTAGAACCAAATCATTCTGGAATTTGGAAAGATTACACCACATCATTGATCCATACACTAATGGAGAATATCACCTAACTCATCAATTCAGAATGACTGCCAGTGACTCATTAGTAAAATGGATTAACACCTTTACAGATGGTAAGCTAACCCCTCTTCCCGATGACGCAAAGAAAGACTACGATTTTCGTATCTTTGATAATGCTGAGGAAATGCGTAAGGCCATCTTTGCTAGAAACAAAGAAGTGGGTCTTTCTAGAATCGTTTCAACTTCTGGATATCCATCAACACTAGATGGTGGCAAACACTACGTAACAGAACCAGACTTCAAGATGCCATGGGATCAATACAACTATACACAAACTCCATGGGCAGAAATTCCAGAAACCGTTAACGAAGTCGGTTCTATGTTTACATGCCAAGGATTTGACTTAAACTACGTTGGAGTCATCTTAGGACCACCTATCTATCTAGATGGTGACGACGTCCACGTTGAAATGAGTAAGTTCACCGATGTTGAATCACTCAAGAAACGTAAGGATATGGATAATCCTGTCGAATTTGAAAAGATTAAGGAACAACTCGTATTAAACTCAGCCAATGTCTTACTAAAACGTGGTGTCAAAGGTTTATACATCTTTGTTCATAACCAAGATTTACGTCAACGTCTCTTAGACGACTACAAAAAATTATAAAAAATGCCACCCAGATAAACATTTCTAGGTGGCTTTTTTTAATAAACTGATATAATTGTTTCAATTAAGTTTTTTGGAGGGGAAAATATGAAATACTCGCTTAACTGGGATTTAGATTCAATCTTTGCCGGGGGATTACATGGTAAAGAATTAACTGATAAATTAGCTGTCATCAGCGAATCAATCGAAACTTTTCGCCAAGCTATTAACGACTACGAATTCGATAATGATGACGCTCAATTTTCTAGATTTTCAGAACTAACCGACTTCTTACAAAAAATTCAGGCCGGAATTATTCAAGCTTCAATGTACATAAATGGTAAGCATTCCGACGACGTTAATAATGAAGAAGTGCCACCAATGATTGATAAGGTTCAATCACTAGACGTTAAAGCTGCCCAAATTGCCCAACTGCTTCAAAAGAAGTTGGCCGATTTATCAGATGATCGTTTTAGTAAACTAATCAAACAACCTGGTCTAGATACCATTGCGTTTTCTTTAAAAGAAAACAGACATTTTGGAAAAGAGCTATTAGACGACACTCAAGAAACCATCATTTCAGAAATGAACTTAGAAGGTCTAAGCTCATGGTCAAATCATTACAGCACATTAATTGCTGGTGTTAACGTCGCGTTTAGAGACAAAGATGGTAATCCTAAAACATTATCAGCCGGTCAAGCTGATAACGAAATCTTGGGAAATGCAGATGCCAAGTATCGCCAAGACTTGATGCCAAAATGGGAAGCTGCCTTTGAAGACCAACAAAACCTATTTGCCGACACCCTAAATCACCTATCAGGTAGTCGTCTTCTAGACTACAAGTTCCATGGTACTAACGATTTCTTGAAGTACCCATTAGAACTTAACCGCATGTCAAAAGAAACTCTTGATACCATGTGGAAGGTCGTTGATGACAATAAGGATGTCTTGATAAAGTTCTTAAACCGCAAGGCTCAACTGATTGGTAAGGATAAGATTGGTTGGGAAGATGTCGCTGCCCCAATCAACATCGGCAACGAAAAATCAAAGACATTCACATATGACGAAGCTGCCGAATTCATCATTAAACAATTCAACAGTTTCTCACCCAAGATGGCTAACCTAGCCCAAAAGGCATTTGAAAATAGATGGATTGAAGCTGAAAACCGTCCAGGTAAAGAACCAGGCGGATACATGCAAGACCTACCAGAAACTGGCGAAGCAAGAATTTTCTTAACCTTCACAGGTTCACCAAACGATGCATCAACCATCGCCCACGAACTAGGTCATGCCTTCCACAGTAGCGTGATGAACGATCTACCATACTTCCGCCAAGACTACGCAATGAACGTTGCAGAAACCGCATCAACATTCGGTGAGCTAATCGTTTCAGATGCTAACGTCAAAGAAGCAAAGACCGACGAAGAAAAAATCAGCTTACTAAATGCTAAGATGGACAACCCTGTCGCAATGTTTTTAAACATTCGCGCTCGATTCTTATTTGAAACTCGTTTCTATGAAAAAAGACAAGAAGGCATTCTAACTGCTAACGAAATTAATGAATTAATGTTACAAGCTCAAAAGGATGCTTACGGCGAGTCGATATCTACCTACTCACCTCACTTCTGGGCAAGCAAGATGCATTTCTACATCGACGACATTCCTTTCTACAACTTTCCATACACATTCGGTTACCTATTCAGTCTAGGAATCTATGCCAAAGCACAAACTACCGATGACTTCGAAGATCAATACATCTCATTACTAAGAGATACTGCTAACATGACTACAGAAGAGTTAGCAAGCAAACACCTAGGTGTTGATTTGACCAAACCAGATTTCTGGGAAGCAGGAGTTAAATTAATCGAAAAAGACGTTGATGAATTCATCAAACTAACTGAAAAATATGTATAAAAAAAGAAGCGCTCATAACGAGTGCTTCTTTTTTATTAACGAACTACAACGGCCATTTTACCTTCGTAGTTGTATAGACCCATGAATTGTGAAGTAGAAACCCAAAATACAGGGTTACTCTTACCAGGTTTGAATTGGTATCTCCATGATGATGGATCTGCCATCTTGAAGAAACCGTTCTTGTATCCAACAACTACTAGAGTGTGTCCAGTAGGTTTCTTCATACGGTATCCAGTATATGCAATCACTGGGTTACCATGTTTAATTTCATTAATGATTCGGTTCTTTGAATAACCACTGATATTGTAAACAGTCTTTCTGTAAGTTCGACCGTACTTAGCTAAGGCTCTTGGGAAAATTGTCCAGTCTTGACTAGTATAGTTCTTAGCGAATGGATTACCAACGAATCCATAGTTTTGGTTAGTAGATCTTGGCATTCTATCTAAGAAGTACTTGATTCCTTTGTCTAGGCCAATGCTTCTAGTTGAAAGTGCCATCTTTAAGGCAGTCCCTTCACATCCATTTGGAGCATCGAATGGAAAGTGTTGACTGGTATATACGAATGGAATTTCGTAGACACTAGTTTTACTCAAATCTCTTGAGCTAACCCATCCTTGGTTAATTCCTTGGTAACTAATCTTGTAGTAGACTGACTTATTTAATTTAGCTACTTCAGTTAATTGAACAAGTTGGTTTTGAAGGTTAATCTTCTTCTTAACCTTAACCCCTTCTTTGTAAGGGGCAACGTAGGTATCTACGTTATTTTTATTAACGATTCTTGCATTTTGTTTCCGCGCTGAGCTAATTGTATAGCTTTGACTTTCTGCGTTTGATGTATCAGAATGAGCTACGCCCAAAGCGACGATAACTACACCTAAAAACATTACTACACCAAGTGCAGATAATATTTTCTTCATTATGTGTCCACCCCATCCATAAATTAATATTATTTATATTAATAATATAATACAAACAAAATTTAAATACTTAGAATAAGCTGTTCTGTAAATAAGTTTTAACATTTTGGTAACATTTTTGATATTTTATTAAAAAAAGACATGATTAGTAAAATAACCATGTCTTTTTTAGTATATTAGTATAATTCTTCAACTTGTTTTTGTACATCTGGATGATTTACGAAGTCATCATAGTGGGTATCAGCTCTTTGAACCATCCCTTTATCAGATACTTCAATAATGTGATCAGCGATAGTTTGAACAAATTCTCTATCGTGAGAAGTAAAGATAAGTGATCCATCGAAAGGAATTAAAGCATCATTTAATGCTGTGATTGATTCCATGTCCAAATGGTTAGTAGGGTCATCTAGCATCAATACGTTACCCTTTTGTAACATCATCTTAGATAGCATACAACGAACCTTTTCTCCCCCAGATAATACCTTAATTTGTTTTTGGATATTATCACCAGAGAATAACATTCTACCTAGGAAACTACGTAGGAATGGATCATCACTTTCTTCTTTAGAAGCGAATTGTCTTAACCAATCAATGATAGTCAATGAATCGTCTTCGAAATCAGAGTTAATGTTCTTTGGCATGTAACTAGTACGAGTAGTTTGACCCCATACTACTTCACCTTCATCAGGTTCCATCTTACCAGCAAGAATTTGCATTAAAACAGTAGTAGCAACGTCACTTCTACTGATGATAGCAGTCTTTTCACCCGGACGTAGTGTAAATGTGATGTTGTCTAGGATCTTCTTACCATCAATTGTCTTTGAAACACCCTTAACAGAAACTAAGTCATTTCCTAAATCACGTTCCTTTTCGAACTTGATGAATGGGTATTTACGTGATGATGGTTGAATATCATCTAATGTAATCTTGTCTAATTGTTTCTTTCTTGATGTAGCTTGTTTTGACTTAGAAGCGTTAGCAGAGAATCGAGCGATAAATTCTTTCAATTCTTTGATTTGGTCTTCCTTCTTAGCGTTAGCGTCTTGGCGCATCTTAGCTGCTAGTTGACTTGATTTCAACCAGAAGTCGTAGTTACCAACGTATAGTGAAATCTTCTTGAAGTCGACGTCACACATCATAGTACATACTTGGTTTAAGAAGTATCTATCATGGGATACAACGATTGCAATGTTTTCGTAATCAGCCAAGAAATCTTGTAGCCATTCAATGGTATGGTTATCCAAACCATTGGTAGGTTCGTCAAGAAGTAGGATATCTGGGTTACCGAATAAAGCTTGAGCTAATAAGACCTTCACCTTTTGTCCTTCGGAAAGTTCACTCATCTTTTCGTAATGTAGTGATTCATCAATTCCCACACTTTGTAGCAATTGTGATGCATCGGCTTCGGCGTTCCATCCGTCCATTTCGGCGAATTCACCTTCTAATTCAGCAGCCTTAACACCATCTTCATCAGAAAAGTCTTCCTTAGCGTATAAGGCATCTTTTTCCTTCATGATTTTGTATAGCTTTTCGTGTCCTTGAATTACAGTATCTAGAACTTCGCAATCTTCAAAGCCATAGTGATCTTGGTTTAAACTAGAAATTCGTTCATTCTTACCGATTGAGATACTACCACTAGTGGGTTCAATCTTTCCTTCTAGCATTTTTAGAAAAGTTGATTTACCAGCACCATTGGCCCCGATAACACCATAACAGTTACCAGGTGTGAATTTTAGGTTTACATCTTCATATAGTTTTTTACCTGAAAAATGTAATCCCATATTAGTTACAGTTATCATTTCATACCTCCATCCAATCAATTAAGATAAAAAGGGCCCTTGTTTCTCAATTGAATCAAGGGCGTTTTTATTTATTGATTCTATTAATAACTCAGATAACCATATCATATGAAAACTACTTAGACAAGTTAATTATTATAGAACGGCGTTAATGTCGCTACTTCCTTTTGTGATTTCATAAATGTGGTTAATTGTCTTATCATCGTGTAAAACGGCAACAACGAAGTTAGCAACATCTTTTCGAGGAATGTTCATTCCAGCTACTCGTTGTTGAATTACATCGACCTTACCTGTTTCTTCATCGTTGGTTAGAGCTGATGGTCTAACAATAGTGTACTCTAGCCCACTGTTTCTTAGCTCAACATCTGCATAGTGCTTGGCGATGTAGTAGCCATGCAAACCAGAATCAGCCCAGAAGCTTCTGTCGTCAGCACCCATGGCGCTAACCATGACATAACGAGTAATGCCAGCTTGATTAGCGGCTAGCATTGACTTGATTGCACCGTCTAAATCGATAATCAATGTTTGATCATCTCCGGTAGCACCACCTGAACCAGCTGAGAAGACAATCTTATCAATGGCGTTGTCAGTGTAAACCTTAGCCATGCCTTCAATTGTGCCGTTTAAATCAAAGATAACTGGTGAAACATTTTCCATATCCTTATATTCAGCAAATTGCTTGTCACTTCTAACTCCGGCAAAAACGTTATCCCCTGTTTTGCCTAACTTTTCTACCATATGAATACCTACGTGACCATGGGCCCCGATTACTAAAACGTTACTCATTATATTCATCCTTTCCATACTTACTTATTACTAGTAATTCTATCAAGAATGGTAATACTCATAAAACGATTTGCTCAAAAAAAGACGACCATCTAAGATAGTCGTCTTTTTACCATAATTGTCTTTTATTAAGCGTTTTTGTCTTTAATTAATTGTTTTTATTTTCTCTTGTCAATAACTGGAACGTTACCATCAATCATACCTGAGTCACCAGATAAGATTAATGCATTGTACATAACGTCGAATTTCAAGTTTTGTTCTAGGAATGATCCACTGTAGTCTTTATAGTAGATAGGTCCTAAATCTGAATCCATACTTGCGTTAAAGTCTTTGTCTTCTAAATCAGGGTCAACTGCAATCAAGTCAAAAGATGTATCAATCGCACATGAACCTGCGTCAGAGTAGTTTCCAACACCATCATCTAAGCTCAAGAAGAACTTTGCGTTGCCTTGAACTTTGTTTTGAATCTTTTCTTTTGCTGCATCTGTAATAGTTAGTTTCATAAAAATGAACCCCCTTCATTTATATTACAAGTATCTATAATACTCGAATAAAATCTTGTGTCAATAGTTTGTACACGATTTAATTAAATTTTACGCTATTTTTTATTGGCGATACCAATCATAAATCTTTTGAGCACCGTTATAATCAATATAATGAACCGCGGCAGTTTGCGCAGAATCGCCCTTTCTAATCCGGATAACGATGTGAGCTAGGTTATTTTTCTTCATGAACACGCTAGATTCAAAGCGCATACTTTGAATTTCGTGCCATCCAACATAGTAAGTTCTTTGTTTAAATAGGAATCCATTGGATACAACCAAGTAATCATCTTTAGTATCACCCGTTAATCCAATTGAAGTAACCCTGCACTTAAAGTATGCATTACCAAGAGTGTAAAAGAAAGTAAAAACACCGATAACAACTAACGAATCTGATAATGTTGTCCACCCAACAAAATAAATCACAATTGGTATGATTAACAATATCCAATCAAAATTCCTGAAGAACAACCAGATTGATCGTTTACGTGAATTGAATTTTTCGACCGTCTTTAATGGTATCCATTCGAAGAAATCATTCATCATTTCAGTGTACTTATGTGAATTTAGGATTGGTAAGACCACCGCTTGTGATGATTCTTCATCATTGCCGTCTGAAGCCATGATAATCTTAACGGTCATAATCTTTAGCAGCTTTCCCATCAAATTTTGCTCTACCAAAACACTTTGGATTCTGTCGGTAGATAGTCGAACCTTATTTCTGGTAAATAGTCCCTTTTCGTATTCAAGATACTTACCCTCTTTTACCAAGGTAAAATCATAGAATTGAAACATCGTGTAGATAAATGATAGTAATAACGCAATTATAATTACCATGATTGAGAAGGCAATCAAGCTCACCATGTTAGAGCCAAAAGCCTTTTGGTAGATGCTAATAGCGAAGTCTAAGACTGCCCCATTGGTAATGTGGACAATCAAAAGCATTTTAATGAAGACCCTAAAACTAGTAAAGGTATATAGTGCAATATCCTTGGTTGAAATCTTGTATTGAGCATAGTCATTGTCTTTAATCGCTTCCTCTTCGGCCTTATCATTAATCTTTTCAACCTCAGGGTGTTCTACTACTTCTTCAACAACGGCTTGGTTTTGGTATTTTTTGTGCTTTTCCTCTAAAATCGCACCAACGTACGTCTTAACCGCACTCAACACGACTTGATTGTGAGAACCACTCTTGCTTGCATTGTTAATTTGTAATTTTTCAACGTCAAATGGTTTAAATAAAAAGAACTGACTGTGTTCAATCGATTGAATTCTAGCGTATGGAATGTGGATGACCTTTTTAAAGATAACACCCTTTTTAATTAAGATTTGTTTATCTTCAATTGAGTAGGTAAAACAACGATATGCTAGGATGTCCCAAATCACGGTAATGATTACAAATACTGTCCCCAATTGATATCCATTAAGATGTATAGGATCGGCGATAAAAGATGCCAAAAACATCGCTACAGGAATATCGGCATAATGAGGTAGAAAAGATAGTGGACTTAGGTGTTTATCTTGCATTTCTGGCCTCCATCGCTAATCTCATCACTTGGGTCTTAATGTTTTCTGATTCTTCCTTGGTTACGGCAGCAATTTCATGGCTATCAGCAGAAGTATAAATGCTAATCTTATATAGATTCTTATGTCTTAGAATTGGGCCTTGTTCGATATCAACGTTTTGTATACGGGCAATCGGAACAGTGGCTTGTTCTCTAAAAATAAAGCCATTTTTAATTTCAACGCGATCTTCATGGATAGCATATTGATGAAAAGCATAACGGTATGGAATTGAAATCATGTCAAATAGTGCTACCAACACTAATAGAGTTCCTAAAACAGGTGGGATATATGATACATATTTCCAATCTAAATACTTCACACCAATTGTGGCGGCAGTAAAGATGATAATTTCGACAATAATGGTAATAATGGCTGAATATAGCCATACTGTTTTGACGCTCTCAGGTAGTTTCTTCATTTATACTCTCTCCTCAATGTTGCTATTTTATTTTCTCTCTAAATCTAGTAACAAGTTGTTGAAGTCGGCTAACTTACGGTAGCCTTCAGAATAGTCAACGTTTACAATACGGTGAGTTGGAATAATCAAAATTAATGGATTAGTAACCACTGCATCCCTTACGTCTAACTCCTTAAAGTCATATGTATCACAGAACTCTTTGATATCCATGGTGTCGCCATAATCGATATCACTAATCTTTTGATAGATTTGTTTATTTAATTCGCTAGTTGATAAATCGACAGGTACTTCAAAGTATTTTCTAGTCCCGTCAATATATTCGCGAAGCTGAATCTTATATTCTTCAGTTACCTTTCGATTAAACACAAATTCTGCATCTAATTTAGGGTAAAAGTTATAAATATTGGAAATTCCTGTATTGGGGTTGTTAATAAAATTAATTCCCTTTCTGGTACAGGTAAAATAGATTTTTTGCTTTTGGTATTCGACTTGATCCCAGTGTAATGTTTCCATTTGTATCCTTCCTATTTCTTATATTATTACTATATTAACATAATTAAGATTGCCTTCTAGACAAAAAAGACACGACATAATGTCGTGTCTTTTAAAGTATTAGGCTACTCGAGCATAGCCCACTGCATGCCACCAATTTGTATGGATTTTTTCTGTTACAACTCCACGGAGTTGTGCATCAATCATTCTGTCATGACCAATGTAAATACCAACGTGGGAAATGTTGCTGCGATTAGTACCAAAGAATACTAAATCACCCTTCTTAACATGTTTTCTACTTACATGTTTGTTGGTGTTGTATTGCATTTGAGCTGTTCTAGCTAAATATTTGTGTGCACCATGACGGTATGCGTATTGAGTAAATGATGAGCAATCAAAAATATATGGACCTGAAGCTCCCAATCTATATGGGTGACCTAACTTACTTGAAGCTGATCTATATAGACTTGCGAATCTAAACTTGCTAGCTTTTTTGTGTGTAACCTTTTTAACAATTTTGCGTGCTTTCTTCTTAGCAACGGGTCTCTTATAAGAAGCTCTTCTAGCTTTTTTCTTATGCTTAGGCTTTTTGGCTACATGACGCTTTTTAGCCTTCTTTTTGTAAACCTTGTGAGTTCTCTTATGATGAACTTTACTAGCGCTTGCGTTGGTAGCATCAGATGCAAACAACGTTACCATCGCCAAAACAGTTAACATAATTAACATGATTGTTTTTTTCGTTTTTGTTTTGTTCATAGCACTTATTACCCCTGCTTTTAAAAATTTTATACTTTCTTAATTTATGTCTTAAGTATAGCTACAAAATGCTACATAACAGGAACAAAACTATTTCAAAAACATAAAAAAATATTACTTAAGTGTTACATCCCAATGGTTTTATAATAAAAATCGTCCTATAATTAGACATATACTTACTAACTTTTAAGAATAGGGTGATTTTATGGATTTATATTCATATGACTACTTAATCCACCCAAATACTATTGTTACATATTTACTATTGGCATTAGCAGTAGTGGTTGGATTAATGATTATTTTTAATGGTTTTAAATACATGCGCGATAGAACCAACTTAAAATACCGCGATATATTTATCACCATGATTTTAATTGCCATACTATCAATTAGTATTGGCTTTAGTAATATTTTGCAACAACGCAACTCTTCGTCGCAAAATTCTCAAACCACTGAAATGGTTAAAGCAATTAGTAGAAGCAAACATATTTCAACATCAAAGATTTACGTTAGCTCCCCTCAATTAACTAATGGTATGACCGTTAAAGTTGGCGATAAGTTCTACCAAGCAACTTTCAACTCCAGTTTTAACAGTTATCAACTTCAACCAATTCAGTTAATTCCTACTAATATTACTTATCACGACAAACCATCACTTCAAATTGGTGACTTAAACAAGGAATATTTGGTAATTCTATTTAAGTTCTTAATCGGGTTCGTTGTATTGGTAATTCAAATTAATATTTCTGGGAAAGGAAACTTGGCACCTTCTAACGCAGTTGATCAAATTCAAAACTACGTTCTCGGGGGTATCATCGGGGGTATGATTTATAACCAACAAATTAGCACTCTACAATTCTTCATCGTATTGTTAATTTGGTCATTGGTTATCTTTACTAGCCGTATCCTTAGTCGTCAGTTCTCGTTGTTCCATCGAATATTCAATGGTGAACCACAAAACATCATCACTAATGGAATTGTTAATGTTGATACCGCACTAAAGAATGGTATGTCTGCTGCCGATTTGGCATTTAAACTAAGAACTAAAGGCATCAGTAACTTCCAAGATGTTAAATCAGCTGTCCTAGAACAAAATGGACAACTTACCGTTACTACCTTTGGTGATGAATCACTAAGCTACCCTATCATTACTGATGGGACAGTTAATGCTGAAGTCCTAGAAAAGATGGGCCACGACATGGACTGGATTGAACAATTAGCTAAAGATTCACACAAAGAAATTGCTCAAATCTACCTAGGTCAATATGTTGAGGATCATTTGGTAATCATCCCATATCCTACTCACAAGTATCGTCCTTGGTACTATGAATTGGGTGAACGTGTTGAAAACTTCTCTCACAACCACAAGCTAACACCTGAAAGCATTAAGAATGCTAAGGCATTACAACAACTTAAGGAACTTTCAAAGAAGCGTCATTTAGGTTCTAAATCAAATAAAGAAGACAAGAAACCTACTAACCAACGTGGTACAAAGGGAACGAAACAATAATAAAAAAAGATAGGTCAAACGACCTATCTTTTTTATTTGTATTTTTATTTATTGGGTTTGTTATTATTTGAATACCTTGAAACGATCTTCGTCGTCCATGTAATCCTTTGATTGAGCTGGTGCTTCGATTGAACCGAATACCATTTCACCACGTAATCTCCAGCTAGCAGGAATGTCGAATTTCTTAGCAACATCTTCGTCGATTAGTGGGTTGTAATGTTGTAGGTTAGCACCTAGACCATTTTCAGCTAAACCAGTCCATACAGCGTATTGAGCGTTACCTTGAGCTTGTTCTGACCAGTCATAGAAGTTATCAGCGTATGCTGGGAAGTTCTTTTCTAGACCATGAACAACATCCATGTCAGTGAAGAATAGGATAGTAGCGTAACCATTCTTGAAACCGTTAATCTTGTCAGTAGTTGCCTTTAGAGCATCTTCATCCTTTAAGTGTGGCTTTAAGTTGTCTAAAGTAATGTCCCATACCTTGTCTTGGTTGTCGTTAAATAGGATAACGGCACGAGTTGATTGACTGTTGAAAGCTGATGGGGCTTCCTTGATTGAAGCTTTGATGAAATTTGCTAATTCATCTTGGCTCTGTTCAACGTTACGGCCTAAAGCGTAAATAGTACGACGGTTCTTTTGTAAATCTAGTAGTTCTGTTTTCATGTTAAATCTCTCCTTTTGTCATATCTGATTGATTAATTTATATTATATCACTTACTTTTAGTTAGTAAACCTTTTTCTCAAATTTTTTTAATGAACAAATAAAAAGTTAAGTGATATTATTTAAGTATCAGCATAATATTATTTTTCGATGAGGTAAATTAATATGTTTTATTACTTATTTTTAGCGCTCGCTATTATTGGTGAACTCATCGGTACAAACCTATTAAAGATGTCGATGGGTTTTACTAAGATACTGCCAACAATTGGATCGCTAATTTCATTCGCACTATGTTTTTACTTTTTATCAATTGCGATGGTTAAAATTCCACTTAACATTGCATACGCTAATTGGAGTGCACTGGGAATCCTTGCCACCACCGCAATCGCATCTTTGGTGTACAAGGAACAAATTAACGTTATGAGCATGATTGGCATCGTCTTTATCATCATCGGCGTCGTTTTGTTAAACCTATTCAGTGCAAAATAAAAACGCTAAGTTAGAATATCTAACCTAGCGTTATTTTTTATACATAGAAATAAATTGAGAAGTACATTAAGATAGTCCCAATCATTACAAAGATATGCCAAATGACATGTCCGAATGGAATTCTTGGGAAACTGTAGATTAATGCTCCGACAGTAAATGCGATTCCACCGAATAGTAGTAATAGGAATCCGTGAATGCCTAAGTAGTCATATAGTTTGACGATACCTAGTAAACACATCCATCCCATTACCACGTAAATAATAGTAGAAAGTGTCTTTAATTTCCCCATCCACAATGCCTTGTAGATAATTCCTAGAACAGTCATAATCCAGATAACAGTTAAGATGACCCAACCTAGCCAGCCACCAATTGCAATTAGGCAGTATGGTGTGTAGCTTCCAGCAATTAGTAGGTAGATTGCTGAGTGATCAAAGATTTGGAATAACTTTTCGACACGGGTGAAATATAGGCTGTGAAACATGGTAGAAGCAATGTAGAAAGTTACTAATGTAATTGAATAAATCACAAAACTAGTGATTCTCATTGCACCACCAAGGTGGACACCGTGAATAATCAAAGCAACCGCACCGATGATTGCAAGTAGTTCCCCAATTCCATGGGTGATTGCACTAAAAATTTCGTTTAATAGGTAGTATGTTTTATCCTTGATCCAGTTAAACTTTTGCTTAACTGAATCGGTAGTCTTTTGTTTTAAGTTGTTGTTCATAAATAAAGTACCTCAATTAATGTTTATTTAATTATATAACTATGTAATCTAGTTTTCAATACTAGATGGAAAAGACAATAAAAAAAGAACCCTCTTTTTAGGATTCTTTTTTAGTACCAGTTATGTGATAACCAAAATGCTTTGGCTTTTACCCATGAACCATAACGAGTCTTAACATAGTTGTTAGCAGTACGTTCTTGATTCTTATGAGATAAGTTACCACTGTAGTAACTAATTAATAATTGGTATTTACCGTAACATGAACCGTTTGATGCGGTGTATGATCCACCTGATTCATGATTAGCAATCCATGCTCTAGCAGCAGCGTTTGCTCTTGATAAATGTTTTCTTACTTTGTAAGTTACGTGTTTCTTAATTCTAGTTGAACTAACAATCCTTTTAGCGGCATGTTTCTTAACACGTTTTACTGTGTGCTTCTTTGCAGCTCTTTTGTGAGTTCTTGCTACTTTCTTAGCCTTTTTGGCTTTTTTAGATACCTTCTTGTGTTTGCGTACCTTTTTTACATGTTTAGCAGCTTTTTTCTTAGCGGTTCCGTGAACGGTTTTTGTTTGAGCTGGTGTAGTTGGTGTAGCAACTGAATCAGCTTTTGCGGTTTGTGGTATTAAAAACAATGTCGCAATCAATAATGATACCAATACAGCAAAGGTAATCATCTTATTATTCGAATGCATATAATGTTTTCCCTCCTTAAAATTACTTGAATAATGTAACTAACCAGTTTTACTATCTTGTTAGAGTTATGTTACAGGAATGTTACATTTTATTTCAGGCATGAAATAAAACTGATTACAAAGCCGTTCTGAAAGGTCTTAAGACTTTCTTAAGATTTATGAAAAACAATTGACTTTTACAGGGAAAATGTATACAGTTAGTTACATAAGTAATTAACTATTATTATAAGGAGATGCACTATGAAAACTCTTGAAGTTCAAAGTTTAAACAAGTTCTTCGGAAGAAAACAAGCTCTATTCGATGTTTCATTTGATATCGAACCTGGTACTATTTTGGGCCTAATCGGACCAAACGGTGCTGGTAAGTCTACTATTATGAAGAGTATCGTTGGTCTAACCGACTACAACTCAGGTAGCATTAAAATTGATGGAAAAGAATTAACTAAAAACAAGCGTAGCAGTCTAGCAAACGTTGGTTCAATGATTGAATCACCTGCTCCATACTTGAACCTAACTGGTCGTCAAAACCTAAAGCTTTTCAATGACGGTTCTACCACCGCTGAAGAAATGCAACAAATTATGGAAGAAACTCAAATCACTGAATTTGCCGATCGTAAAGCTAAGAAGTATTCATTAGGTATGAAACAACGTTTAGGAATTGCCATCTCATTGCTTAACCACCCTAAGCTACTTATCCTAGACGAACCTATGAATGGTCTAGACCCTCAATCAACTCATGATTTACGTGATTTACTTGTAAAATTATCAAAACGTGGCATTAGTATCCTTATCTCAAGTCACTTGCTTGATGAATTATCACGTATCGCAGATTACTATGTAGTCATTAACCACGGTAAGGTAATCAAGAAGTCAGATGCTAAGTCATTCCTATCAGAAGGTCCTAAGACTATTAAGTTCGAAGTTCAAGACACTGATGCAGCTAAGAGTGCCCTTGAATCTGCCGGTTTCACTGCCACAATTTATGACAAGACTGTCGAAATTGAAGACAACGACGATTCAACTGCAATGAACGCTGGTCTATCAGCATTGAACCAAGCTGGAATCGAAATCATCAACGTTTCAAGAAACCAAACCGACTTAGAAGAATCACTATTGAAGCTTCTATCAAGTGATAACAACAAGGAGGCTAAATAATGTTAACTTTAATTAGACAAGAACTATACAAACAATTACACGGTAAGTTTTACATTGGATGGGGTATTTTCATTTTAGCGTTAAGTCTACTTTATGGATACTCATCTAATAGTGATAGCTTAGATCCAATCAGTACAATTTTTAGCAATGGTATTACATTTGCTACACTTGCATTAGTAGTATTTGCTAGTTCAATATTGACTGTTGATTTCTCTCAAGACACTGTTAAATATCTTTTTGCCCGTCAATTTTCACGTGGTAAAATTTTAATTTCAAAACTAGTAACAATTGCCGTTATGTACATTTACTTTATCTGTGTAACCTTCGTGTCAACCGAAGTTTCTGCACTAGTGTTCTCAGTAAAGGGACACTGGCATTTTAATGATGCTTTCCTACTTATCGGGGCAACATCACTATACCTATTCTTGCTTTTATCAATGGTTCTTTTGATTAGTAATATTTTCAAGAACAGTGCTGTAGCTACAGCTGTTGGTATTGTATTCGTATTGGTTCTAAGAACAATCAATGCACTTATTGCTCAATTCACTGGTAACCATTCATGGATTAAATTTAACCCATTAAACTTCCTAAACGTTAATAACCAACTTTATTATGGAAGCATTATCAAGGAAACTACTAAACTTACTCTTACTCAAATCGAAGTTGGTAGTATCATCTGGGGAATTATCTTCCTATTAATTACTTACGTTATTTACAACCGTCGTAACGTTTAATAATATAGTAGAAAAAAGCGACTTAATTATTGTATAGTCGCTTTTTTTATTGGAATGAAGACCATAAAAGTGATAAACTCTTGTTATTGATTAATTTCGAATAAAGATTTGGAGGCCAACATATTGGTTGATTTATTAAAACAAGAAATGAACAAGAAAAACCGCCTTATTTTTCTTGCGATGGCAGTTTTCTTAGTAATTGTTACTATTTTAATGGCTGTCATTGGTAAAGATACGAGAACATTAGATGGTTACAAACTAATGAACACATTTGGTGGAATTACACCTGTAATTGAACTACTTGCTACTATTATTACTGCAACTAGATTTGCTGGTGTTGATAGCAATAAACAAGTTCGTGAAAACATGGAAAAGCACAATAAAGTTGCTATTTTCTTCTCGAAGATTTTTACTTGCATGATCGGATACTTCATCCTACTTGCTCTTTCAGTTATAACCATCATTTTCATGAAGTACCTAGTATTCCCTGAAAGTACTTTTGCTGGTAAGTTAGCTCTTGAACTTCAATGGTCAACTTTAGCTAACATTGCTTATGTATTCATCTTTGAATCATTTGTAATTATGACCATTGGTTTCTGTAAGACATGGTACAGTGCAATTGCCTTTGGTGTTGCCCTAAACTACATCACCGAAGTAATCGCTGGTATCTTCATGATCTTCATCTACAACAACCGTCAATTAATTTGGAACCCATTCAACTTCTTCTTCGTTGAAAAGCAAATCCAAGATGGTATGAAGCACATGATGACTAGACTGACATTGAACCAAATCATTGCCGGTTCAGTTGTTTACGCTGTAGTATTCTTCATCATCGCTTTCTTAATCTTTGTTTTCGTAAGAAAGTTCCCTACTGACGAAGAATTAGTAGCAAAACGTCAAGCTAAGAAAAATAAAAAGCAAAAATTACAAACTGCATAATATTACTTATATATAGCACTCAAATAGGCACCGTGAGTAAAATCACAGTGCCTATTTTGTTGACCAATTTCAATTTAGTGATATTCTTTAATATTGTATACAATATAATCACTTGCTAGACAAAATCCACCGAACGAATGAAAGGAGTTTTGCATTATGCCAAAAGAAGTAACTCTAAACGATCAAATTTGTTTTCAAATTTCTCGTGCACACCAACTATTCAACAAGTTCTATCAAGAACCTCTAGAAAAATTCAACTTAACTTACGTTCAATACATTACCCTACTATCATTATGGGAAAACGATGGAGTAACTGTTAATTACCTAAGCCAAAAGCTAGGTCTTTCTAACGGTACTTTGACTCCGCTATTAAAACGTCTTGAAAAAGCTGGCTGGATCACCAGAAACCGTGATAAAACTGACGAACGTCGTGTCCTAATTCACTTAACACAATTAGGTAAGGACAACAAAGAACCAATTTTGGAATCAGTACAAGGCTGTCTAAACCGTCTAAACTACAACGATGATGAATTTGCTGACGCAATGGACACCATCATTGACCTACAACACCGTCTAGAAAAAACTAACGAAAACGACAAATAATTTGTCACCATTTAATTGACACCTGTCTTTCATCAGTATACAATATTAGTTGTTAAGAAAAGACATGTCTATTTGATGGTGCTTTCCAGAGAGGATTACATTTTTCTGTAAGTAATCTATTGCATCCAAATAGTTACCACTTTTCTATTCTATTAAATCGATATTATTTTAATGACTAATATGAGGGCATTATGGACTTAACCGTAGTGCTAAAGATGGGTGGAACCACGTTAATACAAACGTCCCTGACACATAAGTGTCAGAGGCGTTTTTTTGTTTCCCCACCTCAAATAAATTCAAGAAGGTGGAAGTATTGTCAGAAAATAATGATAAGTTAGAAAGAAAGCTTAGCGCTCGTCATATGAAAATGATTGCGCTAGGTGGAACCATCGGGGTTGGTCTATTCATGGGTGCCAAGTCCACAATCGGTTGGACTGGTCCTTCCGTATTACTAGACTACGCAATCGCAGGATTATTCTTATACCTAATCATGCGTGCGCTAGGTGAAATGTTGTATGTACATCCAGTTACTGGATCTTTTTCACAGTTCGCCTCAGAATATTTACACCCCGTTTTCGGTTATTTAACCGCTTGGAGTAATGTTTTCCAATACATCGTTGTTGGAATCTCAGAAGTAATTGCGATTGGTACATACATGCAATTCTGGTGGCCTAATTTACCAACTTGGCTTCCTGGAATCATCGCCATTGTCTTCCTATGTATCGCCAACTTAGTATCAGTCAGTGCCTTTGGTGAACTAGAATACTGGTTTGCCCTAGTGAAAGTAGTTACCATCATCGCCATGATTATCATTGGTTTAGTTGTCATTGTCTTTGGTTTTAATGGTATTCACCCTACAGGTATTTCAAACATTTGGAGTCATGGTTTCTTCGCAAACGGATTCAAAGGTTTCTTCTTTGCTTTAGCAATCGTAATTGCATCATACCAAGGAATTGAATTAATTGGTGTGACTGCCGGTGAAGCTGAAAATCCTAAACAAACACTAGTGAAGGCCATCCAAGATACCATTGGCCGTATCCTAATCTTCTACATCGGTGCCATTTTCGTTATCCTAAGCATTTACCCTTGGGACAAGATTAGCCAAATTGGATCACCTTTCGTAGAAACATTCTCACAAGTAGGAATCACCGCAGCTGCCTCTATCATTAACTTCGTTGTGGTAACTGCTGCGCTATCTGGATCTAACTCAGGTATTTACAGCGCTAGTCGTATGGAATTTTTACTATCTGAAGAAGGTCAACTTCCAAAGGTATTCAAGAAGCTAAACCGTCACGGTGTCCCATATGTATCAGTAATCAGTATCTCAGCTGGTATCCTAATTGGACTATTCTTAAACGTCCTACTACCAATCTTCTTCCCATCAGCAAACCAAATCTTCGTGTACGTCTACAGTTCATCTGTGCTACCAGGTATGGTTCCTTGGGTTGTTATCTTGGTATCACAAATTAGATTTAGAAAGCAACATCCAGAAGAATTAGTGAACCATCCATTCAAGATGCCACTATCACCAATCAGTAATTACATTACACTAATCTTCTTAGCAATTACCTTGGTGTTCATGTTCATTAACTCTTCTACTAGAATTCCTTTGATTATCGGAATCTTCTTCCTATTAATCATGACACTTCTATATTTCGTGAAATTCAATCAAAACAACAAATAGGAAGTGCGACGTTTGTTGAATAAAATTCATCAATTGTCAAATTCCTTGACATTAATTTTAATATGTAATAACATTTCTTAAATAATAAACATTAGAATTATGTAAGTAAAAAATCTTACTGGGGAACCTTTTATCGATTGTCAGCAAGATCGTCATGCTATCAGACCCGTACAATATCTCAGCAATTTTAACGATTATTTAAAGATTATTTAAATATATTGTATTGGTTATGCATTTTTATAAAAACCCTAGTACAATAGATATCGTAGTACTAGGTTTTTTATTACATAATTTCTTACAGGATGGTGAAATATATTGGCAGAAGAAAAGCAAGAAAAGAAGCTAGAACGTAAATTAAGTTCTAGACAGATGCAAATGATCGCCCTTGGGGGAACAATCGGGGTTGGTCTATTTATGGGTGCCAAGTCCACAATTGAATGGACTGGTCCTTCTGTATTACTAGCATATGCAATTGCTGGTGTGTTCTTATATTTAATTATGAGAGCTTTAGGTGAAATGTTATACGATAACCCTATTAGTGGTTCATTCTCACATTTCGCTTCTGAATACATGCACCCCGTTTTTGGTTACTTGACCGCTTGGTCTAACATTTTCCAATGGGTTGTTGTTGGTATTTCAGAAATGATTGCTATTGGTACTTACATGCAATTCTGGTGGCCATCAATTCCATCTTGGGTACCTGGTATTATCGCGGTAGTATTCTTATGTATTGCCAACTTAATCTCAGTTAGTGCCTTTGGTGAATTGGAATACTGGTTTGCTTTGATTAAGGTTGTTACTATCATCGCAATGATTATTGTTGGTTTAGTAATTATTGTTTTAGGTTTCAATGGTGTTGGACCTACTGGTATTTCTAACCTATGGTCACACGGATTCTTCACCGGTGGTTTTAAAGGATTCTTCTTCGCACTATCAATCGTATTTGCTTCTTACCAAGGAATCGAATTAATTGGTGTTACTGCGGGTGAAGCTGAAAATCCTAAGAAGACTCTAGTTAAGGCTATCCAAGACACTATTGGTCGTATCCTAATCTTCTACATTGGATCAATCTTCGTAATGTTATCAATCTATCCATGGGACAAGATTGCAAACATTGGTTCACCTTTCGTAGAAACATTCTCACAAGTAGGTATTACAGCTGCAGCTTCAATCATTAACTTTGTTGTATTAACAGCAGCTCTATCAGGTTCTAACTCAGCAATTTACAGTTCAAGCCGTATGTCATACCTATTAGCACAACAAGGTCAACTACCTGACAGATACAACAAGATCAACAAGCATGGTGTTCCATACATCTCTGTTATCTCAATTGCTACCGGTATTTTATTGGGAGTTATTCTAAATGTAATTCTTCCTCTATTCTACAAGGGAGCAAACCAAGTATTCGTATACGTATACAGTTCATCTGTTCTTCCAGGTATGGTTCCATGGTTCGTAATTATCATGTCAGAACTTAAGTTTAGAAAGCAACATCCTGAAAAATTAGTGGGACATCCTTTCAAGATGCCACTAGCTCCTTTCTCAAACTATCTAACATTACTAGTACTATTTGTTACTTTAGTATTCATGTTCTTCAATGATGATACAAGAATTCCATTGATTGTAGGAATTGTCTTCTTAGCATTAATGACAATCCTATACTTTGTTAGATTTAATAAGAAGGCAAAATAATTCATATTAAAACTAATTTAGCCACCCTTTTGCTATTCAAGGGTGGCTATTTTCATGTTAAAATATTAGTTACGTTTGTTTATTATTTACAAACAGAATTTGACAAATTAATAAAAACGGTTAAAATATAATCAATTTCTAATCATTTTTTAATAAACGAGATGCCATCTCGTTTATACATACGAAAAGAGGTAATTTTTATGGCGAATCTATTCAAACGAATGAATCGAAAAGAAGACCCTAGTGTCTATGAGCAAAAGGATTCTAACTTGGTCAGATCATTGACCACCAAGGATTTCCTTGCTTTAGGAGTTGGAACAATTGTTTCTACTGCTATCTTCACCCTTCCTGGTATCGTGGCTGCTAACAATGCAGGTCCTGCGGTAACTATTTCTTTCTTACTTGCAGCGATTGTTGCTGGGTTGGTTGCTTTATCTTACGCAGAAATGGCTTCAGCCATGCCGTTCGCCGGTTCCGCATATTCATGGATTAACGTTGTTTTCGGAGAATTCTGGGGCTGGGTTGCCGGTTGGGCACTTCTAGCAGAATACTTCATCGCTGTTTCATTTGTTGCAGCAGGATTATCGGCTAACTTCCGAGGCCTAGTTGCACCACTTGGAATTAACTTCCCTACATATTTAGCTAATCCCGTTAGCGCCAAGGGTGGATTAGTTGATATTTGTACCGTTGTTGTAATCTTAATCGTTATGTTCTTGATTACACGTGGTGACAAACAAACTTCTCGTGTTGAAAATGTATTAGTAATTTTAAAGGTAGCTGCCGTATTAGTATTTATCGTTGTCGGTGCTACTGCAATTCACTTCGCCAACTACGTTCCATTTATTCCTGCTCACCATGTTAATGCCGATGGCACAAACTTTGGTGGCTTTAGCGGAATCTACGCTGGTGTTTCAGTAATTTTCCTATCATACATTGGTTTTGATTCAATTGCTGCAAACTCTGCAGAAGCAAAGAACCCTCAAAAGACAATGCCTAGAGGTATCATTGGTTCTCTAGTAATTGCCGTTACACTATTCGTTGCTGTATCACTAGTTCTAGTTGGTATGTTCAAATACACTAACTACGCTGGTAATGCAGAACCAGTTGGTTGGGCCCTACGTCAAGCCGGTCACCCAATCGTTGCTTCAGTAGTTCAAATTATTGCTGTTGTTGGTATGTTCACTGCCCTAATCGGAATGATGATGGCAGGTTCACGCTTGATCTACTCATTCGGTAGAGACGGAATGCTACCTAAATTCTTAGGTAAGGTTAACAAGAAGAGTCACCTTCCACTAAATGCAATCATCACTATGACTGTTATCTCAGTTGTTATCGGTGCCTTCTTAACATTTACTTTCCTATCACAACTAATTTCAGCCGGTACATTGATTGCCTTCATGTTCGTTTCAATTGGTATTTACCCACTTAGAAAGCGTGAAGGAAAAGATATCAACATGCCTGGCTTCAAAGAACCATTCTTCCCTGTTATGCCTGCTTTAGGTTTCCTAGCCTCACTAGCAGTATTCTGGGGACTAGACAACGACGCTAAGATTTATGCTCTTGTATGGTTCATCATCGGTATGGTTATCTACTTTGTTTATGGTATGAACCATAAAACTAGAAACCACCAAGCCGAAGTTAAATCAAATGATGATGAATAATTAAAACAAATAAAAAGAGGACTCGTTTGAGTCCTCTTTTTTTATGTTATTTTCTTACGTATAAATCAATCCAGCCTTGGCTATGATCTTTATAATCAAATCTCATATGACGTAATCGCTTGTAGTGTTTAGCTAGGAATTCTCGATCTTTCTTAAATAGTTTCCAACCTTTTCTGTATTTGGCAACTACAAACTTATATTTCATTGAATGTAAGTATTCACGCTGAGATTCATCCATCTTCTTGTAGCTAATATTATTTCTGATAAAGAAACGATCCTTGGCATATGTTCCAGTGTAAGTATATAAACCAACATCTAGGAAACGATAGTTCAATAATGACTTATCCTTAGATTTATTAATAATCTTTGAATATTCGTATTGATATGAATGACTTGGTTTGGTGACATACATGCTTGTACGGTAGTTTCTATTAGTAACAAAAATACCCAATAAGGCGATTACTGATAATCCCCATATAACATATTTTTTATTGTATAGGTACTTATCAACCACTAATCCTAACTCAAATAGGTAGAACAGTAGGAATGGTTCACAGGCAAATAAGTAATATGAGAAACTAGCGCCACCAACTTCATAAGTTGCTAGGATATCGATGAAGACGATTAGAACAAGTAAGACCTTGTTACTATCGTGCATCTTTGCTTCACGCATGTATCTAACAATCGCACAAATGAATAGTGCAATCATTAGGTAGTAAATAGTTCGAATAATTACTAAGTGATGTGAAAAACCAAATGTTGGATATTCCATCTTAAATAGCGTGTATGACAACGATGCGTTTTGAACATGGTAATGAGTCAAGTTTAGATAGAAATAATCGTTAAACAGGAATTTTAAGGCTCCTGTGGACCAGTATAAAATGATTATTGGTAAAGTAACGGATAAGAATCCGATTAAAGCATCTAAAATAATCATAAATAATTGTTTAAATCGTTTTGTAAGTAGACATGCAATTCCAATATAAACAAAGAAGACAATCCAAGGAATTACTAATGAATACTTGATCCAGAATAAAATGGCAACAAAACATCCATTAACTATGTAATAACGTCTTGGCATTTCAAACCAATTATATTGAATACATGAGTAAGTCAGAATCAATACAAATGTCATTGCGTATTCTTCTGGTAAATCTCCGTAGTAAAAAATTCGACTAGTAAATGCTAGCGGAATGAATAATAAACTACAAAGCATTGCTGTTCTAGCGCTTAATTTCATTGATAAAATTCTATTAATATATGCGATATCTAGAAATAACAACAATGATTCAATTACATAAATAAATGTAAATGAATGGTATGAAAAGACAGCATTCAAAGAATGAATTAAGTAGATTAAGGGTCCTCTATTATCAAATAAATCTTTATAGGGTAATAATCCGTGTAATAATCCCTTTCCAACCGTATACATCGTATTTGCATCTACGGATCTGTTAAATTCATAGAATGGCGATGCTGTTGTTAAAAAGAACATACAAACAAAGCTAATCACCAGCATTAAGATGTTCTTGGCGGTTAACCTATTCATAATAGTTTTCATTTTCTCACCTCAACTTGTAATAATAATCCTCTAAAATTAAAATAGCCATAAAAAAATCCCTAAAAATAAAAATTTTAGGGATTTTTTAACTTTTAATGAATTATTACTTTTCTTCTTGTGCTTGTGCAGCTTGACCTAAAATATTTAAGTAATGGAATGGACGGTCAAAATTTGGTTGGAATAGCATGTCCACCATTGCTAAATCATCAATAGTGTTCTTGTTTTGAATAAGAACTGATAATGTATTAGCTGATTGAGAAATGTCGTAACGACTCATCAATGATCCACCTAAGATACGACGAGTACTTGGATCGTATACTAGTTCCATTAATACTTTTTCAGTTGTTGGCATGAATTCTGGACGGTAGTTATCTTCTACAACTACTGAGCTTGCTTTCATACCCTTTCTTTCGGCCATACCAACTGTCATACCAGTAGAAACTAATGAGTAATCATATAGTTGTAGACCAGATGATGATTGAGTACCCATGTACTTAGTTGTTGGTTTTTCAATATTTTGACCAACTAGAATACCTTGACGAACAGCATTAGTTGCTAGTGGAATGTATTCGTTAGTTTCACTTGGGTTAAAGTGCACTGCAGCACTGTCACCGGCAGCAAAGATATCTGGGTTTGATGATTGCATGTATTCGTTAGTGATAATAGCACCATTGTCCATCATATCAACCTTACCAGTTAATAGTTCGGTGTTTGGTTGGAAACCGACACATAGGATAGCCATGTCAGCCTTAATATCGTGATCACCAGTTGATAATGTTAATTCGTCTTCACCTGAGAACTTTTGAACACGAACGCCTAATTCTAGCTTAACGTTGTGGTCAGCGTATAGTTCTTCAATCTTGTCAGTGAACTTCTTGTCGAAGTACTTTGATAGTACATGGCTGTCACTGTTGATTAAAGTTGTTTCGTGACCATGGTTTGAGAATGCTTCTGCTAATTCAGCGCCAATGTAACCAGCACCAACAACAGCGATACGTTTGTGGTCCTTAGCCTTTTCAAATAGAATTTGAGCATCGTGCCAGTTCTTGCAGAAGAATACGTTCTTGTTATCGCGACCTTCGATTGGAGGAAGAACAGGACGTGAACCTGTTGTCATAACTAGCTTGTCGTACTTATCAGTAAACACGTCGTGTGAGTCTAAGTTTTCAACTTCAATTGTCTTAGCATCAGTATCTACAGACTTAACACTGTGTAGCATTTTAACGTTTGCACCTAAATCGGCTAGTTCCTTTGGATTGGAGTAGAACAAACCTTGAGGATCCTTAACCTTACCATCTAGGTATAAAGCAATACCACATGATAAGAAAGAAATGTTGTCATTTCTTTCGTATACAGTAACTTCTGCATCTGGGTGTTCTTTTAGAATTTGTTTAACAGCGAATGTACCTGCATGTGTACAACCAATAACAATAACTTTCATATTGTAATACCTTCTCTATTCTGTAAATTTCATTTATATTTTCTCTACAACTCTAATTATATGTATTGTGAATAAAAACACAATAATTTTATTTGCCCTTAAGATAAATTTAACATTTGATATATTAACAGTAGTTATAGCGTCCTTATACTTTGTGTAACATCTCACTGATTTTCACGAAAGTATAAAAAAAGCAGCGGAATAATTCCGTTGCTTAATCGTTTAAAATAGTAAATCTTTATTACCTTGCTTTCGGTTATAGACAACTAATGATAGATATGATGATAGAAGTCCAACAACAAAAATTGCTACTGATAATAGATCAATCGAGTTGGAACTTCCGGTATTTACATAAATTGAGTTCATTGAAAATACGAATGAAGAGTAGTCCATTGCAGCATGAAGGGCTATAGATACCCAGATGTTTTTACTTATATAGTAGACCGTTGCTAATACAAAACCTAATCCGGCTGCGTATATCACTTGGTTGGTAGTATCCCAAAACGGTGCTACGAAGTAATTCAACATGTGAAGAGAACCGAAAACAATGCTTGAAAAGAAGATACTCTTCATGACTGGATACTTCTTGAAGCCCTTCAACATCGCACCCATCATGACACCACGAATGGAGATTTCTTCAAACATCCCTACAAATAGTGCTTCAATTAGTCCGATTGCAAACGCTAGAGCAATGTTGAACGTATTCATATGGTATAAGAGGCTCTTCCACACGATTGTGTCACTAGCCACTGTGATATTCATGATGGTTAGCACGATCATTAGCCATCCATCCTTAAACATGTGCATGTAGCCACCCTTTTGATGCATGACGTCAATCTTCCACTCACGCTTGGCATATATCAATAGAGCAATCGCGAATACTGCTCTTAGGATTCCGGGGTCCATTTGACCTATAACCTTATGAGCAGTGGTATAAATGTTAACGTTCATAGATGTCATACCAACAAGATTCAACGCAATAAAATCGACTAGCAATACCCAAAAAGTTATTGCCCACATCTTTCTTAACTTCATATTATTTCCTCGCTTTAATTGATGAAAACATCATAACATATAAAAAAGGAATGCCAAACTGGCACTCCTTTTTTATATAATACTTAATCATTTTAGAAGCATTTCTATTTCACGTTTAGATTAACATCACTAAAGCCTTGGTTAAATGTCGCTTTCCATTCACCCTTAGTTAGATGTGGAGGAAGTAGGAATGTTCCTGATGATACTCGTTGTCCTGCATCAAGACTCAAATCTTGTTCATCTAATTTTTGCACCAACCAATGTAAAGCATTCAATGGGTTACTTAGCACTTCTGATGAAGCGCCTGTTGCAACTTCCTCACCATTATGAGTAAGACTAGTTGTGACATTCTCTAAATCAGTCAGTGAAAAACTGTTGGTATCAAATTCCTCTCCATATACTACATATCCGCCAACAGCGGCGTCGGACATGACCATGTATTTAGACAGTGATGGGAACCAATCTGAGAAACGTGAGTCTGGAACCTCTACTCCTGATGCCACGGTGGTCTTATTAGCTAAGTCCTCTAGAGAGTCAGTTGGTAAAAGTTTCTCTTTCGCCTTGAAGACTAGTTCCACTTCTGCCAGTGGATCCATCAATTCAGTATCTAACGATAACGTTACTGGTGATTGGACAAAGTGTGATTTAACTTGGGCACCATATAATGGTTCATTTGAGTCAAACATATCTTGAGTTTGCTTACTGGTCAAACTGACTTTGTAGCCACCAAGATCTTCTACCTTTAATTCCATCAATCTACGTTGAACACGGTATGATGCCTCTTCATTAGATACCATATCTTCCCATTCATCCATTTGAAGTGGTTGTTTTGTCTTGTAGGCTTCAAATAAAGCATTGGCTAATCTTTCTTCTGTTGCGGTTAATTCTAATTCTGTAGTTGTCATAATAATACGCTCCTTTTCTAGCAGCGTACCTTCAATGGTGACGCTGCAATCCTAAATAAAATATTAATCTGTCCATCATCTAATTCACTAATCGGTAATTGCATTGTCACCACATCCTTTCCTAATTCAAATTGATAAATAAAAAGCGTCCTCAAGCCCATACTTAATATGGGTTTAAGGACGCTCCCGCGTGTTACCACCTTTAATTTAATAGCCTAAAAAGACTATCCTCTACGTACGGATAAAAATCGATACGCTGTCAACTTAACGGTTGCTACCGGCGCCACTTACTATAATTTCAGTGGGCTAACTAAAGAATGATAACTTTCAATCAGGCTCATTATGCTGTCACATCAAACCAACACTCTCTTGAAATGATTCTGATAAGTTGTTCTTATTATCGCTATTTATTTATCTAATTGACCCCATTATAAGACCATAATTAGAAAAGTCAACACTTTTCTAATTATTTTTTAATATTTAAAAAGATGCTCTGCTTTTTCATTGCTCTATAAGCAAAAGTCGTATACTATAATTAACAAAGTAAACATGAGAAGGAATGAAAAAAATGAAAAGTACATTTTCAAAAGTAATAATCGTCATCGTATTACTATTTGTCGCAGTTATCGCTGCTATCAGTATCGCTACCAAAAATAGTAATGTAGATTCAACATTGAAAGCAGTTAATCAAACAGTTGCTGTTTCAAAGAAGAAGCACAATGGTAAATACGAACTAGTAGTTAAAAAGGATCAAATTAAACAGTATAGTTTTCCTCGCTTAGATGCAGAAAAGAACTCTACCTATGAAAAGGGAACTAAATTAACCTCTACTAAGTTAGTTCAAGATGAACAAACTAATTTCTACAAGATTAACAACAACACATACGTATTATCTAGTGATGTTGAGATACAATAAAAAAAGACCTCGAGAGGTCTTTTTATTTTATTAGAATATTTTACTTTTTGTAAATAATTTTGTTAATTATGTTATTTCTATCAGAAGTAATAATTCTATTATCAGGAACATCTTCAGATATGATTGTTCCGGCACCTATTACAACATTATTACCAATTTTTGAGTTTTTTAATATGACCACATTACTTCCAATCCAACAATTTTTTCCTATTATTACACTACCTTCACTAAATCCTTGTTTATAAATAGGATCATTCTTATTATTAAATCTGTGATTATGATCATATACTTTGACACCTTCACCAAAAATTGTATTATTTCCAATTTCGATATTGTTTTTAGCATTTATCGAACAATAATTATTAAAAAAACAATTATCTCCAATCGTTACTGTTGCTTTATTTTCAATCATCAAGCTAAATGATTTTCTCCACGACACTTTTTTTCCAATACTTAATGACTTTCCGTAAATAATTTTAAAAAATAATTTTTTAACGTCAGCAATTACATGAAAAATTATTTTTAACACAATCATAATATACACCTCAACTATAAAATTATTATCTAGAACGAAGTTCTGGTACCTTCAATCTTACTAATATAAAAGTTACTAGTACTATCAAAGCACTTACATAGAAAACTATATTGTAATCCCAGATAGATGAGATAATACTCCCCATCAAAGATCCAATACATATACCAACTGCTTGAGCGCCTTGATTTAGACTAAAAGCCATTCCTGTTGATTCTGAAGGTGTTCCCTTGGCTAATAAAGTCTGAACTGATGGAAAAATAGCAGCGTTAGATACACCTGTTAAAAATCTAAATATACCAAAGAATAACACTGTGGGTGCGAATCCTTGAGGGAAAATAAATACAATTGCTAAAACGAATCCTATAGTAAGAATCTTATTGGTCCCATATTTATCACCAAATCTTCCAAACCATGGTGAAACAAGAACCATTCCAATTCCTGGCATTGCTGCCACAATACCAGATACTACAGACACATTGCCAGAATTACCCATTAGTTCCTTCACATACAAAGTAATCAAAGGATTAATTGAATTATTCATAATTTGAAGAGCTATCGAAATAATTAGCATCCATACAATAAAATGCGTATTCGGAAAGCTCTGTAGAATTTTAACAAATGATTCCTTCTTTTCTTTTGCTTTAGCTGAATCTGGTTTAAAATGTTCTTCTACAAAGAAATATGTTAACAAAAAGAATGAGAATAACAACATTCCTGTGACCATAAATGAAACACGAATACTTAAAATCTTAACCAAAAATCCACCAAAAATAGGTCCTACTAAAAATCCACTGGTATAACCTGTAGAGAGCCAGCTAAGAGCATACCCTGTCTTGCTTCTCGGTGTACTTGTTGCAACTAATGCAATAGAATTAGGAATTACTCCATCAAAAAATCCTTGTAAACATTTTAGAAGTAATAATTCCCACACATTTGTACAAAAAGCCATTAAAAAAAGTGTAATAGCTGAGCCAAATGCAGTTTGTAAAACCATCCGTTTTCTACCATGACGATCAGCAAATCTTCCCCACATAGCTGAAGTGAAAATAACTACAACGAATGAGGAAGAATATACTATTCCACTCCATAAGGCCAATTGACTCTTACTAAAGTCACCAAGCTCAGAAATGTACAATGGTTGAAAAGGAATTACTTCACTAAAGGCAATTCCTGTCAAAAAAGTACCAAAAAGTAAAATCCATAAATTCTTTTTCCAATATGAATTAGTGTCCAAGATAAATCTCCTTTCTTTAAAACATCTATACTTAAATATTACATTATTTTAGACAAAAAAATAACAAAATCTAAAAATGGATTTTGTTATAAAAAATATTAATAATCTTTCTTCATTTTATTGATAATTCCATAAACGTTGGCTTTTAAAATAATAGTCAATAGAATATAAACAAAGGCTCCAACAAAGATTTCCATAAAAAGATATCCCCATGTTAGTGGCCACAAATCATTTAGAAAAGATGTGACAACAAACATTACTATCCCTGATAGCATATATTTATAAATGCCTTTAAACAAAGATTTGAACGATATCTGTTTTTTTATTGAGTACAATTGATATATTGTAACAACCAATTCAGATAAAACGGTTGCAAATATTGCTCCCAATGTATTAAAAAAGATAATAAACGGAACGTTAAGTAGTAAGTTCGCTATCGATCCTAAAATAACGGAAGTTGTATACTTTTTTGTTTGATTAGTAGGTAGTAAGTATTGCACACCAATTGCGTTACTCCATGCTATTAATAATATAACGATAGATTCTATTCTTAATAATGGAGCAACTGATATAAATTTTGATGAAAAGAATAACGGTACCAATTTACTAGATACAGATGCTATTCCCATAAATAGTGGAACTGAAATCATTGTAACTATAGAAAAGCAATCGTAAAGATATTCCTTAGTTTTAGATCTATCCCCATTTATAAAAGCGTTTGCTACATGTGGTAACATCACTGTACCTGTTGCTGTAACTATTGCCAGAACAATTTTGATAATTTTATCAGACTGATCATAGAATCCACTTGCTTGAACTGAAATAATTATTCCAAGCATAGTTTTATTTAATACAAGATAGATTTGAGTTGCTACTTCAGGTATGAATAATAACAATGAAGGTAACAAATGATTTTTTATATTTATTGATTTAACATCTATTTTTTTTACGTATTTATTTAAATTTGGAATCATTGTTAAATTTCCAAATAATAATGATAAAGAGATAATTAATATATATAAAAATAAATCAGACGATGATTTTACAAATGCAAAGATGCAAATTAGTGTAATAATTTTCACTATAAAGTTTCTTACAACAGTTACGCTAAAATTTTCTATCCCCATGAAAAACCAGGAAACATCGAACATTGTTGCAACCAAAGTAATAGATTGGGCAACATAATATGCTTCATATTGTGAATTAGAAGAAAATACAAAAAATAAAAAAATAACGAATGACATACTCAACATAAGTATTCTTAATATAAATATTTCCCAAAATGTTTTTGACAACTCATCCTCATTATCTCTCACAAATGCAATTTTTCTATTTGCATATAAATTAGTACCTAAGCAACCAAATAAAACAAAATATTGCATTATAGAGTTGGTATAAGAATTAATTCCTACACCATTTGGGCCAAGAACTCTTGCCAAATATGGTGTAGTCAGTAAAGGAACCATTAATAAAAATATTTGATATGCAGCGTTATACAAAAAGTTTTTTATTATTTTCAAAATTATTCACCAAATTCTTTTTTCACTAATTGAAGTGCGGCCATTATAGTTTGATCCATATTGTAGTATCTATATTGACCTAACCTTCCACCAAAAATAACATTTTTAGCATTTTTTTCTGCTAATTCAACGTATTTCTTGTAAAGAGATTTGTTCTTTTGGTTGTTAATTGGATAATATGGCTCTTTATCACGATCCCAGTTTTGAGGGTATTCATGGGTAATAACCGTCTTGCCTTTATCTCCCCTACCAAATTCGAAGTGCTTATGTTCAATCACTCTAGTATATGGAGTTTTAGCATCAGTATAGTTTACAACTGCATTACCTTGGTAATTATCTACATGTTTTTCTTCCGTTTCAAATCTCAAACTACGATATTCCAATTCTCCTAATTCGTAATTAAAGAACTGATCAATCATTCCTGTGAAAATTATTTTATCGTAATTAGAATTTAGATATTCTTCTTTTTTATCAAAAAAATCTGTATTTAATTCAACGTCGATTAAATCACTGTCCAACATTTTTTCGATTATTTTTGTGTATCCACCATGTGGAATACCTTGATAGCGATCATTAAAATAATTATTATCATACGTAAATCTAAATGGTAACCTTCTAATAATAAAAGAAGGAAGGTCCTTAGCAGATCTACCCCACTGTTTTTCTGTGTATCCCTTAATTAGCTTTTCATAAATATCAGTTCCAGCAAGTGACAATGCTTGCTCTTCTAAATTATTTGGCTTTTCGGGTAAATCTAACTCATTTTTTTGCTCTTCAATTTTTTGTTGAGCTTCTTCCGGAGTCTTAACCCCCCATAGCTTATTGAAGGTATTCATGTTAAAAGGTAAGTTATAAATTTCGCCATTGTAATTTGCAATTGGGCTATTAATATAGTTATTAAATTCAGCAAATTGATTAATATATTCCCAAATATTTTTCATGCTTGTATGGAAGATATGAGCACCATACATATGAACATTAATACCATCAATTTCCTTTGTATAAATATTTCCAGCGACGTGATTTCTTTTTTCAATTACTGTAACGTGATTACCTTTCTTTGCTGCTTCATGTGCAAAAGTCGCTCCAAACAGACCAGATCCAACTACTAAATAATTCATTTTATTGTTTCCTTTCATCAGAATTAGGATAATGTATTTTAGGATTAAAGAATATTCCTGAAAAGACACCCTTTAAAACAGATATCATTCTGAATATTTTTTTGTCTTTAGACTTAAACGGAATTTGCACCGTAACAATAATATAATGGAATATATCTTTTAAGAATCTAGAATTTGAATAGTAAAGTTTGTCAATATAGATGTAGTTTCTATACCATAAATGATTCATACGCAATCTAAAACTATTTTCTTCGTAAATAGCTCTTTCACCTTCACCACTTACGTTTGATTTATGAGTAACGTTGCTATTAATAATCATATAACAGTCTTCAAACTTTTCACTTATTCTGTGAGTATATTCCAAATCATCCCCCCAAATGAACATTTCTTTTTTTGGAAGTCCTACTTCTTTAACTACATATTTGGGAATTAACACTGATACGAAAGTACAATTGGTTAACTTTATCATTCCACTTTGCGCTTTATCACTCCATCTAGAAGGTAAATCACCAGGAACATTACAAGGTAAATTGTTTTTCCACCATTTTATATAACTATTGAGAAATCCAAATTTATAATTTAATAATCTCGCTGCTTTTACCATTTCATTCACAGATGAGTTTGATGGAATAGTATCATCATCCATTACCCAAAAATAATCAGATGTTGTATTTTCAAAAGCATATTTTATGCCTTCATAGAATCCACCTGCCCCACCAATGTTTTCATTTAAATTAATAGGAATAATGTTTTCATTTTTGATAGACTCTAGATATTCCTTAGTACCATCATCACTATTATTATTTACCACTATTATATTGTTTAAATTATAAGATTGTTTAGATAAACTATCGATACACTCTTTCAATAATTTCAATCTATTATAAGTAACAACTATCGCGCTTATTTTCATTTTATTCCTTCTTTTTTATTATTTTTAATAACATAAACTATCTTTAACACTAATCCTTAAAGTAAAAGTACTTAAATGAATATATGAAAGGTAAGAAAGAATAATAATCAGTTGCAGTTGATTCAAAAGCAGATTTTATCACTATTGATATTAAAATAACAAATAATAGGTAATTATTTCCTTTAAAGGAATTTTTAAATACCACATACATAAAAATTAAATATATAGCTGACCCTAAAATACCTATACATAGTAAATTAAATACATACTGATTATCAATCCAAAACGGCTTTCCTTGAGTAAATAATGGATTGCCTAACAGCCCAAAACCATACTGATGTAAAGCAGTGTGCTGTAAAAACAATCTATTAGAAGAAATAACATTCATCTTACTTATTATGTCATTGCTAGGATCGTAAAAATAAGAAAGCAAAATTGCTATAACCATTGTAACTATTAATATTGCCATTCCTATCCATTGCTTTGGAACTTTAAATTTATATATCATATAAGCACATAATGCTGGGATAATAATAATCATTGCAATTTCAGAACTTCTAGAATTAGCTAATATTACTTCAAAGTAAACCGATGTTAACAAAACAAAAATAAACAATGATATTTTTTTACCTACACTAAGAAGACTGATATCAGTTTTAGAATTTATATACAATAAAAACACAAACAACATTATAAGAAAATAACCACCTAATGTATTTGGGTGATTAAATCCTAAAGAATTTCTAATAACATCACCGCGTCTAATTGTTTGAGTACTATTAGCCACTGGAAACATGTTCAAGAAAAACATTAGTACAATAACTAAAAAGGAAATAAATCTAGTTATTAGATCATACTTTAAAAATAAATCAAAATTTATAATATTCGAATTACATACTAATAAAAATAACAATATCATTGTCAACGTCATTATTTTTAAATGAAAAAAAACTATAAGTAACGTCGAAAATATAATAAATAGATAAAAATAATTTTTGTTTCGGTTATTTGATATTGATATATTTCGAAAAGCTAAAAAAACTTGTATAGATAAAAATAGTAGTAAAGAAAAATACCATACAATTGTTATATAATGCGGTTTAGAAACCATGTTAACAGAATTAAATTCACTATAGGTATAAATTGACGCAATAAACATTAACAAACAGTAAGAAAATATATATAAACCATTATTTGTAATATTCCTTGGATTTAATATCCTCATTTTATTCCTCCTTGAGACTTATTATACTTTTTAAACACTTGTTCTATTATTTCATAATCATCTAATTTTCGTCCAAATGCGTATTTTGTATTTACAATTGATGATAAATAATCAACATCATCCTTTTTAAATACGTATGGTTTCCCAACGCCTTTAATCCAATCAATATATCTTGCGGCCATAAAACTAGATTGGGTCATTCTATAATCATCAGAATAATAGTCATATTTTTTATTAAGATCCTTTGGCTTTAAATCATGCAAAATGGTCTGTATATAAAACTCATCACCAGTGAAAGTATGTTTAAACATTCCAAAATCTTTAAAGTCTAATACTTTCTTTACATAGTCTATTTTCATTGAAAACCAATTACATCCTTTTTCAATATGTTTATTTTTTACACGATTAACATGAAATATTCTATTTAGATATTCTATGTTTTTTATAAACAAAAAAAATCTAATTCCACTTTTTAGATTAAGATGCCTTATTGGATAAAAGCCACTCATCCTTCTATATCTTGCTTTATCAAGATAATCTAAAAATCCAATGGCATATGGTTTATTGTAAAAATATTTTTTGAAATAATTTGGTGTCATTAGAGGCATATCGTTAGATGAGATTAAATGAACATACCCATAATTATTTGTATCATATACAGATTTTAATAACTCTCTTTCGACAATAGTTTGCATGTCCGTTCCCCAATGAACATTCTTTCTATCCTTTATGAAATATATGCTTGAATTTTTGCTATTAAAATGAGGAATATCGAATTTTTTATCCCAGTGTATGAAAAAATCGATATCTTTATCATCCAAAACATCTATGGTCCTTTGTGTAATATTCCCATTGCCATATCCCATTACCATAATGGCGTGTTTCATAATGATCTAACCCTTTCTTTGAAATATTGATATTGGTCTTTCACCTGATTTCACGGAATGTACAAAAGCTATATTTTTATTCACTTCGTTTCTCAATAAAGCAAAATCCTTTTCAGAATATTTGTATTCAGGAAAATAAAACCAGTTAAAATTATCTACCCTTAAATAATTAACAAGCCTTGAAGCCATTTGAGCGGATTTCATAATTCTCATTTTCCTCGAATATATACTATTATTCACAGAAAAATCATCAGGTTTAAGTTCTTTTAGTACCATTTGATTAAAGAAAGACATACCATCTAATGTATTATTAAATAATTCAACTTCAGAAAAGCTATTAATCTTTTCAACATATTTTCTAGGTAGAGAAAAATACTTGAATCCTTTTTCAATTTTTTGGGGATCTTTAATTTTATTAACATTGAATAAACGACCGATAACATTGACCAGCCTAACATATATCCCCGGTATTACATTCTTTTGTAAATCAATAAATTTAAATGGATATTTATGTTGAATTTGCCAAAATTCAAATTTTTCCAAATACTCTGAAAATCCAATTTTTATAGGTTTATTGCTAAAAAATTTTTTAAAATGTTTTTTATCCATTAATGGAAAATCGTTTAAATTAATAAGATGAAAATAATCATAATTATATTGCAATGCTTTTCTTATTAATATAAGCTCTGCTTGTATTTCAGAAAATTGCCCCCACTTAATAATGCTGCCTTCAATCAATCGTACTTTTGAAAATTTTGATTTTAATTTTGGAAGTTCACTTTTACCACTAACATATACTAAAAAATCAATGTCGACATCGTCTAAAATTTCTATTGTTTGTTGTAAGATATTAAAATCGCCATTCCCAGTTACCATAATAACCTGTCTCAAAAAATCACCTCTGAATTGATTTCAAATAAAAAATAGCCTTCATAAATAAATAAAAAACTATATTAGGGGTTACAAAAAGCATAAAACATAAAAATTTACAAGATAGGCCTTTACAATGCTCACAGTTTTTTAGAAATTTAGAATTCAATATACAAGATTTAATAATTTTCATTTGATTATATTGCCCATTACTTGAATTACGACGTAATGAATTAACTATAATAGAATAAGTCATTTTAACTTTTATATTATTTAAATATTTCTCATTTAAATTAAAGGATTTATAAATTCTTCTCAACGAAAAAAACATTCTAAGACTATCTCCGATTGCTTTATCGTTATATTTTAAAGTTACAGAATTTTCAGAGACAGCATAATTATAAAATGTATCATTAATAGAAAATACACTATCAATATTCATAAGTAAATCTAGATTAAATATTAAATCTTCTCCAATAGAAACGTTGGTTCTAAAAAGAATGTTATCTTCCAATAATTTTTTTCTTTTTATGATTTTTCCATGAAGTAAATGTATCATTCTATCCCTGTATAGAGGATAATAACTTTTAACGAATTCTTCAACACATGTTTTTCCTTCAAAATTAACACTCTCAACTTTAGCGTTTATTGACATGTTAGTTACAATCAAGTCATATCCAACATTGATTATATCAATGTTGTTTTCAAAAAATTTATAATCAATAGTATCATCAGAATCAACAAAACATATATAATCCCCTCTAGATGAAATTATGCCCACATTTCTTGATTTACTCACACCAGAATGAGTTATAGATATTAATTTAATATTTTTATTATCTAAAGAATACTTTTTAACTATAGACTCTGTTTCGTCAGTAGATCCATCATCAACCAAAATAATTTCATACTCTATGTTTTTGATTTGTAAAATACTATCAAGGCATCTGGATAATGTTTTAGAAGCATTATAGTAAGGTATTATAAAGCTTATCAAAATTGATCCTCCTCACAGGTTATATATTTCTTTATAACCATTCAAAAAATTATCTACTGAATAATTTTCTTCTACGTCAACAATGGCGTTCTCAGATATTTTTTTTACAACATTGTCATCAATACTATTAAAAGCATTATTGAAATCATTAGAATCATTAAAAACAATTCCGTTGTCATAGTTTATGATTGTATCTCTGTTACCTATCACATTAGACACTAAACAGCATTTCCCTAAAGCCATTGCCTCCAGCAACGATAATGGAAGGCCCTCCCATCTAGAGCACAGAACAAAAAACTTATACTTTTGAACCAAATCACACATTTCTTCTCTAGATAGCCAACCAGTTATTTTAATATTATCCGCATTTAATTCTGTTTTGTCTGGACCATCGCCTATCCAAACAAATGTAACATCAGGATTATGCAATGCGATTTCGTTGAACATTGTTGGATTCTTCTGATAACTAATTCTTCCGACTGTATAGACAACGTTTTTTAACTCATCAGTATCCCTATTTGCATATTTTTTAAAGTAAGAAGAATCTACAGCATTATTTACATATGTTGAATTTTTGTTAATCATTCTAGCATATTTAAATTCGCTTTTACCGCAAGCGATAGTTTTGGTATTAAGTTTACCCAAAACATATTCTAGTAAATAATACACAACTCTTTTCAATTTATTTGTATTTTTCATTAAAAAGGCATAGCCATGAGGTGTATAAAAAAAATTCACATTTTCAAACTTTTTGAAGTTTAAAAATTTGAGAATCCTACCTACGGCTCCTGCCTTTGAGGAATTAAGATGAACTATATCTGGATTTAGAGTTATCAGGTGCCTCTTAACTTCTTTATACGCTTTAATATCCGAAGTTGGATTTATAGACCTTTGAAAATTATGGATTTCAATCAATTCTATTTCATTATTAAATAGATCTTTAACGTTTACAGGGGTTTGATCTCTAACCCCATATAAAATGGTAACATCCGAATAGTCAGATATTCCATTAGCAAGAGTTATCAAATAACTCAACACTCCTCCACCAAGAGATTCAGCAATAAATACAATTCTTTTCCTCATAATTAACAAACCTCTAATATGCTCCATCTTTTTTTAAAACAATAATGATATTTTTAAGTAAAACTTTTAAATCAAACCAATAGGATGCATTATCAACATAATCCATCTCAATATCAGCTCTTTGTGGATATCCAATATTGCTTCTACCTTGAGCCTGCCACAAGCCCATTATACCTGGTTTTACAGATAATAGTTTTTTTGCATCATATTCTCTTAATTCAACTGCTACAACTGGTCTTGGTCCAACTAAAGACATGTCACCCTTAAGTACATTCAAAAATTGTGGTAATTCATCAATAGAAGTATTCCGCAAAATTGTACCTATTCTTGTCATTCTGACATCATCTCTAGGTTCTAATTTATAGTTATTTTCTAAATATTTTTTATATAGCGTTGGATTTTCCTTTAGCTTTTCATCTGCATTAACAACCATAGATCTGAACTTATACATATAAAATGTTTCACCATGTAATCCCATTCTACTTTGTTTGAAGAATATTGGACCTCTATCCCTTTTGTCGAAAATATAATAAACAAAAATAAATAAAGAAAAAAGCAAAATTAATAAAATTCCAAATAAACTTAGTATTATATCAGTCAGCCTCTTAAAAAAACGATATATACACTTATCATTTAACTTATTATATTCTGTACTATCTTTTTCCAATTAATTATCCCCCTAGAAAAAAGAACTAAAACTTTACGTAATGTTTTAATTATATCATTAGCACAAATATAACAAAAGACAAAAAAAGACATGAGAACAGCATCCTCATGTCTTTTTTTATCTCAAACTATCATTTATTACCTTTGATATTCTTTGTTGTTCTGCACCTGAAACATCTTGGAATGAGACTCCATACTCATTATCATTAGTTCCATGAGCATAATCATTTTTGACGTTCTTATTTGTTCCACGATAATTAAGTGCTAGTTTTGTCATGTCACCCATTGTTAAATCAGTTTTCAAATTCTTAGAAATAGAATCCAAAAAACCTGTATTTACAACCGTTTTATATGATATTGCTTTTCTAATTAAAGCTGTAAGCACAAGTCTTTGACGAGCCTGACGTCCATAGTCACCTTGTGGATCTTGATATCTCATATTAGAGAACCACATTGCCTTAGTTCCATCCATGTGTTCCTCGACACCCTTAGTATAATGTTCTCCTTGATAATCGAAAGTTAATGGAGAAACAACATCAACCCCACCAACTTGATCAATAGCCTTCTTTAATCCACCTAAACTCAAAGTTACATAGTAATCAATTGGAATACTGAAGTGGCTTTCTACAGCATTAATTGCTTCTTTAACTCCACCATATGTATAGGCAGCATTAATCTTTGATGGTGAGTATTGTGGAAAGTCAGGTAAATTAACCTTCATATCACGAGGAATACTTACCATTGTGGTAGTTTCTGTTTTAGGGTTTAAAGTTACAACCATCATACTATCGGTACGACCTTTATAACTTCTACCGCCAAAATCAGTATCAGTACCCATAAATAATAGTGAAATAGGCTTGTTACTATTTAAGGCATCATCAGCATTTCTCATTGATTTCGCACCTGATGATTGATAAATCTTATTTGCTACATTTGATACGTTTCGATATGCAGCAAATGCTCCAACACCGAATAAAATTACAATAATTGCAATAATCCATAAAGTTACTTTTTTCCATGTTTTCATGCGTTTCTTAGGAGACTTTTTTCTACTAACTCTACTCATGTTTTCGTCGTTATTCACACTTCTCACTCTTTCCATATAATATTTTTATGTATAACGTTAGAAACATTATACAACAAAATTTTTCATTGGCACCTAAAAATTATTGTAATCGTCTTATATTACAAATTCAAGACAGGAAAAATCATATATATGCCAAAGGCCATTACAATAAATGACAAAAATATTACAATTTTTTTATACATTCCGTGCATTCTGTAACTTTTTGGTAATGCCTTATGCTCTAGCATCAATAAAAACCCTAAGACAATTGGTACCATTAAGGCATTTATTACTTCAACGGTAATTGCGATTGATACTAAATCCTCATTCCATAGTACGAGGGCTGCACTGACTATTAAAACTAACGCATACATACTATAGAAACCAAGATTAGAACGATTAAGCCGTTCATTTAGACTGTGCTTCCAATCTAATACCTCTGTCATCCCCCAAGTTCCTGCCAACACAACCACAATCGCGGCAACTAATGCTCCACCTAGAATACTAGATCCCATAATTGCTTTTGCTGGTGTCATTCCGATATATTGACCAATTGAAGTTACTAAATCTCCTACAGTTTCCTCATTTGCATGTAAATGACTACTAAATACTGTTGCAGCAAACAGAACAATGAATCCAATCATAATTCCCTGAGTTATAAAAGTACCGACTATTGTATCTGTTTGCTCTTTTTTTATCATTTTAGGTTCCAATCCTTTATCAACAACTGCGCTTTGTTGATAAAAGATCATCCATGGCATTATTACAGCTCCGACATTTGCTGCTACCAAATATACATAAGATGAATCATTTAACGGAATTGATTGAATGCCATCAATAATTGAGTTCATGCTTGGATGAACCATAAAGATTCCAATAATAAATGTTAATTCAAATAATCCAAAAATAATTCCAATCTTTTCAACACGACGATAACTACCTAAGAATGCAATCAAGATTAAAACCATTGTACTTAGTGGAACAGTAATCCATCTTGAGATACCAAAAAGTTCCCCAACACCTGCAATACCAATAAACTCGGTTAGCAATGCACCAATCGTTGAAATCATTAAAGTAATGGCTGACACATATGCCCAAAACTTACCAAAATATTCTCTAATTAGCTCACCATGTCCTTTTTTAGTCACAATTCCCAAACGAACTGTCATTTCTTGTACCATAAACAGAATTGGAATTAACAACAGCTGCGGCAAAATCATTGAATAACCATAACTAGCTCCAGACTGTGCTGCTGTAATTAAGCATCCTGCATCAGTGTCAGCAAGCATAACAATCAGCCCTGGGCCAATTACAATTAGCCAATTTTTTAGCTCCTGGAAAAATCGTTTAAAACGATCACCCGATTTGTTATTAATTTCTGAATCAATTCTTTCTTTCATCAATAAATGTCCTTTCATTTTATTTATCTCTCTACAATCAGGGTATTCAATTGTACAAAAAATTTTTTAAATAGACAAAGGGGTTGTTATTTTTTCATAACAACCCCTTTGTCTATTTACTTGGAATTTTATCAACGTTATCAAATAATTGATAGAACAGTTTTTGATTATCTTTTCCTAGAATTCTTGCGACATTAAAATTCTTAATTTGAACTCGTTTATTGATCGACTTAATATAAACAACCTTTTCAATAATAGTGTTGGGACTTTGGCTTGGATTTAGATGTATTACGTTATTTGGATTTTCCTTATATTGTTCCACCGAATCAGCTAAATTGTAGCTAGGCATGATGTAATTATTGAATTGATTACTGCCTAAGAATCCAACGTTCATTCCGATAATGATGGTTAGTCCCACCGCCAATATCGATGTCATAAAGTAATTAGACAAACGACTCAGTGGCTTCTTCATCATTTGAGAAACAATCGTCATCATGAAGAAGATTACCACTGCGTATGCTGGATAAGCATATCTAGCAATGTAAATTGGTCTTACCGCTACAGAAATTGCAATCCCAGTCAAAGTGGTTAATACAAAGACCAACAATACAATGGTTAATGTCGATTTGAACTTCTTGGGCATATTTAGATATGCCCAAATAGTTGGATATATTAGCAATACTATAAAGGCAATCGCATAGTATTGACCACCATTATCGGTAAACACATCCGCAAATAAGTTCACGAAATTATTGATAATATTTTCGACGTTTACTGGTGGAATCCAGTAGGAGGATGATACCTGTTGGGCTTGTGCAAATGCGACAACTCCCCACGGAACAAACATTACTAAAAAGACGATAATTCCACGTAAGATGGCGTTCCCGTCGTATCTATTAAATTGGAATTTAACGAAGTATAAGAACAGCATCCATCCGGCTGCAACGGCCGCAAAGTAATGGATATACGATGCAAATGAAGCAAAGATGATCGCTAGGAAAATGTGGCCAATCTTTTGCGAGTTATCGTAGTGCTGCAATTGGTTCAATACCAACGCTAAGAACAGTGCAGCTAAGGCGTACATCCTAATCTGCGTAGAGTATCTCATAATACTTGGCGCTAGAAAAAAGCCCGCCCATTGAATGGCGTTGGCCCCCGGAACGCCCAAGTTTTTCACCGTCTTGGACAGTGTTAAAAACGTTAAGATTGCTAATATGTATGAAAATAATCGCGCAATAATGACCTTCGTGAATAACGAATTCGTCCAAAAAGCAGTGATATTCAAGAAGAATTTTAATACTATATAGTAAAAAGGTGGATGTACATCCATCGAATCCAGTCTGATTATATCCCCGTAGTTATGTCCTACCAATGCCATCGTGAAACTTTCGTCACGCCAAATCGTTGGGTGCATGAAAAATAACATATATGCAATTGATATTAAAAATAGACACAATGTAAGTTTGGCCTTCTTATTCATCAGACGATCACACCTCTTTATTTATTACTACTAATTATATCAGAGCTTAGAAGGTGTGTCTTTTTTTGCCACATAATTATTGCACAATCAAAATTTGTTGAATGGCTAATACCATTTCATCGTCTTCGGTCATAATTGTGACTTGATTGGGTTGTAAGTTCATTACAATCCCGTTTATTACGCTCTTATTTCCATCATCATTAACATAGGTAATCTCTGTTTTTACGTGTTTTTCACCCTTGTGTTCTAATTCCTCGTGAACACTTTGAAAATCCATATACATAAAGCTATCATCGAAGGCTTCCTTGTGCTCTTTTCTAAGGGCACTGACGTGATCAGAAAGCATAAAACCTTGCCACTTAAGCATTCCTCTATCGTGATAATAGTAATCAAAGAAGTTTTGAACAGTCTTATCGTCAATGTGATGATTTAACAAGTTTATCCAACCTTTCTTTTGGGACGCTGAATGTATGAATTTCGACTATCCCATTTGATTCCTTCAAATCCAGCAAATACAATCGTTAACTTTAAGTCCTGTTCAATTAAGTTTAGAATTTCTTCCAGGTCAGCAATCCATGTACTTTCAACGTGATGAAGTGGTGTCACTCTAGTGATGTGCCCCGGTTTATATCTAATCATGTAGAAATTAAATTGATGGTCGTAATGATCAAATACAACCTTAATCCTGTATTGAACGTTATATTCACGTTTAAATAATGTTTTTGCTCTATCTAGTATTAGCTTTGCTGTTTGTTGATTAGTCATATGCATTTCCTCCATTGTGACCGCCTACTAATCCTGAACGTTTTAACATTGTGCCGCCCTTTTCAAGACTATGACCTTTAAAAATGGCGGTAGAACCAAATTTGTCCCTGATTTCATCTGCTACTTTATCAATTTTTGATTTCTTAATTTGCACTTCTGGATCATCGAAAATGTCTAATTGTTGGGCATTACTGCTGCTTAGTCTGGTATATGAGACACCAACATTTCTAATTCGTTCCCCATGCCAATATTTATGAAATAAATCCATGACTGCTCCGACCAATTCACGGTTATCCGAAGTCGTGGTAATTTTTTGTTCATGAGAAATACTGGTCCTATCGCTACCTTCACTTTCTACGTATGAAAAACCAAGGTAAAGATGAACGCAGCTGGTTTGTTTCTTTCTGTGGCGCAAACGAGATGCCACCTGTTCGGCAATTTCAGTAATAACAACCTCTAGCTCATGCTTGTCCTTGTAGTCCCTTGGTAGCACCTGGGAATTGGACAATCCCTTATCTTTGATTGGCACCTTTTGGTCCAATTGAGCACGGTCAATCCCCCACGCAATCGCGAAAAGTTGATACCCCATCACTCCTAGGTGAGCCTTTAATTGATATGGGTCGGTTCTCGCCAAGTCTCCCAGGTTATGAATACCCAGTTTAGCTAGGTTTTCAGCGGTATGTTTACCGATACTCCAAATCTTATCAATGGGCTCGATTGGCCAAACGTTTTTAGCGAAGGTGTCATAAGTTAGCTGTCCTACCAAATCCTTATTGTGCTTAGCAAAAAGGTCCAACGCTAACTTAGCTTGAACGGGATTGTCACCAATTCCTACGGTCGTGTATAGGCCAAGTCGTTGTCTGACCGTCTTTTGGATTTTTCTGGCAACTTCGGCGGGACTATCACCAAACAATTGCCACGTATGAGTCAAGTCTAAGATGGTCTCATCAATCGAGTATGGAAAACAGTGTTCTTCATCTGCGAACTCGTGGAAAATTTTATTGATTGCCAAATTCTTTTGAATGTACAAATTCATCCTTGGAGGAACCACAATTAATGAATCATCCCAAGGCAAATCCCGTTTTCTAGTCACGTTCGTAATGTGGAATCTCTTCTTAGCTGTTGGAGAAGATGCTAAGATCAATCCACCGTTCGTATTGTCTTGATCAGACATCACAACAAGACTTGCAGTTAAAGGGTTCAATCCTAATTGAACACACTCAACACTGGCATAAAACGACTTATTATCAATGACCATAAAGACCCCTTTGGGTTCTTTTGAATAATCCATTTTGGGTTCCTCCTTTCAGTAAAATATATTATACGAACAAATGTTCTTTTTTGCAAACAAAAAAACAGACCGTTTTTCGATCTGTCGTCATAAGCCTTTTTTAATGAATAAACACTGTAACAAGTGTTATTAAACCAAAAATAACTCCCGGAACATTTGAAATAATTAAAGGCCAATCTTTGTAGGTCTTAAACCAACCATATAGTGTCCACAAGGTAGCGTTAATAGTGGCAACAAATGGTTGAATTGGGCTAACTGGGTTACCAGAAAAGTTTTGCATAATTTCTGGAATGTAAGCAATGTACATTAGTGATGAAGTAAAGATAGCCACTTTACTCATAATTTTTAGATTACGAATTCGTTTGTCAGAAACTTCTCTTCGTTGATTTTTTGGAACATAATTATCAATCTTCATTGTATATATCTCCTCTATGCATACTGAAAAATTGACAGCTATTTTTTGGTTTATAGTATATTAATATTATATCACTGACGTTTCAAGAGGTTTCTTAAGAAAAGTATAAAATTGGTTAAACTTCTTTACCAATTTTATTTGACTTTTTTCTAATCCAGTTTTAATATAATGACAAATAAACGATTGCGATGAGAAAGTTGAGTAATAACTGACATCAACCAAAGCGAGCTTCGTCTGGTGAAAGGAAGCATTGATTGGGTTACGAAAATCCCTTTCGAGCGATGTACTGAACAAAAAGTAAAGTGCATGGGGAGCGCCCCTTACAGCGTCAGCGTATGTTAGTACGTCAAGGTAGCTTTTTTAGCTACGAATGTAAGGTGGTACCGTGTCGAATGACGCCCTTAGTCTAATTGTAAAGTTAGATTAAGGGCGTTTTTTTGTGCCCCGCAATCGGTTAATTACTACATAAAAAAGGAGATGATGACATGGATAGTCCGATTAATATTTTACACATAGCGATTCAATTCAAACACATACATTTTTTAAAGGAGTTTTATTATGGAAGACTTAAACAAAAAGCCATTATCAGTCAAACAATATCTAGTCGTCAGTTCACTGTTATTCGCACTATTCTTTGGTGCTGGTAACTTAATTTTCCCACTTCACTTAGGCCAACTAGCTGGTGCTCATTGGTTCACCGCCATGCTTGGTTTCTTATGTACAGGAGTTGTATTACCCTTACTATCAGTTCTAGCCATCAGTGTGACTCGTTCAAAGGGTGTCTATGACATCGGAACTCCACTGGGATCAACATTCGCATTGGTATTCATGGTATTAATCCACGCTACCATCGGACCACTATTCGGAACTCCTCGTACCGTACCGTTCCTTTTGCAGTCGGTGTTCAACCATTACTACCAAGTAACTTTATGCACTATGGTTTGCTAGTATTCTCATTCTTATTCTTTTTAGCCGCATTCCTTCTTTCATACAAGGAATCATCAATCATGGCTAGCGTTGGTAAACTATTGAACCCCATCTTTTTAGTATTACTATTCGTTGTATTCTTCTTGGCATTCCTACATCCAATGAGCTCAGCGGGTAGCCAACCAGTCACTGCCGCTTATCAAAACGGATCATTCTTCAACGGTTTCTTGGAAGGTTATAACACCATGGATGCCCTAGCTGGTCTTGCGTTCGGTGTTACCGTCGTAACCGCTGTTAATCAACTTGGTAAAACAAATCCATTTAGCAACGCCAAGGTAACGGCAAAAGCCGGTTTTCTTGCTGAATCCCTAGTGGGATTAATCTACGTTGTCCTAATCTGGTTAGGTGCCACTACTCTAGGTCAATTCAAAGCCTCAGCAGATGGTGGTGTCGCATTTAACCAATTAATGACCTACTACTTAGGTGCAACTGGACATGCCCTACTAGCAACATTACTAACCCTTACATGTCTAACTACTGCCATGGGATTAGTTGCTGCATTCGCACAAGATTTCCACAAACATTTCCCAGCATTAAGCTACGTTCAATGGTTAGGATTAATGTGTGTTGCATCATTTCTAACTGCTAACTTTGGTCTAGACACAATCATCCAATGGTCAACTCCAATGCTAATGTTTTTATACCCATTTGCAATGGTATTAATCCTGCTATCAGTATTCTCGCCACTATTCAAACGCGACTCTATGGTCTACTTCTGGGTAGTGCTACTAACTACAGTCCCTGCATTAATGGACATGCTAGCATCATTCCCACCAGTTGTATCTCAAAGTGCATTCGCCAAGATGGTCGGCAACTTCCAACAAAGCTATCTTCCATTGGCATCAATCGGAATGGATTGGGTTCCATTTGCAGTCGTTGGTTTACTACTTGGCCTAATGTGTCACTGGTATAAAAATAAAAAATATTTGCAAACCGTTACGGAATAACGTTTAAACAAACAATCAGAGTTGAGCGAAATGTTCAACTCTTTTTTTATTATTCAAGAGTGATAACATACTTAAGTAAGAGAGGAAGTGCTATTTTGAAAAGTAAAAAAGTAATCATTTCTGTTATATCAATTGTTGCTGTTATCATTCTAGGATCAGTGGCCTTTGCATCTGTTAGCCAAAACAGCAACCAAAGTACCCACAAGTCTGCTCAATCAAGCAGTTCAAAGGCAACAAGCACTACTGTTTCTACCAATAGTAGCAGTAGTACAACATCTTCTATGTCGTCTAGTTCAAGCAGCCAAAAACAGCCTGCTAAGCAAAAAGAACAACCAAAGCAATATACTATTTCAATCCCTGCTAATCCAGTCTACAAACCAATCACCCACGATTTTTATGGTAACTGGTACTACGGAAATCAAGTCAAGATTCAAGTGGGTGACTACATCTTTAGAGGCGATCATCCTACCGATCCAGTCTCTGGTCCTGGTCCATTAGTAATGGAAAGATATCGTACAACTAACGCTGTATACATTCGATCATTATACGAAATTAACACATACTGGCCTGCCACACTAAAGGTCAATGGTGATGAAAGTTACAACGTCATGGTCACAAGTAATGCTGATAAATTCAATGATTTTAAGATTTACACATCTGTTCCAACTAAAAAACCAATTAAGGAATATGTCTTTAAACAAAGTCATCCTGAATTGGTAGACAAGAAATTCATTTCTACCGATGAATTAGATTCTCTAAAATAAGATTTGACTTTCATAAATTTTGCTGATATATTTTTTATATTCAATAAATCAGTTTAAAAAAGCGATGAAAAAGCAGAGTAACAATTCAGCTAGTTCAAGAGAGTCCCTACTTTCTGGAAACGGGATAACTACTAAATTGCGAAAGTATCTTTGGAGCTATATACCGAAATCCATTGGAGAGTAACGTATATTGGGTACACCCATTACAGTGTTAGCGTATGTTAGTACGTGAAGTGGCTAGACTATTTGTCTAGCAATTAAAGGTGGTACCGTGCACAAAGCACCCTTGGTTCAATACGAGCTAAGGGTGCTTTTTTATTGCTTTAAAAAAAGGAGATGATGGTTATGAAAAACGTTGTGAGTAGTTAGCACTAATGACAAATCAAAAAAACAATTATTAAAGGAGAGCTTATTATGCAAGACGAAATCAAAGACATTAATACAAAGCCATTGTCGATCAAACAATATCTAATCATCGGTTCAATGCTATTCGCACTATTCTTCGGTGCAGGTAATTTAATCTTCCCTATTCATTTAGGTCAATTATCAGGTGCTAACTGGGTACCTGCGATGCTAGGTTTTCTAGCTTCTGGAGTATTGTTACCATTACTATCAGTTCTATCAATTAGTATCTCTCGTGCAAAGGGAGTATACGACATCGCCAAACCGCTTGGCCCAGTATTTGCAATTATTTTCTTGGTACTAGTTCATTCAACATTAGGACCATTATTTGCAACACCTAGAACTGCTAGTGTTAACTTTACCGTTGGGATTCAACCATTTATCCCTGATCACTACATCAAATTAGCAATGTTTATCTTCACAGCATTATTCTTCATTGCTACATTCTACCTTTCATATCGAACTTCAAGTATTATCGATAACCTAGGTAAGATTTTAAACCCATTATTCTTGGCACTATTATTCCTAGCATTCCTATTGGCATTCTTACATCCAATGGGTGCTGCATCAGCACAACCAATTACTCAAGCTTATCAACACCAATCATTCTTCAATGGTTTCCTACAAGGTTACAACACCATGGATGCATTGGCCGGACTAGCCTTTGGGGTTACCGTTGTTTCCGCTGTTAATCAACTGGGTAAGACATCCCCTAAATCAAACGCAAAGGTAACTGCCAGAGCTGGTCTAATCTCAGAAGCATTGGTTGGAATCATCTACATCATCTTAATCTGGATTGGTGCAACTTCATTGAACTTATTCAAGATTAGTACTGATGACGGTGGAACTACCTTTAACCAATTCATGGGTCACTACTTAGGGATTACCGGTCACGCATTACTAGCAACATTGATGACTCTAACATGTGTTACCACTGCCGTAGGTTTAGTTGCTGCATTCGCACAAGATTTTCATGAACACTTCCCACGTTTTTCATACCACCAATGGTTAGCATTTAACTGTTTCGTATCGTTTATTATCGCAAACGAAGGACTATCACTTATCATCACATGGTCTACACCAGTATTGATGTTCCTATATCCATTTGCGATTGTATTAATTATATTGGCGTTATGCTCACCATTGTTTAACAAGGATCGAAACGTTTATCTATTTACCATCATCTTTACCTTAGTTCCTGCCTTCTTTGACATGTTAGCTAGTTTTCCACCAGTAATCTCTAACATTTCATTCATCCGTACTTTAATTAACTTTGAACAAAATCTATTACCATTTGCATCAATTGGAATGGACTGGGTAATCCCAGCGCTTATCGGTGCAATCATCGGACTAATTATATACAAAGTTTCAAAACGTAATAAATAAAAACTTAATAAAATCTTAACGACTATCCCCCATGGATAGCCGTTTTTTGTACTAAAAAGTGCTAAAATAAAATTGTATTAATTACGTGGAGGCGCAGTATGAAAAAATTATCAATTATTGGATTTACTTTGCTAGCAATTGTGACACTTAGCGCATGTTCCAATTCAAAGACTAAGCAAAAAGCTGACCGATCTAATAAGGCCACTAAATATGTCAAATTAGTTAACGAAGATAATCAAACTAAACTAATTACAAAAAAAGGTAAAATCACTTTTTACAAGACCTATCGTGGTACTAGTTACGACAATAATGGTAAGAAACGTTTCGATATGGTGATGTATAGCTTTAAGGCTACCAATAATACAAGCAAGATGTTAACAGCTGGTCAAATCGTTCATAACACTAAATTAATCGCCACTGTTAAGGAAAATGGGAAAACAAAGAAATTAGATCAGCCATTAGCATACTCATCCGCATACACAAACAAAAATGCAAACGAACAGGCTAAGCTAAATCGTTACGAACAAAGTTGGGAAAACGAACCTATTCGTCCTCACCAAACTATTATCGTAACAAGCCCAGATGCTTTCCCTCTAATCGATAATGGTAATAGCGAAAATCTAGTAGTAGTAACTCAAGATAACTACACTAAGAAATCCGTTATTAGTCAAAAACATAATAAACTATCATTGTCACAAATTCATGTTAAGAAAGTGAATAAAGCAACTGATATTGTGAAGTAATAAAAAAACGTTGAGATAACCTCTCAACGTTTTTTATTATTCATTTTTTCGTTTTAGACAATAATCTTTAATCAAAGAATATAGTAAAATAACGATTCCTAAAGAGCTTAATACATATGATAGATAATCATACCAAGACTTATGGACAATTACTTGTACCGTATGTTGACCTCTTGATACGTTGTTTATAGTCATTAAATTACTTTCATTCGGATACCCATGAGTATGTTTACCATCCAGACTAATAGAATAGTTTATGTTTTTATAATAAAGAAACGGTAAAGTAAAATTATAAGCTTTATTTGGGATATTAAATTCAAATTTTCCATATCCTATTGCTTTAACCTTAATAGAATGTTTTTTGTTAAAAGTAGCAACATGATTCATGATATCTCCATATTTAGGAATAGCCGAATTAGGATAATAGTCAGAACTACTCAAATTACTATTTAATATATTATTAAAATCACTATTGTTTTTTAAAACAAAATTAATATCAAAACTATATGGATTAGATATTTCCGGCTTATTAATATTTGAATTGATTATTGATTTTTGCAAATTTAATTGTAATAAAATTACTACTAACGATAATATAACTACAATCTTATTTTTCAAGAAACTATCTTTTGTTTTATATATAACAATTTGAGCAAAAATATAACAAAAAATAATTTGTGGAATTATATATAATCTACTTGGATACTGTATATGATTAATGAAAGTACTACCCAATAGTTCCCACGGAAACAAGTTACTAGCAATTATCATGAAAATTAGTGATATCCAGAGCATTTTTTTCAAATCTTTTGATAATGCTTTATAGTAAACAATGCTTAATATAAAGCCTATTACGGCAATAATTCCAATATAATTAGAGACTTTATCTGAAAATCCGTCAGATAAAAATCTTAAAACATCATCCCCTTGTATATTAGATACACTAGGGATCATTAATTTATTATAAAAAGATATCATAATAAAAGGAATCCAAAAAACACTGGAAATCAGAATAGAAACTAAGATAGATTTTATCAATGAGATTAACTTGCTACGATTTTTGAAATAGTCAAAATTGAATAATATTAAAAACGACAAAAACATAATCACTATGCCAAAACTTAGAACGTGAGATAAAAATATGGCACTTATACCTAAAGTTAATTCTATAAATTTATCTTTCTTCAAAAGAGACAGGAATCCAAATAAAACCAAAGGTAAATACGATAGACTTGACAGTGTACCTAATGAACTCTGCCCCGCATAATTTGATATAAATATTCCAGATAAAACATAAGAAATAGAGAAAATAAAACTAACTCTACGATTTTTATTAAATCCATAGCTAGAAAAATAAGCAATAAGTAAGCTGAAAAAATTAACTAGAGCAAATAATAAATTAAAAAATACAACTTGTGATTTTACAAAAAAAGAAATTAAAACCATTGGAAATAAGTTTATTTTAGGATACATTGACATAACAGCACTTCCAGACTGATGAAAATAAGTCAATGCAATCGTAGACATAAAATCATGTTCAATCATATCTTTTTTCATTTCAAATATCCTTTGCCAATGAAAATCCAAATCCCACTCTCCTGGAACAAAATGGGACCGAAAGATAAGAAAAACACTTAAAGCAGAAAAAACAGCAAATGATAAAATGATAATGACATTAATTAAAAAATTACGTAATTTTTTATTATCATTTAGCATAAATAAGTTCAAAATTTTTAACCCCTTAAAATAATAATTTTTAATTAATTTTATCATAAAATCATTAATAAGTTCCACGTATATTGTACGCAAAGTATAAAAAGAGTTTAGATTAATTATCTAAACTCTTTTGGTTTTACTTTTACATATTAAAAATTAACAGATGGTGCATTTTGCGCATTTGAGTCAGCAGTAAAGTAATTAACCTTTTTGTGACCAGTCATGCTAGCAACGATTAAACCTGGGAACTTAACAATCTTGTCATTGTAAGATCTAGCAACTTGGTTGTAACGGTTTCTTTCGACACTGATACGGTTTTCACTACCTTCTAGTTGAACCATCAATGTTTGCATATTTGAATTTGATGCAAGATTTGGGTATGCTTCCTTAATTGATCCAACCAAGATGTTCAATGAACGTTCTTGAGTGTTTAAGGCGTTCACTTTATCTGAAGTTGAACTAGCATTATTGTATTGATTTTTAGCATTGTAGTATTGAGTACGTGCCTTAGTAATATCACTGTATACTGATTTTTCTTGTTTTTGTTGACCCTTAACGGCGTTAACTAAGTTAGGAATTAAATCAGCACGACGTTGCAAAACTGTTTGAACTTGTCCCAATTGTTCTTCAACGCCTTGTTCGCTAGTAGCCATACTGTTAGATGACTTAATGAATCCACCAATTAAAGCAAACAATAAAACGACAACAACTGCTAGTGATATGAACCAGCCTTTTTTGTAAAATGGTTTATTTTCAATCATAATTAATCTCCTTAATTTAAATTGAGGACCCTCCGCCCCCAAAGTTTCCACCGCCTCCAGAAGAAGTGAATCCACCTGATGAGCCACCACCAAATGAACCTCCTCTAGGACCGCCTAGTCCACCAAGTAATGCTCCTAATAAGAACGCATCCCCGGCATCACGTCGACCTGATCCCCCGCCTCCGCGGTGATCATCATCGTCGTTACCATTACTTTTTACAACCCAAATCGCGGTTCCAACAATAACGATAATAACGATTAATAATAAAATACCAGCAAATGAATTGTTATTATTTTTCTCTGCTTCAGCCTTAGCATCATTTAGTGACTTGTTGGCATAGCGTTTATCTAGAATAGTAGCTACTTGGTTAAAGGTATTTTGTAATCCTTGGTTAATCTCGTCGTTGTTGCTTGATTTCAATAACGACTTGTTAGCTTGTAGGATTTGGTTGGTGGTAGCATCTGGTAGGATGTCTTCCACACCGTATCCAGTGGAGATACGGACGTTATTTTTACCACCATTTTGGGAAAATAGGATTAATACCCCATTGTCCAATCCCTTCTTACCAAACTTCCATCTAGCATTTTCTAGTAAGCTGTCTGAATAACCGTCGATATCTTGATTACCAGTGTTTTTAACGGTCATCACTACAATCTGAGGTTGTGTTTTAGTTTTTTGATATTCTTTTTCTTTATTAATTACCAATTGTTTTGTCTTATCAGTCAATATATTGGCATAATCATCAACAACGTACTCTTTAGTAGGTGTTGGATTGGTACTTTCTGCATGGGTTGTAATTGGCACAAACCACATCAAAGCAACCAACGGCAAGACAATCGAAGCCAGCCATCTCAGTCTTTTCAATCTATCTCCTCACTTCCCCATTTTAATTAGCTACAATATTACATAAATCCATATTAATAGTAAAGTTTTTTATTTTCACAAAAATGATTATAATAGATATATAAATTCAAGTCAGGAGTTTTTAAATGGACGCTATTGAATTGGGTAAAGAAAAAGCCCAACAATTAAATAAATTCATCGAATTAGCAACTAAATGTATCGATGATAATAAACGAGACGACGCCATTTCTTTACTAAGCTCTGCTATTTCACAATATCCAGCAGGCGTTATGACTACTGAAGAAATCGAAGGGAAAGTCCCCAGTCGTTCTGAAATTTTAATTAAGCTAGGAATTATTTTTACTGAATCAGGATCAACATTAGACCCAATCGGAGTACATCTATTTGAACAAGCAATTTTATACGATCAAAAGTGCGTCGCAGCTAACTATTACTTAGGTAAAATCCTAATGAATAACGAAAATATCGCTGAAGCAAATGAACTAATGGAACGCGCCTTGCACAACAGCGTTGAAGGTGATCGTTTCTACGGCCCATCTCAAAAAGCCATCGAAGAAATGACAACAATGACTGATAGCAAGGATCCTATCTTTGCGATTGACTACTTAATCGGACAATCAATGTCACACGCCATAATCGATAGTCCAATTGGGACATTTAAGAAAATGAGTTTCGATAAGATTGAAAACAAGTACGATGACAATGTTCAAATGTTTCCAACTGATGCAACTACTGAAAAATTAAATCGCATTCGTGAGTTTAATTCAAATCACGGTTTTGAACAATCCTCTTTTGAAGAATTCTTACCTGCTCATCTACCATTATTTGAAGAACATAATCAACTTTCATTGATGCTAGGCGATGGATATACTCTAATTGACATGGGAGCAGAAATATACGATGTTTGTGGTTTAAATATCGAGTCTCAACTAACTTTTACGTTCTATAAACTAATCAATCAATCAACTAAGTGCTACTCATATCTATTACTGGCAGGTAAAAGTCCGTTAGAATTAAAAGATCGTCAATTAAGTGACGATGACAATTTTGAATATGATACTCATATATTCGATGTCTACAAAAACAAAATTTTCTTTAATTCAGATAATATGATTAAGTTTACGCTAGCACTTTCTAAGGACTACTTTAACGATAATATTTCGTCAGATAACATCACTAACCAATCAATTAGTGGGATTAAAGATGAAACGTTTAACCAGCTTTTAGAAATCCACGATGAATTTAACATTAAAGACTCACGTGTTCGAATTTTAATCGATACAAATAAAAGCTCAAAAATCTAAGCATTTTTTGAGTTTTTTATTAAATTTAAATTTGTGATAAAATTATACTTTATTAATAACACCTTAAGGAGATTGTACATGATTAAAAACAATAAATTGCATAACTTTTTTCGTAGCAACGCATTTATTATATTCCTTTTTTTCACTATATCAGTTATAAGCGGTATACTTATGTACCGTTCACATTTTGTGTCAGTGAATCTCGATATGTTTTTTCATTATGAAAGAATATCAGAAATTAGGGATTCCATATCCAATGGTTATTTTCCCAGTAGCATATCGTTAAACAGCTTCAACCAATCCGGAAATGCTGTAATGAGCATGTATCCACAATATATGTTGATTTTCATAGTTATTTTAACGTTCTTAATAAAATCATCAGTTAATTTATTTCATATAGTTTTTATGTTACTAATATTTCTAGGGTTAAACATCAGCTATTTTTCTAGTTACTTTCATAATAAGAATAAAAAAATCAGCTTTCTTTTTGCTATTTCATATATCATTAATACAAGAGCTTTGTGCTATTATTATGGTTTTGCTTACAGCATTGGAACAATATTTTCAATTATGATATTACCGCTTATTCTTTTTGGTATCTTAGAATTATTAGATAAAAATAAGTGGATTGAATTGTCTATAGGAATGTCATTGTTACTTTTTTCTCACATCATTAGTTTTGGAGTTACTTTAATATTCATATTTATAATGATATTGTTGAATACCGATAAATTTAAAAATAGTTACACGGTCGCCGCCTTCATTAAATCTGTTGTTACTAGCATACTATTAACTAGTATATTTTGGATTCCTTTCATTAACATTAGCTTAAAAAACAAATTATTTATCCCACCATCATCTAATTTATATGGCGATGGTTTTCAAAATATATTTTTGATCTTGGATAATAGTGTTATTAATACTTCGATTACACTAATAAGCTTTGTAGGCATCATTTTATGTACAATAAAATATAAAACACTCACACGGAGATTAAAACAACTATTCTTTGTATCTATTTTCTTTTTATTCATGAGTTCAAGTTTGTTCCCTTGGAATATTTTAAGCAAAACATTTATGACACACTTACAATATCCATACAGATTGAACGTAATTCCTCAAATGATCTTGTGCTACCTTTTCGCGATAATTGCAACTCAATTTATAAATAAACATAAAAAGTCTTCTATTATTATGTCATTACTAATTATTTTCATAGTCTTACTACAATTCGACTCGCAAAAAGCATTACTAAACAGCTATTCGAATCAACAAGAAATAGGATCAACGTTCACAAGCAGTTTAAATACTACATTAAAAAATAATAATGATTTCCAAAAAATGATGACAGATAAAACTATTTATAAAGATTATTATCCAAATGAATCATTAGATGTTATAAACAACATTCAAAATCATGAAGGAGTTTATAGAAACAATAAAAAAGTAAAATTTAATTTAAAAGGAAATGGATCTTTCACCTTTACTTCTAATAGAATGATTGATGATCTTTCATTGCCATTTGTATATTACAATGGAATATATTATCAAGTATATTTAGATAATAAAAAGGTAAAATTCTTCCACGATTCAAACTCCCTAATGTCAATTAAACACATTTCTAAAGGGCATCACAAAATTAAAATTAAAGTTAAGAAAAATAAGTTTGAAATAGTATCATACTTATTATCATTCATAGGATTAGTAATAATAGTATTTTCTATCCTAAAAATGAGAAATAATTAAAATATATATTAAAAAAGCACTCTTGATTTTCATCAAAAGTGCTTTTTCATTTAACTTTCCACCTTATCAGCGTAAGCTTGTTCTTCCTTCATTAAACGTTTCTTTTCACGTTCGTTGAACCATGGTGAAACAGTGAATGCTAAGATATCATTGGCAACGTAGATTGCTGAGTTAACGAACATAGCAAGGGTTGCTGAACCTTCTCTGAAAGTAATGAACCATAGAACAACTTGGGCTAGTCCAGAAGCTAACCACCAGAAGTATTGGTTGTTGTAACGTAGGAAACAAATGATTCCGGCAGTTAAACAAACGGCAAAACTAAATGCGTCGTAGAATGGACGTGGTTCGTTTGTAAGTGCTTTGATTGCGAAACCAGAAATTAGGTAAACAGCAAGAGTGAAGATAATTGAAATTGCCCAACTCTTAGCAGTAAACTTTCTGATCTTTGAAACCATGTTAACGTTCCAGTCAGTACTTAGTAGAACTGGAATATCTAGTGTAATAACGTATGCTAATTGTTCACCGATACTTAAGTAGTTCTTTGCTGAGAAACCTACAATAATGAAACAGATTGCAGATAGAATCCCTAATACACCATTAACTGACTTAGCAGCGTTAATAGCTAGAACACATAGTACACCTAAGGTTGTACCGATGAATGTTAGGATTGAAAGCCATGTAATTGGTGCATTTACCAATGTCATAACTTGAGCACCTAAACTAAAGAAGAATAAGTAGTAATTTTGTTGTGGCCAACCCTTTAGTTGGTGGGCCAAAAATTTAAAATAAGCTGACAAAATGAAAAACCCCTATCTCTATATTTGGAACCTAAAATATGTATGCATACAATATATAGTGTTCTTTCTTAAAAACAACACTATATATACTACCATGTTCAATATTTTTTGCAAGGGTCTCAAAACTAGAGATAAGGGTCTAATTACCGAAATTACGGTAATAATTAAATATTCAATTTTTTTATTTTCGAAACTATCTGTGGTTATTTTTCGTCAATTACGACAGAACCAGCTAAAATGCTAATTAGCATAAATACAATAATTCCAACTGCTGAATCATCAAACAGTTTAACTGACAAAATCACTGAAACTAACAGTACTAAGAAGAAAACAAGTGACTCTAACAATTGGTTATTAGATCTCTTTTCAACATGGAAAAGAAAGTAAATTACCTCGTTAGTCCTGTTAAATAGGACTAACAATAAGTAAACAATCAATAGTAATAATCCCGTTAGCAACCAGTTAAAGTTCAGTATTTCTGATATCAAAACTACAAGGGATAGTGGCACCCATAAGACAAGTAGTTCTGCGATAAAAAATTTTAAGTCAATATGCATAATATATTGCCACTCCTACAAGATATGTATGTTCTATTGTATCATTTGGCCAATGTTTTCGGTAGTAAGAGGTAATTAAAATGGCTATAATTAAATTATATTCTAATAAAAGGACTTGATATGATGGAATTTCGCATTGAACACGATTCATTAGGTGCGGTCAAGGTGCCAAAAGATGCCTTATTTGGCCCTCAAACTCAACGTAGTCTACATAACTTTAACATTGGCAGAACTATGCCAATGGAAGTCATCTATGCTCTTTTAAAGATTAAAAAAGCCGTTGCTTTCGTTAATCACAATAACAAAACACTAGATGACGACAAATATAAAGCAATTAATGAAGCCATTGATAAATTAATGGCTGGCGACTATAAGGATGCCTTCCCACTTCATGTATATCAAACCGGTAGTGGAACCCAAACCAACATGAACGTAAATGAAGTGGTTGCCAACCTAGCTAACAAGCTATATCCAAACGCCCAGGTTCACCCAAATGATCACGTCAATCAATCACAAAGCTCAAACGACACTTTCCCTACTGCTATGATGATGGCAGCATATCAAGCCACAAACAGTGTCATTGAAACTGTGGAAAGTTTAATCGCATCTTTCGATAAAAAAGAAAACGAATTCGCATCAATCATTAAGATTGGTCGTACTCATTTACAAGATGCAACACCAATCACTGTTGGCCAAGAAATCAGCGGATGGAAGTCAACGCTTGAACATGACGTGGTTACTCTAAACGCCATCAAGCAATCCCTACTTGAATTACCAATTGGTGGAACCGCTGTAGGAACCGGATTAAATACAAAGAGCGGTTTCGATCAAGACGTGGTCAACACAATTAATCAAAATGAACACACCAACTATAAAGTGGCCGAAAACAAATTCCATGGTCTAGCAGACCATTCTGAAATCACGTCAGTTCATGGTATTTTTAAAACATTGGCATCTGATTTAATCAAAATTGGAAACGATATTCGTTTTCTTTCATCTGGACCACGTGCTGGATACAATGAACTATCAATTCCAAGCAACGAACCAGGGTCATCAATCATGCCTGGTAAGGTCAACCCTACTCAAATCGAAGCTTTAACTATGGTTTCCGCTAAGGTGTTTGGAAACGATGCAACAATTACATTTGCTAACAGTCAAGGGAACTTCGAAATGAATGTCTACAAGCCTATCATCATCGACAGTTTTCTTGAAAGTACTGAATTGCTAAACGAATCCATCAAATCATTTACCGAAAAGCTTGTTGATGGTTTAACTGTTAACGTTGATCGTATCAATGAGCTTTTAAACAATTCATTAATGTTAGTAACAGCGTTAAGCCCTCATATTGGTTATGAAAAGAGTGCGAAAATCGCGCAATGGGCAGAACAAAACAACACCACACTAAAAGAATCTGCAAAACATTTCGATATTTCAGAATCGGATTTCAATAAATGGGTAAACGTTCAAAATATGACCCATCCAAATAAATAGCTCTAAATACTCAAAAAGCAATGTCTGAATCAGACATTGCTTTTTTAGTGATAATAATAATAACCAACAATTGATATTGTCACTGCATTCAATACCATGTGCATCAAAATAGCGGCCCTAACGTTTCTAGTTTGGTTATATAACCAGGCCATCCAAAAACCATATTGGGCAAAGAAGATAAACGAAAATAAATTATGATATCTCATATGGAATAATCCATAGAAGAAAGCAGAAATAATTTCGCCTACCCATCGCCACTTGTCGGAGAACGCTACGTCTAGGATGTAGGCTCGAAATACCAATTCTTCAAGGATTGGCGACAAGAAGACGAACCCAATTATCAATAATGACAATGACCACGTATTATTGTACAGGTCTTTTGAGAAATGGATTGCTTCAATCTGAAATCGGTTTTGGAAGAAAATATCAAACATGAATATATAGGCTTGGGCAATTAAAAATGCCATTACAGTTGCGAAAGCTGTTAGTTGATAATCCTTTAGACTTAGCACCTTAAATAGGTTCCCGTTACCATATCTTCTGTACGCATAGACAGCGAAATTTAACATAATTATGTAGGCACCAAAGAACTCAATTGTCATCGCCACATTATTAATGCTGAACTGGTTAGATTTAATATATTGAACGGGAATAAACTGAATCGAACTAGCAACCATGCAGATTAGGCAAAAACCAACGAAACCACGTTTTAAGAGGTGGTCCGATCTCCAAGTGTCACTATTACGCACCGTTCATCCTTCTTTCTAGATGTTATCAATGTAAAATATTTTTTATACTCTTATATAATACTCAAGATGTATTTTATCATTGAAAGGCGCTATAAATTCTTAAGTTTTGGTAAAATTTTGTTGTCCGATGGCTTGTAGTTAATGATCGACAAGGCCACAGCAGAATATATTACTACATATACAGATAGTCCAACCCATTGCATGCTTTGGACACTTGTATAATTAGTGGCCGACATCCCTTTTACTAATGTCACCAAGAAATCATAGATAAAATGTAATGCCATGGGAACAATGATTGTTCCACTCTTAATGTACACAGCCCCCAGGATCATTCCTAACGCAGCCGCATTCACCACTTGGAGTGAGGTAAAACTAAACGACTGACTTGAAAGATTGATGTAGTGAAATCCCCCGAAAATCAATGCCGAGATAACTAGGCTCAAGATAATTCGCCATTGATCAGTGGATTTTCTCGTCATTAGTTTTAAGACAAACGCTAAGATGATTCCCCTAAACATGATTTCTTCAGGTAAAGCGGCAATTGCGCCAACATCCAAAGCTATGAAGAAGTTTTTGTGCTCAATAGTTGCCATCACGATGGTAAAGCAAACGACTAGGAATACTAACCATCCCATTTTAGTTTCACTTGGTTTAAAGAATATCTTTTGCTTGATAATCCAATAGTTCAACAAACAAATAACTATGATTGAAACAATCTTGTATATGTTTAAGTAGGTATAAAAATGTTCGACTGGGTTAAAGGCGACTAAATGAAACACAAATTTATAAACGTGTGGCATTACATAATCGTCAATTAATAATTCAGCAATCAAGATGATTGGAATTAATATCCATTTCCAATTATCCTTAATCTTTTGGTTTAACATTTCATCACATCCATTAAATTAATTATAGGTTCATTCTATCACACTAAGTTCAAACAAAATAAAAGCAGCCATTATTGGCTGCTTTTTTAAGCTCTTCTTAATTATTTTTTGGGTTCATTTTTTGTTTTCGTTCCATATTTCTTAATTAATGCCCATCCTAATACAATTAACCCTATCAAAGTTGCAAAGTATGACAATAATTCTTTTTTAGTTCTATGAACGATGATTTGAACACGATGTTTTCCAGCCGAAACATTCTTCAAAGTAATCAAAGCATACTTATTGTGAGTTGTCTTAACAGTCTTACCATCCAACTTAACTTCATATGCAATCCCTTTATAGTGCAAGAATGGTAGCGCCATTTTATTAATATGAACAGAGTTCTTAAAAGTAAATTGTCCGTTGCCCAACAACTTCACCTTTAACTTTTTATGGCCATCATATGTGGCGATATGCCTATTGGTATTACCATATTGTTTCACAGCCGCACTTGGGTAGTAATCAATTTCTCCGGCGCTAGTAAATATCAAATGTCTAAAATCATCATTATTATTTAAACGATATTCTTTCCGATCTTTTGAAAAAGCATGAGTCAATTCCAGGTTATTCTTAGTACTTTGTACCAAAGATTGCTGCGCATTTAACTGTAGAAGCACAATAACAATAGTTGATACCGCAATTGATACGACTGCCATAACTGGTTTCTTAAATAGTTTAACAATCACTTCGGCAAAGATATAACAAAAAATAACTTGTGGAATTATATTTAAACGCCATGTGAATTGAAGCGAGTCGTTAATCCCGGTATTGGCTAACAAGTTCCATGGAAATAAATTACTACATAGGAATAGAAATGCTATTCCCACCAACACTAGTTGCTTTGAGTATTTAGAAAGTTTCATAAAGAAGACAATTCCCAATACCAATCCCAATAAATTAATGAAGTTAAAATAAGGTCCGACGCTGTTTTGAATAATTGCAGTATACCAAGTATTAAGGTCAGTTCCCGCCACCTTCCAATAAGGAGGTGGAAAATCAATCGCATTATTACCAACAATGATAACAAATGGAATCCAGTATAGCGTTGTTAATAGTACCGTTAGTACAATTGCTTTTCCAAGTGCAAAGATTTTATTCTTATCAAAAAACTTATTAATGTTGATTAAGAACATAATCGCTAAAAATAAAATAGCAATAGCGGTATTAACAACGTGGCACATGATAATCGCACTCATTCCAAGTGTTAACTCGATCCAATCATTTTTCTCTATCAGATTCAAAAAGCCAAACATAATCATTGGTAGATAAATCATTGATGATGATCTACCGATATCATAGCTTAGTACCTCGTGAAATAACATTGTTGCCGCTAATGTATATCCTGACGCGAAGATAAAACTAATTTTACGGTTTTTGTTATAGCTGTAACTGGCGAAGTAAGCGACTAATAGTGCAAAAAAATTACGTAATAATATCACGATATATACTAATGGTATAAACGATTTAATTACTAAAGATAATAGCACTATTGGCATCATCCCTAATTGTGGGTATAACGCCATTACGGCTGAACCAGTCTGGTTAAATTGGTTTAGCGCAACCAATGGAAAAAGATTTCGATGTACAAGTGATTCTCGCATATCCCAAATTCGTTGCCAGTGGAAATGAATATCATATCCGACAGTGATGAAATGAGAATGCCACATAACCGCTACGCTAAGTAATGACATAATCAAAAATATTAATATGTAGATCGCATGATTACGGTAGAAGTCATGCAGTTTATTCTTCGTACTCATTATAATTTAATTCCCCTAATCGTTCTTTAATCTTAATAATTATACCATTATTAATAAAAATTTTTTTAAACAAAAAAGACATCCATTTTGGATGTCTCTTTTTTAGTTTTTATTTTACGTATGTTTCAGAGAAGTCCCAAATTGGACCATTTCCGTAGAAACGAACACCGTGGATGTCGCTCTTAATTAATTCAGCTTGTGCTGGTTGGAATAGCGGAATTAAACCTTGATCATTTAGTAACACCTTTTGTGCATCTACTAAATCATTCCAACGTTTTGCTGGATTCAAAGCGTCATCATCGTTGGATTTATCAATTAACTTGTCGTATTCAGAGTTACTCCACTTAGCTGTGTTCATAGCATTATTTGAGTATCTAATGTTTAGAGGTGAGATTGGATCACTGATTGATGGGCTCCAACCTGTCACAGCAATTTGATATTGACCGCTTAGGAAACGAGCAGTCGCAACTGTGTTTGGAAGTAATGTTAGGTTAACCTTTAGGCCTGGTAGCTTGGAGAATCGGTTTTGAATGAATTCAACGATTGGCTTAGCATCTTCACCATTGTTACTGTTGATGGAGATGGTTAAGTTCTTCTTGCCGATTTCACTTAGCCCCTTCTTCCATAGCTTCTTAGCTTGTTCAACGTTACCGTTAACTGCATCAGAAACGCTAGCGTAGTCATTAAAGTCCTTACCGTTACGTGATGCCAAAGTATCTGGCACAATTCCACGCGCTTGAGTTGAACCGTTACCTAAAACATCGTTTAATAGTTCTTTTCTATCGATGATTAATGATAGAGCTTTTCTGATGTTAACATTTCTAAATGCTGGTTCATTTTTATCACTTAGTGATAGGTATCTTACACTGTAAATCTTTCTCAAATGGAAGTCCTTTGAGTTCTTGTAGCTGTTGTATTGTTGTTTACCAACTAAAGTAGTTTGATCTAACTTACCACTTTGGTATTCATTCAAAGCAGTTTGTGGGTCCTTAATAACCGTGTACTTGATGCTGTCTAATTTTGTCTTGTCAGCATTGTAGTATTCCTTGTTCTTAGTTAAAGTCCACGAATCATTAGTACCGGTCCAGTTGGTAATCTTGAATGCACCGTTGTATAGCATTTTGCTACTTGTAGTTCCGTAGCTCTTACCGTATTTCTTAACAGTACTTTCTGATTGTGGGTAGAATATTGGTAATACTAATAAGTTCAAGAAGTATGGTTGTGGCTTAATTAACTTGATTTGTAGTTTGTACTTACCAATTGCCTTTACCCCTAACTTATCTGGTGATAGTTGTGATTTAGAAATGGCAGTATAGTTTTCAATATTAGCCATGTAGTAAGCTTGTTGTGAGGCAGTCTTTGGATCAGCACTACGCTTGATTCCGTATTCAAAATCCTTAGCGGTTAATTCTTGTCCGTTACTCCATTTAGTGTGTTTCAATTCAAATGTGTATGTCTTTCCATCCTTTGAAACGTGGTAACTCTTGGCAGTTGCTAGACGAACCTTGTTGCTACCATCTGGTGATACTAAACCAGAAAAAGCATTATAAACGGCTTGTTGAGTGTTAGTATCAACAGCCTTTGATGGATCAAGTGAAGCAATTGAAGCGTTTGTAGTCCAGTTTAGATTTTTCTTGTTGCTTGATTGACTCTTACCACAAGCGGTTAATACCAAACCTAATAACGCTGTGGTTAAAACAATTGATAATATCCGTGACTTCTTCATATCCATACTCCTTTATTTAATAAGTACTCTTTATATAGATGGCCATCTAAAAAAAGAAAAAGGGTGTCATGATTCTACGCTAAAAAGCCGAACCATGACACCCTGTTATAATCTAATTAAAAAACGTTTTCTTGATTAGAAAATAAGAATAGAGTTCATGCTTCGATAATGACAACAACACATTTGTTCTTTGTTAAACATCTTCATCATGAACCCCTCCTTATAATTTATAAGAATAATACATCCGAATGAAATTTTTAGCAACCCCAAATACTCAGGATTTTTTATTTCAAACCCGTACTTTAGTTTTAAAAACTATCAAAAAGTAAGTCACGCCGGGATTTTAGCCAAAATAAAAACCACCAAAAAAATTGGTGGTTTTCGTGATTTATTTGATGTAAGCGTGAGAAAAGTCCCAAACTGGTCCATTTCCTAGGTACTTAACACCATGAATATTGGTCTTCATTAATTCTGGTTGAGCCTTTTGAATCAATGGAATAATACCTTGATCATTTAGAATTACTCTTTGCGCGTTAACTAAATCAAAGAAACGTTTGTCCTTGTTATTAGCATCTTCGTTGTTGGAACGATCAATGTACATATCATACATTGAGTTCCCCCATTTAGAAGTGTTAATTGGACTAGTTGATACCTTAGTTTGTAGTGGTGAGATTGGGTCACTAATTGATGGATCCCAACCTGAAACTGAAAGTTCATAGTCTGATTTTAGTGAACGACCAGAAGCAACGTTGTTAGGTAAGATTTGTGCGCTTACCTTCAATCCTGGAAGTTTATCTAATTCAGTTTGTAAAAATTCAGTTACAGCACGACTAGTTTGGTCGTTGTTGTTCATGATTGAAATTGATACTGAACTCTTGCCAATTTCCTTTAGTCCCTTAGCCCATAGTTGCTTAGCTTTGGCCATGTCACCAGTGGTAGCATCCTTAACAGTCGCATAGTCGTTGAAGTCTTTACCGTTCATGTATGCTAAAGTATCTGGAACCAATCCCCTAGCAGCAAATGAACCGTCACCTAGGACGTTTTGAGTTAGTTCTTCTCTATTAATTGCTAATGATAATGCCTTTCTTAGGTTCTTGTTCTTTAGAGCTGGAACATTCTTTTGGTTAATTGAAAGGTATTGAACCATGAATTGCTTGTGGTTCACAAAGTCTTTGTTGTTCTTGTAACTGTTAACTTGTTGTTTGCCAGCTAATAGTGTTTGATCCAACTTGCCTGATTGGTATTCATCCAATGCTGTTTGTGGGTCCTTAATCACTGAATAGTTAATTGTCTTTAATTTCACATTTTTATTGTCGTAGTAATCTTTGTTCTTAGATAGAGTCCAAGCGTCATTACTACCTTTCCAGTTGGTAACGGCAAATGGTCCGTCGTATACCATCTTGTCAGAAGTTGTTCCGTAGGCAGTACCATACTTTTCAACGAATGACTTTTGTTGTGGGTAAAAGACAGGTAATGCTAAGACATTTAGAAAATCAGCTTGGGGCTTAGTCAACGTAATTTGCAACTTGTTGTCGCCAATTGCCTTAACACCCAACTTATCAGCTGACATTGCACCAGTCTTCACCTTATCGTAGTTCATAATATTGGCCATGTAGTATGCCATTTGTGAAGCAGTCTTAGGATCAGCACTACGTTTGATTCCGTATTCAAAATCACCGGCAGTAACCTTCTTACCATTGCTCCACTTAGTGTTTCTTAAGGTGAAAGTGTAAGTCTTTCCACCATTAGTAATCTTGTAGTCCTTAGCAATTGCTAGGTCAATCTTATTTCCCTTGTCAGGAGTTACTAGACCACGCATTGCGTTATATAAAACTTGATCACTTGTAACATCAACGGCCTTAGATGGATCCAAGGTGGTTAATGTTGTATTACTCATCCAATTCAATGAATCTGTTCTAGATGTCTTATCTGATGTTTTACCGCAAGCGGCAAGCACCATTGTCGCAGCAAAAGCGACTACACCTAGTTTTACAATTGACTTGAACTTCATAAAAATTCATCCCCTCGTTTGAAAACTATCCAACATAATTTTCCACAATATGTTATCAAACATAGCACATCTAAAAAGCCAACGCAATTGAAAATATCGTGCACTAATGATTATAAGTGGCAATTATAAAATAAAATGATAGAATAGCTATATTATCACTATATTTTAAAAAGGGAATGATTCATATGCGTATTGGAGTTACATCAGACATCATCTTTAGCCAAGATGAACCCTTCCGTCAAAGAGAAGGTCATTTTGCCCAAAGGACTTTGATGAACTGTTTACTAGAAAACAACATCACTCCAGTTATCTTTCCAGTTGGAAAGCCAAGCATGGCTGCCGAATTATTAGAAACTGTCGATGGAGTTATCTTCACCGGTGGTCCAGATGTATTGCCTAAGTATTATGGCGAAGAACCAATTGCTCAAATTGGTCGTACATTTGAAGCCAGAGATGAATTTGAACTAGCATTAGTAAAACAAGCAATTAGAATGCACAAGCCAATCTTAGCAATTTGCCGTGGATTACAAATCGTAAACGTTGCAATGGGTGGAAGCTTATACCAAGACATTGGCGCTCAATTCACCCCACAAAACGGATTACCTCAATTACAACACGAACAAAAAGCGATTGGATATTCACCAGTGCACCACATCAACATTGATGAAGATTCATTATTAGCAAAGACTTTTGGTAAGCGAGCTTTCGTTAACTCATTCCACCATGAAGCTGCTAAGGATGTTGCCGAAGGACTACACGTCGTTGCTCGTGCAGATGATGGAATGATTGAAGGTCTAGAAAATGATGACCAATCCATTCAATGTGTCCAATGGCACCCAGAAAACATGTGGGATCAATACGATGAAGAAAACCAACTATTCGTTGACTTCTTCAACCGTGTTCACCATTTCTAAACAAAATAAAAAGTCGACCTTAACTAGGTCGGCTTTTTTTATTTGTTGGTTACTTTAATTGCACGTAGGAAGAAGAAACGTTCGAATCTTCTGTGCATGTATTCAACTTTCAATCCTCTATTTTCAAATTCAATAGCATATTTCTTGGTCATACGAGGAGTGTTCACCATAAAGATTGTTCCGTTGTCAGAAATTACACGAGCAATCTCGAAAGCGATATCTGCATATACTGACTTTTTAGGAGTACTTAATTGGTTACCGTTGGCTGAAACAGCAGTGATAACATCAAATTCCTTGTCATCAAATGGTAAGTTCTCGATATCAGCAGTAGTGATTTCAATACGATCTTTAACGTTTTCCAAGTAAGCATTCTTTTCAAGGCGATTGATAGTGTATTGGTACTTGTCTTCAACACCGTAAACTCTATTTAGTTTAGTGTCACGGGCTAGCTTAATTAAAGCGTATCCTGTACCAGTACCTACATCTAATCCCTTGTTCTTGCCCTCAAACTTATTTTCATCAACAAATTGACGAACATAGTTCTTCTTAAAGGTAACACTTCTGAATAGTGCCCAAATAGCAATTAAAATTAGAATTAAAACGTACACGTAAAATCTCTTTTTGTGGTCTAAAGCAATTGATCCCAATAGACTAAGCGCACCAATGATTGCTGCAGCAATGATATATGGTTCATCAGTCTTGTATCTGTACCAATGTTTTACCCAAGCGGTAAATTTTTTCATTATTATGTATCCTTTCTAAAAAACACTCTGAATATATAATAACAAATATAATCCAAATTACTTAAAAAATAAATTGATTTTTTAAATAAAATAAGCGATTTATGAATTTCTTAAAGCCGTTAGGCTAAGATCAAGCATTTCAATAAAACTCGATTCTGCTGTTACCTCTGGACTCTTAAACCATCCAGTTCCTACGTTTAAAATATCGCCAACGACTAAATTTCTAATTAAACGACTGGCTTTGATTATCTTCTCATTATCCAAATAATTTTCGAGCATTCTCTCTAGCAAGCTCTTTAATTCATTAAATGCATCCGTGACTATTTGATATTGATTCGTACGATGATGTGAGATAACAAATTGAGCTAAATTGATATGTCTTACTCCCATTTTTCTAAACGTAAGGGATAACGAGATGACTCCTTCACGTCCACTCTTGCCAAAATTTTTAGTGAATGCCATTTTACAAGCTAAAGAAACGACCGTTCCTACAATGACATACTCTAATTCCTCTTGATTTTTAAAGTAGTTATATAAAGATTGAGATGTAATCTTCATTTTTCGAGAAATTGTTGAAAAGGTTAGTTTATCGCCATTTTCGATCATTATAATTGCGGTTTTAATTATTTCTTGTTTTGAAATTGTGGCTGTTCTCATATGAATGCCTCCGAGCATAAAAATTGATAGTTACATATTGAATGATATAATTACATATTGTAATTAATAAAAAAAGAAAAATCAAACAACTAAAATTAGAAAGGATTATGAACATGTCTACTATTATTTTATTAGCCATATTTGGAATTATCGTTGGAATCATAACCATCCTACTAGGCGGAGGAGGTGGTGCCATTTACCTAGGTATTTTAACCGGAGTAATCGGCATCAACGCTGCCAGCGCTGCTTCAACATCTCTTGTCATCAGTTTACCACCACTAATCATTGGGGCAATCACCTACTACCGTCAGGGGAAAATTGATGTCAAAATTGGGAATCAAATGTTGTTCGCTGCCATTCCCTCAGTGATTGTTGGTTCAATTATATCACGTTTCATCCCCGATTCTTTCTACAAATGGATTATTGGATTAATTATGATTGCTTTAGGAGCCAAAATGTTCACAAAGAGTAAACCAAAATCTGAAATCCAAATTGATAACAATAACAATGATCGCTTAAAAGCATCCCTATATGGATGTTTAGCCGGCCTTTTAGTTGGAGTCGCTGGAATGAGCGGTGGGGCAGCAATCACCACCGGATTATTTATTTTAGGATTGGAAACTTTCAACGCTACAGCTACATCAACTTATGTACTAGCATTCATGTCAACAATTGGTATGTTGCTTCATTTAGCTGGTGGTTCAATTGATTGGGCTGCTGGATTACCACTAACGATTGGGGCCATTATTGGGGCAATCATCGCAACCATGCTATCCGGTAGTCTTGCTAAAAGCTCAGCTAGTAAGTATATAAAACCATTCATTGGACTACTAGCACTTCTACTTGGAATTAAATCATTACTATAAAACAAAAAGACCTGACATTCGTCAGGCCTTTTTGTTATTACTTAATTGCTTTTAGTTCTTGTTGAGTTAACCACTTGTGGTTCTTCATAACCATGTGAGTCTTAGTATCCTTGAAAGTAACTACGTAAGCAGGTCCTTTGTGAACCTTAACAATTTTACCCTTAGCACCCTTCATGTCGTACATGTGATCTGCTAAAACAGTTACTTTTTTACCAGCTTTTAGGGCACCCTTAGCTTTTAATTCGCTTGATACTACCCATTTGTGGTTCTTAACCATCTTGCCACCATTAGTTGGCATGAAATCAATTTCGTATAAGTTAGTCTTGTATACACCAGCTACAGTAGCCTTAGCATTGTACATACCTTCCATATGCTTAGCCTTAAGTGTAACTTTTTGGCCGACATGGAATTTAGTATGTGTAGCTTTCTTCAAGCCCTTTGGTAGCTTAGAATTCATGTTCATTTCTAAGCCGTCCATCATCATGCCACTCTTCATTGAGTGTTTCATGCTCATTTTCTTTGAAGATTTTTTGCTCATCTTCATAGTTGACTTCTTGCTTGCAGCCTTCTTCTTTGATGACTTCTTAGTCATTTTCATTGAAGACTTCTTTGAACTCTTCTTAGTAGTTTTCTTGGTAGACTTCTTCGCCATCTTCATTGATGACATGTCGTGCATGTTACTCATTGAATCAGCATTAGCTGCTACACCAGATAATAATGATAGTGATAATGCAGCTACAGAAAGAGAAGTAATAATGTTTCTTTTCTTCATTGTTGGCACCCCTTATAAAATGTGTTTTACATTAATTAATCTTGCTTGATATAAAATATATCAAAACTGTTCACCTTTGTCTACAAATGTAACCCGAAAAATTAAAAAAATGACATTTTCATGAAGAAGTAGAAAAACATCTAATTTGCGGTTAATATGGTACGAATACAATCCAAAACTTGGCAACTACAAGGTTTACGACTACGCACCAGCACTAAACGGTTGGATTTTCCGCCAAACATTTACACCAAAGCAAAACACAACTACTAACACAAGCCAAACAACTAATAATACCAACACTACTAAATAAATAAAAAGGACTGTGACCTGAACCCCTAAAATTGGAAGATGGTTATGCTATTTTCTGGGAGGAATTGATCCGGTATTCAACCGGTGAC
>NZ_BOLX01000004.1 GCF_016861915.1 Apilactobacillus nanyangensis | reverse complement strand
GCAGCTAATTTTAATTCTTTAGAAAACATAAAAGAACCCCTTAGGTTAGATTTCTCCAACTCAAGGGGTTCAGTTCATTAATTTAATGATTAAGTCTTTTTTTATTGCTTATTTTTCTGATGATGGGTCAACATACTTAAAGTCAGGATTAATTTCTTTATCTAACTTATCGAAAGCATCTTGCATTTGTTGTTCGACTGCTTTTTGACCTTCTTCATTTAGCTTGATTGACTTGTCTAAGTAAATAGGGTCACCAAAGTTGATGACAGCTTTCTTACGTGAGAACAAACTCTTAAATGTAAGTGGACCTTGGTAAACAGCTGGAAGTAAAGGTGCTTTAGAAAGCTTAGCGATTAAAGTAGCGCCACCTTTTAGAGCTTGAGAATGTCTAGTTCCTGAAGGGAAAATGATTAGTGACTTATCAGAGTTTTGAAGAATCTTAACAGGTTCCTTAATTACTGATGGACCAGGATTTTCACGATCAACACTTAATACGTTTGCATGTCTCAATACGTATGCTAAAAGTGGGTTTTTGAATAGCTCCTTTTTAGCTATGAAAGCAAATTCTTTAGGACTTGCTGCTAGGGCAAAGTACAATGGATCAAACCATGTACGGTGCGGTGCAACTAATATGTAATTGCCTTCTGGAATTCTTTGTTTGTTTTCAAACTTAGGCATTCCGTTAATTGGATATAAAATGATTCTACATAAGAACTTTAAAAAAGAATACATTAAATAAACTCCTCTCGTACTTTATTATTTAATAGTATTCTATTATTATTAATTTATGCAAGAAAAAAATAAGGTGGAATATTCAAGTGGACGATTTTTTAAAGGAAAACGAAAGAATAGATCAACTATATAGTAATGATATAAAGATAATTCAAAATCCCGAAGTGTTCTCATTCTCATTGGATGCAGTATTTTTATCAGACTTTGCGAAGTTGCCCAAGAAGAGTGCTTCAAAGACTGTCGATTTGTGTGCCGGCAATGGTGCAGTTGGGTTATTTATGTCACATAAAACCAACGGACATATTTACGAAATCGAACTACAAGACAAACTGGCTGACATGGCAAAACGCAGTGTTAGTTTAAATAACTTAGATGACAAGTTGACCGTGATAAACGATGACCTTGATAATACATTTGATTATGTGGAAAAGGATTCTGTTGACGTGATAACTTGTAACCCACCTTATTTTCCAGATTTAGAGGATAGTAAGAAAAATCCAAATCCATACCTAGCAATTGCTAGACATGAAATCACAACTAATCTAGACAAAATCCTAACCGTGTGTGAGGGACTTTTAAAGACAAATGCTAAAGCGTTCTTTGTTTACCGTCCTGATCGGATGCTAGAATTATTTGATGCTATGCAATCTCATAACGTAATGCCAAAAAGGATTCAATACATTTATCCGCGCGAGGGAAAAGAATCAAACATGATTCTAGTTGAAGGAATTAAAGCCGGTAAGAATGGCGGCACCAAGGTGCTACCACCAATTTTTGTTTATAAAGATAATTCAAACGAATATACAGATTTTGTAAGGAAGATTTTATATGGAGAATAAGTTTTATATGTATGTTTTAAAATGTGGGGATGATTCACTATATGGTGGATACACGACCGATTTGAAACATCGATTAGAACAACATCAAAGCGGAAAGGGTGCCAAGTACACACGCAATCATTTGCCAGTCGAAATGATTTATTCCGAAAGTTTTGACAATAAACATGATGCTTTGAGTGCCGAGTATCATTTTAAACATCAAAGCAGAATCAAGAAGCTAGAATACCTAAATGAAAATGGGGTAAATTTATCTAAATACGGTCTAAGTCTTTAAGACACGGTGTTAAGTGTTATAATTCTACTGTAACGATGAATATTTGGAGGTTTTTGTATTGAAAATTATTGCTTATGGAATCAGAAATGATGAAATGCCATATTTAAAAGAATGGGAACAAAAAAATCCGGAAGTAGAAGTAAAGGTTGAAACCAAATTACTTGATTCATCAACTGTTGAAGAAGCTAATGGATTTGATGGTGTGGTTGCTTACCAACAAAAACCATACACTAAAGAAATTTTAGATAAATTAGGTAGTTTTAACATCAAGTATCTATCACTAAGAAACGTTGGGGTAGATAATGTTGATGCTGATGCTGCAAAAGCAAACGGAATTACTGTAACCAATGTTCCAGCATATTCTCCAAATGCAATTGCTGAACTAGCAATTACTGAAATTATGAGATTACTAAGAAATACAAAACGTTTTGAAGACAAGCAACGTTCAGGAGACTTAAGATGGGCACCTGAGATTGGTCAAGAATTAAATTCAAAGACCGTTGGTGTTTTCGGAACGGGTCGTATTGGTCACGTATTAGTTGATATCTGTCGTGGATTCGGTGCAAAGGTAATTGCATATGATCCATTCAGAAATCCTGAACTAGAAAAACAAGGTATCTACGTTGATACTCCAGACGATTTATACAAACAAGCTGATATCATTTCACTTCATGCACCGGCCGTTAAGGAAAATGAACACATGGTAAACGATAAGACTTTATCAGAAATGAAAGATGGTTCATACATTATTAACGCTGCTCGTGGTTCACTAATTGATACTGATGCATTAATTAGGGCTTTAGATTCAGGTAAACTAGCAGGTGCTGCCTTGGATACTTACGAATCTGAAGTTGGGGTCTTCAATGTTAACTTTGATAGTTTCGATGATATTTCAGATGATCGTCTAAAGAACCTAATGAGTAGAGATAACGTTTTGATTACCCCACACATTGCTTTCTACACTGAAACAGCAGTTAGAAACATGGTTACTTTATCAATGGATGCTAACAAAGACCTTATTAATACAGGTAAATCAGATAAGATTGTTAAATTGTAATATTTAGCTTGATAAATATTGTAGTTTAATATACAATAATATTCGGTATTTATTACCAATTCACACCTGTCATGACAACTCAGATAGTGCTATTTCTTGATAGTTTCTGAATTGATAGATTGACGGGGAGGAAAAACTATTTTTGGAGGGCTATTAAAATGGCTGTTATTTCTATGAAACAATTACTAGAAGCTGGTGTCCACTTCGGTCACCAAACTCGTCGTTGGAACCCTAAGATGAAGAAATACATCTTTACCCAACGTAACGGAATCTACATCATCGACTTACAAAAGACTGTTAAGATGATCGATTCAGCATACAACTTCATGAAGGATGAAGCTGCTAAGGGCGCTACTGTACTATTTGTTGGTACTAAGAAGCAAGCTCAAGACTCAATCCAAGAAGAAGCTGTACGTGCAGGTCAATACTACGTTAACCACCGTTGGTTAGGTGGAACTTTAACTAACTGGGACACTATCCAAAGCCGTATCAAGTACCTAAAGGATCTTAAGAAGATGGCTGAAGATGGTACTTTCGAAAGACTACCTAAGAAGGAAGTTGCTCTTCTAAAGAAGAAGACTGACAAGCTTGAAAAATTCCTTGGTGGTATCGAAGACATGCCTAAGATTCCAGATGTTATGTTCATCGTTGACCCTCGTAAAGAACAAATCGCTGTTCACGAAGCTCACAAGTTAAACATTCCTATCGTTGCTATGGTTGATACTAACACTGACCCAGATGACGTTGATGTTATTATTCCATCAAACGATGACGCTATTCGTGCCGTTCGTCTAATTACTGCTAAGATGGCTGATGCTATCATTGAAGGTAACCAAGGTGAAGAAAATGTTAGCGAAAGCACATTCGAAGACACTAAAGATGAAAATGAAAGTGAAGACAAGTAATATTTTTTAAATATTGATTTTGTTTGAACACTTAGGCTGACTCATGTTTTTGGACCGATAAGGCCTGGGATGAGTCGGCCTTTTTTAATATAAAACTTAAGGAGGCCATAACAATGGCAAAGATTACTGCTGCTCAAGTAAAAGAATTACGTGAAAAGACAAGTGTAGGTATGATGGATGCTAAGAAAGCTTTAGTTGCTTCAGATGGTGACGAAAAGAAAGCTCTAGAATACTTACGTGAAAAGGGTATCGCAAAAGCTGAAAAGAAGAGTGACCGTGTTGCCGCTGCTGGTTTAACTCGTGTTGTTACTCACGGTAACGATGCTGCTATCGTTGAAGTTAACGCTGAAACTGATTTCGTTTCAGGTAACGATGACTTCAAGAACCTAATTGATTTAATCGCAGCTAAGATTGTTGAAGCTAAGCCAGCTGATGTTGAAGCTGCTTTAGCACTTGACGTTGATGGTGAAACTGTTAACGACAAGATCATCAACACTACTCAAATTACTGGTGAAAAGATCACTCTACGTCGTTTCGTTGTTTTAACTAAGAACGATGACGAAAGCTTTGGTCACTACCTACACAACCAAGGTCTAATTGGTGCCTTAGTTCAAATCCAAGGTGTTGACGAAACTGTTGCTAAGCACGTTGCAATGCACATTGCTGCTACTAAGCCAGAATACCTAGACAGAAACGATGTTCCTCAAGACAGACTAGAAGCTGAAAGAGAAGAACTAAAGAAGGAAGCCCTACAAGAAGGCAAGCCTGAAAACATCGTTGAAAAGATGGTTGAAGGTCGTCTAAACAAGTTCCTTGCTGAAATTAGTTTAGCTGACCAAGAATTCGTTATGGACTCAGACAAGACTGTTGCTGAATACGTTAAGGAAAACGGCGGTCAACTAAAAGCCTTTGTTCGTTACGAAGTCGGTGAAGGTATCGAAAAAGAAGAAACTAACTTTGTTGACGAAGTTAACTCACAAATCAAATAATTAATGAAAAAGGATACGGATTCGTATCCTTTTTTTATACATATTTATAATTAAATAATTGCGGCTATAAACTGTTTTTAGATTTAATATTATGCTAAAATTAAACTAACGATCATGTAATGGAGGAAATTCGATGTCTGACTTAAAATATAAGCGTATTGTTTTAAAGCTAAGTGGTGAAGCACTTGCTGGTGATGAAGGTCACGGTATTAACCCACCTGTAATCAAGAAAATTGCGCAAGAAGTAAAAAATGTTTACGAACTAGGAATTCAAATTGCTATTGTTGTCGGTGGAGGTAACATGTGGCGTGGAGTAGCTGGTTCAAAAATGGGCATGGAAAGAACACAAGCTGATTACATTGGAATGTTAGCAACTGTTATGAACGGTTTAGCATTACAAGAAAACTTAGAATCACTCGGTGTTCCAACAAGAGTTCAAACCTCAATCGAAATGAGACAAATTGCTGAACCATACATTCGTAGAAAGGCAGTTCGTCATCTTGAAAAGAATCGTGTAGTTATCTTCTCTGGTGGAACAGGTAACCCATTCTTCTCAACAGATACAACTGCAGCTTTACGTGCTGCTGAAGTACATGCAGATGCTATTCTAATGGCTAAAAATGGAGTTGATGGTATTTACTCAGCTGATCCTAACAAGGATCCAAAGGCTGTTAAATTTGATGAATTAACTCAAATGGATATTATTAACAAGAACCTACAAGTAATGGATACTACAGCAAGTTCATTATCAATGGATAATGATATTCCATTAGTTGTGTTTAACTTAAATGAATCCGGCAACATTGAAAAAGTTGTTAAGGGTGAAAAAATCGGAACTACAGTTAAGGGGAAATAAGAAATGGCAACTCAAAATGAAATTTTAGATACTGCAAAAGACAAAATGCAAAAATCAATTGCTTCATTGAGACAAGAATTGGCAAGTATTAGAGCAGGTCGAGCTAATGCCAGTCTTTTAAATGGAGTTACTGCTGAATACTATGGTGCACCAACACCATTAAACCAAATCGCTTCAATCACTGTTCCAGAAGCTAGAGTTATTATGGTTACTCCATATGACAAGTCAGCTCTAGACGATATTGAAAAGGGAATTCTTGAAGCTGATATTGGTATTAACCCAGCTAACGATGGTGACAACATTCGTTTGGTTGTCCCACAATTGACTGAAGAACGTAGAAAAGAAATTTCTAAGAAGGTTAAGGCTGCTGGTGAACAAGGTAAAGTCGCAATTAGAAATGTTCGTCGTGAAGCTATGGACGCTGTAAAGAAGGGTAACAAGAACGATGACTTTACAGATGATGAAACTCACGCACTAGAAGACAAAGTTCAAAAATTGACAGATTCACAAATCAAAGATTTAGATGACGTTATTGCTGCCAAAGAAAAGGAAGTACTAAACGGATAAATAGTTAGGAGGGGCACCATGCAAGTACATGAAGTTACTCCAGGTACTGATGAATTCAATAAGATGGTATTTAAGCTATCTGAAGATATGAATGAAGACACTAAGCAAGCATTATCATTTAATGGTAATCAACTGGAAGAAATTCAAGATGGTGTTTATGTAATGCCAATTTATGTTGATGAAGAATTCAACATCTTTTTAGTGGTTACAAAATTAATTGAAGATGATTGGATTGTCGCATTTACCGAAGCAACATTTGAAAGCGAAGATGTAATAAATGATTTAAGTGATCCGATTCCTACGGGTGAGGGATTAAATCTTTTAGGTGAACACAGTCCAAATGACGCGAACCAATTGTTAAAATACTTCGAAACTTTAGTAGAAGCTAAACGTGGTGAATGGAGATTAATCCAATAAAATAACTTTGCAGATGTGGGATGAGGATTGTTTCTCATCCTTTATTTGTATTAATAGGTGAGGTATAAATGTTTAAGTTTAAGAAAAAAACTACCACAGAACTTGACTACAATAATATTCCCAAACATATCGCTATTATTATGGATGGTAATGGAAGATGGGCTCAACAAAGACATTTGCCAAGAATTGCAGGTCACAAAAAGGGAATGAACGTGGTAAAGGATATCACGAAAGCAGCTAGTGATTTGGGCGTGAAGGCACTTACTTTATATGCCTTTTCTACTGAAAACTGGAAGCGTCCAGATCAAGAAGTTAATTACTTGATGGATTTACCCGAAAAATTCTTTTCAACTTTTGTGCCCGATTTAGTTAAGAATAACGTTAAAGTTAATGTTATGGGATATGTTGACCAATTACCTAAGTCAACGCAAAATGCTATCAATAATGCAATTGAAGATACTAAGGATTGTGATGGTATGATTTTGAACTTTGCTTTAAACTACGGAAGTCAAGATGAAATAGTTACAGCAGTTCAAAACATTGCTAAAAAAGTATCAGACGGTATTCTAAATGTTGAAGATATCAATAAAGAAGTAGTTAGCGATAATTTAATGACTTCATCACTTGGTGAATTTGCTAATCCAGATTTATTAATTAGAACAAGTGGGGAAGAAAGATTGTCTAACTTCTTATTATGGCAAGTTGCATATAGTGAATTCGTTTTTGATGATACTAAGTGGCCTGACTATACTAAAGAAGATTTAATAAATTGTATTGCTAAATTCCAAGGACGTCACCGTCGTTTTGGGGGATTAAAAAACAAGTAACATTAGGAGATTATTATGAAAACAAGAGTATTAACGGCAATTATTGCCTTATTATTATTTGTGCCAATAGTTTTATTGGGCGGAATTTTTATTCAAATTGGTGCAATTGCATTAGGAATTGTTGCGATGTCTGAAGTACTAATTATGAAGAAAAAGTTAGTGATTTCACCGGAAGCAATCTTATCGTTTGTTGGGGTGACGTTATTAATCGCACCAAGTAACTGGTTTAATGGGCTACCATCATTTTTATCAGTTAACTTTTTATTCTATTTAGTATTAATGCTATTGATGCTAAGAACTGTAATTACTAAAAATATTTTTTCATTTGATGATGCAGGAGTGATTACTATCGCAATGCTTTACATTGGAATGGGATTCCATTACTTTGTTACCGCAAGACACGTTGGTATTGCAGTGTTATTCTACGCATTATTTATCGTTTGGTTAACCGACTCAGGAGCCTACATCTTTGGTAAGCAATTCGGTAAACATAAGTTAGCACCACATGTAAGTCCTAATAAAACATGGGAAGGATCAATCTGTGGATCATTATTAGCAACTATTATTGCTACTGCATGGATGTACTATTTCTCAATTGGTCATACATCACTATTTGTTGCTGCTATCGTAACTCTTGTATTATCAATTGCTGGTCAATTTGGTGATTTAGTTGAATCAGCTCTTAAGAGATACTACCAAGTTAAAGATTCTGGAAAGATTCTACCGGGACATGGTGGAATTTTAGATAGATTTGATAGTTTACTATTTGTTTTGCCGCTTCTTCACCTATTTGGCATTATTTAGATGTAAGGGAGTGATTTAATTGATTATCACAATACTAGCTTTCGTTATTGTTTTTGGAATTTTAGTGTTTGTTCATGAATTTGGCCACTTTATCGTTGCCAAAAGATCAGGAATAATGGTTAGAGAATTTTCTATTGGAATGGGTCCGAAGATTTTCTTTTATCGTCACAATCAAACCACGTATACAATTCGTATTCTTCCTTTAGGTGGATATGTTCGAATGGCTGGGATTGCCGATAACGATTCACAGGAACTAGATCCTGGTACTCCAGTTACACTTAAATTTAATGAACAAAATGAAGTTATTTTAATTAATACCAGTCAAAAGCAAAAGACTTTAGATGGACTACCTCTAGAAGTTTCAAATGTTGATCTTGAACACGAGTTATTTATCGAAGGTTACCAAGATAGCAATGAAGAGGTTAAGAGATTTAAAGTTAACCACGATGCTTTAATGGTTGAACATGATGGAACAAAAGTTCAAATTGCTCCAGAAGACGTTCAATTCCAAAATGCACCAGTATTAAAAAAACTATTAACTAACGCAGCTGGAATTGTAAATAATGTTATATTAGCAATTGTTGCATTTACAATTTTGACATTTATGCAAGGTGGAGTGGCTTCAACTCAAAATACAGTTACTCCAATTTCAGGACATTCAGTTGCAAGAGATGCCGGAATTAAGAATGGCGATAAAATTGTTCAAGTCAACAATCAAAAGACTAACAATTGGAATGAATTGAGCTCAGCAATTCAAGATAGACCTGACCAAAAGCTAACCTTGGTAGTTAAACGTGATGGTCAAACTAAAGTAATTAAGCTAACCACTGAATCTCAAAAGAATAATGGAAAAAAATATGGATTAATTGGAATTAAGAATACAGTCGATTCCAGTTTTACAACCAAGTTATTCTCTGGATTTATTAGGACCTGGAACATGACTAAGCAACTTGTTTCAGAATTAGCTTATATGGTAACAGGGCACTTTAGTTTAAATGACTTAGGTGGACCGGTTGCAATTTACGCTAAAACATCACAAGCTACTAAGTTAGGGCTACAAGGAGTTGTTTATTTTATCGCATTCTTATCAATTAATTTAGCGATTATGAATTTAATTCCAATTCCAGTCCTAGATGGTGGTAAAATATTAATGAACATAATTGAGGCCGTTAGAAGAAAACCAACTTCTGAGAAAGTTGAGACAGTTGTTACCCTTATTGGTTTTGCATTCTTAGTTGTATTAATGCTACTGGTAACAATTAACGACATTCAAAGATACTTTATCCATTAAGAACATATTTAAGGAGATTTTTATGAAGCAATCAAAAATGTTAATCCCAACGCTAAAAGAAGCACCTAAAGGTGCTGAAGCTCTTAGTCATAAGTTAATGTTAAGAGCTGGATACATTAAGCAAATTTCAGCAGGGATGTACGCTTACTTACCTTTGGCATACAAAGTAATTTCAAAAATTGAAAACATCATTCGTAAAGAAATGGACGAAATCGATGCGAATGAAACTCTTATGCCGGCAGTATTACCTGCAGAGCTTTGGGAAAAATCAGGAAGATTACAAACTTATGGTCCAGCTTTATTTAAACTAAAGAACAGACATGATACTGATTTCATTCTGGGACCAACTCACGAAGAAACTTACACAGAAATAATTCGTGATTCAGTTAAGTCATATAAAAAACTTCCTTTAGTGTTATACCAAATTCAACCAAAATATAGAGATGAAGAACGTCCAAGAAACGGTTTACTACGTGGACGTGAATTTATCATGAAAGATGGATACTCATTCTCAATTGATGATGCTGACCTAGATCGTATCTATAACCAAATGGAAGATGCTTATCGTAAGATTTTCGACCAAGTTGGTTTAGATTACCGTACTATCATTGGTGATGGTGGAGCTATGGGTGGTTCAGACTCAATTGAATTCTCAGCCCCAGCTGCCGTTGGTGAAGACACAATCGTTTACTCAGACGATAGCGAATATGCTGCTAACCTTGAAATGGCTAAGAGCATGTACGTACCTGAAAAGTCTAACGAAACTCAAAAAGACTTAGAAAAGATTAGTACTCCAAACGTAAAATCAATCGAAGATGATGTTGAATTATTAGACACAGATGCTTCAAATGTTATTAAGAGTGTTCTATTCATTGCTGACGAAAAACCGGTTATGGTTTTAGTTAGAGGTGATCACGAAGTTAACGACGTTAAGGTTAAGGGTCAACTTGGTGCTTCATTCTTTGACTTGGCAAATGATGAACAAATTAAAGAATTTACTAATACATCAAGAGGATACGTTGGTCCATTTAACCTAGATGAATCTGTTACTGTATTAGCAGATAACTACGTTAAAGATATGACTAATGCATTTGCTGGTGCTAACGAAGATGGTTACCACTTTGCTAACGTTAACCCAGAACGTGACTTTGAAAATGTTACTTACGGGGACTTTAGAGAAGTTGAAGAAGGCGAAATCTCACCAGACGGTTCTGGTGTATTGAAGTTCACTCGTGGTATTGAAATTGCTCATATCTTCAAGCTAGGAACTAGATATTCAAAGGACTTAGATGCAAACGTCTTGGATGAAAATGGTCGTCAAAAACCAGTTGTAATGGGTTGTTACGGTATCGGTATTAGTAGATTACTAACTGCTATTGCTGAACAACAAGCTGATGACAATGGTTTAATTTGGCCTAAGTCAATTTCACCATTTGATATTCACTTGATTCCTGTTAACACAAAGGATGAAACTCAAGTTAGTGTTGCTGATGGTATTGAAAAAGAACTTAAGGATGAAGGCTTTGATGTTTTAACTGATGACAGAAAAGAAAGAGCCGGAGTTAAGTTTGCTGATTCAGATCTAATTGGATTACCAATCAGAGTTACTGTTGGTAAGAAGGCTAGTGAAGGAATCGTAGAAATTAAGATTAGAAAAACTGGCGAAACTGTTGAAGTTAAGCAAGAAGAAGTTGTTAACACTGTAAAAATCTTACTTAAAGATTTGAAATAAAAAAGGGTCAGTTGAAGAGACTGACCTTTTTTAGCTGACTTAGGATGGAGGTATTAGATTGTCTAACCAAGAAGAATTATTTACAAAATTATTGAATCAATTACAGTTAAAAGACCAAATTGATTCCGATAATTTTAAAGGCGGTCAGATTGAGAAGATTGATATCCACAAACGTTCCAAAATTTGGGAATTCCACCTTACACTTCCACGAATTTTAGATTACGAAGTCTTCTTGGATTTTTATAGTCGTATGCAAGCGACTTTTGATGAAATCGCTACTACTAAAATTAATATCAAAGCAAACGACAATCAATTTGATAACAAGCAGTTAGGCAATTACTGGGAATGGATTGTTAAACATGCTGATATCACTGATGCCATTAAAAATGAACTATTAAGACGTGATGCACCAAAGATTGTTGATAATAAAATCGAGCTTAGTGCTGATAACGAAATCGTTAAGAACTTTCTTGTGGATAAAGCGGTTAGTCCAATTGAAGATTTGTATGAACGTTTAGGTTTTCCACACTTTACTATTTCTGTTTTTGTTGATGAAACTGCTTCTCAAGAAAAAATCAAAGATTTTAAAGCCGAAAAAGAAAAGAAGGATGCTGAGCTAGCTCAAAAGGCGATGCAAGCAATCCAAGAATCATCAGCTAAACGCCAAAAGAACTCAAAGAATGCAGTTCCAAAGGGTAAAGTACAAATTGGTAAGAAAATTAAGGATGACCTAGAAGTTACTAAACTAGTTGATATTGTTCAAGAAGAAAAACTAGTGATTGTAAATGGTCACATCTTTAGTAAAGAAATTCGTTCATTAAGATCAGGTCGTCAATTGATGATCTTAAAGATTACCGATTATTCATCATCAATCGAAGTTAAGAAGTTCTCTAACAATGAAAATGATGAAGCTAACTTTGCCGCATTGCAAGAAGGTGACTGGATTAAGGTTCGTGGTGGTATCCAAGAAGATAACTACAGTCACGAATTAACATTGAATGCCTATGACATTAATCCATTGCACCATGAAGGTCGTCATGATGATGCAGATGAGAAACGTGTTGAGCTACATTTACACACTAAGATGAGCCAAATGGATGCAACAAACAGTATTGAAGAATACGTGGCTAGAGCTAAAGAATGGGGTCACCCGGCATTAGCAATTACCGATCACGCTGCTGTTCAAGGTTTTCCATTTGCCTATACCGCTGCACAAAAGAATGACATTAAGATGCTATATGGTGTTGAGGCAAATGTTGTAGACGATGGTGTGCCAATTACATTTAACGAAGATGACCGTGATTTAGCAGATGCTACTTATGTTGTCTTCGATATTGAAACAACTGGGCTATCTGCAATTTACGATAAAGTAATTGAAGTTTCAGCCGTTAGAATGCAACACAATAATGTCTTAGACCAATTTGAAGAATTTATTGATCCTGGTTTCCACTTGTCAGACTTTACAACTGAACTTACATCAATTACTGATGATATGGTTAGAGGTTCAAAGTCTGAAGAAGAAGTCTTTAAGCTATTCAGAGAATTCTGTGGTGACTCAATTGTTGTAGGTCACAATGTTACTTTCGATGTTGGCTTTATGAATGTTGGTTATCAAAGATATGGGATGGAAGAAATCCAAAACCCAATCATTGATACATTACCATTGGCAAGATTCTTATATCCAAACTACAAGAGCTATCGTTTGAATACATTAGCTAAGAAGTTTGATGTTGCTTTGGAACACCATCACCGTGCTGTATACGATGCCGAAACAACAGGTCACTTGAATTACTTGTTCATCAAGGATGCCGAAGAACGTTACAACATTACCAAGGTAAATCAACTAAATGAACACATGTCTGATAACGATGCATACAAACATGCTCGTCCATTCCATGCCATCTTGATGGCTCAAACACAAGCCGGATTAAAGAACATGTTCAAGTTGGTATCATTATCCAATGTTGAATACTTCTACAGAGTGCCTAGAATTCCACGAAGCGTGCTTGAAAAGTACCGTGAAGGAATCCTGGTTGGCTCTGCCTGTGCAAACGGTGAAGTATTCACCGCAATGCTACAAAAGGGTAAGGAAGAAGCGAAGAAAAAGGCTGAATTCTATGATTACCTAGAAGTCCAACCAAGTGCTGCTTACCAACCAATGATTGATTCAGAATTAATTCACGGTAAGAAGCATTTACAAGAACTAGTACAAAACATGGTTGATATGGGTCACGAAATGGATAAACCAGTTGTTGCAACTGGAGATGTTCATTACATGGATCCACAAGATTATATTTACCGTAAGATTTTGATTCATTCACAAGGTGGGGCTAACCCATTAAACAGACAAGAATTACCTAAGGTGCCATTCTTAACCACAGACGAAATGTTGAATGATTTTGAATACTTAGGAGAAGATGTCAGCAAGGAAATCGTTGTTGATAATACCCAAAAGATTGCCAACATGGTTGATGATGGAATTCATCCGGTCTTAGATCGACTATACACACCACACATGAAGGGTGCCGAAGATGAAATCAGAAACTCAACAATGGATATGGCCCATAAACTTTATGGTGATCCACTACCTGAATTAATTCAGGCACGTTTGGACCGTGAGTTGAAGAGTATTATCGGTAACGGATTCTCAGTTATTTACTTAATCGCTAAGCGTCTTGTAGCAAAGAGTAACAAGGATGGATATCTGGTAGGTTCCCGTGGTTCTGTTGGTTCCAGTTTAGTAGCCACAATGGCGGGGATTACTGAAGTTAATCCATTGCCACCTCACTATCGCTGTCCAAACTGTAAGTATTCTAAGTTCTTCACAAAGGGTGAATATGGTTCAGGATATGATTTACCACATGAGAATTGTCCAGAATGTGGAACATTAATGATTGGTGACGGTCATAATATTCCGTTCGAAACATTCCTTGGATTTAGTGGTAACAAGGTTCCAGATATTGATTTGAACTTCTCTGGTGACTATCAACCAATCGCCCATAACTACCTAAAGGTATTGTTCGGTGAAAATAATGTATACCGTGCCGGAACTATCGGTACGGTTGCCGATAAGACTGCTTATGGATACGTAAAGGCATACGAAAGAGATACTCAACAAACTATTCGCTCTGCTGAAATTGATCGTTTATCAAAGGGTGATACTGGTGTTAAGAGAACGACTGGACAACATCCTGCCGGAATTATCATTGTTCCAGACGATATGGATATCTTTGATTTCACACCAATCCAATATCCAGCTGATGATCAAAACGCGGCTTGGGAAACTACCCACTTTGATTTCCATTCTATCCATGACAACATCTTGAAGATGGATGTGCTGGGACATGATGACCCAACCATGATCAGAATGCTTCAAGATTTATCAGGTATCGATCCTCAATCAATTCCAATGGATGACCCTGGAGTTATGGGATTATTCTCCGGTACAGATACAATTGGTGTTACTCAAGACCAAATCCAATCAAAGACAGGGACACTAGGAATTCCTGAATTTGGTACTAAATTCGTTAGAGGGATGCTAGAACAAACTAATCCAGCAAACTTCTCACAACTACTACAAATTTCAGGTCTATCCCATGGTACCGATGTTTGGTTAGGAAACGCCGACGAATTAATAAAGGAAGGTAAAGCAACCATCGCCAACGTTATTGGTTGTCGTGATAACATCATGACCGACTTGATTAACTGGGGACTAGACTCAGAAACATCATTCCAAATCATGGAATACGTTCGTAAGGGGCGTGGAATTAAGGACGAATGGCAAAAGAAGATGCACGAAGCCAATATTCCACAATGGTACATTGATTCATGTCTAAAGATTAAGTACATGTTCCCACGTGCCCATGCGGCAGCCTACGTTTTAATGGCCCTACGTGTGGCTTACTTTAAGGTATACTTCCCATTGGTATACTACTGTGCATACTTCTCAGTTAGAGCCGATGACTTTGATATCGTTTCAATGTGTCATGGTAAGGATGCCGTTAAGGCCAAGATGAAAGAAATTAACGATCTTGGAAACGATGCATCTGCCAAGGATAAGAACCTATTAACTGTTCTAGAATTAGCAAACGAAATGATTGAAAGAGGTTTCGAATTCGAAATGGTTGATTTAAATCGTTCCGATGCCGAACAATGGTTAATTGATGGTAACAAGTTAATCGCACCATTTAGAGCCATTCCTGGACTTGGTTTAAACGTTGCTAAACAAATCGTTGCAGCGCGTGAAGATAAAGAATTTATCTCTAAAGAAGACTTATCCAAACGTGGAAAGGTTTCTAAGAAGTTAATCGAATTTATGACAGAAAACCATATCATTGATAACTTACCTGATGAAAACCAATTAAGTTTATTTGATATGATGTAGTATGTATTGAACAATCTCAGATAGTATGGTATGATACATTATGATTTATATCTGAGAGAAAGGAGTGAGCAGAAATGCTCGCTCTTTTTATTGGATTTTTTTAGGAGGCGTATCATTGAGCGAAGTTACAGAAGTGGTAAAAGAAGTAGTAACTCCAATTCTAGATAGTCATGACTTTTATTTATATGACATCGAATTTGTAAAAGAAAGCAAGAATTGGTATTTAAGGGTTTATGTCGATAAGGACGGCGGTATCAATATTGAAGACTGTGCGTTAGTATCTGACGAACTAAGTGAAAAATTAGATTCAATGGATCCGGATCCAATTCCACAAGCTTACTTTCTAGAAGTCTCATCTCCAGGAGCTGAAAGACCTCTAAAGAAACCAGAAGATTATGAAAAAGCTGTTAATGAATACATTCATGTTTCATTGTATGCACCAATTAACGGTGAAAAAGTCTACGAAGGGACTTTAAAAGAATTAAGCGAAGATGAATTAGTTTTGACTGTTAATTTAAAAGGTCGAATTAAGGATCTAACAATACCAAGAAAATCAATTGCCAAAGCAAGATTAGCAATTAAATTTTAGCTAAGGGAGACAATCAAAAATGAGTAAAGAACTTTTAGGTGCACTAGATGCCCTAGAAAACGACAAAGGGATTTCTAAAGAAACTGTTATCGATGCTTTAGAAGCTGCATTAACTTCAGCATACAAGAGAAACTACAACCAAGCACAAAACGTTGAAGTTGCTTTTGACGACAAGAAGGGTAACATCCATGTTTATGCTGTTAAGACTGTTGTTGAAGATGTAGTTGACCCAAGACTAGAATGCAGTCTATCAGATGCATTACAATTAAACCGTGGTTACGAATTAGGTGACGAAATTAAGTTTGAAGTTACTCCTAAGAACTTTGGTAGAATTGCTGCTCAAACTGCAAAGCAAGTTATCATGCAAAGAGTTAGAGAAGCTGAAAGAACTATCGTTTACAACAAGTACAGCAAGTACCAAGACGAACTAATCACTGGTGAAATTGAACGCCAAGATGATCGTTTTGTATATGTTGATTTAGGCAAGGTTGAAGCAGTTATGCCTAAGAACGACCAAATGCCAAATGAAACATACAGACCACAAGACAGAATCAAGGTTTACGTTAACCGTGTTGAAGACGCTACTAAGGGTCCTCAAATCTTCGTTAGTCGTACCGCTCCTGGTTTATTAAAACGACTATTTGAAGAAGAAGTTCCTGAAATTTACGATGGAACTGTTGAAGTCGTATCAATCGCTAGAGAAGCCGGAGACCGTGCTAAGGTAGCCGTTAGATCTAACAATGATGATATTGACCCAGTTGGTACAACTGTTGGACCAAGAGGTCAACGTGTTCAAACTATCGTTAACGAATTAGGTGGCGAAAACATGGACATCGTTCAATGGACTGAAGATCCTGCCGAATTCATTGCTAATTCATTAAACCCATCAGAAGTAGTTGATGTTATCTTTGATGAAGAAAATGAACGTGCATGTACAGTTATCGTACCAGACTACCAACTATCATTAGCAATTGGTAAGCGTGGACAAAACGCACGTCTAGCTGCTAAGTTAACTGGTTACAAGATTGATATCAAATCTGAATCAGAAGCTGATGGCCTAACTGAAGACGTCCAAGAAGATAGTGACGACGCAATAGATAACGAATAATAACAAGTTTAAGGAGTGTTAATTCAATGAGAACAAGAAAAATTCCAATGAGAAAAGATATTGTTACTGGTGAAATGGCTCCCAAGAAAGATTTAGTTAGAATCGTTAAGGACAAAGAAAATAACGTTACTATCGATGAAACTGGAAAAAAATCAGGTAGAGGGGCATACGTTTCAATTGACGTAAAAGTTGCACAAAAAGCCAAGGATGAAAAGAAACTAAACGAAGTATTTTCAGTTGACTTAAGTGATGAATTTTACGATGATTTAATTGCTTACGTAGACCACAAACAAGCCAGAAAAGAACTTTTCAAAAATGACAAATAAAGAACAAATATTAAACTTTATTGGTTTAGCAAAGCGAGCCGGAAAGATAACTACTGGTGAAGACATATTGCTCAACGCAATCAAGAAGAATAAAATTAAATTTCTGATTATCGCTACTGACTCTGGAAAAGCCAGCTTGAAGAAATTTACAGATAAGGCAAATTCATATAACATTCCTACCAATCAAATGTTTACTAAAGTAGAGATAAGTGATGCAATTGGGATGCCGCGGACCATTATTGGGATCGCAGACAATGGATTTGCCAAACGTTTGAAAGAAATGACAAATTAATTGTAAAGGAACGTGATGGTATGGGTAAGAAAAGAATTTATGAGTTATCTAAAGAGATAAATGTAGCTAGTAAGACAATTATTGATGAAGCAAAGAAGAAGGGATATGACGTTAAAAATCATATGTCTGGTTTAGATGCTAACGAAGAAAAGGCTATCAGAGACCACTTTGCTCCAAAGAAAAAGCCGGTTAGTGCAACCAAACCAGCTAACAATAATTCTAAGAAACCTGCCGAAAAGCCACACAAGACTTTAAATAAAAATTCTAACAATAAGGCAAAGCAATCTATGAACAATAACAACAGTAATAACAGTAACAACACAAACAAACCAAACAACAATGGTTCTTCAAACTTCAAAAAGGGTGGTAAGAAGAACAAGAAGAAATTCAACAAGAAAAATAACCGTGGTAACAACAAGTTTGCTGGTATGTACACTAAGAACCAACGTATCAGACAAAACCACAAGAACAACAAAGCACCAGAAAGAAAAGAACGTCCATTGCCAGAAACATTGGTATACACAGTTGGTATGAACGCTCAAGAAATTGGTAAGATTATCCATAGAGAACCAGCTGAAATCGTTAAGAAGTTATTCCTATTAGGAGTAATGGTTAACCAAAACGTTTCATTGGATAAGGATACAATCGAACTTCTAGCTGCTGACTACGGTATTAAGGCTGAAGAAAAGGTTGAAGTAAATGTTTCTGACATCGATAAGATCTTCGAAGAAGAAGCAGAAAACACTGACTACCTAGAAGACCGTGCACCAGTTGTTACTATCATGGGACACGTTGACCATGGTAAGACAACATTATTGGATTACTTGAGAAACTCACACATCACTGCTGGTGAAGCTGGTGGAATTACTCAAGCAATCGGTGCCTACCAACTAGAAAGAAACGGTAAGGTTATCACATTCTTGGATACTCCAGGACATGCTGCCTTTACTGCTATGCGTGCTCGTGGTGCTGATATCACTGATATCACAATCCTAGTTGTTGCCGCAGATGATGGTGTTATGCCACAAACAATTGAAGCTATCGACCATGCTAAGGCCGCTAAGACTCCAATTATCGTTGCAATTAACAAGATTGATAAACCAGGTGCAAACCCTAACCATGTTATCGAACAACTAGCAAGTTACGAATTAATCCCAGAAGACTGGGGTGGAGACACTATCTTTGTTGAACTATCAGCTAAGATGGGTACCAACGTTGATGAATTACTAGACATGATTCTTCTACAATCAGACGTGATGGAATTAAAGGCTAACCCTAAGCAACATGCTGCCGGTTCAGTTATTGAAGCTCGTCTAGATCGTGGTAGAGGTCCAGTTGCAACATTACTTGTTCAACAAGGTACTATGCATGTCGGTGACCCAATCGTAGTTGGTGACACATTCGGTCGTGTTAGAACTATGACTAACGAAAAGGGTAAGGACTTAGATGGTGCTAAACCATCAACTCCTATCGAAATTACTGGTTTAAACGATGTTCCAGAAGCTGGTGACCGTTTCGTAGTATTCGATGATGAAAAGACTGCCCGTGCAGCTGGTGAAGAAAGAGCTAAAGAAGCTCAAATGGAAGAACGTAAGAAGAACAACAGTGTTACTTTGGATAACTTATTCGAATCTCTAAAAGAAGGAGAAATGAAGGAAGTTGCCGTAATTATTAAGGCTGACGTTCAAGGTTCTGTTGAAGCACTTGCATCAAGTCTACAAAAGATTGATGTTGAAGGTGTTAAGGTTAACATCGTCCACAGTTCTGTAGGTGCAATTAACGAAAGTGATATTGCATTGGCTGAAGCAAGTAACGCTATCATCGTTGGATTTAACGTTCGTGCTACTCCACAAGCTAAGGCTCAAGCTGAAACTGATAACGTTGACATTCGTCTACACCAAGTTATCTACGATGCTATTGATGAAGTAGAATCAGCTATGAAGGGTATGCTAGCACCTAAGTACAAAGAAGAAGTTACTGGTGAAGTTGAAGTAAGACAACTTTACAAAGCTTCTAAGATTGGTACAATTGCAGGTGGAATGGTTACCGATGGTGTAATTAAACGTGATAGTAAGATTCGTTTAATTCGTGATAACGTTGTTATCTACAATGGTGAACTAAATAGTTTGAAGCGTTTCAAAGATGATGCTAAGGAAGTTAAGCAAGGATTTGAATGTGGACTTACTATTGAAAACTACAATGACATCAAGGAAGGTGACGTTGTAGAAGCCTACGAAATGAAAGAAGTTCCTGCTAAGTAAAGGAGTGAATTGATATGGCTCAATACAGAGTTGGAAGACTAGAACAAGAAATTCAAAAAGAAGTTAATGACATCTTATTAAAGCGTGTGAGAGATCCACGAGTTCAAGGTGTAACTATCACAGGTGTTGATGTAACTGGTGACTTACAACAAGCTACTATTTACTACAGCATTCTATCTGATAACGATAATGATGAAGAAACTACCCAAAAAGGTTTGGATAAGGCAACATCATTAATCAGAGGTGAATTAGGTTCTCGTTTGAGCATCTACCGTACACCTGAATTAACATTTAAATTGGATGAATCAATTCAATATGGAAGTAAGATTGATCAATTAATCAACAAGTTAAAACGAGAAGATCGTTAATAAAAAAGAACCCGTAACTTATGTTATGGGTTCTTTTTTGTTTGCTCTGATTTAGTGAAAAAAGGCGTCTATGATATAATTTAAGATATAAATAAGATTTGAGGAGTCGTGTAATATGGACGGAATTATCCCATTATATAAAGAAAAGGGTATGACCAGTTTTGCCTGCGTTAGTCAATTACGAGGTATTTTAAAAATGAAACGAATTGGTCACAGTGGAACACTAGATCCAAACGTACAAGGAGTTTTACCAATCTGTCTTGGTAAGGGTACTAAGCTAGTTGAATATCTAATGAAATCAGGAAAGGTATATCAGGGAAGCATTACCTTAGGTTTCGATACCACTACCGAAGATTTAGACGGTGAAGTAGTTAGCACTAAGCCACTAGAAAAACCACTAACAGACGATGAAATTGATGAACTACTTAACAGTTTTGTTTCTGAAGATTTAATTCAGATTCCACCAATGTATTCAGCTGTGAAGGTGAATGGAAAAAGACTTTATGAATATGCAAGAAATGGTGAAGAAGTAGAACGTCCAGAAAGACACGTTCAAATTCATTATTTCAAACAAATTAAAGACAGCGTTTATGATGAAGACAAAAAACAACAAACTATCTTCTTTGAAGTTGGTTGTGGTAAGGGAACATATGTAAGAACACTTGCTGTGGACTTTGGTAAAAAGATTGATATGCCAGCCGTAATGTCTAGTTTGACTAGAATTAAGAGTGGTGGTTTTACCATTGAAGATACTTTTAAGATTAGCGACGTAAAATCAGCCGTAGAAAATGGCACTATCGATGATATCGTCAAATCAATTGATTACGCATTGACAGACTTTAAGCACATCGAACTAAATGAAAGCCAATGGAAAATTGTCCAAAATGGTGGTTTCTTGGATTCAGGTGTTTTAGGTATAAATGACGATAAATGTGTGTTAACGTTTAACAACGAAGTTAAGGCTTTGTACTTCTTTGACGAAAACAAACAAATTTACAAACCAGAAAAAATGTTTAGCAATCAATAATCGAAAGGCATGAAATTATGGAAATAATCAAATTACATCATCCATTGAGTTCTGATTTTCATCAATCAGAAAAGCTAGTTTTAGCGATGGGATACTTCGATGGAATTCACTTAGGCCATCAAAAGGTATTGGAAAAAGCGCGCGATATTGCCATGCAAAAGAACCTACCTTTGGCAGTATTAACTTATGACCATAAACCTGCTGTAGTTTATAAGCAATTATCACCTCATGACAGAAGAAACATCATCATGCCGGAAAGTAAAAATGAAATGTTTGAATCATTGGGTGTTAATAAAGTGTTCGTTGTTAACTACAGTTTTAGTTTTCAAAACCAAACACCACAAGAATTTGTTGATAACTACCTTGTTAGATTTAATGCTGACACCGTGGTAGCCGGTACAGATCATACCTATGGTGCCAAGGATGCGACAATGGATTTACTACCAAACTATGCGAAGAATCGATTTGATGTGGTTTCCGTTGATTTAGCTGATTACCACTTGGAAAAAATCAGTTCAACTAGAATTAGAAAGAATTTAGATGAAGGACACATTCAAACAGTTAACCATTTGATGGGTAGACCATTTCAAACTGGTGGAACCGTTGTCCACGGATTTGCTCGCGGTCGTGAATTAGGTTATCCAACTGCTAACATCGAACATGATGAATTACAATGGCTACCCACTATCGGTGTCTACGTAGTTGATGTCTTTATTGGTGACAAGAAGTTTCATGGGATGGCCTCAATTGGGAGAAACGTAACCTTTGGTGATAAGAACCCAATTACAGTTGAAATTAATATTTTAGACTTTAATGACAATATATATGGAGAAGTATTAAAGGTAGATTGGCTATACCGCATTCGTGGTGAAGTGAAGTTCGAAGGGATTGATAAACTAATTAAGCAGCTTCAATCCGACGAAGATTTTACCCGTCAATATTTCGAAAATAACTAGTCTTTTTCTTGACTTATATAGATGGCTTTGGTAAATTAATAATTGTGGTTAGCACTTAATACAGAAGACTGCTAAAGGTGCTAATCGATAAGGAGTGATCGGGTATGCTTACTGAAAGAGAAAAAATGATTTTGAAAATCATCGTCAATGATTACACAAAATCAGGTGTTCCTGTTGGTTCAAAGGCATTATCCAGTCAATTACCAATACATGTCAGTTCAGCAACCGTAAGAAATGAAATGGCATTTCTAGAAGAAATTGGTTTAATTACCAAAAATCATTCTTCATCGGGACGTGTTCCATCAATCGAAGGTTATCGCTACTACGTTGATAACTTGTTAAATCCAAATCCAATTGATAACAGTGATATGATGATTATTCAAAATTCACTATCAGGGAGATTTAGACAAATTGATGAAATCGTTCAACAATCAGCTGACATTCTATCTAACTTAACAAATTACACTGCATTGACTTTAAAGCCGGAACAAGAAACAACTCCCATTTTGGGGAGCTTTCGTTTAGTTCCACTTGGCAATCATAAAGTGATGGCAATTCTAATTACTGATAATGATGAAGTTGTTAACCAAGTTTTCCATATTGATGGTGACTTGGGCGGTGACAAGTTAGATGCCGTTGTCAGAATGATAAATGACAAGTTAGCAGGGAAGCCTTTAGACGAAGTTATCACTAAGTTGAAGACAGAAATCGTACCTGAAATTCTTAAGTACGTGAAGAACCCTGATAGCTTAGTTCAAACTCTTGATGATGTTTTGATGCAAGCTTCTACTAATCAGTTTTATATCGGTGGTGAATTGAATCTATTGAGTTTTACTGATAATAATGACATCAGTTATCTAAAGCCAATTTACTCATTGTTAAATGATACTGATGATGCTGCGAAGTTCATCAAGAGTTCTGATAATTCGATTTCCGTTCAAATTGGACCGGAATTAAGCAATGATCTATTAAAGGATTACAGTATTATTACTGGTTCCTATGATGTTGGACCATATGGGAAAGGTGTTATCGCCGTTCTTGGTCCTACTAGGATGCCATATTCGAGAGTAATTGGAATCGTTGATGGATTTAGAAATGAATTATCAAAGAAACTGAGAAATTATTATGATAAATATAATCAGTAAAAGGAGGCATTCATTTGGCTAGCAAGAAGGATGATGAAAAAGACCTAGAAAAAGCAACTTCAAAAAAAGAAGCTGCTAAGGACAAAGGCGCCGACAAAAAGAAGGACGCTAAGAAAGATAAAAAGGATTCATTAGAAAAGCAAGTTGAAGAACTTCAACAACAAGTTGAAGATTTCTCTGACAAGTATCTTCGTGCTGAAGCAGAAATGCAAAACATGCAAACACGATTCAAGCGTGAACGTGCAGATATCTACAAGTATGATGGTCAAAAACTAGCAACTAGTATCTTACCTGCAATGGATAACTTGGAACGTGCTTTGGGTGTTGAGGTTTCAGATGATAGTGGAAAGCAATTAAAACAAGGTGTTGAACTTGTTCTAAAGCATTTCAACAAAGCGTTATCTGAAAATGGCATTGAAGAAATTGATGTCTTAAACAAACCATTTGACCCAAGCGAGTGTCAAGCGGTTCAAACAGTTCCTGCAGATGATGATCATCCAGCAGATACTGTTGTAGAAATTTTACAAAAAGGCTACAAACTAGCTGATCGTGTTATTCGACCATGCATGGTTGTAGTTGCTCAATAAAAAATAATCAAGGAGATAATAAATTATGGCAAGTAATAAAATTATCGGTATCGATTTAGGTACTACTAACTCAGCTGTTGCTGTTCTTGAAGGTAAAGAACCAAAAATCATTACTAACCCAGAAGGTTCACGTACAACTCCATCTGTTGTTGCATTTAAAGATGGCGAACCACAAGTTGGTGAAGTTGCTAAGCGTCAAATGATCACTAACCCAAACACCATCGCTTCAATTAAGAGTCACATGGGTGAAGAAGGTTACACTGTAGATGTTGATGGTAAGAAGTACACTCCACAACAAATCTCAGCAATGATCCTACAATACATCAAGGGATTCGCTGAAGACTACTTAGGTGACACTGTTAGCGAAGCCGTTATCACTGTTCCTGCATACTTCAATGACTCACAAAGACAAGCAACTAAGGATGCTGGTAAGATTGCTGGTTTAGATGTAAAACGTATCATCAACGAACCAACTGCTGCATCATTAGCTTACGGTCTAGACAAGCAAGACAAAGACGAAAAAGTCCTTGTATATGACCTTGGTGGTGGTACTTTTGATGTTTCCGTTCTTGAATTAGGTGACGGTGTATTCCAAGTACTATCAACTAATGGTGATACTCACTTAGGTGGGGATGACTTTGATAAGAGAGTTATGGACTACCTAGTAGAACAATTTAAGAATGAAAATGGCATCGACTTATCACAAGACAAGATGGCATTACAAAGACTAAAGGATGCTGCTGAAAAGGCTAAGAAGGATCTATCAGGTGTTTCTGAAACTGAAATCAGTCTTCCATTCATCTCATCAGGTGAAAATGGTCCACTTCACTTACAAACTACACTATCACGTGCTAAGTTTAACGAATTAACTTCTGACTTAGTTGACAAGACTAAGGTTGCTTTTGACAACGCCCTAAAGGATGCTGGTCTAAGCACTTCAGATATTGATGAAGTTATCCTAAATGGTGGTTCAACTCGTATCCCAGCCGTTCAAGAAGCTGTTAAGAGCTGGACTGGTAAGGAACCAAACCACTCAATCAACCCTGACGAAGCCGTTGCTTTAGGTGCCGCTGTTCAAGGTGGTGTTCTAACTGGTGATGTTAAAGACGTTGTATTACTTGATGTTACTCCATTATCATTAGGTATCGAAACTATGGGTGGTGTGTTCACTAAGTTAATCGATAGAAACACAACTATCCCAACTTCTAAGTCACAAGTATTCTCAACTGCCGCTGATAACCAACCAGCCGTAGATATTCACGTACTACAAGGTGAACGTCCAATGGCAGCTGACAACAAGACTTTAGGTCAATTCCAATTAACTGACATTCCTGCTGCACCTCGTGGTGTTCCTCAAATCGAAGTTAAGTTTGATATCGATAAGAATGGTATCGTAAACGTTTCTGCTAAGGATAAAGGTACTGGTAAGGAACAAAAGATTACCATTAAGGATTCAAACGGTCTATCAGATGATGAAATCAACCGTATGATGGATGAAGCTAAGAAGAACGAAGAACAAGATAAGAAGCGTAAAGAAGAAGTTGATTTGAAGAACGAAGTAGATCAATTAATCTTCCAAACTGACAAGACTCTAAAGGATGTTGAAGGTAAGGTTTCTGAAGATGAAATCAAGAAGGCTAAAGAAGCTGAAGATGCATTGAAGAAGGCTAAAGAAGACAACAACTTAGACGAAATGAAGGCTAAGAAGGATGATTTGAGTCAACAAGTTCAAGCACTTGCTGTTAAGTTATACCAACAACAACAAGAACAAGGTTCAGATCAACAAGGTAACGCAAACGATTCATCAGACAACAAGGGTAAAGACGACAACACTGTTGACGGCGATTTCCATGAAGTTCATGATGATGACAAAAACAATAAGTAATTAGATTACTTTAAAAAGGGTCAAAGTCTGACTTGTTGGGCTTTGGCCTTTTATTTCAAAATGAAGGTTATGGGGGATAAAAATGGCAGATAAGGATTACTATTCAATTCTGGGAATATCAAAAGACGCCAGTCAAGATGACATTAAGCACGCTTACCGTAAAATGTCTAAGAAGTATCATCCTGATATCAACAAAGAACCCGGTGCTGAAAAGAAATTTAAGGAAATTAACGAAGCTTACGAAGTACTAAGTGATGAACAAAAACGTAGTAACTACGACCAATTTGGTTCAGCTGATGGCCCTGCCGGTGGATTCGGCGGAGGTGCCGGAGGCTTCGGTGGCGGAGCTGGAGGCTTCTCTGGTTTCGGTGGCGGCGGCTTCGACGACATTTTCAGCCAATTCTTTGGTGGTGGAGCAAGAGGTGCTCAAAGAGATCCAAATGCTCCAGTTAAGGGTCGTGATCTTCAATACCAAATGACAATCAATTTTGAAGATGCCGTTTTCGGTAAGAAGACTACTATCAGATATGATCGTGAAGCTAAATGTGATACCTGTGATGGTTCAGGTGCAAAGCCAGGAACCAATCCAGAAACTTGTCACCAATGTAACGGTAGTGGTTACGTAACATCAGTTCAAAATACACCATTAGGTCAAATGCAAACTCAACATCCATGTCCTACTTGTGGTGGAACTGGTAAAGAAATTAAGGACAAGTGTCCTAAGTGTGGTGGCTCAGGTCACATGCACGAAAGTCACAAGGTAGAAGTAAACATTCCTGCCGGTGTTGATGATGGACAACAAATGAGATTACAAGGCCAAGGTGAAGCCGGTGAAAACGGTGGACCTTACGGTGACTTGTTCATTGTATTTAGAGTAAAACCAAGTCGTGACTTTGAACGTGACGGCTCTGATTTGCATTACTCACAAAACATCTCATTTACTCAAGCTACTCTAGGTAGCACCATCAAGGTTAAGACCGTGTATGGTGATGTTGAAATGAAGGTTCCAGCCGGAACTCAATCAAACACTACCTTCAGATTAAGAGGTAAGGGAATGCCTAAGATTAACAGTAGTTCAAAAGGTGATGAACTAGTTACTGTTAAGATTGTCACTCCTAAGAGTTTAAACAAACAACAAAAACAAGCTCTAAAAGCTTTTGCTGAAGCATCTGGTGAAGAAGAATACAAAAATGGTGGATTCTTCGAAAAAATGAAAGATGCAATGAACGGCAAGAAATAAATTAAGGGTCGCTTATGCGACTCTTTTTTGTTACCTAAAAGAATTTTGATAGCATGATTTAGTTTGTGCATTGTCTTTTTGGTTGTTATAATTGTATTAATACATTACGTTGAAAGTAGGAATAAACATGGACATAGCAAAAATGAAGGAACATCAAAAATACATTCGTAACTTTTCGATTGTTGCTCATATTGATCATGGTAAATCTACTTTAGCCGATCGAATCTTAGAAATGACAGATACTGTCGCAAAAAGAGATATGCAAAACCAATTATTGGATGACATGGAACTAGAAAGAGAACGTGGAATCACAATTAAGTTGAATGCAGTGGAGCTAAAGTACCATTCTAAGGATGGTCATGACTATGAATTTCATCTTATCGATACACCGGGACATGTCGATTTCTCATATGAAGTATCAAGAAGTTTGGCAGCCTGTGAAGGTGCCGTTTTAGTTGTCGATGCCGCTCAAGGTGTTGAAGCACAAACTTTAGCCAATGTTTACTTGGCAATCGATGATGATTTGGAAATTGTTCCTGTAATTAATAAGATTGATTTACCTTCTGCACAACCAGACATGGTTAAAAAAGAGGTTGAAGATATTATTGGTATCGATGCCGAAAACGCCGTTTTAGCTAGTGCTAAAAAGGGAATCGGAATTGAAGATTTATTGGAAAGAATCGTAGAAGAAGTACCTGCTCCTCAAGGTGATTTGGATGCACCACTAAAGGCACTTGTCTTTGACTCTGTTTACGATGATTATCGTGGAGTTGTTTTGAGTGTTCGTTTACGCGATGGTGTTGTCAAACCAGGAGATAAGATTCGCTTAATGAACAGTGGTAGTGAATACGAAGTTACCGAAGTTGGTGTTAACTCACCACATCCTGTTCAAAGAGAATACCTAATGGCAGGTGACGTTGGATACATCACCGCAAGTATTAAGGATATCAACCAAACTCGTGTTGGGGATACTGTTACTAATGCTGATAACCCAGCCGATGAACCATTACCAGGTTATCGTGAGATGGAACCAATGGTTTATTCTGGTTTATACCCAACCGACAACGCTAAGTTTGGTGATCTAAGAGAATCACTTGAAAAGCTTAAGCTAAACGATGCTGCCTTGGAATTCGAACCAGAATCATCTCAAGCACTTGGATTTGGTTTTAGATGTGGATTCTTAGGAATGCTACACATGGATGTTGTGCAAGAACGTTTAGAAAGAGAATTCAATCTAGATCTAATTACCACTGCACCATCCGTTACTTATCATGTCTTTACTACCGATGGTCAAAGAAAAGACGTGGAAAACCCATCTGAAATGCCTGATGCTTCTGAAATCAAAGCAGTTGAAGAACCATACGTAAAAGCAACTGTAATGGTGCCTAATGATTATGTTGGTGCCGTGATGGAACTTTGCCAATCACGTCGTGGTCAATTCGAAACAATGGAATATATCGATGATTACCGTGTTAACATCATGTACTCAATTCCATTGTCTGAAATCATCTTCGACTTCTTCGATAAGTTGAAGTCAACCACCAGAGGATATGCGTCACTTGATTACGAATTAGGGGACTACAAGCCTTCTGATTTGGTTAAGATTGATATCCTATTGAACGGTGAAAAGGTCGATGCATTGAGCTTCATCTCTCACCGTCAATTCTCAGCTAGTCGTGCTCGAGTAATTGTTGAAAAACTTAAGAAGATTATTCCACGTCAAAACTTCGAAATTCCTGTCCAAGCCGCAATTGGTGCTAAGGTAATTGCTAGAACTAATATCAAGGCATACCGTAAGGATGTTACTGCTCACCTATACGGTGGTGACAGAACCAGAAGAATGAAGCTTCTTGAAAAGCAAAAAGCTGGTAAGAAACGTATGAAGGCCGTTGGTAAGGTGGAAATTCCACAAGCCGCATTCATGGCTGTTCTACAAACTGATGAAGAAGAAAGCGATAAAAAGTAATTGACTTCATAAGAAATTATCAGTATGATATATTAAAAATATAGAGTCTTTAATTTAGTCCCGTGAGGCTGATAAGATTTGCGAATTTAATAAAAATTTGTGAAGGTCTATTCGTCTATGGATGAATGGACCTTTTTTGCTAGATTAAAGCTCTGAAATCATTTAGGGGGATTGGTTATGAATAAAAATTCAGACACCATTTTAGATGTTAACGATAAACCAGGATTCTGGCTTTGGGTCGGTTTATCACTACAACACATGTTTTCAATGTTTGGGAGTACAGTAATCGTACCGCTATTGGTTGGATTGAGCCCAAGCATCGCTTTGTTTACTTCAGGAGTGGGGACTTTAATTCACATTCTAGTAACACAAAAGAAGATTCCAGCATACATGGGATCTAGTTTCGCTTTCATCGTACCTATGAAGTACTTGATGCAAGTAACTGGTTATCCTGGAATTGCTCAAGGAGTAATTGCGGTTGGTGTAATTTACTTAATTGTAGCGCTTATTATTGCCATGATTGGTTCTGAATGGATTGATAAATTGCTTCCAGCAGTCGTAGTTGGTCCAGTTGTAATCGTAATCGGATTATCACTAGCATCTAGTGCTGCCAATGATGCTATGTTAAACAACGGAAATTACGACTACAAGTACGTGTTCGTAGCATTGGTAACATTATTATTAGCAATTTTCTTTAATATGTACCTAAAGGGATTTTTAGGCTTTATGCCAATTCTACTAGCCATTGTTTGTGGATATGTTTTATCAATTGCGATGGGATTAGTTAACCTAGGTACAATTGCAAATGCACCATGGTTTGCAATGCCAAAATTTGAAATTCCATTCGTTTCATACAATGTGAAATTTGAATGGGGTGCAATCATAGCAATTGCTCCAATTGCATTCGTTACAATTACAGAACACTTAGGTCACTTGATGGTATTAGACGAATTAACTGGCAGAAATTACTTTAAGGATCCTGGTTTAAACAGAACATTAACAGGTGATGGTTTAGCTTCAATGTTTGCCGGATTAGTGGGTGGACCAGCCGTAACTAGTTATGGTGAAAATATTGGAGTTATGGCAATTACTAAGATTCACAGTGTCTATGTATTGATTGGTGCCGCTATATTTGCCATTTTGTTCTCATTTGTGAACAAGTTAAACGTGTTAATTATGCAAATGCCTTTACCAGTAATTGGTGGAATTAGTTTCCTATTATTTGGAACAATTGCATCAAGTGGGATTAAAATTATGATTGAAAACAAAATTGACTTAGCTAATAAACGTAACTTAATGATTGTTTCAACCATCTTGGTCATTGGAGTTGGTGGATTTATGATTAAGATTGGAACATTGCCATTAAACGGCCTAGCTGTGTCTGTTATATTAGGAATTTTGTTGAATATTATCTTGCCTAAAAATTAGTAAAGATTAATAAATACCAATTAAAAACGTTGGTTTTAGTGATATAATGCAAATAGGTAAATTAGAGAGAGTTTGCCGCATTATTAGACTGACATACCATGTTTTTAATTGGTATTTTTTATTTGAAAATATTATGAGAGAGGCACTTAAATATGAATGAACCTTATCTATCCGTGATAGTGGCCTGCTATAACGTACAAGATTACATTGAAAAATGTCTGTCATCCATTGCTAATACTAATTTCCCTATGGAAAGCCTTGAAGTGTTGATGATTGATGATGGTTCAACTGATAATACAAGCAAAATAATTGATGAATTTGCAAATAAATATGATAGCTTTAGAGCTCTACATAAGGAAAATGATGGAGTAAGTAACACCAGAAATTATGGAATGAAGCATGCTAGAGGAAAATACATTGCGTTTGTTGATGGTGACGATATTGTTCCAGCTAATGCCTATCCATCAATGGCGTTTAAAGCACGCCAAAATGATTCAGATTTAGTAGTGGGTTTCGTTAAACGTTTTGATAAAAATCGTTACGAAAATTCCTACTTACATTCTTTTGCTGTAAAAGATGATTATGATAATACACATATTACAACCAATCATGATTTAATGTATGACACAACAAGTTGGAACAAGCTATACAAGCGTTCTTTCTTGCTGGATAATAGCATTAAATTTATTGAAGGAATTATCTACGAAGATATTCCATTTACAATGGAAGTCCATTTAAAGTCACGCAAAACTTCTGTTATTGAAGATAACGTTTACGAATGGAGATGGCGTGAAAGCTCAGATTCTATCACGCAAACCAGAAGTGCTTTATCTAACTTTGAAAGTAGATTAAGCGCACTTAGAAGAACATTACAGATTATAAAGGACAATGGATTTAATGAAGATGATTCATTTGTTCAAGATTTTAAATATAAGGCATTATTTCTAGATTTGTTTATATTTACTGAAAGTCTAGGGGATAATAGCAGTGACTACATTTACCAAGCTCAAGAAATGGTTTACAAGTTTTTAAGAGATTGGAATTTATGGGATTCAGAAATTTTTAATCATTTGCCAGTTAAACAACAAATTCTATATTCAGCAATTAGATGTAACGATGTTGATATGATTAATGACATTTCATATCGTAAACAAATTGGAGAATTTAGACATTCAATCGGTGGTTCAAACTACAGATTAGTTTCGCCAGAGTTGGATGATAAAAATGGATTAGTTGCTAATGCTAATTTAAATGATAATAACAGTCGATTTATTCAAAAGATTAAAGACGTTGAAGTTACTAATGTTGATAACGGTGATCTTAACATTCAAGGAGCTTTTAAGATTAATAAACTTCACCTTGTAAAACAAACATTTGGTAGTGGTAACAAGAATGAATTGATACAAGCAAGTTTAATTAATGTTAAGAATAAAAAGACAACTAAAGTTCAAATTAAGAGAATCGAAAGTCCTTTTATTAGAAGAACATTGAAGCCAAATGCAAAGTTTAACAATGCTGATTATGAGATTAAATTCAATATGAAAAAAGCCATTGATACTTTAGGTGTAGGAACTTGGAAGGTTCAAGTTAAAGACACCGTTGATAATCACATTATGGTAAAAGATTTTATAAGTGAACCAATTGAAAAGTTGACACAAAAATCAATCTTACCTTTTGAATACAACGGAGTAAAAATAATCACTAGGTTTAATAGTGTTGATTCACTTGTATTCGAAGTTATTGATTTAAACTCTGATAATGATAGAAGACCAGTCGTTAGTTACCCAACTGTAAGTGATGATAAGCAGATATTAACTTTTGATGTTAATAATATGGATGTATCTGGTTATAATGCTGTATTGATGTCTGGTAACGGTGAAAAGATTCATTCAATTGATCAAAGTAAAAATAGCTTTTCGTTCAATATACAAGATTTAAATACTAAAGCACGTAACCATGAACTGAAACTAATCATATTAGATAATTTCACTCTTGCTGAAATGAACTATTCGTTCTCTTCTAACAAAATTAATCAACAGATTAATTTGAAGAATGGCGATGCATTATCAATGTTTTATGGTGATACTAATAATATGCAATTAGTGCTTGAAGAGGCACCTTTCGTAGCTCAAAAAGTTACAGTAGATGCAAATAACATCCTTCATGTTTCATCTAAATTGAATAAATCAATAGATGTTAATGGTGTTTTGATGTCTCAAACACACGTTGAATTGATTAGTGACGATAAAGCAACTAGAAAAGTATTAAATCCAAAAGACAACCATTTCAAGATCAATGGTGATGTGTTTACTTTTGATTTTAATCTTACCTCCGATGATAAGGATCAATTAGATCTACTGGAAGGAGATTACCAATTTAAGGTTTATCTTCAAGTAGATGGTAAAGCTCACACTTATCGTATTAAGTACTCAAAGAAATGTAGGATTAAGACTACCGAATTACCATTTAACGGAAAATCAAAAATTTTCTATTCGGTAAAAAAAGATAAGGGGATGAATCTTATCTTTAAGGTAGTTCAACCATTCTTTGGCGTTATTGATTCTAAAAAGGGATTACGTTCAATTTCATACTCAGTTTTATATCCATTGATGAGATTATTACCACTTAGAAATGTAATGGTTTTTGATGCTTACTGGTCAAGTAAGTTTGATAGTAACGAAAAATTGATGTATGAATATGTTGAACAAAATCATCCTGAAATTAAACCGGTATGGATTTTTAATAATATTGAAACCAAAATTACTGGTGATGGTGAAAAGGTTAGAGTAAATACTTTCAAGTATTGGTACTACTTGGCTGTTGCTAGGTATATTATTCAAAACACTAATATGCCTAATCGTTATGCCAAACGTAAGGGACAAATTGAAGTAGAAACTCTACATGGAACCTTCTTAAAGCACATGGGATTTGATGAACCTCACTTTAGGTTTGCGCCAAACAAAGTACAAAATCGTTTTGCAAAAAGAAATCGTCGTTGGGATTACCTGGTGGTTCCGTCTGATTACATGGAAAAAACCGCTAAACATGCATTTAATTACGGCCAAAAAGTTATCAAGTCAGGATTTCCAAGAAACGATGAATTATATGCTAATAACAACACTGATTACATTAATTCAATTAAGAATAAGCTTGGTATTCCATTAAATAAGCGTGTTATTTTGTATGCACCAACGTATCGAGCTGATGCTGGTTTTGAATTTAAACTAGACTTGGATAAAATGCAGGAAAAATTAGCGGATGGATACGTATTATTGGTTCGTTTACATTACTTTGTAGCTCATTCAAATAGCTTCTATAGTAATCCTGGTTTTGTATATGATGTTAGTGATTACGAAAACATTAATGACCTATACTTAATCAGTGATGCGATGATAACGGACTACTCATCAGTTATGTTTGACTATGCTCATCTAAAACGTCCAATGATATTTTATGCATACGATGCTGATTGGTACTTAGATGAAGAAAATCGTGGTGTGTACTTGGATTACTATAAGCAAATGCCAGGACCAATCGTTAAGACTGAAGATGAGTTAATTGATCGTATAAGACATCTTGATTCTGTGGAGGATAATTACTCTGATCAGATGGAAGTATTCTGCAATGAGTTTGCTCAATATGGTCGAAGCGGGGATGCTACTCAACAAGTAGTAGAGACAGTATTAGCTACCCAACAAGATGAATTGAATCAAGAACCAGCTAAGAGCTTACTATTCCAAAAAATGGGACATTTCTGGGATACTAACTTCTTCCAAGCTAAGTTATTAAATGAATTATCAAAACGACTTTCTAAGAAAGATATTGTTATCTTTGATAGTTTCTTTGGAACACAATACTCTGATAATCCTAAAGCTATCTACGAGTACATGAAGGCTAATTATCCAGAATTTAAACTATATTGGAATGTTAATAAAGATGATCGTGAATTCTTCGAACTTAATCAAATTCCATATGTAAATAGATTTGGATTTAAGGGAATCTTAAAACAAGCTAGAGCTAAGTACTGGGTTACTAATTCACGTAGACCATTTAGATGGCATCCAAGTAAGGATACTGTTGTCTTACAGACTTGGCATGGAACACCATTAAAGACAATCGGTGCTGACGTGATGAAAGTGACAATGCCGGGTGTAGATGTCGCTAAATATCACAAACAAGTGTTTAAAGATAATAGAAGATGGACTAGATTAATTGCACCTAATATGTATTCCGCAGAAATTATGCAACGTTGTTTTAGAATGCAAGCTAGTCAAATTCAACTAGATGGATATCCAAGAAATGATATTTTAGTAAATCATACTGTTGAAGATGTTAACGAAATTAAAGAAGACTTGGGCATTGACGATAGTGTAAAAGTTATTTTATATGCACCAACTTGGCGTGATAATGAATACATTAAAAATGATAGATTCACTGCCAAGCTACATCTTGATTTACAAAAGCTAAGAGATCGTTATGAGGGTAAAGCTGTTGTCTTAGTAAGAACTCATTATTTGATTTCCAATAGTTTGGACTTGAGTGATTATGAAGGATTTGCGCTAGATGTCAGTGATTATCCTGATATTGCAGAATTGTATTTAGTTAGTGACGTATTAATTACTGATTATTCATCAGTAATGTTTGATTATGCAACGTTAAAACGTCCAATGATTTTCTTTACTTATGACTTAGAAGATTATGCGAACGCAATCCGTGGGTTCTACTTTGATTTTATTAAAGAAGCACCAGGTCCAATCGTCAGGACTAATGATGAAGTAATTGAAAGTCTTGATGATATATTCGGAAATGATTGGAAACCAGATGATAAGTATGAATATTTCTACAAGAAGTATTCAGCTTGGATGGATGGAAAATCATCTAAACGTTCTGTTGAAAAGATGCTAAGTGATCACAGTCTTGAAACTTTCTATAGTGATGATTTATTATCACAAGGCTTAAGTGAACAGATGGTGGCTAAAGATTCTGCTACATTATGGGCAAAGGAAAAAGACTTTGCTAACTATCGTGACAATCATTTTGTTAAGTATCTTGATGGTGATAAAGAAGTAAAAGTAATTAAGACAGCACAATTATGTGATAGAGAGTTCAAAGAATTCTTAGGTTCTAAATATGCACTAGTTAGTTTAGATAATCATAATTACTGGATTAATACAGAAGAATTAAGTAAATAAGATTGAGGCATCAACGGTTTGTCGTTGATGCTTCTTTTTTTTATTAAAAAAAGATTGAGCTTTTTTATGAAAGGGGTTTATTTTATTTTTAAAATGGTTTATAATTTATTTTGTTATAAAGTTCACAAACAAAAAACAAGTGATGATTATTACAAAAATCATTTACAAAGACATATCAAACCAATTGATATTCAAGGCAATTAACTTGATTTTGTAATATTTCATGTTATTATTTATTTGTTAATTAAGTTTGTGCTTTATTGCACTAAGTTTTTGATGGCTGATTAGCTTTCAAATGCTAGATAAATTTTTCACAATTAAAAAATAATATTAAAATTACAGGTAAGGGGTATTTCTATCATGCAAATTAGTGCAAGTGCTACTAAGTCAAAAAGAACCATTTCTTGGACAAGCTCTATTGTTTACTTTTTAATCTCACTAGTTATTAACTCATTGGGGAATGTTTTAACACTAGTAACTAGTGCCAAAATTCATCCATCATTTCTAGGATCAGCATACTGGACAGCTGCTGAAAACAACTTAGGATATGCCGTTTTAGGTGATGGTAAATGGGTCTTATTCTGGGCATTCTTTGGACTAGGAATGTTAATTACAGTTCTTAACTCAATTCTAGTTGGAAAATGGAGCTGGAGTAGAGTTATTGGTAACGCAGCTTTCTTAGGACCATTCTCATTATTGATTAACTATTTCAACGGTGTTGTAAGTAATTGGTTACCAGAAGCACACGGAATTGGAATGACATTAGCATACGTATTACTTAACTTCGTTGGTGTTGCATTCATTGCAATCGCAATTTCAATTTACCAAAGAGTTAACATTGCGCTACATCCTGCTGATGACTTAATGCAAATTTTAAGATTTAAATACTGTGATGGAAATGCCTCAAAGGCAATGTGGTTCTCATACATTCCACCAACTATCATGGCAATTATCGCTATTGTAATTACTCACCAATTTAATAACTTTGGATTAGGAACCTTGTTCGCATTCTTCTTCCAAGGAGGAATTACAGGGATTGCTGATAAGCATGTCTTTACCAAACTAAAGCATCAAGCTCTTGATGTTGGAGAAGTAAAATAATAAATCTTAAACGCCTAATTTCTGTGTAAATAACAGACATTGGGCGTTTTTATTTATATCTAATATAGGTAGACAATTTAGCAAAGTTAATATAAAATTTATATAGAATGATTTATGGACAGATTATGCTTTATTAAAAAGCAATTGCAAAATATTAAAAATGGAGGTGTACAAACAATGCTTAATCGAACTAAAAAGTTTTTAAGAGATAATGGATACTACTACAAAAAGACTTACATTAGACCATTGCTTACTCCAGATAACGTTTACGTGTTTAGATTCGGAAAAAAACATTTAGATAACCGTTTAATCATCAGATACGGTCACAAATGGACAGGTAGACAAAAAATTAATGAAATTGATTTAAGACTTCATAAACAAAAACATCCACGAATTTTTAAGGATGAAAATTCATTGATGCTTTATTTGGAATCTCACTTGCAACAACATGAGGAAAAACTTAAGCAGCTAAAGATTCAAGAAAAAGAAAAGACAGAATCGAAATAGTACGCTAAATTAATAGGGGGTGTGTCCTATAAGAGGGATGCACCTTTTTTGTAAAAGTTAACAGGGGTGTTTGAAATGGAATGGACTGAAATATCAGTATTAACAAATGATGAATCTCAAGATGCAGTTATTAATATCTTGATGGAATTTGGATCTCTAGGTGTGGAATTAGACTCAAGAGATGATGGAGTGTTGAGTATTAACTCATATTTCCCAGAAGACTTTGACATTAAATCAAAGGTGCCGGCAATCCAAGAAAGAGTCGATCAATTAAAAGAATTTGGACTAAACCCAGGAATGGGTAAAGTTATTACCAAGGATTTAAATGATGACAAGTGGAACACTGAATGGGAAAAGTACTACCATGCAAAACGAATTACCAAGTTCTTAACAATCTCACCAGTATGGGAAGATTACAAGAAAGAATCAGATGATGAATTGGTGATTAAATTAGATCCTAAAAAGGCCTTTGGAACAGGGGTACATCCAACCACTGTTTTATGTCTTCAAGCAATTGAAAACATCATTAGAGAAGGTCAAAGCATTCTAGATATTGGAACTGGTTCTGGTGTTTTGAGTATAGGTGCCAAACTTTTAGGTGCCGCCTATATTGAAGCCTACGACTATGATGATGATGCTGTTACATCTGCTAAACAAAATATTGCCTTAAATGGCTTTTCTGAAGACATTAAGGTTGGCAAAAACAGTTTGTTAGATGGTATTACTAAAAAGGTTGATATTATTTTTGCTAACATGCTTCCAGAAGCGGTATTACCATTAATTCCACAAGCGGTTAATAATCTAAATCCTGGCGGACAAATTATCATTTCCGGTATTATTAAGGAAAAACTTGATATTACCAACCAAACGCTTAAGGACAACGATTTCGTGATTGATCAAGTATCAATGTTAGGCGATTGGTGCGGAATTACAGCACATTTAAGAAGGGATGATGAATAGATGCAACACTACTTTACAGACCAAATATTGAGTAATGATACTGAATTTGAGGTTAGTGCTGATATCGCTCATCACTTCATGGGTGTTTTACGTTCCACAGAGGGAAATCGTTTTGAAATAGTTGATGGTAACAATCAACTATTTGTTGCTGAATTAACTGATAATGAGAATAATCTAGCTAAAGTAGTGGAAACTTCTGAAAAGAATGTCGAACTACCAGCTGATGCGGTTATCATTAGTGGTTTGCCAAAGAAGGAAAAGGCTGAATTAGTGGTCCAAAAAGCCACCGAATTAGGTGTTAAAAAGATTATCTTTACCCCAACAGATTGGGCCATTGCTAAATGGAACAATAAAGCAGAAAAGAAATTACAACGTTTTAGAAAAATCGCTAGAAGTGCTTCTGAACAATCACACCGAAATGTGATTCCAGAAGTTGAGTACATTAACTCAATCAAGGAATTAGCTAACTACGACTTCGATCACCGTTTAATTGCTTATGAAGAATCAGCCAAGCATGGTGAAAAATCAGATTTAATTAAGACACTAGATCAGACCAAACCGGGTGAAAGTGTCGCAATGTTCTTTGGACCTGAAGGAGGCATATCTCCTAAGGAAGTTGAAACATTACAGTCAATGGGATATTTGACCTGTGGATTAGGCCCTAGAATTTTAAGAACTGAAACAGCACCATTTTACTTTTTATCAGCTTTATCAGTTCATATGGAATTAAACTCATTAAATTAATGATAGAATATAGAAAATAAATGATTGGAAGAAGGTTTTGGAAATGTCTGAACATAAGATTTGGTCTAAAGAAGACTTATTTAAAGAAATTTCCAGTTACATGAATGAACAACATGTAGGAATTGTTAAAAAAGCATACGAATTTGCGTCAATTTGTCATAAAGACCAATTTAGACAATCCGGAGAACCTTATATTGTTCATCCAATTCAAGTAGCTAGTATTCTAGCAACACTAAAAATGGATCCAGAAACCGTTAGTGCGGGTCTATTGCACGATGTTGTTGAAGATACCGGAGCAGAATTATCGGATATCGCTGAATTATTCGGTGACGATATCGAATTAATCGTAGATGGAGTTACCAAGCTTGGTAAGATTAAATACAAATCGAACCAAGAACAATTGGCCGAAAACCACCGTAAGCTATTACTAGCAATGTGTAAGGACATTCGTGTCATGATTGTTAAATTGGCTGACCGTTTGCATAACATGCGCACCCTAAAGCATTTAAAACCTGAAAAGCAACGTCGGATTTCTAATGAAACGTTGGAAATCTACGCACCACTTGCCGATCGTTTGGGGATTGGGACAATTAAGTGGGAACTAGAAGATATCTCACTTAGATACCTTAACCCCCAACAATACTACCGCATTGTTCACTTAATGAACTCTAAGCGAGACGAACGTGTTTCATACATTAACGAAGCCGTTAAAGAGGTTAACCAACAGGTTAAACAAATGGGCCTTAAGAATGTGGAAGTCTACGGTAGACCTAAGCACTTATACTCCGTTTACCACAAGATGGTCATTAAAAAGAAGCAATTCGAACAAATCTATGACCTCTTGGCCGTTAGATGCATTGTTGATTCCATTAAGGACTGTTATGCAGTTTTAGGTGCCATCCATACTAAGTGGTCACCAATGCCTGGTCGTTTTAAGGACTACATTGCAATGCCTAAGGCTAACATGTACCAATCTTTGCATACGACTGTTGTTGGACCTGGTGGACGTCCATTGGAAGTTCAAATCAGAACTAAGGAAATGCATCAAATCGCTGAATACGGGGTTGCTGCTCACTGGGCCTACAAAGAAGGAGCTACAGATGAAGTTAAGGAATCTTCAGACAATAACCGTTTGAACTGGTTTAAACGTATTATTGAACTACAAGAAGATACCGATAGCGCGTCTGACTTTATGGACGGCGTAAAGGGTGACCTATTCGGTGATCACGTATATGCATTCACTCCTCAAGGGGATGTTTTGGAATTACCAAAGGGTGCCGGACCACTTGATATGGCATACCTCATCCATACAGATATCGGTAATCATACCGTTGGATCTCGTGTTAACGGTAAAATCGAACCATTGGATTACCAAATCCAAACCGGTGATATTGTTGAAATCATGACATCATCTAGTTCTGCTGGTCCTAGCCAAGACTGGATTAGTCTGGTATCTACCAGCCGTGCTAAACACAAGATTCGTCAATACTTCAAGACACGTGATCGTGAAAAGAACGTTAATGCCGGAAGAGAAATCTTGACCAAGGCGGTTAAGGATGCCGGTTATGATGTTAATGAAATCATGACCAAGGAACATCTTGAAGATGCAATCAAGGGCACGTATTACAATCAAGTTAATGACATGTTTGCTGAAATTGGTTTTGGTAATAAACAACCAAACGGAATTGTTAACATTCTAACTGCCAGCATTAGAGATGAAGCTGAAAAGAAGAGAATTGAACAACAACAAAAAGATATTTTGGAAAACCACCAAACAATCGAAAAGACAACCGATGAAGTTAACAAGACTAATAAGAATAAGAAACCTTCTGATGGAATCGTAATTGAAGGTGTCGATAATCTATTAGTTCGCCTAAGTCACTGTTGTTCACCTGTTCCTGGTGATGAGGTAGTTGGATACATTACCAAAGGTCGTGGGGTATCCGTTCATCGCAAGGAATGCCCAAATATTAACGACAATGATGAACGTTTGGTAAGTGTTACTTGGAATATCGCTTCAGATAATCATGCTTCATTTAGTGCTAACATCGAGGTGCAAGGATATAACCGTAATAACTTGTTAAATGATGTTATCAAGAAGGTCAGCACAATTTGTAAACAAATTAATTCAATTGAAGGAAAAGTGGATCACGATAAGACAGCCGTCATTTCATTGAAGGTAGGAGTTCGTAACCTAGAACAATTGGATATGATTATTGACCACTTGAAGAATATTCCTGATGTTTATGTAGTAAAAAGACCATTTATGTAAGGAGCTAATTATGCGAGTTGTACTTCAAAGAGTTAGTCATGCGAGCGTATCAATTGATAATGAGCAAGTTGGTAAGATTAATCATGGGTACTTGCTATTAGTTGGTATTAAAGATGGCGACACCAAAGATAATATTGATTACCTAGTTCGAAAGATTAGTAATTTACGCATTTTCGCTGACGAAGATGGTAAGACTAACTTGAGCTTACAATCAATTAACGGTGAAATCTTATCAGTATCTCAATTTACTTTGTATGCTGATACTAAGAAGGGAAATCGCCCTTCATTCACTAAAGCGGGAAAACCTGATTTTGCATCAGATATGTATGACCAGTTTAATCAAGCATTAAGGGATGCTGGTAATCATGTTGAAACTGGACGTTTTGGCGCAGACATGCAAGTTGATTTGCAAAACGACGGTCCGTTTACAATTATTTTTGATACAGAAAACAAATAAAAAGAGCTTGTGAAAGCTCTTTTTTAATTAGGGGAGAAAGACATGGATTTAATTTGGGATTTTGATGGAACGATTATGGATACATATCCAATTATGGTAGAAGCATTTGTTGATGCTTTAATTGATATGAGAATTGATGAGTTTGAAATTGATGATTATGAAATCAATCAGGTGATGCGTCGTCATTCTCTGGCTACATGTGTGCAAAAGTACGCTGCTCATTTCAATATTGATGCAGACACAATTAATGACAAGTATCGCCAATACGAAAAACAAAATGTCAAAGACGCCAACATCTTTATGAATGTAGATAAGGTGTTAGCGCAAAATGTCGATGATGGCGGGAGAAACTTTTTACTAACTCACCGTGATGATGATGCCATTGCAATGTTGGAAGATGCCGGATTAAAGGATTACTTCACCGAAATGGTAACAAAAAATCAGGCTTTCAAGAGAAAACCTGATCCAGAAGCGGTTAATTATTTAATTAAAAATAATGATATTAATCGTGATGATTGCATGTTCATGGGTGACAGAAAGCTAGACGTTGATGCCGCTCATAATGCTGGAATCAAAGCCTGTTTATTTGATCCAGATGGAATGATTAATTCCACTGGGAACCCCGAAATGACAATCAACAACTATTATGATTTCTTACATCGTAATGACTAGTATTGGCTTAGAATACTCTTTACTTCTAGTCCATATCCGCCACCAAACATGACGTAGTGGGCAAGTAGATAGAAGAATTGATAGTATTGAATTCTTCTCTTCCATCCGGTGTCTAGTGGATAGGTATCGTTGTAACCTTCGTAGAAGTCGGCATTGAAGCCACCAAATACGGTAGTCACACCAATGTCGAATTCACGGTCACCATAGTAGACATCCGGGTCAATCAAGATTGGATTTCCGTCTTCTAGAAATGAGAAGTTTCCACTCCATAGGTCACCATGAAGAAGGGATGCATCACTATGATGGCTATCCATATCCTTTTTGAAAGATTCTTTTAGATTATCGAAGTGGTTTAAATCTTCTTTGGAAATTTCACGGCTTTTAATGGCCATATCCATTAAAGGATTCAAACGTTGTTTGATAAAGAAGTCGGTCCAATTATCTTGCCAGGTGTTTGTCTTTGGCACACGACCTAGCTTAAAGTCTTTGTCTAGACCAAAACGGTCATTGTGGTGCTTGTGAACGTTAGCTAACATTTGGCCTAATTGATATTGATTGCCAAATGGTGATAGGTTCATCCATTTTTGAATTAGAAAACCATCGCCATCAATTTCACCATAGTCAATGATAGTTGGTACGGTTGCGTATTTACCGATAAGTTTGATTCCTTCAACTTCGTGTTCGAAGAATTCCTTTCCTTTATTGGGTTGGACTTTCATAAAGTATTTTTGATTATCAGCAATGATTTCGTATGAGTCATTGATATCACCACCTGAAACAGGGGTTAGTTTAGTTACATTTTTAATTGGTAATTGTTCAAGCCATTCTTGTGTTAATTGCTTCATATATATATCACCTCGACTCCATTCTACAATGGATTTAGAATGAAGCAAAATATGTGAGTTCTTGACTTTTTAAGTAAATTACATTAATCTAAAACATGAATAGAATACTCGCTGATGAAAAAAGAAGAGTACGGAATTTTCTTAGGTATAAGAGAGCGTTAGTTTGGTGAAATAACGACGAAAGAAATCCTGGAAAGACACTTTTGAGGCTAATGGCTAAGCCATTCGTAATTATACGTTACATAAGAGTTAAAAAAAGGTGGTACCGTGCTTTTTGCGCCCTTGTCTAAATGATTTTATTTAGACAGGGGCTTTTTTTATTCAGTTATTAAAGTTTGCGGAGGGATTATCATGCGATATCAACGTCCAAAAGGAACCGCAGATATTTTGCCAGGAACTTCTGAAAAATGGCAATTTGTTGAAGAAACAGCTAGAAAGTTGTTTGCGGCTTATCGTTATCAAGAAATAAGAACACCAATGTTTGAAAGTTTCGATGTTTTCTCAAGAACATCAGGAGAAACTTCAGATATTGTTACAAAAGAAATGTATGACTTTCACGATAAAGGAGATCGTCATATTACATTAAGACCAGAAGGAACTGCTGGTGTAGTTAGAGCATTTGTTGAAAATAAACTTTACGGTCCAGACACACCTAAGCCAGTTAAGATGTACTACATGGGACCAATGTTTAGATACGAACGTCCTCAATCTGGTCGTCAACGTCAATTTCACCAAATCGGTGTTGAAGCATTTGGTAGTGAATCACCAGAATTAGATGTTGAAGTTATTTCAATGGCCGTTAACTACCTACAAAATCTAGGAATTAATGACTTAAGAGTGGCTATTAACACTTTAGGTGATAAGCAAACTCGTGCTGACTACCGTCAAGCATTGATTGACTACTTGGAACCACACTTTGAAGAACTAAGTGATGATTCTAAGGAACGTCTACACAAAAATCCACTTCGTGTGCTAGATAGTAAAGCACCAGAAGACCAACTAATCGTTGATGGTGCTCCTTCAATTCTAGATTACCTAACTGATGATGCTCAAAAGCATTTCGATAAGGTAACTAGACTATTGGATGACTTAGGCATCAAATACGATGTTGATCACACTATGGTTCGTGGATTAGATTACTACAACCACACAATCTTTGAAATCATGGCCAACGCTAAGGAATTAGGTGAAGGCTACACTACAATCTGTGCCGGTGGTAGATACGATGGATTAGTTGAAGAACTAGGTGGTCCTCAAATGCCAGGTGTTGGATTTGGTCTAGGGGTAGAAAGATTACTTCTACTTATGGATTCTAAGAACTTCCAATTCCCAGATACTTTTGGTTTAGACGCTTATGTAGTTGGAATTGGTGACGATGCTAGTGTTGAAGCACTTAAGGTTGTTCAAGCTTTAAGAAAGCAAGACTTTAAGGCTGATAAAGATTACCTAGCACGTAAACCAAAGGCACAATTCAAGAGTGCCGATAAGCTAGATGCTAAGTTTACCTTAACACTTGGTGATAAAGAACTAGAATCAAACACCATTCATGTTAAGAACATGGCTGATGGAAACGAAGTTACTGTAGACATTAATGAAGTAAAAGATAATTTTGCAGAATTAATTTCAAAGAACTTTAAATAAAAAATAAGATTAGGAGAGATATTATGAACCGAACAACTTATTGTGGTTTAGTAGATGAAAGCTACTTAAACCAAGAAGTATGCTTAGACGGATGGGTTGCCAAACGTCGTGACTTAGGTAAATTAATCTTCGTTGACTTAAGAGATCGTAAAGGAATTGTCCAACTAGTATTTAGTGACAAGAACAGTGCAGATGCATTGGCAATCGCTGATCAATTAAGAAATGAATATGTAATCGAAGTAAAGGGAACTGTTGTTGCCAGAAGTGAAAAGGAAGTTAACCCAGACATTAACACTGGTAAGATTGAAATTGCTGTTTCAGAAGTGAAAATCTTAAACAAGTCTGAAAACCCTCCATTTGATATTAAAGACAACATCACAGCTTCAGAAGAAACTAAGTTGAAGTACAGATACTTAGACTTAAGACGTCCAGAAGTACAACGTGGAATTATCTTAAGAAGTAAGATTACTCAAGCAGTTCACGAATACTTTAACAATAATGGCTTTATTGACATTGAAACTCCTAACTTAACAGTTTCAACTCCAGAAGGTGCTCGTGATTACCTTGTTCCTTCAAGACTTTACCATGGTTCATTCTACGCACTACCACAATCACCACAATTATTTAAGCAATTATTGATGGGTTCAGGTTTTGACCGTTACTACCAAATTGCTCGTTGTTTCCGTGATGAAGACTTACGTGGTGATAGACAACCAGAATTTACCCAAATCGATATGGAAACTTCATTCTTAAATGCTGAAGACATCCAAGACCTAACTGAAGGTTTAATCGTAAAGGTAATGAAGGATACTTTAAACATCGATATCAAGGCTCCATTCAAACGTATTACTTGGCAAGAATCAATGGATCGTTTTGGTACCGACCAACCAGATGTTAGATTTGGTATGGAACTAAAGGATCTATCAGACATCGTTAAAGATGTTAACTTCAAGGTATTTAGTGGCGCAATTGAAAACGGCGGTAAGGTAAAAGCAATTGCCGTTCCTGGTGGTGCTGACAAGTACTCAAGAAAAGACATTGACAAGTATGCTGAATATGTAGAAAGATTTGGTGCCAAGGGTCTTGCTTGGATGAAGGTTACCGACGATGGTTTAACTGGTCCAATCGCTAAGTTCTTTGATGACCAAAGTGTTGTTGACCAAATGCTTGCAGCTACTGAAGCTAAGTCAGGCGACTTATTACTATTCGCTGCCGACAGAGATAAGGTTGTTGCTGATACATTAGGTTACTTAAGATGTGCAATCGCTAAGGAACAAGACATGATTCCATCAGACGTCTTTGACTTCCTATGGGTTGTTGACTGGCCATTATTCGACTACGACGAAGGTATCGACAGATGGGTCCCAGCTCACCATCCATTCACAATGCCTAACGAAGGTGACGAACATTACCTAAACGATGGCGAAGATCCTCACAAGGCTCACGCTCAAAGTTACGACATTATCTTGAATGGTCTAGAACTTGGTGGTGGATCAATCCGTATCCACACTAAGGAACTACAATTGAAGATGCTAAAGGCCTTAGGCTTCACTAGAGAAAGTGCCCAAGAACAATTTGGTTACTTCCTAGATGCCTTAGACTACGGTTTCCCACCTCATGGTGGTTTAGCTATTGGTTTAGACCGTTTTGCTAGATTATTAGCACAAACTGAAAACATTAGAGATGTTATCGCATTCCCTAAGAATTCAAAGGCTACTGAACCAATGACTAATGCTCCAGCACCTGTTTCTAAGAAACAATTAGATGACTTAGGACTAGAAGCTGAAGACGAACCAGAAGCTTAATAACAAAGAAAGACTTCCATTAGGGAAGTCTTTTTTTAATCCGTATTTATGTTATACTATTTTCATATTAAATGAGAGGTTATGAAACTTATGGACGATGTTCAAAGGATTTTAAGACGACATCAATACTTAGCGAAAGCATCAACTGCTTTTATGTACGGAATCATGGTATCAATTGCCATGAATTTTTTCTGGACGCCAGGTAAAATCTACTCATCTGGATTTACTGGTTTATCACAGTTGATTAATACTTTATCAGGGAGATTTTTACCATTCTCAATTTCTCCTTCGATTGGTTTATTTGTATTAAATATTCCATTTTTTATATTGGCCTGGAAACAAATTGGCCATCAATTTACTTGTTTTACCATCTTAACTGTTTTTCTAGCCAGTTTTATGATTAAGTCATTGCATCCAGTGTATCTAACCAATGATCCGATGATTTGTGCTATCTTTGGTGGCGTGGTTAATGGTTTTGGAACGGGAATGAGTTTAAAAAACGAAATTTCTACAGGTGGATTGGATATTTTAGGAATTGTTATCCGGAGAAAAACGGGGAGAAGTATTGGAACGATTAACATCGCTTTCAATATCTTCATTATTACCGCTGCTGGATTTACGTATGGATGGCCATATGCATTTTATTCTGCAATCGGAATCGTGGTGAATGCTAAGGCGATTGACTTCGCATACACTCGTCAACAAAGAATGCAGGTGCTAGTCGTAACAGATCATCCAAAGACAGTGATTGATAGCATTCAAAACCATATTCCTCGTGGAATTACGATCATTCATGATGCTGAGGGTGCATATAAGCATGATGAAAAAACAATTCTATTTACAACCATTTCAAGATATGAACTATCTGAGTTACAGGAAGCTTTAGATGAATCAGATGAGCACGCATTTGCGAGTGTGACTGAAGCATCTACTATTATGGGGCATTTCTATGAACACAAGGTTGAATAGTTAAATGTAATAATTTTTCTACATTAAGTGTGATATAATACTGGATTGTGTGATAGTTTTTAAATATGGTGGGATCTGTTTTGAAGGTTATGTATATATTTTTAATTAAGATAGTTTCTTTACTATTTTATTTCAGAAAAAAAGAGAATGTAATTTACATAATGAGCTTTGATAATAATCTTGGATTAATCAAATCAATGGCTCGTCGATTGCCAAAAAATAAAAGGCTATATGTATATTATGAATCATCAAGCGAAGCGGCAGCCACTGATTTGGCTGCATACGGAATTAAGACCGTCTTGTTTAGAGACGGATTTAAACTAGTGTTTGACTTAATTCCAAAAATAATGGCAAGTAATGTTGTCTTTTGTGACAATTACTTTCCTTTTTTGGGTGGCATTGTCCATCCAAAGAATTTAAAGGTTGTTCAATTATGGCATGCCAATGGTGCAATTAAGAAGTTTGGTTGGGAAGATGCTTCTACTAAGGATAGAAGTGCTTCCGACAAACGTCGCTTTCAAAAAGTTTATAATAGCTTTGATGAATATGTGGTTGCTTCCGAAACAATGGGACATGTATTTGAGAATAGCTATCATGTTTCCTTTGATAAAATGAAGATGATTGGTTATCCAAGATCTGACAGATTATTTAAGGAAAAATGGCAAAGTATCGCGAGAAGACGTGTTTATAGCTTTGCTCCTCAATTAAAGGATAAACGAGTAATTCTATATGCACCAACATATCGTGATGAGGGAAGGTCATTTAACCCACCTAAGGGTGTTATTAAGGCTTTATCAAATGATCCTAATGCAATGGTAGTCGTAAAGCTACATCCACTTCTAAAGGACTTAGAAGAAAAATTACAAAGGGAATCAAAGAATCCAAACGTGATGTTTTCAAATCAATTATCAACAACTGATTTGTTAGCTGTAACTGACACCTTAGTAACTGATTATTCATCAGTTGCTTTTGATTATTCACTATTGCCTAATGCACATTCTCTATTGTTCTTTATGTTTGATTTAGACCAATACAAACAAAATCCAGGAATTCAAGATGATTTATTAAATTGGTTGCCTACAAAACCAATTACTTCTTTGGATGACCTAAAAACAGCAATTAGTGAAGATAAACAAACAGATTTTACCAATTTTAATCGTCATTGGAACAAATACAATGATGGTTTTGCAACAAGTCGAGTAATCGACAGATATATTAAAACTTTAAAGTAAAGGAAGTGTGATCGGCTTGAAGGAAGTCATTACATTAATCAAAGAGCAAATTCAAAATTTACCAATAATGTTTAGAGTGTCAAAATACCAAGATAAATCTGATTACCAAAGTCATTACCTAGGTATTGTTTGGGCCTACTTATACCCAATTATTCAAATCTTAATTTATTGGTTAGTATTCGGTGTTGGTTTAAAGAAGGGTACATCTGGTAGTGTTGATTACCTAACTTGGATGGTTATCGGTATTACTCCATGGTTCTACATGAACAGTGTTACATTGGATGCATCTAAGAGTATCTACCAACAAGTGGGTATGGTTTCAAAAATGAAGTTCCCGGTTAGTGTTCTACCATCAATTAAGATTCTAACTAACTTAAGTTCATTCTGGGCTATGCTAGCATGTTCAATTATCTTAGGGTACCTAAAGGGTGGAGTACTACCTAACCTATACTGGATTCAATGGCTATACTACTTCTTTGCAATGATTTGCTGGTTATTAGCATTTGGTATCTTTAACTCAACTGTCACAATTCTTGTCCGTGATTACCGTATTTTCCTACAATCAATCATGAGAGTATTGTTCTACATGTCTGGAGTTCTATTTAACTTTGAAACTAATGCATTCCCTGCATTCTTTGTAAGATTCTTACAATTGAACCCATTCTTCTACATTGTTTCTGGATTTAGAGAATCAATGCTAGGTGAAGCATGGTTCTGGCAAAAGCCAATGTTGATGTTAATTTTCTGGTTAACAGTATTATTCTTCCTATTGGTTGGATCACATCTACATTACAAGTTCAGAGCTCGCTTTGTAGATTATATTTAGTTAAAAGTTAAAAGGATTGAAAGTGTCGTATGATGAAATTGAAGAAAAAAGTAATTAGATTTATTAAAAAATCAATTCGTCGAGTATTGATTTTAATTAATAATGTTTTGATTACTTTACCAGTAAAAAAGAATCTAGTTGTTTTTGAAAGTTTCCAGGGAAAAGATATTAATGATAACCCTGCAGCTATTTATGAAAAGTGGGTTGAAAAATATCCCGAAGATAAGTCAAAAGCATATTTTACTGTGAGAAAAGCTCAATATAAGACCTTCAAAGAATTGTATCCAGATATTAATATGGTCAGAAAGTTCATGCCTAAGTGGGTATGGGTAATGGCTAGAGCCAACTTCTGGGTATTTAATTCTAGAACGCCAAAATGGTGGAATAAAAATAAAGGTACCGTATATATGCAAACATGGCATGGTACTCCTTTGAAGAAATTAGGTACCGATATTGAAAATGTTATGATGCCAGGTACCAACACTGAAAAATATAAAAGAAACTTTACTAATGAAGCTCATCGTTGGGATTACTTAATTGCTCCTAACCAATATTCGAAAGATATTTTTGCTAGAGCATTTGATTTTAACAATCATTTTCTAGACATTGGTTATCCAAGAAATGATGTTTTATATTACGGTGACACTCAAGATAACATTAGTAGATTAAAGAAAGAATACCTTGGTCGTGATGATTTAAATGTAATTACATATGCACCAACTTGGCGAGATGATAATTACAAACGTAAAGGTGTTTACAACTTTGAATTACCATTTAGTTTGAAGACTTTCTTTGAACAAGTTGATGATAATACTGTATTAATTATCAGACCACATTATCTTGTAAAAGATTTCATTGATATTAAGGGATTTGAGGACCGTGTTTACATCATGGTTGAAGAAGACATCAGTGATCTATACTTAATGTCAGATTTATTAATTACAGACTATTCATCAGTAATGTTTGACTATGCTAATTTAAAACGTCCAATGTTATTCTATGCATATGATTTAAAGCATTATGAAGATGATATTCGTGGTTTCTACTTTGACTACAGAACAGAATTACCTGGACCCGTTGTTGAAGATGAAGACGACTTTTACAAGCAAATTGATGTATTTAACAAGGAAAAGAAGTATTCTGAATACGATAAGAAGTACGAAGAATTCTATGAAAAGTATTGTGGATGGGAATCCGCAGACTCTTCAGAAAAATTTGTTGATGAAATGAGGATGATTAGTAATGACAAGTAAGTTTTTAATCGGATCTCACGTTAGCATGAATGGCTCAACCATGTTTTTGGGTTCTGCTAAAGAAGCTGACAGCTATGGTGAAAATGCATTTATGGTTTACACTGGTGCTCCTCAAAACACCAGAAGAAAGCCAATTGATGAATTAAGAGCCGAAGACGGTAAGGAATACATGAAAGAACATGGTATTTTGGAAAGCGTTGTTCATGCTCCATACATCATTAATTTAGGAAATGTTACCAAGCCACAGAACTTTAAGTTTGGTGTTGATTTCTTACATGAAGAAGTTAAACGTGCTGAAGCTATTGGTGCAACACAAATTGTGTTACATCCTGGTTCTCATGTTGGTGAAGGTGCAGATAAAGCAATTGCTCAAATTGCCAAGGGTTTAAACGAAGTCATTGAACCAGATCAAAAGGTTCAAATTGCGTTGGAAACTATGGCAGGTAAGGGAACAGAAGTTGGACGTACCTTTGAAGAAATTGCACAAATCATTGATGGTGTTAAGGACAACGATAAAGTATCCGTTACTTTCGACACTTGTCATACTAACGATGCTGGTTACAACGTTAAAGAAGACTTCGACGGTGTCTTAAATGAATTCGACCATGTAATTGGTTTAGATCGATTAAAGGTCGTTCACTTAAATGATTCTAAGAATGATTTTGGCAGTCATAAAGATAGACATGAAATCATTGGGTTAGGAACAATCGGGTTCGATGCCTTGAACTACATTGCTCACCACGAATCTTTAGTTGATGTTCCAAAGATTATGGAAACACCAGCTGTTGCTGTTGAAGGAACTAAGAAGAAGTTGTCTCCACATTACTTCGAAGTTAAAATGTTAAAAGAACAACAATTCAATAATAATTTGATGGATGATATTTTAAATCAATAAAAATAAAAAAGAGCTGTTAAGCTCTTTTTTTATTGGTATGAATCTAAATCAAGACTTTCCATAATCACAGTGGCTGTTTCTTCGATTGATTTATCGTGGACGTCGATAATTAAACAACCAAGTTCATGGTATAAGTTGTTAGCATATTCTAATTCCTCATCAATGTTCTTTGAGTTTGAATATGGTGTATCTTCATCGATACCATATGATGCCATTCTGGCTTTTCTAATCTTTTGAATATCTTTAGTTACGCTGGTAAGACCAATAATTTTCTTTGGATCAACGTCAAATACTTCTTTAGGTAACTGGATGGTAGGACCAATTGGAACGTTTGATACCTTTACCTGTTTGTTTGCAAGGTATAGTGATAGCGGTGTCTTGGATGTTCTAGAAATTCCTAGGATTACGACATCTGCTTTTGTTAGGTTTTGTGGGTTGCTTCCATCATCATTTTCAACGGAGAATTCCATCGCTTCAATTCTTTTAAAGTAATCATCGTTTAAGTCATGAACCAAACCACTAACACGTTCAGGGTTAAAACCTAATTGGCTACTAATGGCCTTCATGGGCTTTTGGACACAGTCAACGTTTTGTAAATTATTGGCCATTGCAAAATCTTCAATTAGTTTACTTAAATCGGCGTTAACTAGGGTATGAAAAATGACGGCTTCTTTTTGTTTAGCAATTTTTAAGATACCACTTAACATTGATTCGGTAGTGATAAATGGGTATCGTTCGTATGAAATGTCAGCACTTTCGAATTGTGCACCAGCGGTTTTAGCAACTTGCATCGCTGTTTCACCACTAGAATCAGAGATGGCAAATATATTAATATGTTTCATTAAAATCACTCCTTTTTAACGACTATATTATATCTAAAAAACTGTCATAAAAGTAGTTTTAAATTGAAATGTAATATTGACGTTATAAATATTGTTTTGTATAATTATTAAGAACAGTTTTAATAAACAAAAAAAGTAACTGTTGTATTTCGAGCTCGGAGGGAGGGAATTTTCATATGTCAAAAACAGTCGTTCGTAAAAACGAATCTCTTGATGATGCTCTTCGTCGTTTCAAACGTACAGTTTCCAAGAACGGTACTTTACGTGAATACCGTAAACGAGAATTCTACGAAAAACCAAGTGTTAAACGTAAATTAAAATCTGAAGCAGCAAGAAAGCGCAACAACAAGAAAAAAAGCCGTCGCTTTTAATTACTAAAAACGTTCCTGTTATTTCAGGGACGTTTTTTTTGCTAAAACTAAGCTGAATATTTTGAAAGAGGGAAACTATAATGAGTATCGCTACAAATCTTAATGAAGATCTTAAAAATGCAATGAAGGAACACAACAAAACTGCTTTGAACGTTATTCGTTCTCTAAAATCAGCCCTAACTAACGAAAAAGTTGCTTTGGGTCATGATTTAAGTGATGACGAAGAATTAACTGTTATCAGTCGTGAAGTTAAGCAAGTTAAGGAATCTATTGCTGAATTCAAAGATGGTGGTAGAGATGATTTAGTTGCCGAACAAGAAGAACAATTAGCTGTGCTAAGCAAGTATGCTCCAAAACAAATGTCAAAAGAAGAAATTGACAAGGTAGTTGAAGAAACTATCAGCGAAGTTGGCGCTTCAGCAATGTCTGATTTTGGTAAAGTAATGGGTGCTATCATGCCAAAGGTTAAGGGTAAAGCTGACGGAAACGAAGTTAACCAATCTGTAAAAGCTCACTTAAGCTAATTATTTATAAAGTATGGTTGTAATACATTACAATCATGCTTTGTTAGTACATATTAATAACTTTTTTAAAGTCAAAATCTGTGCTAATATTTGATTATCAATAAAAAAGGGGTCGCTATATTGACAGAACAAACTGAAGTAACCAAAGAATTTATTATTCATAATTTAGATTTTGAACCTAAGTTATTAGGGGCACAAAATAAATACGTTACAATTCTTGAAGAGGGTATGGAAGTATCAATTAATGCTTTTGGAACCAATGTGAAGGTATCTGGAAGCGAAGATAATGTTAATAAAGTTATTTCAATTTTTAAGAACTTAATGGACTTAATTCAAAATGGTGTTACATTGAATAGCAGTGATTTTGTATCTGCTATGAATATGGCCAAAAATGATACATTAAGTTATTTTAAAGAGCTATACAATCAAATATTAATCAAAGACTTTAAGGGAAAACCAGTCCGTGTTAAGAACTTTGGCCAACGCCAATACGTTCAATCTGTAAAACGTAATGATATTACTTTTGGAATTGGACCTGCCGGTACTGGTAAAACATACTTAGCTGTGGTTATGGCAATTGCAGCATTAAAACACGGTGATGTCGAAAAGATTATTTTGACAAGACCTGCCGTTGAAGCCGGTGAAAGCCTAGGTTTTCTACCTGGTGATTTAAAAGAAAAAGTTGATCCATATTTGAGACCAATATACGATGCTCTTCATTCCATTTTAGGTCGTGAACACACCGCTAGATTGATGGAAAGAGGAGTTATTGAAATCGCTCCACTTGCTTATATGCGTGGTAGAACGTTGGACTCTGCTTTCGTTATTTTAGATGAAGCTCAAAACACCACAACTGCTCAAATGAAGATGTTCCTAACTCGTCTTGGATTTGGTTCGAAGATGATTGTTAACGGTGATATATCTCAAATTGATTTGCCTAAACATGCAAGTAGTGGTCTAGTTCAAGCTCAATCAATCTTACAAAATGTAGAAAAGATTCGTTTTGTTAAGTTTGATTCTAAGGATGTTGTTAGACATCCAGTGGTTGCTAGAATTATCGATGCCTACGAAGAATATCAACAAAACTAGAAATTTTATAACAGGAGTACCAGAATGGATTTAGAAATTTACGATAAGACAAAAGACGGTGTAGACCAAAAACACATCGATTTAGTGGAAGATGTACTGCAATTTGCTAGCAAGGCATTAGACCTTAAGGATAATACTGAAATGTCAGTAACATTCGTTAATAACGACGAAATTAAGGAAATTAACAGTAAGTATCGTGGCGTTGACCGCGCAACTGATGTTATTAGTTTTGCGATTGAAGACGGTGATGACGACTTTCCATTAATTATGGATGATGAAATGGCCGCAGAAATCCCAGAAAACATTGGTGACATCTTTGTTTCAATCGATAAGGTTGCTGAACAAGCAGAATTTTTAGACCACTCATACGAACGTGAATTAGGATTCCTTGTTGTTCATGGCTTCCTACATTTAAACGGTTATGATCACATGAAGCAAGAAGATGAAGATGTTATGTTCCCATTGCAAAGAAAGATTATGGATGACTATGGGCTTAAAAGATAAAAAAGTAGTCAGAAAAAATCGTAGCTTCGTTGAATCATTTAAGCACGCTTTTGATGGTTTAGTGATATTATGCAAGACAGAACGTAACTTTAGATTTCATCTAATTGCATCTTTAGTTGTAGTGATTATGTCGTTTGTTCTTAAGATTGATTTGAGCCAATGGGTTTGGATTTTATTAGCAATATTTATGGTCTTAATCGCTGAAGTTGTAAATACGTTATGTGAATCAATTGTTAATTTAATTGTTGGTAATAAGTATGATGAGATTGCTAAGAAGGCAAAAGACGTAGCTGCCGCTGGTGTGGTCATTGCGTCTATCTTTGCAGCAATCATCGGATTATTGGTATATGTTCCAATCATATTTGGACTTTAACAGCACGGAGGAATTATTATGGAATTTGATCCAAACTTTCATTCAGGATTTGTAGCAATTGTTGGTAGACCTAATGTTGGTAAATCAACATTTTTGAACCGTATTATCGGTCAAAAGATTGCGATTATGAGTGACAAAGCACAAACAACTAGAAACAAGATTCAAGGTGTATACACCGATGATGAATCACAAATTGTTTTCTTGGATACCCCAGGAATTCATAAACCAAATAACAAATTAGATGATTTCATGGAAAAATCAGCGTTCTCAGCATTAAAAGAAGTTGATGCTGTCTTATTCATGGTAAGCGCCACTGAAACCAGAGGTGCTGGAGATAACTTTATCATTAACCGTTTAAAGGATATTGATAAACCAGTTTACTTAATTATCAATAAGATTGATGAAATCAATCCAAACAAGCTTCTAAGTATCATGGATATTTACAAGAAGGCGCTTGATTGGAAAGAAGTTTTCCCAATCTCAGCACTACAAGGTAACAACGTTGATGAATTGATGGACAACTTGAAGCAATTATTACCAGCTGGTCCACAATACTACCCAGAAGATGAAGTAACTGATCATCCAGAACGTTTTATTGTTGCTGAACTAATCAGAGAAAAAATCTTAATGCTAGCAAGAGACGAAATTCCTTACTCAATTGCAATTGATATTCTAAGCATGAAGACCAAGGAAAACGGAAACGTAGATATCCAAGCCGATATCTTAGTAGATCGTCCCGGTCAAAAGGGAATCTTAATTGGTAAGCAAGGATCAATGCTAAAGAAGATTGGAACACTTGCTAGACAAGATATCGAAGACCTATTAGGTAGCAAGGTTTATCTAAAGCTTTGGGTTAAGGTTCATCCCGGATGGCGTAATGAATCATCCGTTCTTAAGTCATTAGGATACAAGAAGGATAATTACTAAAATTTTAAAAATGGTCGGTGAATAAAAATGGATTCACAAACATATATGAATTTTCACGGTATTTTACTATACCGAAAAAACTTCAAAGAAAATGATATGTTAGTTAAGTTTTTAACGGCCGAGGCAGGCAAGAAGATGTTTTTCATTCGAGGCGCTCGAAAAAGGGGCTTTAAGATGATGGCGAATATCTTGCCTTTTACCTATGGTACGTATTCTGGAAAGATAAATGCTGAAAACTTATCTTATATTTATAGTGGATTAGATACTGACCATTATGAAAACATTAGCGAGGATATTTTCTTAAATGCCTACGCTACTTACATTATGTCTTTAGTGGACGTTGCGTTTCCTGACTCAACACCAATTCCACATTGGTTCAATCAGTTATTTGCAGCGTTACGATTGATCGATAACGGTGTTGACCCAGAGGTGATTACAAACATCTGTGAAATCCAACTTCTAGGTGAGTTCGGGGTTCAACCTGAACTAAGGGGATGCGCCATTTGTGGTCGTACTGATCTTAACTTTGACTATTCCGAAGCCTATGGTGGATTGATTTGCCAAAATCACTTTCATTTAGATGCTAACCGTTTGCACTTAGATCAAAAGACTATTTATTATTTACGTCGTTTTTCAATTATTGATTTAAATAAATTGGGTAACGTTAACGTAAATGACAATACAAAGCAAAATTTAAGAATGTTACTCGATAAGATTTACTCGGATTCTGTAGGGATTCATTTAAAGAGTAAAAGTTTCTTAGATCAAATGAATGACCTAAGATTATAGAATTGATTTTTTAGCAATTGTAAACTATAATTAAGTTAAATAAATACGAATGGTAATGACAAAAGAGGGTCATTGAATAAAATGATATCCAGCGATAGTAGGACAGTGTGAGCTACTTGCATTTTTCAATGATTGGCACTTTTTGAACCAAAGAAATCAAGCTGCTGACGAAAGTCAGAAGTAGGGTGGAACCGCGAACAATCGTCCCTATGTAAACTGTATTTAAGTATACTTTTTGCATAGGTTTTTTTTATGCCATTCGTTTATTAGGAGGAAGTAACATGACAGAAAAGTTGTCAATGCAAGACATCATTTTAAAATTACAACAATACTGGTCATCACAAGGTTGTATGTTAATGCAAGCATACGATACTGAAAAGGGTGCCGGAACTATGAGTCCATACACATTCTTACGTGCAATTGGACCTGAACCATGGAACGCAGCATACGTTGAACCTTCTAGAAGACCTGCTGATGGTAGATATGGTGAAAACCCTAACCGTTTATACCAACATCACCAATTCCAAGTAATCATGAAACCATCTCCTGAAAACATCCAAGAACTATACTTGGATAGTTTAAAAGAACTTGGCATTAACCCAGAAGAACACGATATTCGTTTCGTTGAAGATAACTGGGAAAACCCATCAATGGGTTGTGCCGGTGTTGGTTGGGAAATCTGGCTAGACGGAATGGAAGTTACTCAATTTACTTACTTCCAAATCGTTGGTGGTCAAGAAATGAACCCTGTTGCTTCAGAAATCACTTACGGTCTAGAAAGACTTGCTTCATACGTTCAAGACGTTAACAACGTTTTTGAACTAGAATGGAGTGATGGTGTTAAGTACGGTGATATCTTCAAGGAACCTGAATACGAACACTCAAAATACAGTTTCGAAGAAAGTAACCAAGAAATGTTACTAAAGATGTTTGATGACTTCGAAACAGAAGCTAAAAAACAAATCGCAAACGGCTTAGTTCACCCTGCATACGACTACGTTCTAAAATGTAGCCACACATTTAACTTATTAGATGCTAGGGGTGCCGTTTCAGTTACTGAACGTGCCGGATACCTTTCAAGAATCAGAAGAATGGCCAGAGAAATTGCTAAGGCCTTCATTGCTGAAAGAAAGAAACGTGGTTTCCCACTTATCAAAGATGAAAAATTAAGACAATCTCTTCTAAAAGATAATGAAAACAAGGAGGAAAAATAATGGTTCACACATTTTTACTTGAAATTGGACTAGAAGAAATGCCAGCTCATGTGGTAACTCCTAGTATCAAACAATTAGTTAAGAAGACTGAAGATTACTTAAAAGATCAAAGAATCGATTTTGATGCTGTTAAGCCATTCTCAACTCCTCGTCGTTTAACTATCCAAATTGAAGGTTTAGCAGACAAACAACCTGACGTAAACGAAACTGTAAAAGGTCCTGCTAAGAAAATTGCTTTAGATGACGAAGGAAACTGGTCAAAAGCAGCCATTGGTTTCACTAAGGGACAAGGGTTAAGTACAGACGATATTACTTTTAAAGAAGTTAATGGTACTGAATATGTTTTCGTTGAAAAACACATTGCCGGAAAGCCTGTTAAAGAAGTGCTAATGGGATTAAAGGATGTTATTACAAGCATGACATTCCCAACACTAATGAAGTGGAACGTTTACCGTTTAGACTTCATTCGTCCAATTAGATGGATGGTAGCTCTATTAGATGATGAAGTATTACCAATTCAAATTCTAGACGTTACTGCTTCAAACGTTAGTCGTGGTCACAGATTCTTAGGTCAAGACACAACTATCAACTCAGCTGACGAATACGAAGAAAAGCTAAAAGAACAATTTGTTATTGTTGATGCTCAAAAACGTAAAGACTTAATCGTTAAACAAATCAAAGAAATCCAAGATGAAAACAACTGGGTAATTAACATTAACCCAGGTCTTCTTGAAGAAGTTAACAACTTGGTTGAATGGCCAACTGCATTCTTTGGTAAGTTCGATGAAAAATACCTACAATTACCTTCAGAAGTTCTAATTACTTCAATGAAGGATAATCAAAGATTCTTCTACGTTAACGATCAAAATGGCAATATATTACCATTCTTTATCTCAGTTAGAAACGGTAACAGCGAATACATTGAAAACGTGATTGCTGGTAACGAAAAAGTGCTTACAGCACGTCTAGAAGATGCAATGTTCTTCTATCAAGAAGATCAAGCTAAGAATATTGACTTCTACGTAAACAAGCTAAAGAAGGTAAGTTTCCACGATAAGATTTCAACTATGTTTGAAAAGATGCAACGTGTTGAAAAGATTGCAGAAGTAATTGGTCAACATGCTAAACTAAACGACCAAGAACTAAAAGATGTTAAACGTGCTGCTCAAATTTACAAGTTTGATTTAGTAACTGGTATGGTTGGTGAATTCTCAGAACTACAAGGTGTCATGGGGGAAAAGTACGCTCTATTAAAGGGTGAAAACGAAGCTGTTGCTACTGCTATTCGTGAACACTACATGCCAATCTCAGCAACAGGTGAACTACCAGCGACAAAGGTCGGTTCAGTTCTTTCTCTAGCTGATAAGTTTGACAGTATCCTAACTTTCTTCGCTGCTGGTATGATTCCAAGTGGTTCAAATGACCCATACGCATTGAGAAGACAAGCTAACGGTATTGTTAGGATTGTTAAGAACGAAGAACTAAACTTCAACTTAACTGAAATGATGGAAGCATTCATCAACGCTGAAAAGGATGCTAACGTTGCTCCTGACTTGGATCAAAACAAGGAAATTAGCGAGATCGTTTCATTTATCAAGGATAGAATTGTTAAGCAATTAAAGGCTGACAAGATTAGACATGATATTATCGATGCTGCAGGTAACTCAAACAATGATAATATCGAATTTATCTTCAACGTTGCCGACATTCTAAACGAACACAAGGAAGATGATAACTTCAAGGAATCAGTTGAAGCATTAACTCGTGTTCTAAGAATTTCTGAAAAACAAGATTTTGCTTCAGACGACTTAAATGTTGATGAATCATTATTCGAAAACGATTCTGAAAAGAACCTTCATTCAAATGTTGAAGCAATCTCTGGTGACTTCTTCTCACTAAGTGCAAACGATGAATACAACAAGTTATTCGACTTGAAAGATTCAATTAACGATTACTTTGACCAAACAATGGTTATGGCTAAAGATGAAAACGTTAAGAACAATCACTTACGTGAATTAACTAAGTTATCAAACATGATTAACTGGTTTGCTGACTTAAACCAATTAATCGTAAAATAGAATCGATAGACAAACCTATGATGGGTTGATAAAATACTGTATAATATTTATTCGTATTTTTAACAAAAGTCGCACTAAAAATCGGTGCGACTTTTATCAGTGAAAGGAGATATGCTGACAATGATTCCTGAAGAAGTAATTGATCAGATTAGAAATGAAACCAACATTGCCGATGTTGTTGGTCAATTTGTTTCATTGAAGAAATCTGGTAGTAATCTATTTGGTATATGTCCATTTCATAACGAAAACACTGCATCATTTTCTGTTAATGAACAAAAACAAATCTTTCACTGTTTCAGTTGCGGAAGAGGTGGAAATGTCTTTAAGTTTATGATGGAATTGGAAAATCTTTCATATCCGGAAGCGGTAATGAGAGTTGCTGATATGCAAGGAATTGAAATTCCAGACCAATATAAGCATTCCAATAAAGCTAAATCAAACATCAATCCGGTTGAGAAAAAATTAATCGATATGCATGAGCAAGCCACCGAATTGTATAGTCATATTTTGATGAATACTGAAGTGGGACAACCAGCATTAGATTACTTGCACGAACGTGGATTGACTGATGAGACCATCAAGTTCTACCGTTTGGGATTTGCGCCTAAGGAACAAATCTTAAATAAGTTTTTGGAAAATAAGAAAGTTCAATATGATGATATGAGAAAATCTGGTCTATTTATTGAAACTGATGATGGTAAACTTCGTGATCGTTTCTTTGACCGTATCATGTTCCCAATTAAAAATGAGTTTGGTAATCTGATTGGTTTCTCAGGACGTGTGATGGATAAAAATGCCTCAACGGCAAAATATTTAAATAGTCCTGAAACTGACATCTTCAACAAACGAAAAGTGTTATTTAACTTATCGGATGCCAAGACAACCATTCAAAAGCAAAAGAATGTTATCTTGTTTGAAGGATTCATGGATGTTATATCTGCTTATCAATCAGGTGTAACCAATGGAATTGCTTCAATGGGAACTAGTCTTACCACAGAACAAATCGCTACGATTAAACGTTTAACACCAAGCGTTAGTGTTTGTTATGATGGTGATGCACCGGGACAAAATGCGATTAATCGAGCATTGTCATTGTTAGGCAATACAGATCTATCTCTAGGTGTTATTCAAATGCCTGAGGGAATTGATCCCGATGAATATCGTAAACAATATGGTGAGGAAAGATTTGCTAGTTATATGCATTCCGCATATGAATCACCACTTTCGTTTAAGATGCGATACTTCAAGTTAAACCGTAACTTGGATAATGAAACTGACCAGATTAGTTATATTAACGATGTCTTGCAAGAAGTTGCTAAGATTTCTGATCCGTTGGAAAGAGACATTTATGTTAATCAACTATCTGATCAATTCAACTTGAACAAGTTAGATTTGACAAATCGAATGAATACCTATATTCAAAAGAATAATGTTAACAAGTCGATTCAGAAATCAAGGGATGAACCACAACAAGGCCATCCAGTCATCCAACCATTTGATAACGTCAAATCACACAGCAAGGTGGAATTGGCGGAATTATATTTATTTAATCGGATTTTGATGTCACGTGAAATGTGGCAACATTTAATGAGTAAAGATGGTTTTTCATTTGTGGATGATGATTTTCAACTTCTATACACATTGGCACAAGGGTACATGGCAACACATGACGAGTACAAATCAGCTGAATTTCAAGACTTCATCAAAGAAGAAAAGTTGCAAAACATGCTGATTAATATTGAAATGTTACCTTTAAGCGATGCGCCAAATAAAGAAGAGGTTGACGATTATGTTAATATAATAATGAATGAGGCGCCGATCGATGTTCAGCTTAAGAACAAACAGGCTGAATTGAATGATGCCAAGAAGCTAGGGGATGTTGATAAACAAACGGAACTAGCGATGGAAATCATCAAGTTACAAAGACAAAAACAGTTGAACGACAGATCGTAATTTAGGAGGCACTTTAATGGCTGAAAAGAAGTTAAACAAAAAAGAACTAAAAGAATCAACCAATGCTTTAATTAAGAAGCAAAAGAAAGTTGGACACGTTACCTATGACGATGTTAATGACACAATTGCTGTGCCATTCAAGCTAACTAAGAATGAAATGTACGAATTACTAGAAAAAATCGAAGATGCTGGTATCAGTGTTGTTGATAAAAATGGTGATCCAGATCCACGTGCCTTAGAAGCAGCTAAAAAGGTTACTCAAGCAGAATTGAAAAATTCTGGTTCTGCTCCAACTGGTGTTAAGATTAATGACCCGGTTAGAATGTACCTAAAAGAAATTGGACGTGTTCCACTTCTAACAGCTGACCAAGAAGTTGACTTGGCTCTTCGTATTGAAGAAGGCGACGAAGAAGCTAAACAAGAATTAGCTGAAGCTAACCTTCGTTTGGTTGTTTCAATTGCTAAGCGTTATGTTGGTCGTGGTATGCAGTTCTTGGACTTAATCCAAGAAGGTAACATGGGGCTAATGAAGGCCGTAGAAAAGTTTGATTACAGAAAAGGTTTCAAGTTCTCAACTTATGCTACTTGGTGGATTAGACAAGCTATTACACGTGCGATTGCTGACCAAGCTAGAACTATCAGAATTCCAGTTCACATGGTTGAAACAATCAACAAATTAATCCGTATTCAAAGACAATTACTTCAAGATTTAGGTCGTGAACCTACACCTGAAGAAATTGGTGCTGAAATGGATATGCCAACTCAAAAGGTTAGAAGCATTCTAAAGATTTCTCAAGAACCTGTTTCTCTAGAAACACCAATTGGTGAAGAAGATGACTCTCACTTAGGTGACTTTATTGAAGACCAAGATGCAACTAGTCCAGCTGACCATGCTGCATACGAATTACTAAAGGAGCAACTTGAAGGTGTCCTAGATACTCTAACTGACCGTGAAGAAAACGTTCTAAGATTACGTTTCGGTCTAGATGATGGTCGTACTAGAACTCTTGAAGAAGTTGGTAAGGTCTTTGGTGTTACTCGTGAAAGAATTAGACAAATTGAAGCTAAGGCTTTGAGAAAGTTACGCCACCCATCCAGAAGTAAACAATTAAAGGATTTCCTTGAATAATATTAAAACAGATAGCATTTGCTATCTGTTTTTTATTTTCTATAGCGGTTATAATATAAATAATAACAAAGTAGAAAAGGTGTTTTTATGGACGCAAATAAGTTATCTCAAAGATTGAAAGTAGTTGCAGATTTTGTTCCGCAAAATAGTCGAGTAGCAGACATCGGATCAGACCATGCATACTTGCCAGTTTATTTGATGAAACAAAAACAAATTGAATTTGGAATTGCTAGTGAGGTTGCTAAGGGACCTCTAGACAACGCAATTCAAGAAATTAAAGCTGAAGGTTTAAGTAATCGAATCGACACTAGACTAGCTGACGGCCTATTATCAGTACAACCAGAAGATAAGATTGATTGTGTTACCATTGCCGGAATGGGCGGAACTTTAATCAAGAATATTCTAGAAAACGGGAAGTCACACTTGTCAGGCGACGAATTATTGATTCTTCAACCAAACGTTGGTGAAGATCGCTTGAGAACATGGTTAATGAATAACCAATACGAAATTAGTGATGAAACCATTTTAAGAGAAGACGGTCACACCTATGAAATTATCGTTGCGAAAAAGACCGACGAACCACTGAAATACACAGAACAGGAAATTAAGTTTGGTCCATTTTTACTAAAACAACATTCAGATGTTTTTGTTGAAAAGTGGGAAAACGAAATTGAAAGAATTGAAATGGTAATTGACCAAATGAGCTTGGCTAAGCATGATAAACCAGTTGATAAGATTAATTCAATGAAGAAGGAAATTGAGGAAATTAAAGAGGTGTTATAAATGAAAGCATTCGACTTAATTAACCAGTTTGAAAAATTTGCACCAAAGGAGATTGCGGTTGAACATGACCCAATTGGTTTGCAAATCGGATCGATTAATCAAGAAATTCATAAGGTCTTAGTAACTTTAGATGTTAGACCGGAAGTAGTTGAAGAAGCCATTGAGAACGACTGTGATATGATTTTTTCTCATCACCCAGCGATGTTTAGACCCGTTAAGAGCATGGATTTAGATGTTCCACAAAATAAGATGTACGCAGATATCATTAAGAACAACATCGTTGTCTATTCAGCACATACAAATTTGGATAATGCTGATGGCGGTATGAATGATTGGTTAGCTGAAGCAATGGATTTGAGAAACGTTGAAGGACTAGTAAGCCAAGGAGAATATAATGGCGTTGAATATTTCATGGGTCGAATTGGTGAACTAAAGGAAACCACAACAGTGGAACAATTTGCTCGTAATTGCAAGGAGTATTTCAATGTTGACGGTCTTAGACTAATTAGTCATGAGTTAAATAAACCTGTCAAAAAAGTTGCCGTATTAGGTGGAGATGGTGGTAAGTTCTATAATCTTGCTAAGAATAAGGGTGCAGACGTTTATGTGACAGGAGATGTTTATTACCACGTCGGGCATGATATGATAGCTGACCATATGTCAGTCGTTGATCCTGGTCACCACATCGAAAGCATTTGTAAGCCATATTTGGCAGAAATGTTCAAAGAGTGGTCAAAAGATTATGATTGGCCAATAGATGTGATAGAATCTTCTATAAACACTGATCCATATCAATTTATTTAGGGGGAAACACCATGAGTAAGTATGAAGACTTAGTACCTCGTTTTTTGAGATACGTTAAGGTTAACACGCGTTCTGATGAAAGCAGCACTACTATTCCATCAGCTAACCGTGAAACAGTATTTTTAAACCAATTAAAGGAAGAACTAAAAGAAATTGGTTTATCTAACGTAAGAACAAATGAAGAAAGTGCATATGTATTTGCGACTCTACCTTCAAACATCGACAAAGATGTAAAGAAGATTGGTTTCATTTCACATATTGATACTGCTGATTTTAATTCAGAAAATGTGAACCCACAATTTGTAGAAAACTATGATGGAAAATCAAACATCAAATTAGGTGACGGTGAATACAACTTAGATCCAAACGTATTTGAAAGTCTACATAAGTATTCTGGTGATACTCTTATCACAACTGATGGAATTACTTTATTAGGAGCTGACGACAAGTCAGGAGTTTCCGAGATCATTTCATCCATGAAATACTTAATTGACCATCCTGAAATTAAGCACGGTGAAATCGAAGTTGGTTTTGGTCCGGACGAAGAAATCGGAACTGGTTCATTGAAATTTGATGTTGAAGATTTCGGTGCCGATATGGCTTACACTGTCGATGGTGGAGCTAAAGGGCAACTACAATACGAAACCTTTAACGCTGCTGGTGCAACTGTTGAAATTAAAGGAACTGATGTCCATCCTGGTGAAGCCAAGGATGTTATGGTTAATGCGGCCTTATTAGCAATGGAATTCAATGCTAAGCTACCTGCATATGAAAGACCTGAATACACTGATGGTAAGGAAGGATTCTACTTCTTGCTTGAAATCAATGGTACTCCAGACAACACTAAGATGTCTTACATCATCAGAGATCATGACAGAAATCGTTTTGAAGAAAGAAAACAATACTTCAAAAAGATTGCCGATGAAATGAACAAGCGTTTTGATTATGACCGTGTTCACGTTGAAGTTAAGGACCAATACTACAACATGGCCGAAGTTATCGAAAAGAACATGGAAGTTGTTGATTTAGCCAAGGAAGCAATGAACAATGTTGACGTTAAACCAGATATTTTCCCAGTTCGTGGGGGAACTGATGGTTCAACAATCTCATTTAAGGGGTTACCAACACCAAACTTGTTTGCCGGTGGTGAAAACATGCACGGTCGTTTTGAATACGTATCTGTTCAAACAATGGAAAAGGCATGTGATGTCATCATTGAAATCGCTAAGTTAAACGCAGAAAAATAATTAGTCAAAAAAGGTCAAAATAATTTGATTTAATGTGACCTTTTGGTAAAATTTACCTATGAGATGGATTTCTCATAGGTATTTTTTATTAAGTAGGTGAAATAATTGAATCCAGATGAATTAACAGAAGCAGTATCACAAGCGTTAGCTGAAGCACAAAAGGTGGCTGCTAATCGCAAACATCAAGAAATCACAATTACCCATTTGTTCAAGGTATTGGTACAACCAGGTGAATTAGCAAGACAAATTTTTGCTGAAGCAGGGATGAACGTTGATGATTTCGAAAAGCAATTGGATCAACAACTAGATGAAATTGCAACAGTAGATGGCCAAGGCGTGGCCTATGGACAAAATATTTCATCCAGTATGCTCGAACTATTACAAAATGCAGAAAAAGAAAAAACAAACTTGGGTGATGGCTATGTTGCCGTTGATACATTAGTAATCGCATTAATGGATACAACGGGTAACAAAGTTGTTGACTATGTAAAAGACCAAGGAATTACAAAACAAAAGATTGAAGAAGTAGTACAAAATATCAGAGGGGGCGAAAAGGTGACTTCAAAGAATCAAGAAGATAATTATCAAGCACTTAAGAAATATGGTGTTGACTTGGTTGCCGAAGCCAGAGCAGGTAAGTTAGGCCCTATTATCGGAAGAGACGAAGAAATTCTAGACGTAATCAGAATTCTTTCCAGAATGACCAAGAACAATCCTGTTTTGATTGGTGATCCAGGTGTTGGGAAGACTGCCATTGTTGAAGGTTTAGCAAAGCGTATTGCCGTAAACGATGTTCCTGAAAATCTAAAGGACAAGTCATTGTTTGAACTAGACATGAGTTCATTGATTGCAGGTGCCAAGTACCGCGGTGAATTCGAAGAACGTTTGAAGGCTGTACTAAAGGCTGTTAAAAAGTCTGAAGGCCAAATTATCATGTTCATCGATGAAATTCATAACATTGTTGGTGCCGGTAAATCAGAAGGTAGTATGGATGCCGGAAACATCTTAAAACCAATGTTAGCTCGTGGTGAACTACATTTGATTGGTGCGACTACTGTTGATGAATACAGAAAGTACATGCAAAAGGATAAGGCACTTGAAAGACGTTTCCAAAAGGTCAGCGTTGATGAACCAAGTGTTGACGATACCATTACAATTCTTCGTGGAATTAAAGAACGACTAGAAATTCACCACGGAGTAAGAATTCACGATAACGCGTTAGTTGCAGCTGCTAAGTTGGCTGACCGTTATATCCCAGATCGTTTCTTACCAGATAAGGCGATTGATTTAGTCGATGAAGCATCTTCCACAATCGAAGTGGAAATGAATTCTAATCCAACTGAATTGGATCAAGCCAACCGTAAGTTAATGCGTGCCGAAGTCGAAGAAGCAGCATTGAAGAACGAGGAAGACGACGAATCAAAGGCTCGTTTGGCCAAACTAGAACCAGAACTAGCCAACTTAAAGGAAACCGTTAATAAGTTAAACGCTAGATGGCAACAAGAAAAGTCATCCATTAAGACATTAGGTGACAAGAAGGCTGAATTAGACCAAGCTAAAAATGACTTGCAACAAGCCGAAAGTTCATACGACCTAAATAAGGCTGCAATTCTAAAACATGGTACTATTCCAAAGCTTGAAGAAGAACTAGCTAAGATGGAAAATCAAGACCATGAAGATGACTGGTTAGTTAGTGAATCAGTTACAGAAGATGGCATTGCAGAAGTATTAAGCCGTGAAACTAAGATTCCTGTTGCTCGTTTGATGCAAGGTGAAAGAGAAAAACTGCTTCATTTAGATGATAACTTACACAAGCGAGTAGTTGGTCAAGATGAAGCTGTTGAAGCCGTTTCTGATGCGGTATTACGTTCTAGAGCTGGTCTACAAGATCCAAGCAAGCCATTAGGTTCTTTCCTATTCCTAGGACCTACCGGTGTTGGTAAAACTGAACTTGCCAAATCATTAGCTGAAAACTTATTCGATTCAGAAGAACACATGGTAAGAATTGACATGTCAGAATACATGGAAAAAGAATCCGTTTCTAGACTGGTCGGTGCTGCTCCAGGATACGTAGGTTACGAAGAAGGTGGCCAATTAACTGAAGCCGTTAGAAGAGACCCATACACCATTGTTTTATTTGATGAAATAGAAAAAGCGCATCCTGATGTCTTCAACGTCTTACTACAAGTTTTAGACGATGGAAGATTAACTGATGGTCAAGGCCACACAGTTGATTTCAAGAATACGCTATTGATTATGACATCAAACCTAGGTTCTGATATCTTATTGAATGGTTTGGATAAGGATGGCAATATTTCTGATAAGGCTAAGAAACAAGTTGATGACTTATTGAAGAAGAGCTTTAAACCAGAATTCCTAAACAGAATTGACGACATCATTACATTCAAACCACTATCCAAGAAGGATGTAAGACAAATTGTTAAGCATTTAATCGATCAATTAGGCAAACGCTTAAATGACCAACAAATCAAGATTGAAGTCAGTGATGAAGCGCTAGACTGGATCACTGATAATGGATACGACCCACAATATGGTGGAAGACCATTACAAAGATTTGTGACAAGAAATGTCGAAACACCATTGGCTAAGTTAATCATTGCAGATAAGGTGAAAGCCAAATCTACAGTTAAGATTGGATTAGCTAACAATGAATTAACATTTGAATAAACAAAAAAAGCTCAAGTTGATTAACTTGAGCTTTTATTATTTGACTGAGTGTTTTGAAATAAGTGTTAAAGCGTTAACAGCAATTAATACAACAACGGCTGATACGACACCAATTTCAGTTAAGTTATAGGTTAGTCCAGTTAATTGACTGGCAATGTATCCGATGATTTCACCGAAGATAACAGCCCAGAAAATAACTAATAGATTTGAAATAATGAATTTCATCATATCCACCTCACATTTCATAGAAATTTTACCACAGTTAAGAAGTAAAAAACAGTTATAAATAATCCAACCAATTGATATTTTTGTTATAATTATTGAAGGAAAGGGATGATTTTTATGGATTATACACCGTTAAACGTAATGAGTTCATACAGTTTGTTGAATAGTACAATCTCAATAGATGAATTAATTTCAACAGCAATTAAACGTGGGTATACTAACCTGGCGTTAACTGATGACAAAGTTATGTATGGTGCAATTGAATTCTATGATAAGTGTATAAAAAATAATATTCATCCAATTATCGGACTTACTTTGTCTGTTGAGAATGTCTCAACTGATGAAGAGGCAAATCAATTGATTGTTTTAGCAAAGAATAATGATGGATACAAAAACATCATGAAATTATCCACTCTAGCTAAAACGAGGGAAAACGAAAATCTTTCAATAGATGATTTACTTAGTTTTACCAAGGATACCTTTATAATTGTTCCTGATTACGGCGAGGTAGCAGCGTTGATTAAACAACACCAATTCGATACAGTGATCGATTTTATAGGTAATCTTAAAAATGGCCACCAAGATGATATCTTCTTGGCAATTAGTGAAGAAAAACTAGAAGATAATGACTACATTGAACAAGTTAAGTCATTATCGGGACAATTAGGAATTGGCCTAATCGCATCATCTAGAGTTCAAAATCTAAATAGTGATGATGCATTCGCGCTGAAGGTAATGCAATGTATTCGTGACGATAATCGCCGTTTAACCAATCCGCTTGGGGAAAGTCATGAAGAAACTCAGAATTGGTTAAAACCAAGTTCTGACGTAATTAATGACTACCAGCTAAAGGGACTTGAAGAATGCTTAACTAATAATGAAAAGGTAGCAAAAAGCTGTCATGTCGAAATTAGTAAAAAACAACCGGTTTTACCACATTATGATAATGGTAAGAACATGTCATCCAAGGATTTCTTGGCAGAGTTATGTATAACTGGTTTAAAGCATCGTTTAGTGGAACTAGCGGTTCCAAAGGATAAATGGCTAGTCTATCGTGATCGTCTAAAACACGAATTACAAGTGATTGATGGCATGGGCTTCAACGATTATTTCCTAATCGTGTGGGATGTTATTAACTATGCTCATCAACAAAATATCATGACCGGTCCCGGACGTGGTTCAGCAGCTGGATCGCTTGTTTCATTTTGTTTGTACATTACAGATGTTGATCCGATTGAATACGACCTATTGTTTGAACGTTTCTTAAATGACCAACGTGCTCAAATGCCGGATATTGATTTGGATATTCCAGATGATAAACGTGAAGTGATCCTAAATTATGTCCATGACAAGTATGGGCATCAAAACGTTGCCCAAATCGTTACTTTTGATACGATGTCGACCAAACAAGTATTAAGAGATGTTGGTAGAACATTTGGTTTATCTAAGTTTGAACAAGATGAGTGGAGTAAAGCCATTCCAAATAAGTTGAAGATTACGCTTAAGGAATCTTACGATAACTCACTAAAACTAAGAAACCTAGTTAACGACAATGCATTAAATAAGTTGATGTATGAAACGGCTACTAAGCTAGAAGGTAACCCTAGACATTCATCGACTCATGCTGCCGGATTGGTGTTAAGCCAAAATAAAATCGTTGAGACTTCACCACTTCAAGCAGGAAATGAAGAGCTTTTAATTACTCAATACTCTAAGAACTACGTTGAAGAAATCGGTTTGTTGAAGATTGATTTTCTTGGTTTAAAGAACCTTTCGATTTTAAATGACATTATTCAACTAGTTAGAAAAGATGTTAACAGTAACTTTGATATCAGAAAAATTAATTTAAACGATCCAAAAACACTAGAATTATTCCAAAAGGGTGACACTAATGGAATCTTCCAATTCGAATCTGACGGAATTAAACGTGTTTTGAAATCATTACATCCTGATAACTTTAATGAGGTTGCCGCAGTTGATGCCTTGTATCGTCCAGGCCCAATGGAAAACATCGACACTTTCATTGCTCGAAAGAAGGGCAAGGAAAAAGTTGAAGGAATTGATGCAACCCTCGTCGATGTGTTAGGACCAACGTATGGAATCATTGTTTACCAAGAACAGGTAATGCAAGTGGCATCAATCATGGGTGGTTTCACACTTGGCGAAGCCGACTTGTTACGTCGTGCAATGAGTAAGAAAAAACAAGGCGTAATGGAATCCATGAGAGATAAGTTTATTACTGGAGCCGAAAAGAAGGGTTACTCAAAGAAATCCGCTAGTCAGACCTTTGAATACATTGAGCGATTTGCTAGTTACGGTTTCAATAAGTCTCATGCCGTCGCATACAGTAAGATGGCATTTGAATTAGCTTATTTGAAAGCCCATTTTAGTCGTCAATTCTTTACCGGATTGTTGAATTCCGTAATGGGAAATCACGACAAGATTAACGTTTATGTTGTTGAGGCTAAGAAACGTAATATTAATGTATTGGCACCTGATATCAATAAGTCGTTTGAAGAGTTTATTGATGATGGGCAAAACATTATCTTTGGTCTAAGATGCATCAAGGGAATCCGTAGTGATTTTATTCGTGAAATTGTTGAAGAGCGTGAACAAAATGGCCCATACAAGGGACTAGAAGAGTTCATTTCCAGAATTTCACCACAGTTCAGAAAGAATGACTTATTGAAACCACTTATTTACGTAGGTGCCTTTGATAGTTTTAGTGATAATCGATCAGAATTAGCTAATTCAATTGATGAATACGTTGAATCAGTTAACCTAAGTGGAGGATCACAGGACTTGTTTAAGACATTAAAGCCTAAGAAACGAGTTGCTGAAGATCTTAGTCTGGTTGATAAACTGGAATTGGAAAATAAATACGTGGGTGTTTATTTATCAGGTCATCCAGTGGAACAATATCAACAACTACAAAGTTCGATGAAGATTGTTTCTTCAGACGAATTGGGAAGTTATGATGAACCGATTAACTGCCTATTGTTTGTTCAACGAGTTAAGACCATCAGAACCAAGAAGGGTGACAATATGGCATTTGTTGATGGAACCGATGTTGCTGGAGACATTAACGTGACGGTCTTCCCATCAACTTATAAACTTATAGCTAATTGGATCAGAACATCAATGGTGATTCTGGTAAGTGGAAAACCAGAAAAGAGAAACGGTCAGTATCAATTGATTGCCGACAAGATGTATCCAGCAGCAAACGTTTTGAGTAAGATTAAAAAACAAATTCCTAGTCAAAAATGGTATTTGAAGATTGATGAGGACCACAATTCTAATCAAGTATTGAGAAATGTTTATGCATTGATGAAACAAAATCACGGAACTCATCAAGTCGTTATATATAATTCACAAAACGGGACTAAAAAGCTGTTAAGTACTGACAATAATTTGAATAATAGCAAGGAATTGCACGATAAACTTATTCAATTATTAGGCAATGGCAATGTAGTTTATAAATAATTTTGAATTATTAAAAAATTGCGCAAAAATAAAAGACATAAATTTTAAAAAGTGATACAATTCTAGATGAAACCTAGTTATGCATGATAATCATCTTTTAGGGATGATTTATCATACAAAATAAAAGGAGAGATTTTTACTTATGAAGAAAACAAAAATCGTAAGTACATTAGGACCTGCTAGTACCGATGTTGACACTATTGTCAAATTAATCGAATCTGGCGCTAATGTTTTCAGATTTAACTTCTCACATGGTGACCATGAAGAACACTTTGATCGTTTAAACAAAGTTCATGAAGCCGAAAAGAGAACTGGTAAGACTGTTGGTCTTATGCTTGATACTAAGGGTGCTGAAATCCGTACTACTATCCAAAAAGATGGTAAGATCGAATTCCACACTAACGACGAATTTAGAATTTCAATGGACGAATCTATTGAAGGTACTAAAGAAAAGATCGCCGTTACTTACCCTGGCTTATTAGCCGACGTTCACGTTGGTGGCCACATCTTATTTGATGATGGTATCTTAGACTCAGTTATCAAAGAAATCGATGAAGCTAACAAAGAACTAGTTGTTGTTGCTCAAAACAACGCTACTCTAGGTTCACGTAAAACTGTTACTGCACCTGGTGTTTCAATTAACTTACCAGGTATTACTGAAAAGGATTCAAGCGACATTCGTTTTGGTCTTTCAGAAATGCACATTAACTTCATCGCCGCTTCATTTGTAAGAAAACCAGAAGATGTTTTAGACATCCGTAAATTACTTGAAGACGAACACAAAGAAGACGTTCAAATCTTCCCTAAGATTGAATCACAAGAAGGTATCGACAACTTTGAAGAAATCATGAAGGTTTCTGATGGTTTGATGATTGCTCGTGGTGACATGGCTGTTGAAATTCCAGCAGAAAACGTTCCAATCGTTCAAAAACACTTAATCCACAGATGTAACGAAATGGGTAAACCAGTTATTACTGCAACTCAAATGTTGGACTCAATGATCGAAAACCCACGTCCTACACGTGCTGAAGCTTCAGACGTTGAATACGCTGTATTAAGCGGTACTGATGCTACTATGCTTTCAGGTGAAAGTGCTAACGGTGACTACCCAGCAGAAGCAGTTGCTACTATGGCTAAGTTAGACGTTAAGGCTGAAAACCACTACGCTGAATACGGTGACGCTCGTCCTGCATTCAACAATGGTGACGTTACTGAAGCATTCGGTAAGCAAGTTGCTGAAATGGTTAAGGATCTTGACATCAAGACTATCGTAACTACTACTTCAACTGGTTACTCAGCTCGTATGATTTCTAAGTACCATCCAAATGCTGATATCTTAGCATTAACTTTTGATGACCGTGTACGTCGTGGTCTAATGGTTAACTGGGGTGTTCAACCAATCGTTGTTGACAAGCCAGAAAACAGTGATGGTATGTTCGACTTCGCAGCTAAGAAGGCAGTTGAAACTGGCTTAGCTAAGGAAGGCGACTTAATCCTTGTAGTTGCAGGTCTACCTGTTGGCGAAAAGGGTACAACTAACGTAATGAGCGTTAAGTTGATCGGTTCAGAACTTGCTCAAGGACAAGGTGTTGGCGACAAGACTGTTATCGGTAAAGCTTTTTTAGCAAGTAACGCTGCCGATGCAAACAGCAAAGCTGTTGACGGTGGCGTGTTGGTAGCTAAGAATACCAACAAAGACTTCTTGCCAGCTATTAAGAAGGCAAGCGCAATTATCGTTGAAGATGGTGGTATGACATCACATGCTGCAGTATTAGGTATTTCACTTGGAATTCCTGTTATTGTTAGCGCTAAGGGTGCTACTGAAAACATCACAGACGGTCAAACTATTACAGTAGATGCACGTCGCGGAATTGTTTACGCAGGCGCTGCTAACTCACTATAATATTTACTCGAAAAGAGGATGCATTTTAAATGCATCCTCTTTTTTTATCGAAATATTATGTAAATTAGTGTAGAATTGACATATAACGATTCGAAATGAGGAATATTAATGAATAACTTTTTAGGCCGTGTTGTTTCTGGTAAAGTAACTGACGAAAATGACAAAAACTATTTTGTTCAAATTGAAGGAACAACATTCCTATTGGATAAGGACGAAATATTAAAGCCACTAAAGATTGGTAGTAACTTTAAAGGATTTGCATATGAAAATGAAAATCATAAGATGCAAATAACAAGAAACATTCCAGATGTACAAGTGGATCACTATGCATTTGGAACGGTTGTCCAAAGCAAGTATGGATTGGGGATTTTTGTTGATATCGGTTTACCTAACAAGGACATTGCCGTTTCAATCGATGATCTTCCCGAATTAACAAAGTTATGGCCTCAACATGGTGATAAAGTCATGATTGCCTTAAAAATCGATAAAAAAGATCGAATTTGGGGTGAATTAGCTGATGAAGAAATCTTCAAGAGCATTTCAATCCCAGCTAATCCCAAGCTAAAGAACCGTAACATGAAGGCGACAACTTATAGATTGAAGTTAGCTGGAACTCGTGTTATCACAGACGACTATCGACTAGGATTTATCCATCCGAGTGAACGTGAAATGGAACCACGCTTGGGTCAACAAGTTGACGTCAGAGTGATTGGAATTTTACGAGATGGAACATTAAATCTTTCAATGAAGCCTCGTGCATATGAAGCAATTAGTGATGATTCAAAAATGATTTTTGCTGTTTTGAAGAGATCAGAAGATGCAAAGATTGCTTATACCGACAAGAGTACTCCTGAAGATATCAAGGCTTTCTTTGGTATTAGTAAGGGACAATTCAAACGTGCCGTAGGTAATCTTTTGAAGAACCGTCTGATTGAACAAAAGGATGGCGAAATGTTGTTAACTGAAAAGGGTAAAGAAACTGATATTGAATAAAATCGGGTGATATTATGGACTCCGAAGTTAAGGACTACTTACATTATTTGGTGATTGAACGTGGATTATCAGATAATACTATTAAGAGCTATCATCAAGATATTAAGGGATTTATCAATTACTTAAAAGACAATCATATTAATGAATTTAAAAAAGTCGATTCAAAGACAATTTTAGATTATATGAAGTACATGAAGGATTGTGGAAAGGCAAGAAATTCCATAATCCGTTTTGTTTCAACGATGAAAAAGTTTTTTAAATACCTACAAAGATATCACTTCATCTTAGAAGATCCTATGGTGAATGTAGATACACCTAAATCAGCCAATCATTTACCAGATGTATTGACGATGAAGGAAATTGATAAATTGCTAGCAGTTCCAGATACAAACGACAAATATGGCATTAGAGATAGGGCGATATTAGAAGTTATGTATGCAACAGGATTGCGTGTTAGCGAAGTAGTTAATTTGAAGATGGATAATTTACATTTAGATATGGGAATTATTCAAACAATTGGTAAGGGAGACAAGGAAAGAATCATTCCGATTGGATCTCAAGCCATTAAATGGATATACACTTATATGGAAAACAGTCGCAATCTTTTGCTAAAAAGAAGACATTGTGATTATCTATTCTTAAATGCTCATGGATCTGGTTTGAGTAGACAAAGTATTTGGCAAAAGCTAAAACGTTATGTTGGATTAGCTGGAATTAAGAAAAAGGTCACGCCACATACCTTACGCCATTCATTTGCCACTCATATACTAGAAAACGGAGCAGATTTGAGAGTTGTACAAGAGCTATTGGGGCACTCGGATATTTCAACAACTCAAATCTATACACATGTTTCCCATGAACATCTAAATAAGGCGTTTGATGACTTTCATCCACACGCTTAAAGCACAGATTGGAGGAATTTGGGATGCTACTAAAATATAGAACAGAATATAAAAAAATCGCTATGGATATGCTTTCTTTATTACCAGACATGAATAAGGGGAATCACTTAGAAGATGAAATGAACTGGTATGAAGATAGTGATAACCGTGTTATTTACTTATGGAAAAATCAAGATGACAATTGGGCTGGATTAGTCGCAATTGAACAAAAAAATGATTTATTAGTTCTAAGAAGAGTAGTCTTAACACCAGATTCTTGGAACATTAATAACTGTTGTTCGATGATTGACGATTTAAATAACCTATACATGGGTAAAAAAATTGTCGGAACAATGGATACCACTTCAATCTGTGAAATTTGGGAGAAACGTAATGGAACCAGAGTTCAATAACTCTAACAATATAAATATTCACATTGATGATTTTGATGGCCCCTTAGAATTACTATTACATCTAATCAAGCAATCTGAAATGGATATCTATGACATCCAAATTGAAAAGATTACCAGACAATACGTTGAATATTTAACAGAAATGAAAAACCTAAACGTCAATATCGCAGGTGAATACTTTGTAATGGCGTCTAATTTGATGGCTATCAAGTCTAAGCTATTGTTACCTAGAAATGATGAAATCAATGAAGATGATGATTATGAAGATCCAAGGGATGAACTAGTAAATCAACTTTTGATCTATCAAGAATATAAAGAAGTATCAAAAGTATTGAAAAAAATGGAGTCTAAGACTAGTCAATATCACAGTGTGGATCCCGTTTTACCGAGTGTCGATGAGATGATTGATTTTAATGATAATGAAAAGTTCAGTATCGATTTAATTCAACAAGCGTTTGATCGAATTATCGAAAAAATTAAATCAAACGAACCATACGTGCACTCAGTGATTGAATGGGAATATACTGTCAAAGGGCAATCAACATATGTTATGGATAGATTATCTAATCATCAATCTGTTGAATTTGATTCCTTATTTGATAAGACTAGTAACGTTGAATTTGTAGTTACTACATTTTTATCATTACTAGAGTTAGTGAAGGAACAAAAGGTTAAGGTCGGACAAATTGACGACAAACTATATTTAGAAAAAATCGTAAAGCAAGGTGAAGAGTAATTGGTTAGTAAGTTAGCGCAGCTAGAGAGTCTAATATATATATCTGGTGAAGATGGAATAACATACGATAATCTAAGCACATTATTGGAATTAAATACTAGTGAGCTAGAAACGTTAATGAATCAATTAAAGGAGTCTTTTGAGCACGAGGACTCTCCGTTTACGTTGATGGAATATTCTGATAAGGTTCAACTTGCCACAAAGGAAGAACTAAACGAATTGATTAAGGGATATTTACAAAGCGATGAAAGCATTTCTTTAACTCAAACAGCGCTAGAAACACTTACGATTATTGCTTATAATCAACCAATTACTAGGGTTGAAGTTGATGACATTAGAGGTGTGAACAGCAGTAAGACGGTCCAAAGATTGTTGAGACAAAGTCTAATTGCTACCGCCGGTTACAAGAAGGTACCGGGTCATCCAAAACTTTATACAACAACTGATAACTTTTTGAAGTTGTTTGGGATTAAGAGTTTAAACGAATTACCAAAAATTGATAATGAAATTTTACTTCAGGAGGAAGAAAATGGCGGAACGACTACAGAAGATAATGGCTAAAGCCGGTGTAGCTTCAAGACGTAAATCAGAAGAAATTATTTTAGCCGGTCGAGTGAAGGTAAACGGTCAAGTTGTTACTGAACTTGGAACAAAGGTTAAAGTTTCTGATGAAGTACAAGTTGATGGTTTACCAATCAACAAGGAAGCACCAGTATATTACTTGTTATACAAACCAAGAAGAATTATCACTTCAGTATCTGATGAAAAGGATCGTAAGACTGTCTTAGACTTTTTCGAAGATGTTGAACAAAGAATTTATCCAGTTGGTCGATTAGACTACGATACATCAGGTCTTTTATTAATGACTAATGATGGGGACCTGGATAATCGTTTAACTCATCCTAAGTACGAAGTTGAAAAGACTTATGTTGCTAAGGTGGAAGGAATTCCAACTAACGATGAATTAAAACAACTAAGACTAGGTGTTAAGATTAACGGTAAGAAGACTGCACCTGCCAAGACAAACGTCTTAGAAACTGATAATGGTAAGAAGACTGCCGTTGTGCAATTAACAATTCATGAAGGTAAAAACCATGAGGTTAAGAACATGTTCAAGGCCATCGGTCATCCGGTTAAAAAGTTAAAACGTGAATCATTTGCCTTCTTAAACTTAAAAGGATTACAACCAGGTGATTACCGACCACTAAAGAAATTCGAAGTGGAAAAGTTATACGAAATGACTGAAAAGAGATAAAAAGGCTTGTTTCAAACAATCCTTTTTTGCTATAATCATTCTTGAAAAAATAAAAATTGGTTTATCTTCAGGGCAGGGTTAGATTCCCGACCGGCGGTTACAGCCCGCTACCTATCGTTTGATAGTTGATTTGGTGAAATTCCAAAGCCGACAGTACAGTCTGGTATAAAGAAGATCTCTTTTTGAGTACGCAAAAAGCTCATTGGTCTTCGATGGATCAATGGGCTTTTTTTGAAGATATTCCTCATATGGAGGATTTATTATGTTAAGTAGTACAAGTAGTCGTTTTAGTTTGAAGAACCTGGTTCAGGTTTCTATTTTAGGAGGATTGGCATATCTATTGACCTATCTTTCAGTGCCTATCTTACCGATGGCACCATACATGAAGTTAGATTTTGGTGATATCCCAATTCTTTTAGCAACTGTGTTATTATCAACTCGTAGTGGTTTGATTGTAGCATTGCTAAGAGCGGTACTATACTTCGTATTTACCGGTGTTTCTTTGATTAATCTGATTGGAATTTCAGCATTATTAATCGCTAGTTTAACAATCGTGTTGTCAGTTACATTGGTAAATAAACTGGTTCAGAATAAAGCTAAATACGTTATTATGATTTTGTTTGAAACATTCATGCTAACATTAGTTTTAAGTGTGTTGAACTATTTCGTGATTACACCACTATACATCAATTTAACTGGTTTTAAATTGAGCTTTAGCCTATTGGATTCTGTATTATACACAGTCGCACCATTCAACATTATCAAGGGATTATTCATTGGGATTGTCTTTGTGATTGTATATAACAGAAGTAATGCATGGGAAAAATATAAAGAAAAGAGATAAACAATGAACAAAGATTTGCTGTTATTGCTTCTATCATCAACGCAACCAAGAAGAATTAAATTAATTCAAAACTTGTTAAACGGGAAAAGAACTGTTTCAACACTTTTTTGGGCAATGCGTTATGATTTATTGCAATACTCAGCAATTTTTAAAACATATGATCTGAATTCTATCAACGGAGCTATCAAAAAACTAATTGCAGATGGCTTGGCTAAACAAGTTGATGAGTTCCAGTATCAATTGACCTCAAAAGGTCAAATTAAAAAGGATTCTGTAAAGGAATCCTTTTACATATTACAGAACACATCGTATCAATATGATTATGATGTTAATGAGTTTAAATCAAGATTATTATTAGCCATTCAATCTGTATCGGAATATAGTTATCAAAATAAAAACTATTATCCTGTCAAAACTGATATGAAGAGCGCTATGATTGTTAAAAGATGGTTCATTCAAAATAAAAAAGAAATAGTGAACCGATTAGAAGATTATTTAACCAAGTACTTATCGCAAGTTGATGATAAAAAGGCTGATATCATTGCACAGCAAATGATTGGTCATGATGTCTATGGGATGACTAATAGTCAATTGGCAGACATTTTGGGTATTTCGAATGTTGAAGCATATTTCATGGAATATGATGGATGGGTTGATTTCATTAATTATATTATTAATGATGATGACAATTTATTATTACCACTGATAAATGATGTACGAACTTTAAAGATGAATCATCATGCAATTCAAACATATAAACAATTTGTTACTGGAAATACTCTAGACCAAATTGCTAAAAACTTAAAAGTAAAGATTTCAACAATTAGAGAGCATCTATTAGAAATGGCAATTTGGTTGCCAGAAAATAAGTTTCCTTACTTTAAAATCATTAATTCCGATGATGAAAGAACACTAAGTAAAGCCTTTGGTAATCAACCAATTGATGATTGGCAATATCGTCAAATCAGCGAAAGCACGGATATCAATTTTTTTGAGTTCAGAATTTATCAAATATTAAGGAGCAAACAAGATGTTAAGTGATGAAGAATTAAAGAAACATCTAAAGAAATGGTTTGGCTTTGATGACTTTCGTTCTGGGCAAAAAGAGGTTATCCAATTAATCTTAGATGACAATGACACATTAGGCGTTTTGCCAACTGGTACGGGGAAGACACTTATTTATCAATATGTTGGTAAGATGGTTGATGGCATGGTAATAGTGGTATCACCGTTAATTTCTTTGATGCAAGATCAAGTTGATAGAATGAGATACTTGGGTGAAAAGCAAACGGTCGCGATAACATCTAATCTATCTTGGGTAGATCGAAAAAGAGTCATCAAAAATTTAAATAATTACAAGTATGTTTACGTTTCACCAGAAATGTTATCTAATTCAGATGTATTAGATGCTTTTAAGCAGTACAAAATATCGTTGTTTGTGATAGATGAGGCTCACTGCATTAATCAATGGGGACCAGATTTTAGGCCTGAGTATCTAAATCTAAAGGATATAATCATCAGATTAAATCATCCAACTACTTTAATGCTGACTGCAACTGCATCTAATGATGTTGTTTTAGATATTAAAGAAAAAATTGGCTTGCCAAACTTAAAAACGATTAAGTATTCGACGAATCGACCTAACATTGCATTGGCCGTTGATACATTTACTAGTAATGAAGATAAGAATGACCAACTTCTTTACCTAGTTAATAAATTGATGAAACCAGGGATTATTTACTTCTCTAGTAAAAAGGTCGCCAATGCAGTTTGCGAGTGGTTAAAAGAGAAAACCAATTTAAACGTTGAGGTTTATCATGCTGATTTGGATGCTGACAGTCGATATCGGATTCAACACCAATTTATCAGTGACAGAATTGATATTATTTGTGCTACAAGTGCATTTGGAATGGGAATCGATAAGGACAACATCAGATTTGTTATTCATTACCACATGCCAGCAAATCTTGAATCATATGTTCAGGAAATGGGAAGAGCAGGAAGGGATGGTAAACAAAGCATCTCGGTTATTCTGTATAGGGAAAAAGATGAAATTTTGCAATATCGATTTATTGATGACACTATTCCAAGTGAAGATATGATTAACTTCTTCTATGATCACTATCAACAACTGAAAAATAATGAGTTGGACGACAAAGCCAATCTTATTAACTATTATTTTCAAAATGGTTTTACGAAAAATGAAGTGATTAACATATTTGAGGGAAGAAGAAATGAGTTGATAACATCTTTAAATCAGATGTTAGGTTATGTCAGAACAAAGGGATGTAAGCGTGAATTTCTGCTTAGTTATTTTAACGAAACTTTTTCTGAACACGATGAAAATTGTTGTAATGGAGATGCTACCCAATTACAATTAGAACAGATGGATTTAGTCCAAGAAAGCAAAAGCTTGAATTCACGGCCACGAAACGTCAAATGGCAAAGTATTATTCAAACTCTTTTTTCTAAATAGTAAAATTCATGTATAATTAAGACATAAGATATTATTAGGAGGTCATTATTTTGAATAATAACGACGATTACAGTAATTTTTCAAGAGTAGAAAGTAGAAGAAAACATAGAGGACATAAGACAGTTGCAATCGTATTAATTACTATCCTAGTAGTAATTGGATTATTTGCGCTTGTATACGGAATGATTAGTAGTCCTAGTGGTAATAACAACGACTCTACAACTACTTCAACATCAACATCTTCTTCAATGTCTTCAAAGAAGAAAGAAAGCGATGAAGATAGTGAAAAATCTAATTCAATGAAGTCTAGTTCAAGTTCAATGAGTAGCTCTTCAGAAATGAGCAGTTCATCAAACATGAACAACACAATGAATAACTCAAACAATAATACTCAAGGCCAAACTAACGGCAATAACACACAAAATCAAACAACAACTACCAACCAATCAACAACTGCTAACAACAGTGGATATGCTGTTATTGGTCAAGATGGTATGACTGATTTATATCGTGTTGCTAAGAAGTACGGTACAAGTGTTCAAAGTCTAATGAGACTTAACGGTATTGCTGATTCTAATAAGGTTAGAAATGGTCAAAAGATTCAAGTAAAATAATATTAAGTGGTGTTTAAGTTTATGAATAATAGTAAGTTACAAGTAGCAATTGACGGACCAGCATCTGCTGGAAAAAGTACAGTTGCCAAATTAGTTGCAGCAAGATTTTCATACATTTACTGTGATACTGGTGCGATGTATAGATCAACTACTCTAAAGGCCTTACGATTAGGATATCCTTTGGATGACGAAAAAGTAATTTTGGATATGTTAAATGGTACTGAAATTACCTTTGAACCTGGGGAAAAACAACAAAAAGTTTTCCTTGACGGACAAGAAGTCACTAACGATATTAGACAAGAAGATGTTACTAATAATGTATCAACTGTTGCTAGTCTTGGTGCAGTTAGAAAAGAACTTGTTCAAAGACAACAAGATATTGCAGCTAAGGGTGGAATTGTTATGGACGGTAGAGATATCGGAACAACAGTTTTACCAAATGCTGAAGTTAAAATTTTCTTGATTGCTAGTGTTGATGAAAGAGCTGATCGTCGTTTTAAAGATAATGCCGAAAAGGGTATTCATGTTCCATTAGAACAATTGAAGAAAGAAATTGAAGAAAGAGACTACAAAGACTCTCATAGAGCCGTGTCTCCATTGACAAAAGCTGCTGATGCAAAGGAAATTGACACTACTTCAATGTCAATTGATCAAGTGGTAGATGCCATCTCTGATGAAATAACAAAAAAACAAACACTATAATTTAATCATTAAACTAGATTTTATTAATAACATAGTCTAGAATGTAAGTTATAGTAGTCTCAAGGAGGAAATATCAGATGAGTGAATCAGATGAACAAACAAACAAAGATTTATTAGAAGCCTTGGATAGTGTGGACCAAGTTAATATTAACGATGTTGTCAGTGGTGAAATTTTAGCCTTTGACAAGGATCATCAATTAATTATTGGTATTGACAACACCGGGGTTGAAGGAGTTGTTCCTCGTCGTGAACTATCCTCACAACCTGTTGATGACGTTGAAAGCAAATTTAAAGTTGGAGACAAAGGTAAATTTGTTGTAATTTCACGTATCGGTGATGATAAAGAAGGTGGAAGCTTCCTTCTATCAATTCGTCGTTTAGAAGAACGTAAGGTTTGGGACGAATTAAAGGCAAAAGCTGAAAACAATGAAACAATTACTGTTACTGTTCAAAACGCAGTGCGTGGTGGTTTAGTAGTAGACGCTGGTGTACGTGGATTTATCCCTGCATCAATGATCACTAACCACTTTGTAAGAAACTTAAACCAATACAACGGTCAACAATTTGAATGTAAGATTGTTGAAATCGTTCCTGAAAAGAACCGTTTAGTTCTTTCACACAGTGATGTTGTAGCTAAGAACCAAGAAGAAGCTCGTTCAGAAGTTATGGACAAGCTAAATGTTGGTGATGTTGTTGAAGGTAAAGTTGCACGTATGACTGACTTCGGTGCTTTCGTTGACCTTGGTGGTATTGACGGACTAGTTCACGTTTCAGAAATTTCATACGAACGTGTAAACAAGCCAGCTGATGTTCTAGAAAATGGCCAAGATGTTAAAGTTAAGGTTATTGCTATGGACGCAGAACGTGGCAGAATTTCACTTTCAATCAAGCAAACCAAGCCACAACCATGGGATGAAATCGAAGAAAAAGCTCCTCAAGGTAGTACTGTAAAAGCAACTATCAAGAGATTAGTTGACTTTGGTGCTTTTGCTGAAGTAATTCCTGGTGTTGAAGGTTTAATTCACATTTCTCAAATTTCACACAAACATGTTAATACACCTTCTGATGTATTAAAGGTTGGTCAAACTGTTGATGCTAAAGTTTTAGATGTTAACCCAAGTGAACATCGTTTAGCTTTATCATTACGTGCTCTTGAACCTGAACCAGAAAATGCTCAAGATTCAAGTGAACATGTCGAAGCTACTGATAATGCTACTGAAAATGCTCCTGAAGAAGAAAATGGATTCACTTTAGGTGACATTGTTGGTAAAGGATTAGACGAAGATAATCAATAATATATTATAATCTTTAAAAATATCCTTCATTTTTTGGTGAAGGATATTTTTTTCATTATGAAAGAAAGGGTGAATATTAAATGAGTTTACCTACAGTTGCAATTGTTGGAAAACCAAATGTTGGAAAATCAACAATTTTTAACCGTATCGCTGGGGAACGAATTTCTATTGTTGAAGACACTCCTGGTGTTACCAGAGATAGAATCTATTCTCACGGTGAATGGTTAGGGCACGAATTTAGTATGATTGATACCGGTGGTATTGAAATCGGTGATCAACCATTCGTAAAACAAATAACTGCGCAAGCAGAAATCGCAATTGATGAAGCTGATGTAATTATTTTCATGGTCAATGGAAAAGAAGGAATTACAAACGCCGATGACAACATTGCTAGAATTTTATACAGAACCAATAAGCCAATTGTTTTAGCAGTTAACAAAGTTGATAACTTTGAAAGCCGTGCTAACATCTATGACTTTTATTCCTTAGGATTTGGAGATCCATATCCAATTTCTGGTGCTCATGGATTAGGTCTTGGTGACTTATTAGATGAAGTTATTAAGAACTTCGATGAAAAAACAGAAGAAGAAAATGAAGATAACATCAAGTTCAGCTTGATTGGACGTCCTAATGTTGGTAAATCTTCACTTGTTAACGCCATTCTAGGTGAAGATAGAGTAATCGTTTCAAACGTTGCCGGAACAACTAGAGATGCAATTAATACCGAATTTGAACAAGATGGTCAAGAATTCACTATGGTGGATACTGCCGGATTGAGAAAACGTGGTAAAGTTTACGAAAATACTGAAAGATATTCAGTTATGAGAGCAATGAAAGCCATCGATAATAGTGATGTAGCTTTAATCGTTTTAAATGCTGAAGAAGGTATTCGTGAACAAGATAAGCGTATTGCTGGATATGCCCACGAAGGTGGAAAAGGTGTCATCATCATTGTTAACAAATGGGATACTTTGAAGAAGACCAGTAAGACACAACAAGAATTTGAAGCAGGGATTAGAAGTCAATTCCAATACCTATCATATGCTCCAATCTTGTTTGTTTCAGCTAAGACTAAACAACGCTTAAGTCAAATTCCTGACCTGATCAAGCGTGTTTATGATAACCATGCTAAGCGTATTTCTTCATCAATGTTAAATGATGTCTTGATGGATGCGATTGCCATGACACCAACTCCAAGCATCAATGGTAGAAAATTACGTATTTACTACGCAACCCAAGTTACTAGTGAACCACCTACCATTGTTATCTTTGTAAATGATGAAGAATTAATGCATTTCTCATATAGAAGATATATCGAAAATCAAATTAGAGAACACTTTGACTTTTCTGGGACTCCGATTAAAATCATTTCTAGAAAACGTAAGTAATAAAGGATATTTAGGAAAATATTTTAATATTTTGTACTAAAAAATATTAAAAATCGTTGAATTGCGGGCATTTATGTGATATCTTGAATAAATGTAATGACATTAATTTGTTGTGATTACATAAGTCGAAAAGCATAGATTGTTTTCCGAACATTGTGGGAGGTGAAACACACATGGCTAACAAGGCAGAATTAGTAAGTAGTGTTGCTACTAAAACTGGTTTAACTAAGAAGGATGCAACTGCAGCAGTTGATGCTGTATTTGATTCAATCCAAGGTAGTTTGGCTAAGGGCGAAAAAGTACAATTAATCGGCTTCGGTAACTTCGAAGTACGTGAACGTGCTGCTCGTAAGGGTCGTAACCCTCAAACTGGTGCAGAAATTCAAATTCCTGCAAGCAAAGTACCTGCATTCAAACCAGGTAAGGCTTTAAAGGATGCTGTTAAATAATAACAGTATGCTATAATTAGGCTAGTTCGTTTTTTGCGGACTGGCCTTTTTTATATGTTTTAAATGATAGGAGCGAGATTTTTGAGCTACTCACAAAAAGCACTAGAATTCCTTGAAGAAGGAAAAATCGATGAATTTAATAAACAATATAATCTAGCATTACACCATGATAGCGATGAAATGGTGTACTCACTTGCTGAGGAACTTTACTCATATGGTTTCACCAACCAAGCAAAAGAACTATATGAAAAGTTATTGAAGAAGTTCCCTGATGAAGACGAACTAAGAACTGACATCGCTGACATTTTAATTAGTGAAGGAAATACTGATGAGGCTTTGGAACAATTAAGCAAGATTAGCAAGGATTCACCTGCTTATCTTCAATCTTTGATGGTTCAAGCCGACTTATATCAAACTCAAGAGTTATTCGAAGTTAGTCGCGAAAAGTTGCTAGAAGCTAAAAAATTAGCCCCTGACGAAGAAGTAATCACATTTGCGTTGGCGGAATTGTATTACACAATGGGTGAATACAATAAGGCCATTCCTTTGTATTTAAGTTTGATAAAGAAGGGAATTACCAATCTATCAGCTGTTAACATTGTTGAAAGAATTGGGATTTCATATGCTAACGACAGTAACTTCGAAAATGCAATTGGTTACCTAAAGCAAATTAAGACAATTGATATGTCGTCTGACGTTAAGTTTGAAACAGCGTTCACTTACCTACAACTAAAGGAATACGATGAAGCAATTGATTTATTTGAAGAACTTCGTGATTCTGATCCACAATATGCAACCCTTTATCCTTACTTAGGTCAAGCGTTAGATGCTGTGAACAAACAAGAAGAAGCATATCGTGTATTGCAAGAAGGACTAAGTGTTGACCAATACAACGAAAAGCTATTCTTAGCAACAGCACGAGAAGCACTGAAACTTTCTGAAAACGATGAAGCATTGGGATACCTACAACAAGGAAATGAAATTGATCCAGATGATATTGAAATTGTTTTGGAAATGTCCAATTTATTGGTTGCCAAGGAAGACTATGAAGAAAACATTAAATTGTTGAATAGTTACATTGAAAATCACGAATTGGATCCTCAATTCTACTGGAATCTAGCTATTTCATACGACAAGTTAGATAAACTAAAAGAAGCTCACAAGAATTACTTAGCGGCCAAACCATATTTCTCTGATAATGCTAGTTTCTTGAAACAAGCAGCATTATTCTTCCGTGAATACGGTGATCGTGATAATTCTTATGAACTTCTTAAAAAGTATGTTCAACTTCAACCAAATGATGATGAAGCTGCATTTATGCTTGATGAATACATGGACGATTAGTCTTTTTTGATTAATCCTTTGTAGTAATTAATCGATGATAAATCCAGATTTAATTGACTTGATAGTTTTGAGTCACTTAGGTCTGGATTTTTTTTAATGAAATCAACGACATAACCCTTGAATAATTCTGATGGACTAAGTGAGAATCCTAGATATTGTTCGCTAGGCGTTAGGTATTTATGCAATCCAGCAGAAGTGATGTGGGGATCCTTAGAAAGTCGTTGTTTTAAAAAGATATCTTCACTGTTTTGTTTTAATTGAATTGGTTGAATGAATTTATAAAATAGGTTGACGAATACTTTTTCCTCATCCGAGAATGTAATTTGATTAAATAATCGATAAAAACCTGGTTGAAGGAATTCTTCTGATTTGAATCCTTTACTAATCAGTAGGACAGTCATTCTAGCGTAAAAATGGACGTTTGCGTCAGCTAGAATATCATTTAGCTTATCTATCCAAGAAGCATCTAACTCACTCTTAGATTCGTGTTTTAAGCCCTTAATATCGATTGTAGGTAAATTACTATTCAATTGATGGGTGAACAGGTAATTAAAATAGACATTAATGTGCGATAGGACCTTGTTATAGGTGTTGTGGTTAATTTTTCGTTCGCTTAAAAGCATTTGAAGATATTCTTCAATATCACGATTAAACAAGTTACTAACTTTATGATTTTCTTGATATCCCTTATTGAAATCGGATAGGTAGTCAAACATGTCAGAAAGGATTTTGGTGTATTCGTTAATAGTTACTTTTGCTAAGCCTTTATTTTGTAAATCAATCTCAAAAGTATCTTGATATGGATAATCATTAGACATATGGCCAGTTCAACTCCTAATAGTTATTTATTCCTATTACAGCACTAAAGTTAGCAAACTTCAATCTGTAAATTGTAATGCTAATCTGTTAATATTTAATATAGATTGTATTGAGAGTAGGTATAAAGATGAAGATAGAAAACTTACCGAACGAATTTGAAAAAGCTCGTCCAGTGATGCAAAAAATTGAAGATGCTGGTTTTGAAGCTTATTTTGTTGGCGGAAGTGTTCGTGACACAATATTAGGACTAGACATTCATGATGTTGATATCGCAACCAGTGCTTACCCCGAAGAAATTAAAAAGATATTCAAAAAAACGGTTGATACCGGAATTGAACACGGTACTGTAATGGTAATTCACGAAAAAAAGGGTTATGAAATTACCACTTTTAGGACTGAGTCAGGATACCAAGACTATAGACGTCCGGACAAGGTAGAATTTGTAAGATCACTTGCGGAAGACTTAAAGCGTCGTGATTTTACAATTAATGCATTTGCAATGAGAGAAAATGGGGATGTTACTGATTTGTTCGATGGTTTAACTGACTTAAAGAATCATTTGATTAGAGCTGTGGGTAGCCCTAACGAACGTTTCCATGAAGATGCATTAAGGATGATGCGTGCGGTTAGATTTGCCAGTAAACTAGATTTTGTTATCGAATCAGAAACACTAGCGGCAATCAAATCAAACAGTGCATTGTTAGAAAAAATTGCGGTAGAACGAATTTATACCGAATTTGTTAAGATGATGATGGCCAAAAGACCTAAGCAGGGAATTTTGGACATGATTAATACTGACATGTATAAATACGTTCCTGGATTTGCTAGTCATCAAAACGAATTGGAAACAATTGCTAAAATTGATGATTTAAACTTATCCGATGAGGTTTCCGTATGGTCATTGCTATCATTTGAGTTTGGACTTGATCGAGTTGGTATCACCAGTTTTCTAAAGTCATGGAAGGCTTCTAACGATATCATTAAAAATACAGAAATTTGTACAAAGACCATAGAAAAGCTAAGGGATGATTCTTTAGATAAATGGGCGATGTATGAAACTGGCAAGGAACTTCTAGTTTTGGCTAACCACATTGCTAAAATGTATGGATTTGCCAAGTCTGAAGAAGATTTAGTATCTCAATACGATGCCTTACCAATCAAGAACAAAAAGGAAATTGCAGTCAATGGTGGTGACCTGATTAAGAATGGTATCGTCAAACCAGGACCAGCATTGGGTAAAATATTATATGCAATTGAAACTGGAATTGTGAACGGAGAATTCCACAACGAAAAAGCTGAATTAATTGAAGCTGCGAAAAAAATTGTGAAAGAGTGATTACATGCAAACGTTAAGAGCGGAAGCTTTAACTAAAACATATGGTGAAAAGACCTTATTCAAGGATTTAGATTTCATCATCAACGAACAAGATCGAATTGGTTTAATTGGGACCAATGGTAGTGGTAAGTCATCACTTTTAAATGTTTTATCACAGGAAGATATTGATTCTACTGGTGAAATTATCACTTCAAAGACATACACAATTGGTTACTTAAAACAACAACCAAAATTAGACGAATCATTGACTATTTTGGAAGCTGTCTTTGCTGGAAGTCAGGATATTTTTAACACCATCAGAAGATATGAACAAACCTTACAAAACTATTCCAATCATCCAGACGATCCAAAGGCAGAAAGACAATACCTTGATGCCGAAGCCAAGATGAACGAAGAAGATGCATGGAATGCTGAAAACGATGTTAAGACTATCTTGACCCAATTAAAGATTGATGATGTTAACCAAGTGGTTAGCACACTATCAGGGGGACAAAAGAGACGTGTTGGTTTAGCCCAAGTGTTAATTCAATCACCTGATTTGTTAATCTTAGACGAACCTACCAATCATTTAGATTTTGACTCAATCGAATGGTTACAAGAATATCTTGCTAAATATAAGGGTGCTTTACTATTCGTAACCCATGATAGATACTTCTTAGATCAAATTGCTAACAAGATTTGGGAACTATCATTTGGAAGTCTTTACGAATACACAGGTAATTACCAAGATTATTTGGGACAAAAGGCCGAACGAGTTGACCTAGAAGTTGCTGCTGAACATAAAAAGCAAAAACTTTACAAACAAGAATTAGCTTGGATGAAAAAGGGTGCTAAGGCCAGAACAACCAAACAACAAGCCAGAATTAATCGTTTTAATGACCTAAAAGAAAATGTTGGTAACCTACAGACAGAAGAAGATATCGACATCAACCTGGGTCAACAACGATTAGGGAAAAAGGTTATCGAAATTAAAGATGCTAACTTAATCCTAAACAATAAGACGATTTTGAAGAACTTTAGTGATTTGGTTCAACGAAATGAAAGAATCGGTATTTCAGGTGAAAATGGTGCTGGTAAATCATCACTATTAAACGTAATTACCGGGAAGTTACCATTAGATAGTGGAACCATTGAAATTGGTGAAACAGTTAAGATGGCTTATTACACACAACAAACTGAACCAATTCCAGAAGACAAACGTGTAATCAACTATTTAACAGATGTTGGGGAACACGTTACTGATAACACTGGAAATAAGATTAGTGTTACCGACTTATTGGAACAATTCCTATTTCCAAAGTTCATGCACGGAACATTGATTCGTAAGTTGTCCGGTGGGGAAAAACGTCGTTTGTATTTACTAAAACTATTGATGCAACAACCAAACGTTTTACTACTTGATGAACCAACCAATGACTTGGATATCTCTACATTAACGGTGCTAGAAGATTATATTTCACACTTTAGTGGAACTGTAATCACCGTTTCTCATGACCGTTACTTCTTAGACAAGGTTGCAAACCGTCTATTAATCTTTAACGGTGATGGCGATATTGAAAGTCATGTCGGCTTGTTCACTGACTACTTGAAGCAATCAGCCGAACAAAACAAGACAGAAAAGAAACAAGCACATGTTGAACATGCTGCAAAGAAAAAAGAAGAACAACAACCAGCAGAAGAAAAGACTACCAAGAAGAAACTGACTTATGCTGAACAAATGGAATACGATCAGTTAGAAAAAGACATTGATGATTTGGATCAACAAATCAGTCAATTGAAAGAAGAAATGACCCATTTGGGAAATGATTATGATAAACTAGCTGAAACACAATTAAAGATTGACGACTTAAATAAACAGTCCGACGAGAAGATTAGTCGCTGGGAATATTTAAGCGAATATGTTGAATAGGGGTAATGACATGTTAGAAGATGCTTATTTAAATCTTGCCAAGTACGTATTAGAAAATGGCCATCGTAAGGAAGATAGAACAGGAACAGGGACAATTAGTACATTTGGGTACCAAATGCGTTTTGACCTATCAAAAGGTTTTCCTTTATTAACTACCAAGAAGGTTCCTTTTGGCCTAATCAAGAGTGAATTATTATGGTTCTTACGTGGTGACACTAATATTCAATTCTTACTAAAGCACAAGAACCACATCTGGGATGAATGGGCTTTTAAAAACTGGGTTGAATCAGATGAATACACTGGACCGGACATGACCGATTTTGGTTTAAGAGCCGAAAAGGATGCGGAATTTAAGAAACAATACCTAGCTGAAAAGAGAAAGTTCTGTCAAAGAATTGTTGAAGATGACGAATTTGCCAAGAAATACGGAGATTTAGGACTTGTTTATGGTAGTCAATGGCGTAAATGGAAGACAACTACTGGTGGCACCATTGATCAAATTCAAAATGTAATCGACCAAATTAAGAAAAATCCTGATTCAAGAAGATTAATTGTTTCAGCATGGAATCCAGAAGACATTCCTTTTGTTGCATTACCACCTTGCCATACAATGTTCCAATTTTATGTCAACGATGGTAAGTTAAGCTGTCAATTATACCAACGTTCCGGTGACATCTTCTTAGGGGTACCATTTAATATTGCAAGTTACGCACTATTAACTTCACTGATTGCTAAGGAATGTGGATTAGAACCTGGTGAATTTATTCATACTTTAGGGGATGCTCATATTTACTCAAACCATGTTTCTCAAATTGAAGAACAATTGAGTAGAGAACCATATGAAGCACCTAAGCTATGGTTAAATCCTGACAAGGAAAGTATTTTTGATTACGATATGGATGACATTAAAGTAATCGATTATAAACATCATGATCCAATTAAGGCACCAGTTGCTGTATAAATAATAAAGGGGAATATTACTAATGATTTCATTTTTATGGGCTGAATCAGATAATCATATTATTGGGTTAAATGGCGGATTACCTTGGCATTTGCCAGCTGATATGAAGTATTTTAAAGAAACTACCACACATCAAATCATCATGGCAGGAAGAACAACATACGAGAGCTTTAAACGTCCACTACCAAATCGTTTAAACACAGTATTAACTAGTCATGATAAAAGTGAATATCCTAACGACGTTGTTGTCTTTAACACGCTAGATGAATTCCTAGCTTTTGCCAAAAAGTTTAGTGATAAGGAAATTTTCGTTGTTGGTGGTGCAAAAATTTTTGCTGAATTACTTCCATACGTTGATCGTTTATACAAGACAGTAATCGACCACGACTTTGAAGGTGATACTCAAATGCCAGAAATTGATTACAATCAATTTGATTTAGTATCAACCAAAGAAGGAATCATTGATGATAAAAATATTTATCCATACCGTTTTGAAATATTTGAACGTAAATAAAATAATAAAGAAAGGTTATGGATTACTACATAACCTTTTTTTATGGGGTGATTATTATGAAAAAAATATTTAAATTTATACTATTTTTGATTTTAGTATTTGGGATAGCAGGAGTGAGCTATCAGGTTTATTCAAATGTTAAACATAAGACCAAAATTACTAATGTTAACAAGAACAAAAAAGTATCAATTGTTGCCTTAGGTGATTCACTAACACAGGGAGTTGGTGACCCTAAAAAGGCCGGTGGGTATGTATCAAGAACTAAACAGGCATTGAATAAAAAGGGTTATAAACACGTTACGTCCGTTAATTATGGGATAGCCGGACAAAGAAGCGATCAAATCGATAAACGTGTCAAAAATAACGTTAAAGGCCTTTCAAATGGCTTAAAAAAGGCTAATATTATCGTTCTAACTGTTGGTGGTAATGACTTACTACAAAGTTTACAAAGTAATGCGTTGGTTGATAGTAAGTCAAAATTTGATAGTAGAATGAAACAAGCTTCCATCACCTATCAAGCTAAATTAAATAGATTAATGAATGATATTCGCAGAGAAAATAAAAAGGCACCAATATATGTGTTTGGTATCTACAATCCAATTTATGTATACTTTGCAAATGTTGAGGTGATTAATCAATATGTTAAGAAGTATAATCAAATTACTTCAGGTGTTGTGTTAAGAAATAAAAAAGCTCATTTTGTTGACATAACCAAACTATCTTATGGACAATATAAGAGTAAGGCCCAAAAAGAGAAGCTAGTTGAATCAAGTGATGAAGTAACTTTTAATCCGTTGGACATTTTAAAATTAGATGATACTAAAGGTGAGTTAAACAATTATATTTCTCCAGATGATCATTTCCATCCAAACAATAAGGGATATAATTTTATGACAGAACAATTAGTATCTAAACTATTTAAATATAATGACTGGAATTAGAGGCAATTGTAATGGAAAAAGCAAAAGAGAAAAAACTATTTAAGTACCTATTCATTTTATTAGTATTAGTACTGCTTGGGGGTGCATTTTATGCTTGGCAACAAATGAATAGTGAACCAGTAAATCCCCAAATGGGAACAGCATCCAAAAATAACACCCCAATTAGTGTTAATTTAAATAAAAAACAAGTTAATGCTTTATCAAGTTACTATCTAGAAAAGTTCGAAAAGAAAGAAAAAAACATGGACTACAAGTTCTGGGTAGACAAGCAAGCATACGTTTATGGTAAGATTACCATCTTAGGTTCTAAAGTTGGATACCTATTAAGTTTAGATCCACATCTATTGAGTAATGGTGATGTAGAACTAACCGCAAGTAAGCTTGAAGTTGGTAAGCTAAACGTGCCACCTCGTTTTGTTATTGGTTATGTTGGCAAGCATTATAAGATTCCAAAATGGGTTGAATTAGATAGTAAGAACAGTCGCATCATTCTACATGTCAACAAGTTAGGTGGTAAAAAAGAACTTTCATACCAAGCTAATAAAATTGATATGAACGGTGAAGGTGACTTTGAATTTAAAGTCCTAATCCCTAATCAATAAAGGAGTAACTATGAAAAGTTTTTACCAGTATTTAATGACTGAACGTAATCCTAAGAGTACCGAAGCAGTTGCTCAATTTGCAAACAATGCATTTTATGATCAATCATTTCCCAAGCAATCCACTGATTATGATGAAATTTCAGAATACTTGGAAGAAAATGCTAGTTATTTACCAAGTATGACCATTTTTGATGATGCTTGGATGAGTTTTCAAAATAGTAAACACTAAAAAAATGAACCTATGAATTTAGGTTCATTTTTTGGTGACTAATATAGTACAATTAATATATATAAGTTAGGAGCGGATAAAATATGATTCAATGGTTTCCAGGACATATGGCGAAAGCAATTCGTCAATTTGAAGAAAATATTCATTTAGTAGATATTGTATTTGAACTGGTGGATGCAAGATGCCCATTTAGTTCAATCAACCCGGAAGTAGCAAGAATTAGTCAAGGTAAGCCTAGATTAATGATTCTTACAAAGGCAGATTTGGCAAACCCAAACATTACCAACCAATGGTTATCATACTTTAAGAACCAAGGATATGCTGCAATTGCAATTGATTCAAAGAAAAACACTACTGGTAAATATATTACCAAAGTTGTTAAGGATCTTTTGGCTGATAAGATTGATGATGCAAAAGAAAAAGGATTCGACAAGAAGGTTATTCGTGCAATTTGTGTCGGGGTGCCAAACGTTGGTAAGTCAACATTATTGAACCAAATCGTTAAGAGACGTGCTGCTCAAGTTGGTAACCGTGCCGGTGTTACAAAGGGTCAACAATGGTTAAAATCTAGTGATGAACTAGAACTACTGGATACCCCAGGAATCTTGTGGCCTAAGTTCCAAAATGATGACATTGCTAACAAGCTAGCGATGACCGGAGCAATTAAGGACAGCATTTACCACAGTGATGATGTTGGTTTGTTTGCTCTTCATTTCTTTAGAACCACTAATCCAAAAGAATTAATCGATCGTTACCATCTATCAGAAGATGATATGGAACTATCCGACGTTGATTTACTATTGAAGATTACTAAAAAGGTCGGCATGCAAGATGACTACGAAAGAGCATCAATGAGAATTATTTTAGATTCCAGAAAAGGTAAGATTGGCCGTTTTACGCTTGATGATGTTAATGACCTATCTGAAGAAGAGGAAGAATAAAAATGGCTGAATCAATCAAAGATATCAAAGAAATTTTAAAATCTGTCGATGATGTAAACTCTGAATTACTTCGAAAATATAAAGATGATAGCAGGGTTGGTGTTCAAAAATTAATTACACAGCGTGTCAAACAGATTGAGAAGAGAAATCATGAAATAGAAGAATTTCAACAACGATTAAAGTATGAACATGGATTTTGGAACGAAGGAATCAATGTTATTGCTGGAGTCGATGAAGTTGGGAGAGGGCCACTAGCTGGGCCTGTGGTTACATGTGCAGTAGTGTTACCTCATGACTTTGATGTCTATGAAGTTAATGATTCAAAGCAACTTTCTGAAAAGAAAAGATATGAATTAGCTGAGCAAATTAAAGCTAAGGCAATTGATTATTCATATGGAATTGCTGATAACAAATTAATCGATGATATTAATATCTATGAAGCTACTAGAGTAGCGATGAGAGAAGCAGTATTAGGATTAAAAGAATTACCGCAAGAAGTTATCGTAGATGCAATGCAAATTGATGTTGATATTCATCAACTTAAATTGATCAAGGGTGATGCCAAGAGTGCTAGTGTTTCAGCTGCTAGCATCTTAGCAAAAACCTATCGTGATGACTTAATGAAACAATACGACAAGCAATATTCAGAATACGATTTTGCCAATAATGCCGGTTACGGTACTAAGAAGCACTTAGACGCTTTACACAAATATGGTGCAACGCCAATTCATCGAAGAAGTTTTAAACCAATTTCTGATTTATTGTAGTCATTCTTATCGTATATACCATGTAAAACTGGAGGTATATATGAAAACAAGAGAATTATTATTAAAACTAAAATTAGCTAAGGGGATTGGTATTAAATCGGAATATCGATTTTATAGGTGGCTAAAAAGCACTTATGAGATAATTCCTGAAGAGTTAAATATGACTGCCGAAGAGATTGCAGAAACATTAATGTTATCTAAAAATAAATCAAAAACATTTATTAATTTCTATAATAGTGATAAATTAAATAGTGAACTTGATCATCATATAAATCATGTTAAATGGTTAACCATTATAGATGACTTATATCCGGAGAATTTAAAGGAAGCGTATTTGCCACCAATTGTGTTATTTTACTTTGGTGATTTAAGGCTTTTAAAAAATAAAGCATTAGCAATTGTCGGTTCTAGAAATAATACTGAATATTCAGTTGAGGTAATTAGGCGGTTAATGCCAGATATTATTAGTAATGGAATTACGATTGTTTCTGGACTAGCCAAGGGAGTCGATAGACTAGCTCACTTGGCAGCAATTGCAAATCATGGTAAAACCATTGCTGTGATTGGAACCGGTTTAGATCAATATTACCCAAGAGAAAATGAATCGCTACAACGAACGATTGCTAAAAATCATTTGTTGCTAAGTGAATATCCAGTTGGTTGTCGACCAGCTAGGTATCATTTTCCAGAAAGAAATCGAATTATAGCTGGATTGGTACGTTCCATATTGGTAACGGAAGCTAAATATAGATCAGGTAGTTTAATTACCGCCAATTTAGCACTACAAAATAATCGAAACGTTCTATCAGTTCCAGGAAGAATTGATAGTGAGTTATCGGTTGGTTGTAATGATTTAATTCAGGCTGGCGCTAAGCCAGTAATTACTGCCAAAGACATATTAGAAGAATATAGATATTAATAATTAGCCTTTGGAAGATATTAAATTAATAAAATGACGAGGGATGTAAATGGCGACTACTACAAAATCAACAACAAAGAAAAAAAGACAGTCGGCTAAAAAGAAACTAGTGATTGTCGAATCTCCAACCAAGGCTAAAACCATTCAAAAATACCTAGGTAGAACCTACCGTGTTATCGCTAGTAAGGGTCACGTTAGAGATTTGCCGAAGAGTAAGATGGGCGTAGACGTTGATAATGATTTTGAACCTCATTACATTTCTATTCGAGGTAAAGGTGAAACAATCAAGGAACTAAAGGCTGAAGCTAAAAAAGCCAAAAATGTCTACCTTGCATCTGACCCGGATAGAGAAGGAGAATCTATCGCTTGGCATCTATCACACTTACTTGGATTGAAAGAAGACGATAAGAATCGTGTTGCTTTCCATGAAATTACCAAGGATGCTGTTAAGGAAGCATTTAAGAACCCTCGAGAAATTGACATGAACTTAGTTGATGCTCAACAAGCTCGTCGTGTTTTAGACCGTTTAGTTGGTTATTCTATTTCTCCATTACTATGGAAAAAGGTTAAAAAGGGTCTAAGTGCCGGACGTGTTCAATCAATCGCTTTGTGGTTAATTATCCAAAGAGAACGTGAAATTAAAGAATTCGTTCCAAAGGAATATTGGACCATTGATGCCGACATGAAGAAGGGTCGAGAAGCGTTCAAGGCTAGTTTTTATGGAGTGAACGCTAAGAAGGCTGAACTAAATAGTAATGAGGAAGTTCAAGCTGTTTTAGCTAAATTTGATAAAAGTAAACCATTTGAGGTTCAAAACGTTGTTAAAAAGGAACGTAAGAGACAACCTCAACCACCATTTACTACCAGTACAATGCAACAAGACGCTAACGTTAAGTTGAACTTTAAGACTGGTAAGACAATGATGGCGGCTCAACAATTGTATGAAGGTATCAATATTGGTAAAGATGGTAACCAAGGTTTGATTACCTACATGAGAACTGATTCAACAAGAATTTCTGCTTTAGCTAAGCATGAAGCATCAGAATTTATTCATGACAAGTATGGTGCAGAGTTTGCTGCTACTAAACCAGTTAAGGGTAAATTACCGGAAGGTGCTCAAGATGCCCATGAAGCAATTCGTCCAACTTCTGTTAAGAGAACACCAGCTAGCTTAAAGCAATATCTAACAAATGATCAATACAAGTTATACAACTTGATTTGGTCAAGATTCATGGCTAGTCAAATGACTCCTGCTATCATGGACACCATGACAGTTGATATGGAACAAAATGGTGTTGATTTCCGAGCTAACGGTTCAAAGCTTAAGTTTGAAGGTTTCTTAAAGGTTTACAACAAGGGAAAAGAAAAAGACAATATCTTACCTGACCTAGCTAAGGGTGACGAAGTGAAGATGGCTAAGAACAATCCAGATCAACACTTCACTCAACCACCTGCTAGATACAGTGAAGCTAAGCTTATCAGAACACTTGAAGAAAATGGTGTAGGTAGACCATCTACATTTGCACCAACTTTGAGTACTATTCAAAAGAGATACTATGTTAAGTTAGTTGGTAGAAGATTCGAACCTACTGAATTAGGTGAAATCGTTAATAACATCATCGAAGAATACTTCCCTGATATCGTTAACATTGAATTTACTGCTGACCTTGAAAATAACTTAGATGAAATCGAAGAAGCAAAGCAAAACTGGGTTGAAGTTGTCGATAAATACTTCAGACCATTTGAAAAAGAAGTTAAGAACGCTGAAAAGAACATGGAAGATGTTCAAATTAAAGACGAACCAGCTGGTTACAACTGTGAAGTCTGTGGTGCTCCAATGGTTATCAAGATGGGAAGATATGGTAAGTTTTATGCTTGTTCTAGATTCCCAGATTGTCGAAACACACAAGCTATCGTTAAGAAGATTGGTGTCACATGTCCAAAATGTAAAAAGGGTGATGTTATTGAACGTAAATCAAAGAAGAATCGTATCTTCTATGGTTGTTCAAGATACCCTGAATGTGATTTTGTTACATGGGATAAACCAATCGGAAGAGACTGTCCAAAGGATGGTAACTTCTTGGTAGAAAAGAAGATTAAAGGTGGTACCCAAGTGGTATGTCCTAACGGTGATTACGAAGAAGCCGTGCAAAAATAGTTAATAGCCCCTAAAGATTTAAAACTCTTAGGGGCTATTAGTTTAATAAGATAAGAGAGATAGACAATGAAAAAATATCAAGATAAAGAATTAATTGAATGGTACATGGAATATTTAATCAATGAACGTCAATATTCTGATAATACAGCCATTGCTTATCAATCTGATATCAATGAATTTGTAAAAACGTTAGAGGAAGAAGATCGTATCTTACAGCAAACTGATGATTTGGATGTCAGTAACTATCTTACGATTTTGAAAAAACGAGATGAAAGTAGAAATACTGTTATAAGAAAGATTTCATCACTTCGTTCTTTCTTTCATTTTTTGGAAAGAAATGATGTAATCACACAAAATCCATTTGATCAGGTTAATTTAAAAAAACACCCTAATCATTTACCTCGTTTCTTTTATCAAAAAGAACTATATGAGCTTTTTGAAGCAGCCAAGCATGGCAAAAATGAGATGCTTAGTTACAGAAATTATGCAATCATTGAAATCTTATACGATACAGGAATGCGTGTAAGCGAATGTGTGAACTTGCAGTTTAGCGATATCGACTTTGATAATCGAATTATCAAGGTAATTGGTAAGGGAAATAAACAAAGATATTTACCATTTGGTAACTATTTGATTAAAGCGTTAAAGGAATATCAAACTAATTGTCGTGATTTGTTAGTTAATAAGTATCATAAGCACCATGATTATGTTTTTGTAAACCAGTACGGTGACGAATTGACCAGTCGAGGAGTAGAATACATTTTAGATGAGATTGTTAAACAGACATCATTAACGACTAACATTCATCCGCACATGTTGAGACATACGTTTGCCACAGAAATGCTTAACAATGGTGCTGATTTAAGAACAGTCCAGGAATTACTTGGTCACAGTAGCTTATCAACCACTCAGATTTATACTCATGTATCTAATGAGCATTTACTACGTGATTATAATAAGTTTTTCCCAAGATCTTAACGTAACAATTGCATTATGAAAGCGCTTTATTGTAAAATAGACGTACAGATTAGTTAGGGGGGAGATTATGATTAAAACAATTAGTAATGAATACCTAAAGGTTAATATTAATACACGTGGAGCTGAAATTAATCGCGTTACTGGAGCAAACGGTATTGAATACATTTGGTCTGGTGACAAAAAATATTGGGGTCGTCATGCGCCAATTCTATTTCCAATTGTTGGCCGCTTAAAGGACAATCATTATACTTATGACAGCAAAACATTTGAAATGGGTCAACATGGTTTTGCACGCGATATGGAATTTGAAGTTATTAATCAAAATAATGATTCAATAGAATTACAACTTGTTAGTAACGATCAAACTAAATCAATGTATCCTTTTAATTTCAAGTTGATTGTTCGTTATGAATTGATTGATCATAAACTATCCACCAACATCAATGTTTATAATACAGATGATAAAGAAATGTACTTTTCAGTGGGTGCCCATCCTGCATTTAATTTGCCACTACTTAAAGATGGCAGCGAAAAATACGAAGATTATTCTGTAAAATTTGATAACAAGGGAGTATATGATCAAATTCAATTTGACGTCCCTTATGCAAATTTAGAAAGCATTGAAAAGATTGAGTTAGATCAACCAATTCAGTTATCTCCTGAATTGTTTTACGACGATGCTAAGGTAATTGAAATTAAAAATCGTGAATTCACAACAACATTAAGCAGCGATGTCTCTAACCATGGGGTTACTATGACAGGTTATAATACCGAATATGGTGGAATTTGGTCAGCTAAGGATGCACCATTTGTTTGTCTTGAACCATGGTGGGGAATTGCTGATGATATTCATACTGACGGTAAGATTGAACATAAGGTTGGAATTAACAACATTAGTCCAAACAAAAAGTTTGTCGCTAAGTTCGACTTATCATTCTTCTAAAAATACGCAATAAAAAAACACCTTTGAAAAAAGGTGAACTGAACCCCTTGAGTTGGAGAAATCTAACCTAAGGGGTTCTTTTATGTTTTCTAAAGAATTAAAATTAGCTGC
>NZ_BOLX01000003.1 GCF_016861915.1 Apilactobacillus nanyangensis | reverse complement strand
TGTCACCGGTTGAATACCGGATCAATTCCTCCCAGAAAATAGCATAACCATCTTCCAATTTTAGGGGTTCAGGTCAGGGATTTTTTTAGTTACATCCAGTTCCATGGATCGTCACGCCACTTACGGAGCACGACTAGTTCATCATCTGAAATACTGTTTTCTGCTTTGGCTTGTTCGATAATTGTGGAGTAGTTGGTTAATGTATCAAATTCAATACCAGCTTCCTTGAAATTCTTAGTACTGTCAGGAAGTTCGTATGAGAAGATGGCTACGACACCAATCACGTTGTAACCTTCGTTCTTAAGTGCTTGAGCGGCGTTTAAAACGCTCTTTCCGGTAGAAAGTAAGTCATCAATTAAAACGATTGGGGCGTTTGCGTCGATGCTTCCTTCCATTTGTTTACCACGACCGTGATCTTTTGGTTTTGAACGTACGTAAATCATTGGTAGGTCCATCTTGTCGGCAACAATTGCGGCATGGGGGATTCCGGCTGTTGCGACACCACCAATTACCTTGACTTCGGGAAACTTGTTGTGGATTAATTCGGCTAAACCGTCAGCAATGTGGGTACGGACTTCTGGGAAACTAATGGTGATTCTGTTGTCGGTGTAAATTGGCGCCTTGATACCAGATGCCCACGTAAACGGTTCGTTAGGTGAGAGGGTCACGGCATTAATTTTTAAAAGGTCTGAAGCGATTAATTGGTTAGTATTCATTATTTGATTCCTCCATTAACTGCGTTGTAGATGTCTTTGTATGTTTGAACCGGATCGTCTGATTTGGTGATGCTTCTACCCACAACGATTCCGCTGGAGTTTAATTCAAAAGCTTTTGTTGGGGTCACGACTCTCTTTTGGTCGTCGACACTGTTACTGGGAAGGCGAATGCCGGGGTTGATGCACTTGAATCCATCAGAAACCGCTTGATGAATTAGGTTGTTTTCTAGTGCTGAGGAGATGACGCCATCGGCACCGCTTTGACTGGCCATTTTAGCTAAATGGGATACAGATTCGGCCATTGAAACGGGGACTAATTCTTCATCGTGGAGTTGTTCTTCTGATGTCGAGGTTAGTTGTGTCACTGCAAGTAGTTGTGGTGCAGCGACGCCTGCTTGTTTAGCACCTTCATCTAGTCCGCGTCTGGCATCCTTAATCATTTCGCTTCCACCCAAAGAATGAACGGTGGTGAATTGAACATCCAATTGGCCGATTTGTTTGGCAGCTTGTTGTACGGTGTGTGGAATATCGTGTAGTTTTAAATCCAAAAAGACATCGATATTTTGATTGCGAAGAGATTCGATAATACTTGCTCCTTCGCGGTAGAATAGTTCCATTCCGACCTTTACCGCCAATGGTTTGACGTCTTTAAACGGTTCTAAAAATTTCAAGGCAGTGTCTGCATCGATAAAATCTAGTGCAATGAATACTGGTTTCATACGTTTCCCTCCAACAAAAAAGTCGTATAGCCTCAGAGACTATACGACAAATTAGGGTCCATTTATTCCGTTCGTCGATTTACTAGCCTCTCTGGACTAATTTAAAATCATATGTTGATTACAATATACGCTTTTCTCAGAATAAAGCAACCAAAAAGTGAAACTTGCATTAGAAAAGATTAAAGAGTATAGTTTTAAAAAATATCTAAAAACGGATATTTCAAAAAAATAAGGAACGACAGTGAGCGTTCATTTTGGAGGAATTGAATAATGGAAAACACGCAAGACCACACTTCAACGACTAAGGCTCAAAAATGGGTTTTAGCATCGACATCGATTGGACAAATGCTAGAAAGCATGGATATCTCATTCATCTCATTTGCAATGTCTTCAATCATTATCGGTTTACACATTAGTACTGCAGCTGCTGGAATGCTTTCAACAGTTACTACTTTTGGATCGTTGTTGGGTGGTATTTTATTTGGTCTTTTAGCTGACCGTTTCGGTCGAGTACGTATTTTGACCTACACCATCTTCATTTTCGCCATCTCAACTGCCGGAATTATGTTCGCCCAGAATTTTATTACTTTTGCTATTTTACGTTTTTGTGTCGGCCTAGGTGCCGGGGGTGAATATGGTTCAGGTGTTGCCATGGTGGCTGAATCATTTAAGAAAAAGCAATTAGGAAAATCAGTGTCAATCACCACAATCGGTGGTCAAATTGGATCAATGATGGCAGCCGTATTAGCCGCAATCATGATTCCAGCATTCGGTTGGCGTTCACTTTTCCTAATCGGAATCATTCCAATCTTCTTTGCCTTCATCATTAGAAAGAACCTAAACGAAAGCCAAGATTTCATTGATACAATGGAAACAGGCAAGCGTCCTAAGGTTTCTGTAAAGAAATTATTCGCAACACCAAGATTGGCATACCAAACTATCGCATTAATCGTGATGGTAATTGTGCAAATTGCCGGATACTACGGTTTAATTAACTGGTTACCTTCAATCATGCAAAAGAAACTTGGTTTAAGTGTTGCTGGTTCATCACTATGGACAATCGTTACTATCATTGGTATGAGTGCCGGAATGTTAACATTCGGTACTATCCTAGATAAGATTGGGCCTAGAAAGGCCTTTGGATTATTCCTACTAGTTGCTTCTGTGGCGGTATATGGAATCACATTCTCATTCAATGGTTTCACATTACTACTAGCATCAACCGTACTAGGTTTCTTCTCAAACGGTATGTACGGTGGTTACGGTGCCATCATCAGTCGTCTATACCCAACCGAAGTTCGTTCAACTGCAAACAACTTCATCATGGGATTCGGACGTGCAATCGGTGGATTCTCACCAGCCATTATCGGTTTATTGATGGAAAGCCATTCATTACTAGTAATCATGGCAATGCTATCAGTACTATACCTAATAAGTTTCATCACTATGATGACTATTCCTGCATTGAAGGGTCTAGCCACTGAAGAATAAGCATTTATTCTGACGAATTAGGTTTTACATGTAATAATAATATATAAACTAAAAACCTCCCGTGCCGGGAGGTTTTATTGTACATAATTAAGGGGGCATTTTAATGTTATACGGACTCGGTATTTTAGCCGGATTGGTCTTACCCATTCAGACCTCGGTCAATACAAACTTGAAGAATCGAGCTGGTGGATCACCATTTCTAGCTTCAATGCTATCGTTTACGATTGGAACCATCGCGTTACTTTTCGCCACTTTATTGAGTGGCCAATCACTATTCTTTTCTAGTAACTTGTTTACAAGCCAACCAGCATGGATTTGGTTGGGCGGATTGTTTGGTGTCATTGGTTTAACCACTAACGTTTTAATTTTCCCTTACCTAGGGGCGGTGCAAACGGTGATTATGCCAATTACGGGTCAAATCATCATGGGGATGATTATCGATAACTTCTCGTTATTTGATGCTGACCACCATGCCTTTACCATCATCAGATTAATCGGTGTCATTCTACTAGTCGTTGGTATCTTGATGGTTGTCTTAGATAAAAAGAGCAGTGATGGTGCCGATAAAGCCAAACAATTACCTTGGCAGATTCTAGGAATCGTTGCGGGGATGTTTCAAGCTTCCCAAGCACCGGTTAACGGTCATCTTGGCGTAGTTCTTCACTCACCAATTCATGCCGCATTTATCTCATTTTTAGTCGGTACCATCATCTTATTTGTGATTACCGGACTAGTTGATCGTTCCTACGTTCACGCCAAAGATGCGATTGGAAAGGGTAATCCTTGGTGGATTTGGCTCGGTGGTGTCTTGGGTGCCATCTTCGTTTTATCAAACGCATTTTTAAGTCCACAAATCGGAGCCGGAACAACCGTTGTTTTAGTTCTATTGGGTAACTTATTCGGAAGTGTAATGGTCGACAAATACGGACTATTGAATTCACCGAAAAAACCGGTTGGTATTATGAAATATATCGGTTTAGTTGTGATGTTAATCGCTGTTGCCATTATCAAATTGTATTAAAAAAAGAGACCTCTTCGGAGGTCTCTTTTTAATTTATGATTAAACTTGTCCGTTTTTCGCTCACATTAAATGTATAATAAATGTTGATATGACAACGATGCAACTTTAGGTTGCGAGGTTGTCAAAGAGGATTATCCGCTTTTATCAGGGATGTTATATACATAAAAAAATTTTTAGTGATAATAAAAAGTAATTCGAAAAAAGGAGTGAAATGATTAAATGGAAAAAAACATATTTAGTAGAAAGTTGATTGATTTACGCCGAAAAAATCAACTATCACAGGCTGGGTTAGCTAATAAATTATTCGTTACTAGACAGTCAATTTCAAAATGGGAAAATGGCGAATCTGAACCCAGCATCGACAAGTTAATTAGTATTGCTGAAATTTTTAACACCAGTCTAGACAACTTAATTATGGGCAACATGTCAGATAAAGATAAATTAGTTTCAATTAGTCATATAAATAAATCATATGACAACCAAGTGCTAAACGATTTGAGTCTAGATATTTATGATAATGAAAGGATTGCTCTATTAGGTTTAAACGGATCTGGTAAGACCACAATGATTAGCATTATGTCGGGACTTAAAAACGCTGACAGTGGTGATGTGAAATTTAATTTTAACAAGAAAAAGGGTTTAAAATTAATGCCTCAAAACGACGTTTTGATTAATGATATGAAGGTTAGGGAACTACTTAAACTAACCCAATTACTAAACAAAGTAAAAGATAATAACCACATCGAATCCCTGGTAAAAGAATTTAATTTTACTGAATTAATGGACCATTATGTTGGTTCATTATCAGGTGGACAAAAACGCAGACTATCTCTTCTATTAAGTTTAATGTCACCTTCAAAGCTACTAGTTTTAGATGAACCAACAGTAGGAATGGATTTGGAAACAATTGATATTTTATGGAACCATCTTGAACACGTTACCGGATCAATACTAATGGTGACTCATGACTTCAACCAAATTGATAAGTTCTTTTCGAGAGTCCTATTGCTAAAGGACGGCAGAATTGAAAATGACATGTATGTTGATAAGATTCATAGTCATAATCAAACTGTTGAACAATGGTACCGCACTAATAACGGAGGTTTGAATCATGATTAATACAATTAATTTAAAAATAGTTTTACGTAATAAAAGATTTTTAGTGTTTACAATCGTTTTTCCTGCGATTTGGTTTATTCTTATGGATTTAGGAATCGGCACATTTGCAAAAAATTTAACAATGACATGGTTCATTATCAGTGCGCTTATGGGCATAATAGGTAATTCAATCGTTACCTTTGGGAAAAGGATAGGTAATTCAAAGGAATATTATTTGATTGCGATTAAGACCACTCCTTATACCCCGTTTAGATGGATAATGGATTCGATGATGCAACAAATTTTACTGAATTTACTTATCCTATGTGTATTGATATTGGAAGCAAGAATTTTTGGCGCAATTTCCTTTAACCTATCTACATTATTATTAATAATTATTTTATTGCCATTGGGGATTTACTTTAGTTTTGTCGGATTTTTGATTGGGGTAGTTGCTAAAACCGATTTATTAGATGTGGCAGGCTTCCCATTTATGTGTTTGGTTGCTCTTTTAATAATGCCTTTTTACACTTTCGCCCAGAACAAATTTTTTGATGTTGTTACCGATATTCAAAAATTATTCCCAGGATATTATGTTATTAAACTAGCCAACGTTATTCAAAATGGTGGTAGCTATGAGAAACTAATTTGGTTATTTGCACTTACTTTTGTTATTCACGTAGCAATTATTTTATTCTTATTCTTTAGGGCAGTAAAAAAAGGCATCCACTAAAAAAGAGACCTCCGACGAGGTCTCTTTTTATATGAATATAATAATTAAATCAATTATAGTTTTAGCAAGAAATATACCGACGAAAAATGCAACTTCAAATAATAATAAGTTTTTTTGATATTGCAAATCCGTTAGGGGATAAAATTTCTTGTTGGATTCGTAGAAAATGATTAATGACAATATAATCGCAATTACTCCAAATATGATTTCAAACAGATTTGCTCCTTCGGGATCCAATAATATATATTGAGTTAAATCACCTAGTACTAATAAACTGATACCAGTTTCGAATCCAATTAAAGCTATATTTACTAATTGAGAAAAATGTTGCTTTTTCATTAAAAAATACTCCTATAGATTATTATTTTAGGTTATTGATAATTAGCGTCAGTATAACCTTACCCAGGGATCCACCAATTAGTATTGATATATCGTATATTGCAAAATGTAGCAAGTAACGAAAATTTGATCCTAAAGGGTATACCATAATTATTCTTAGGAACATGTATATGATTAGAAGGCCAATCGAAACCATTAATATAATGGACAGGCCAAAATATATATATGAAGATTTAATAAAATCAATTTGCCATGAATATAGAATTGTTAGCGCTAATTCCGCTGTGAATCCTAGGACAATTCCAATACTGGATAATTTGATTAGTCTATTTTTTGTCTTATTATCCACTATATTTCCCCCATAATTAGAATAGTTAAGTAATATTCTAATTATAGTGTAGGAAAAACATCTTACTATGGAATCCGTTTAAACTTATATAAAATTTTAATATCATAGAAATAAATTAATAAAGTAGAACATTTTTAATCATTAATTGATAAACAATTGTAGGACGAATTTACCAAACATTCCGCCCAAAATAACAATGACATCATAAAAGACAAATGATGTGAAGTAGCCTCTAATAGACCACTTTTCGTCACTTTTTACGATACCAAGATAAGAAAAAAGAAAAACCACACCACAAATAGAAATTCCGCAGATGGAAAAGAACACATCTATTGTTGATGATCTAATTATTCTTGATGTCCAGTTATCAAAAATGGTTAAAAATACTTCTGCTAAAAATCCTAATGAGAGACCAACCAAAATGAGAAAGGAAAGTCGTACCTTAGTAGATTTTTTCATGATAGTATTTTTCCTCCATTAATGTTACTTAATATGTATTTTATAGCATAAATGTATTATAACTAAAAAATATAAAAAAGTTATAAATGTTGTCTTATTAACGTTTTGAGCACAAAAAAAGCGTCTAAATTTAGACACTTTGTATAATTAATTTATTTAATTAAAGTATTTATCAAGTGATTTTGCTACATCTTTTGCTACATGTTGTTGGTAATTGGAACTTTGAATATATGGAAGATCGTGTGAGCTATCCATGAATCCCATCTCACATAAAATAGCGGGACGGTTGTTTTCACGTAAGACGTAGTAGTTACCAAATGAAATGCCACGATTGGATACGGGAAGATTATCTAGACCATCATCAACAACATCAGCTACCTTAACGGCGTTTTTGTGGTAGTTGTAAATTTCATATCCATTGGCCCTACCGTATCCGTTATCAGAATTAAAGTGGAAACTAACAAAGAGATCAGCGTGATAATCACTAGCCATGTCAGTTCGTTTCTTCAATGTCACGTAAGTATCATCGGTTCTAGTCATCACGACATTGACGTGGCGTTTTCTTAACTCATCGGCCACTTGTTTAGCGGTCTGTAAGGTATACGTTTTTTCCATGTACTTTTGATTGGCTGAAAGTGTACCGGAATCGCCACCCCCGTGGCCAGGATCAATAATGATGGTCTTTTGAGCTAATTTATCACTTGTTTTGACGTCATAATTATCGACACCAACCAGCCAAGATGGCACCCAACCTTTTTTGCCATTATATTTTGTATACCACCAGTTATTTTTCGACTTGATGATGCTCAAATGACGACCGTGCGGAATTGTTTCAACCACTTTTGATTCGTCATTGGGTTGTTCACGTAAATATAAAGTAGTGGCATCAACCTTAGGTAATGATAAAAATCTGGCTAATTCGATTATTAAAATTACTAAGAGGATAAAAGTTACGACACCGCGGTAAATAAGCTTGTTATTTGGGGTTTCCTTAAGTTTATTTATAAAACGATTAACCAAATTATCACCTCGATTGTATTATGTATGTTAAAATCAATTATATAACAAAAATTAATATATATCAGATGTTTGATTGTTTTCATAATCCGACTACAATGATATATAAATAATTGAGACAGTGAGGATTAATGATGAGTAAAGAATCCAATTTAATCTTATCAGTACATGATTTAAATGTTGCTGTTAAGAATCGTAAATTAATTAACGATTTGTTTTTTGATGTCTTTTCACAAACCTTAACCTGCGTTACAGGGGAAAACGGTGTTGGAAAGACAACATTAATAAAGACTATTTTAAAACAATTTAATAAAAATGAACACGTTCAATCTAAAATCAAACGCTCAGATATGCAATATATTCCACAATTGAGAAATATTGATGATGATTATCCATTGACCGTATTTGATTTTATCGGATTGGGATTACAACATTCAATGTTGCCATGGTTAAGCAAAAAAGAAAAACAAAGTGTCCAAAAGGTTATCGAAATGACCAAGCTACAAGATTTGGCCAACACACCTTTGGGTAGTTGCTCCGGTGGGGAACAACAACGAGTTTACTTGGCTCAAGCATTGGTATCTAAACCTAAATTATTAATCTTGGACGAAAGTACTGCTAGTTTGGATAAAGAAGCTAAGTTCATGCTATTAGATGTTGTAAAAAGCGTCATAGCTGAAACCGGTGCAGCGGTATTATTTATCACCCATGACCCTGTTTTAGTACAACAATATGGTGATTACGATCTAAACATCGCAAATCAAACCGGAACAATCAAACCAGTGAAGGAGGCCCAATAATGTTAGAAATGTTAAGTTATCCATTTATGCAATATGCCTTCGTTGCTAGTTTCTTTATTTCAATTCTATGTGGATTAATGGGGGTATTCGTTGTTGCCAGAAAGACGGCTTTCTTTACGCATACTCTTTCTGAAATTAGTTTCTCAGGGGCATCTTTTGGTGTCTTCTTGGGAACCAACCCAATTTTAGGGATGCTATTATTCACTGTTTTAAGTTCATTGATGATTGGAACCGTTGGTTCTAGGGTTAGTCGCCGTGAATCATCAATCAGTGTTTTCTCAGTATTCTTCATCGGGTTAGGGATTTTATTCCTATCATTGGCTGATACTCAATCCAGTTATGCTACCAACATCTTATTCGGTAGTATCGTTGGAATTAGTTACAGCAATGTTCAAACATTGGTGGGCTTAAGTATTGCCATCATCGTAATTACTACTCTGATTTATAGAAAACTGAAATACAACTCATTTGATAATGTTGGTGCTAGTTTTAATTCCCGTGCCAATACCTTAGTATCTGTAATTTTCTTAATCTTGCTAGCATGTACTGTCAGTGTGACAGCTCAAATCGTAGGATCACTTCTAATCTTTGCTTTATTGACTATTCCAGCCTCATCAGCACGCTACTTCGTTCATAGTATTTGGTCAATGACCATTTTAACGTTTGTCTTTTCTTTAATTGGGACTTGGTTTGGTCTATACTTAAGCTTTGTAACGAACCTACCAGTAAGTTTCTTTATCGCAACGATTGAGACTATTATCTATATTATTGCGGTAATTTATGATAAAGTAACAAGAATTTAATACAAACTTTATTAACGTAACACTGATGTTTTGTTATACTAATCTCAAATAGTTTTTAAGGAGATGTCCTACATTATGAAAGCATGGAAGAAGATTTTACCTGCAGTTGCAGTTTTAGGATTAGTTTTAACTGCTTGTGGACAAAAGAAAAGCGATAATAGTGATGCATCAAGCTCAACTTCAACTACTCAAACTAGCAAGATGAGTTCATCATCATCAAGCAATGACAAAATTGCAAATAGATTAGGAAATGAAAAGCTACCACAAAGTAATGGTTTTGATTCAAGCCAAAGCGTAAACGCTAAGTTGGATGGAAACAAGACTAACTTTACAATTAGTTACTTAAACAATGGTTCAACATACGCTACCTATACTAAACACAGTTACGAAAGTGCCTCAGCAGCAATGCAACAAGTTGGCTACCAAGCTGCTGCAAACGTTGCTGGTCTACCATCAGTTAAGTTAGGTTACAACGTTGTTGGTCACTCAGATAAGGGTGCCGGACAAGAATACATTCAAGCAAACTTTGGTAACTGGTCACTACTAACACACGGTAGTAACTTTGGTAAGTACAAGGGTGCTGCAAAGGCTAAGGGTAAGACTGTAGTTAACTACATCCAAAACCACAACCTACCAGTTCCAGAAAGCAAGGGTAGCATTACTGCTGAAATCGATGGTTCAGCAACTATTACTTGGCAAAAGGGTAATGATGTTTACTCAATTAAAGCTAACTCTCTAACTACTGCACTTGAGATGGTAACTTCACTTAAGTAAATTCATTACAAAAAACCAGGTTATTTTGACCTGGTTTTATTGTGAAAAAATATTCGAAATGAAGGTGTTGGGAAATGTATGATTCTAAAAAAATAAAGCACTTATTATTTTCCGCGGCATTAGGATCAACAATGGCCCTATCTTTGAATGGTATCAAGTCACATGCTGATACAACTCAGTCATTTAAACCATACACACCAGTGGCTTATGATATTTCTGAATTTCAGGGGCAACTAAGCGATCAACAAGTGATGAATTTAAAAAATGAAGTTAAATTCGTTGTTTTGAGAATGCAAGATGGTCAATATCACGATCGTCAGGTTAATAATAATATCAGTTTGATGGATAAGTATGGCATTCCATATGGTGTATACAGCTATAGCCGTTATACTAATCCAGCTCAAGCTAGACAAGAAGCACGTCGTTTATATTCACTAGCGCCAAATGCTAGATTCTATGTAAATGATTTTGAAATTGGTTTTACAAATACTTCTGACCAAGGAGCGGTTAGTTGGGCAAAGACGATGAAACGTCTAACCAATCAACCAGTTATCTTTTACAGTTCACAATCAACCTTGGATCAGTTCCAACAAAGTACGTTGAACGCATATACTGCAGTCTGGTTGGCTAATTACACCAACTACACCCCAAATCCAAGATATAATTACGATTTGTGGCAATATACTGACAAGTACCAAAGTAAGGCGCTTGGGGAAGCACTAGATGCTGATACGATTCCACTTGGTGGTCGTAAGCTAGCATTTTGGACTACTGAAAATACTGCTAATGGTCAACAAAGAACAGTTGCCAAAACAGGGACAGCAAGACACATCAAAAAACAAGCTAAGACAAATGTGTTACATAAGGCTACTAAGAAACAAGTGATTGCTAAGACTACCCATAAAAAGGCTAAAAAGGTCCAATACACACCACTTGCTAATAAAGTTAACCATAATACTAAGAAGCATGTAAAACGTTCATACCAGGTCAAAAAGAACGTTACTAAGAAGATTGATGCAGCTAAAAATACTTATAAATATGCAAGTGCTGCTACTAAAAAGGTGAGTCACAAGAAGGCTTACAAGAAGCACGCTAAAAAGCATAGTAAGTACACTTACAAGCTAAACCATGCTACAAAGAAACGTATCGCTAAGCATCATGCTAAGAAGTACAAAAAGCACAGTAAGAAGAAATACACTTACAAGTTAGCTAAGAAGAAGACTCGTAAGCATACCAAGTACAAATATGCAAAGAAGCTTAGTTACCGCGTTAAGAAGAACTTGAAGCACAAGAAGTTACATCATTCTTATAAGACTAAGAAGCATAACAAGACTAAGAAGCACTACAAATACAATGTAAAGAAGCTTCATCATAAACACGCTAAGAAATATGCTTACCGTGCTGCATAATAAAAACGTCTGATTTAAAAGATCAGGCGTTTTTTGTTGTATTAATTTCTTTCTTAATATACAATAATGACCAATGGTCAATTTAGAAAAAGGAGTCTATCATGAATATTAAAACTGCTGATGAAAAGCAACGAAAACAAGCGTTGATTGCTGAAACTGCATTGAAAATGTTTGAAGAAAATGATTTTTATGATATTTCCATCAATGCGATTGCGCAAAGAAGTAATGTCGCTAAGGGAACAGTATTTAATTACTTCAAGACAAAGGAAAATATATTCATGCACCTACTATTGGTAGGATATCAAGAATTCTTTTTACAAACAATAAATCAATTAATACAAGCCAAGTTAACAACGATACCTGAACTTAAATCTTTTCTATTATCCAATACCAGGGATTTAATTGAAAATCATCTAACGCTCATTAAGTTAAATGCATTAAGAGGCCCTGTTTTGGAGGGAAAGGCTTCTAGAGAAGAGACAATTGAGGGGAGAAAGAAGCTATACGAAGTTCATGAACAATTAGCCGAATTAATTAACTCTTTATGCCCGTCTGTTGATGTAAAGACGGCAAACAAAATTTTCATTATTCAAAGTAGTATTGCCAGTGGGTTAATTAATTTGTCTAATCTGGATTCGTTTAACCAAGAACCAATTCCGGTTAATATGGATGATTTTCAGATTAGTATCCTAAATGATTCAGTTGAAACTTTTGATTTTTATCTAACGGGGTTACTTGGCAAATAAAGGAGTAACTATGATGAAACAAGAAAACATTCGTAATTTTTCGATTGTTGCCCACATCGATCATGGTAAATCGACGTTGTCCGATCAAATTATGAAGATGACTGATACTTTTAGTTTTCGTGGCAACGAAGAACAGGTTTTAGATGACATGAAAGTCGAACAAGACCATGGAGTAACCGTTAGATCGAAGACGGTTCGTAATATTTATCGCGCAAAAGATGGTCAAGAATACGAATTAAACTTAATCGATACACCTGGACACGTCGATTTTAACTATGAGGTTGAAAAGAGTGTCTCAGCTAGTGACGGAGTCATCTTGTTGGTGGATGCGACCAAGGGCGTCCAAGCCCAAACGGTTGCCAATTATCGTATCGCTAAAAACAACAACTTAGTGATTATTCCTGTCATCAATAAAGTCGATAACCAAAGCGCTCAGGTTGATATGTGTGAACAACAACTTTATGAATTAGATGAATCGTTTTTAGAGCACGACATTATTCATATTTCAGCCAAGACCGGTTTGAATGTCGATAAAGTATTAGAAGTAATCGTCAACCGTATTCCAAGTCCCCAGGGTGATGAAACCAAGCCAATAAAGGCGATGATATTTGATTCACACTATGACTCATATCAAGGAGTCGTCGCATACGTGAAGGTCATTGATGGAACAATTAAGGCCAATGATAAACTAATGTCGATGAATCAAAGGGTAAAGTTCGAAACTCCAGAGATAGGTATTTTCAGTCCACAATTATTACCATTGAAGGAATTAAAATCGGGTGATATCGGTTATGTCATCACCGGAATCAAGGATCCAGCCGACGTGCGTGTAGGTGACACCATCACTGGTCAAGCTCGCCAAACTAAGCAGGCAGTGGCTGGATATCAACCAGCCCATAGTGTTGTTTTTGCGGGAATTTATCCCAAGGATGCCGACTTTGATGATTTAAAAGTAGCGATGGAAAAGTTGAAACTAAACGATTCGTCGATTGAATTCGTCGAACACGTTTCAAATTCACTGGGACCAGGTTATCGTTGTGGCTTTTTGGGGATGTTTCATCTCCAGATTGTCCGCGAAAGACTAATTAACGAGTTTGGTATGTCCGTGATTATCACTTCGCCGAACGTTAACTATCGTTATACCACCAAGAACGATTCCAGATTGAAGACGATTAATAATCCATCTGATTTACCGGACTTTTCTCTCTTAAAGACAATTGAAGAACCATTCAATAAGGTCGTTATTGAAACACCAAGTGAGACGGTCAACGATGTGCTGACACTATTAAGTAAGAGTCGCGGAGTTCTACTGGACATGGATAACACGGATCAATTGGTGAAGATGACTTATAGCGTTCCATTGGCCGAAATTGCGTTTAATTTCTTCAATCAATTGAAGTCAATTACCCATGGGTTCGCGACATACGACAGTCAATTCATGGAATATGTCGAATCGGATATTGTTAAAATCACGATTGATGTGAACTATGCACCAGTGGATGAACTAACCTTTATCGTTCATCGCTTGAATGCCGAAAAATTGGCTCAAGAAATCGTTCATAAACTAAAGTATGTAATTCCCCGTAAACTATATCCAATGCCTGTACAGGGATATATTGAGGGTAGAGTGGTGGCAAGGGTGGATGTACCACCATTGAGAAAGAATGCGGCGGTTAGTGGCGACAAGAAGAGTGTTTCAAAGAAACAAGCACTATTGCGTCGTCAAAGTCTGAACAAACGAAAGAGTGCTAGTGAAGCAATTCAACTACCACAATCGGTATTCGATGCCATCTTAAATATTGAATAAAAAAAGCACCCAAGCATAAGCTTGAGTGCTTTTTAAGATCGAAAGATATTATTTTACAATTTGGCAAAATTCGATCTTTTCGTGATTAGGACCTTGAATGTTGAAGAAACGGATTCCGTTGTCCCAGAAAGTAGGGATTGATTGGATTTCGTCGTCTAAAACATTGAAGCCTTGTTCTTTAGCGGCTGCGAATGCTTTATCAACATCAGTACAGTTCATTGAAATATGGTTGATAGCACCATTTTCCATTGCAACTGGATCGCCTTCCCATGTTTCAACGGTTAAGTTACCGTATCTCATGAAGGCACAACGGTTTTCACCATTGTGGAATAAACCTGCTTGGTCAAAACCAAGTGATTTGTAGAATTCGATTGTTTTATCTAAGTCTTTTGATGGGATACCTACATGTTGTAGACCATCAAAGTAATCGTTTAAAGCCATAATTTAAGCCTCCAAAAATTAGTCAGAAACTTTAACAACACATTTACCAGTTAGGTTTGAAGTACCGTTTAGGACACTTTCAACGTCTTCTAGTGAGATGATGTTGTCAATAATCTTTTCAACATTAACTTTACCACTTTGTAGTAGTGCAATAGCATCTTCGAATGAGTTAGGGTTGATGAATGCACCTTGGATAGTTAATTGTTTCTTGAATACTTCGTAAGTGTTCATACTGAATTTTTGATCTGGAGCACCAACACCGAACATCAATACTTGAGCACCCTTAACAGTTGCTTCGATTGCTTGTTCTTGAGTAGCTGGTTGACCAACGGCTTCAATAACAACGTCGTATTCGGCTGGAATTTCTTCCTTAGTAGTGTTGATAACACGGTCAATGTTTAGCTTTTCTTTTTCAGCAGCTAATTTGTCATCATGACGACCAGTTAAGTCAACTTCTTTAACACCGTATGAACGTAGTAATTGTGCAAAGATTAGACCCATGTAACCATCACCAATAACTAGAGCTTTTTGGTAAGGTTTGATGTTTAATAAGTCCATACCGTGAACGGCACATGAGATAGGTTCACAAGTAGCAGCTGACTTCAAGTCAACGTTGTCTGGTAACTTGTAAACAACTTGAGTTGGTGCAGTGAAGTATTCTTCTAGACCACCATTTCTAGTAACACCAACGGCTGATAGGTTGTCACATAGTTCTGGACGAGCTGTACGACAGTAGTCACACTTACCACAGTAGATGTTAGGGTCAACAGTTACTCGGTCGCCAACTTTAAGATCAGTAACGTCTGAACCTACAGCTGAGATAACACCTGAGTTTTCGTGACCTAATACGATTGGAGGAACAGCGTCTGCTGAACCTGGTAGACCATTGTATAGTGCGTAGTCAGTACCACAGATACCAGCGTATTTTGCGTTGATAACAACTTCGTTTGCCTTTGGTTCTGGCATTTCAGTGTTTTGGATTTCTAATTGTTTCTTGCCTGTTAAAACTAATGCTTTCATAATTCAAGATCCTTTCCAAATTGAATTTTAAGTATTATTTTTTTACGCAGTTGTGAATTAATTAAGACTTTCACAAACTTACAAGTATTATAATAACTCATTTTTAAAAAAATGAAAGTGTTTTGATGAAATTTAATTCTTAAGTTTATATAAAAGGCACGAAAAAACGGCGTAAAACGTTGATATAATAACGTTTTACGCCGTGTAACTTTTTTTATAAAAATATTTGATTAATTCAATTTTAGATTGTGTAAAACTGAACTTATTTAACTTGGTGCTTAATCAATGCATCTGCCAAAGCGAAGTTTCCATAGGTTGCAGAGCCGTTTCCATCAAGGGTTGGAGTTGAAATATATTCTTCCAAGTTCTTAATGTCAATATAGCCATTTAATAGCTTAGAAAATTCAAATCTAACCTTTTTGAGAAATTTTTCACTAACTACGCCACCACCAAAAATAATTTTGGCAGGTCTGAAAGTTAGTGTAGTTTGCAATGCAGCTTGGGCTACATAGTAAGCCATGATGTCCCAAACATGATTAGTTTGAGCAACTTCTTGACCCTTCATACCTAAACGAGCTTCAAATGTAGGACCACATACTAGTCCTTCAAGACAGTCTTTGTGGTATGGACAAATTCCATCGAAATCTAGATCGTCTTCGTGACGTTTTAACTTCACGTGACCCATTTCAGGATGTCCCATATCTCCTACGAATTGACCGTTAATGATGATTCCAGCACCAACACCGGTACCAATAGTGTAATAAACCAAAGAATCTAATCTTTGACCACTATTTTTTAAATTAACGTATTCACCAAACACAGATCCGTTAACATCGGTTGTCCAATACATTGGAATATCGAATTCTTCTTTAAATGCTCCCAAAAAGTTTTCATTTGACCATCCAGGCTTGGGAGTTTCGGTAATGTAACCGTACTTGGTGGAATCTTTTCTAATTTCAATTGGGCCGAATGATGAAATGCTTAGTGCGGCAAGGTCTTCGAATTGTTTGAAGAAGGCGATTGCCTTGCTAAAAGTTTCAGCAGGGGTAGTGGTAGGAATTACCAAACTATCTAACACTTGGTAGTCAGTGTTACCCACAGCACAAACAAATTTTGTGCCTCCAGCCTCTATGCTTCCCAGTAACATAAAGTTATTGCTCCTTATTTATATCTTCTTATTCTTATCTATAAATCGGTTTTAAAATGTTTTTAAAAATTTTTATCTAAGATTTTAAGCTTTTTCCTAATGTTTTTTAATTTAAGTTATTACTCTCTAATTATGATAAGTTTTCATAGACTAAATGTCAAAGCAAAAATGCTAATTGGTATAGTAAATATATGAGGTATGATAATATTTATTATTATGAATGTTTATAAATAGAAAGGGTAATTTTAGATGAGAAGAGTACTATACATATTCCTTTTAGCCTTTATTGGCGGCCTTTTACGAGGATACTTTACATTTTTAGCTGGAGATTATCATTTTATCGCGACTATAATAATTAATTTAATTGGTGCGTTTGTTCTAGCTTTTATTACTGGTGCACTTCCTTATTTAATTGAGATATCGAATGATTTAATGACAGGGCTAAGCGTTGGCTTGGTAGGTGGATTTACCACTTTTTCAACATTTTCATTCGACAGTATCAATTTATTCCTAAATAATAAAATTGGTCTAGGTCTTTTATACGTATTAGTGAGTCTAATCGGAGGTTTAATATTAGCTCAGATTGGGACTAGATTAGGGCGTAAATTTGAAAACAAGGAGGATCAACTATGATACAGAGTGTTTTAATTGTCGGCTTAGGTGCCGCTGTTGGTTCTCTAATTCGTTATGGAGTAACGAATGGATTAAAGAAATTATTTAATGGAATCGCCTTTCCGGTGGCGACTTTCTTTATTAATATCACCGGATCCTTTTTGCTAGGATTGGTTAACGGACAATTACCAAAAAACACTTTTGTCCTTGCTTTTTCCATTGCAGTTCTAGGTGGCTATACTACTTTTTCTACCTATATGAACGAAACGGTGCAATTAAGTACCAAGAAAAAGGTAATGGCATATGCTTACTACCTATTAAGTGCATTGCTAGGGATTCTAGCGGCGTTACTTGGCTACATGATTTAAATTTAGGCACAAAAAAAGAGACCTCCATAGAGGTCTCTTTTTATTTGTTTTGTTATTCATTTAATAGCCAGAAGAAGATGATGAAGATTACACCTAGCACGTACATTAATGGGTTAACTTCTTTTCCTCGTTTAGCAGCTAACATTGAGATTGGGTATACGATGAAACCTAAAGCAATACCATCTGAGATACTGTAAGTAAGTGGCATACCTAATACAATCAAGAATGATGGAGCAGCTAATTCGAACTTGTCCCAGTGAATATCACGTAGGGCGTTAGCCATTAGAATACCGATAACGATTAATGCAGGAGCAGTAACTTGATCGGTAATTACACCAAGTAGTGGTGAGAAGAATGTTCCTAGTAAGAAGAAGATACCAGTAACAATTACAGTGAAACCAGAACGACCACCAACGGCGATACCTGCTGATGATTCAACGAAGGCACCCATTGGGGATGAACCTAGTAGAGAACCACCAACCATGGCCATTGAGTCAGAACCTAGGGCACGTCCGATACGTGGAATCTTGTTGTCTTTGATGAAACCAGCTTGTTTAGCTAAACCAACTAGGGTACCAGTGGTATCGAAGAAGGTAACTAATAAGAAGGTAAATACAACAATCCATAGTTGTAATGTGTTGATATCAGTAACGTGTGAAATTGCAGTTAAGAAGATTGGTTTGATACTTGGAACGCTTGAAACTACGTGAGTTGGTAAAGCGATTAATCCAGTAACCATACCTAAGATAGTAGTAGCAACCATACTAATAAAGATAGCTGCAGGAACGCGGGCACTCATTAATACAACGGTTAGGATTAAACCAAAGATAGTTAACCAAGTACTTCCAACGTGAAGTGATCCAAGAGTTACTAGAGTTGCCTTATCAGCAACAACTAGGCCACCTTGGTTTAGACCAAGAAAGGCAATGAATAGACCAATACCACCGGCAATGGCACTCTTTAAATCAGCAGGGATAGCGTCGATGATTGTTTCTCTTAGCTTGAACGCTGTTAAAATCATGAAAATAATAGCTGCGATAAATGTACCGGATAGCGCTGTTTGCCAAGGAACCTTCATACCCACACAGACTGAGTAGGCGAAGAAAGCGTTAGTACCCAAACTGGTAGATAAAGCGATTGGGTAGTTAGCGATGATTCCCATTAAGAAACATCCAAGAGCAGTTGCAAGTGCTGTTGCGGTGAACATGGCACCCTTATCGATACCTGAAGCACTCATAACGTTTGGGTTTACGAATAGAATGTAAACCATTGAAACGAAGGTAGTTAACCCAGCGATGAATTCAGTACGGTAGTTAGTACCTAGTTCATCAAAATGAAAGAAATTAGCAATTCCCTTTAACATGAAACATTCTCCTTTAATGTTCGTATTTATTAATATTATACGTATATATTACCATAATTAGAACTAAAGTCCACTAAAAAGCGAACTATTTTAGACGAATTTAAACAAAAATTGACTTTTTATGATAAAAAAACTCCAATGTTGGAGTAAAATCCGAACATTGGAGTCAAAAACAATTAGATGTTTCTAAAGTCATTATCAATTTGTGCATATTCTTCGTCACTTAGTGAGACGTTCAATGCTTTAGCATTACTTTCAACTTGTTCTGGACGCTTTGCACCTGGGATAACAACAGTAACGTCTGGGTTCTTGATGTACCATGCTAATACTAATTGGGTAGTGGTAATACCATGCTTGTCAGCAAGTGGCTTTAGGTTGTTAACCTTTTCAACGATCTTTTCGAAACGTTCACCGGTGAAATCAGGGTTGCCGTGTCTGATATCATTTTCAGGAAAGTCGACAACTTCTGAGTACTTACCAGTTAATAGACCTGATGCTAATGGGAAAAATGGTACGAATGAAATGTTATTTTCACGTAAGTAATCAAACATTTCAGTTTCAGCATCACGGTGTAATAGACTGTATTGATCTTCAACAACATCAACTAAGCCGTCTTTGTTAGCTTCCTTGATTTGATCTAATGAGAAGTTTGAAACACCGATAGCCTTAATCTTACCTTCTTGCTTCATTTCGTTTAATGCAGCAACCGCTTCATCCTTTGGAGTTTGATCGTCTGGGAAGTGGATGTAGAAGATATCGATGTAGTCAGTTTGTAGACGTTTCAATGCATCGTCTACTGATTGCTTTAAGAATTGTGGGTTATTGTTAATTTTAACGTCGCCGTCTGATGTGTCTTGAGCGGCCTTTGTAGCAATAACGAACTTGCTTCTATCGTAGCCTTTGATGGCTTGACCAATTAGTTCTTCTGAATGACCCATACCGTATGCGAATGCAGTATCCAATAGGGTGATTCCAGAATCTAGACCGGTCTTTACGATTTGAATACCAGTTTCATCTTTTAAGTTTGGGAATAAGTTGTTACCACCAACCGCATTGGTTCCTAAACCAAGTGGGGTTGATTCTACGTTTGATTTACCAATTTTTACCATGTAAAAAGGCCTCCTCAAATTTTTTATACGTTCAATATAATTATGAACCCTAAACGCTGATTTTTAAACCATTTGGCGTTAACTTAAGCATTAATTTTTGATAAAATAAATTTAATGAATGAAGGAGGGTTAACCATGAAGAAGGTTTTGATTATTGGTAATTTTCATCAATTAGGCCAAAAGGTCTACGATAAATTATCAAATCAATATGAGGTAAAATTACTAGACGGCATCGATTTCGAGGACGTTAGTGCCTACGCCGATAATTTAGAAGGCGTAAACGTTATCTACACGTTCTTGGGACCACTTGATGTTGATCTACAAATTGGTGCGGTCATCCAAGCATTGGACCGCGTTAACCCACCACTTGAACAGTTTATTATGTTATCAACAGCCGGTATCGATAATGAATTAACCGAAGAAGTGACTTATCCAGATGTGGATAATAATAAGGAATACTTGAACCAACAAAGATACGCCGTTAAGTTGGTGGACGAATACGAAATTCCATACACCATCCTAAGACCGGTCGAAATTGTTGATGAACAATCAGGTGAATTGGACGTGATTGATGAAGGAATCTCAATGCAATACGGTCGTGTTTCTGCCGATAATGTTGCAAACACTGCCGTCAAAGTAGTAGAATATCAACAATTTATCAATCAATCCATTGGATTAATCGAAAGATAAGTGAGGTGCTTAAAATGGCATTACAATTAAACAAAGAACAATTGAAACAAATCAAACAACAATTAACTGACACTCAAAAGGAATCACACTTAGTAATCTTCAAGAGTATTTCACCAAAATCAGGCGGTGAAATTCATATGATTACTAACTATGGCACCTTTGAAGTTTTACAAAAACAACGTCCTCAATTAAAGATGGAAATTGTTAGAGATATCGTTCCGGTTACCGATAGTTTGGCATACTGGGCGGTTGCACAAGACACCGCTAGTCATTTACAACCAAACGATCCAAACGCTGCTGAAGTAGCATTACAAGTTGAACAATACACTAACGATGTGTTAGCAGATAACAAGTTGCCACAAAACAAATAAAAATGTTTCACATGAAACGAAACCACGCCAACAATGGTGTGGTTTTTTTGTATGATTCTACAAGTCGTATGTATAATGTTACAAATTCATCCGGATTTGCTTATTAAAAGAGCGATAAATGCTAGTATTATCACCAATTACATGGGATAAATTGAAATTATGAATAATGGAAAAGCCATATTGGAGGCATTTCTATGCATGAGAAAAACAAGAAAAACGCCGATGGAACGGTGCGTTCACTAAGTAATCGTCATGTTCAAATGATTGCGATTGGTGGAACCATCGGAACAGGGCTATTTTTAGGTTCAGGTAGTACCATTTCAAAGACCGGTCCTTCTGTACTATTGGTATATCTAGTGATTGGTTGTCTATTCTTCTTGATGATGAGGGGAATCGGAGAAATGTTTTACTCTGATCCAAACCAACATACATTCGTTGCATTTATTACTAAATATCTAGGACATACCGCCGGATACTTCACCGGATGGAGTTACTGGATTGGTTTGCTATTTGCCAGCATGGCCGAATTATCAGCAATTGCTACATATGTGAACTTTTGGTTCCCACACATTCCAGCATGGTTAATCGAAGTCGTCTTTTTAGCCGTCTTAGCTACATTGAATATCATTGCCGTTAAGGTCTTCGGTGAAGCCGAATTCTGGTTTGCCATGATTAAAGTTATCGCGATTGTTGCATTGATTGTGACGGGGATTTTCATGGCGTTCTTCCACGCTTCAACCCCGGTTGGTCACGCATCGTTTGGTAACATTTTTGACCACTTTACAATGTTCCCACACGGATTCTTTAACTTCTTTGCCGCATTCCCAATGGTATTCTTTGCCTTTCAAGGAATCGAATTCGTCAGCATCACGCTTGGTGAATCCAAGGATCCAAAGACAGTCGTTAAGAAGGCGGTGAACGAAACTCTATGGAGAATTTTGATTTTCTACATTGGAGCACTATCAGTAATTATGGTGGTAATTCCATGGACCAAACTATCTCCAACTAACAGTCCATTCGTGCAAGTCTTTTCAATCGCAGGGTTACCTGCCGCCGCTGCTGTCATTAACTTCGTGGTATTAACATCAGCCGCTTCTTCATTGAACAGTATCATCTTCTCCGCTGGTCGTCATTTGTACCAACTAGCTAAGGATACTCACACCGATGGATTTATTCATAAGAATCTAACTCACGTTTCTAAAAACGGAATTCCAATCGCAAGTATTGGATTGACCGCTGCTTTAATCTTGATTAACCCAATCCTAACGGTTACTCATAGCGTTTCATTCATGTTCACCTTGGTTGCCGGTGCAACCAGTGACATGTGTATTATCGTTTACCTATTTACCATGTTTGCACATCGTAAATACAGAAAGTCAGCCGACTTCTTGGATCATGGATTCAAGATGCCAGCATACCAATTTACCAGTCCACTAACCATTGCATTTTTCGTCTTCATTTTCGTTAGTTTGTTCTTCATTCCAGGTGATGAAGTCGGCGCAATTAGTGCAGTAATTTGGACAGTGGCATTCTACGCAGGTATCGGTATAAAACGTCTTGTTTCCCGTTCTAAAGCATAATAGAGTGCTTTTGTAGAATAATATAGAAATTTTAAAACTCTCCTGAATGTATTGTCATCAATACGATTTAAAGGGGGAGTTTTTTTATGTTAAAAAATCCCCCGACTATTATGGAACTACTTTTTCAATTATTCCTGCCGAATCAATCGGTGCAATTAGCGCATTAATTTGGGTTTTCGCTTACTTAATTGGTGTTGCTGTAAAACGCTTTAATTCCCGTTCCTATGCATAATTAGGACGCGTTGTAAGATGTTACAATGGCCTTGTTATATTTTCCAAATGTCTTTGAAAGCTATTGTCATCGTGAAAAATGATGATAATATTTTCAACAATCCAAGTGAAATTGATAAACAAATAAATCAATTAACTTAAAAGGGGGAAACTTTATGCAAGAAAAGATAACGAAAAATGCTGATGGTACAATCCGTTCACTAAGCAACCGTCACGTTCAGATGATTGCAATTGGTGGAACCATCGGGACCGGGTTATTCCTTGGTTCTGGAAGTACCATTTCAAAGACTGGACCGTCAGTAATGCTAGTGTATCTAGTGTTAGGATGTTTCTTCTTTCTAATGATGAGAGCCATCGGTGAAATGTTTTACGCCGATCCATCTCAACACACTTTCGTATCATTTATCTCTAAATACCTCGGACCAACTGCTGGATACTTCACCGGTTGGAGTTACTGGTTAGGACTTTTGTTTGCCAGCATGGCTGAACTAACCGCCATTGCTACATACTTTGCCTTCTGGTTCCCAAACATTCCATCGTGGATTGTCGAAGTTGCCTTCTTGGTTGTACTAGCAGCGATTAACTTAATTGCTGCTAAACTATTTGGTGAAGCTGAATTCTGGTTTGCGATGATCAAGATTGTAGCAATTGTCGCATTGATCGTAACTGGAATTATCATGGTATTTTCACACACATCAACACCTTTGGGACACGCATCAATTAGCAATATTACTAATCATTTTACTTTATTCCCACATGGTTCATTTAACTTCATCTCAGCATTCCCAATGGTATTCTTCGCATTCCAAGGAATTGAATTCGTAAGTATTACCCTAGGTGAATCAAAGAACCCACACAAAGTTGTTAAGAAGGCTGTTAACGAAACTCTATGGAGAATCATGATCTTCTACATTGGAGCGCTAGCCGTTATCATGGCAGTTATTCCATGGACATCAATTACTCCAGATAAGAGTCCATTCGTGCAAGTATTTACACTTGCTGGACTACCTGCAGCAGCTGCTATTATCAACTTCGTTGTATTAACATCAGCTGCATCTTCTCTAAACAGTATTATCTTCTCTGCCGGACGTCACTTCTACCAACTAGCTACTGAAGGACGCAAGGAAGGGTTCATGAACAGACACTTCGGTAAGGTTTCTAAAAACGGAATCCCAAGTGCCGCAATTCTAATCTCGGCTGCTCTAATCTTCATCACTCCAATCATGAGTGTAAGTAACAGCATTAGCTCTGTATTTACAATCGTGGCTGGATCATCAAGTGACATGTACATCATTGTTTACCTACTAACAATGATTGCTCACAGAAAGTACCGCGCATCAAACGACTTCCTAAGCGATGGTTTCAAGATGCCTGGATACGCAATTACTAGTCCTTTAACAATCCTATTCTTCTTCGTCATCTTCGCGAGTCTATTCTTTATCCCAGGTGACGTCGTTGGAGCAATTGGTGCAATTATTTGGTCAATCGTCTTCTGCGGATTGGTTTACCTAAAGGAAAGAAACTCAAAAGCATACGCCTAAATAAAAAAGGAGCTAACCATATCGGTTAGCTCTTTTTTAGTGGTTATTTAAATATTCTTCATATAGTTTATTTTCTTTACTTACCAAATCAAATGCAGTTATCGTATCTAATTTTATTAAATTATTTTTGTCCTGTACTTCACTGCCAAAAGTTTGTTGATACCTTTTTTCGTCTAAAACGATATGGTTATTATCATATGCGATTATATTGCCTTTATGAAATTCTTCATCAACAATTGTGCAAAGTGATATAACTTTTCTGTTACTCAAGAAAGTTTGGATAATATCATCAAGATTTTTATCAATTATACTATCCATTTCTTTTCTTAATTCAAAAGGATCATATATATTATTCTTTTTATTGCTGTTGACGTAATGAGTAAAAACATTTGTATAGTTGGTATCTGAAGATATTTTGGAGATATCGCTTTTTAGTAATAATGTATATGAATCTAAGAGTCCGGAATCATCTATAGTTTCAACCAATAGATAATCACCTTTTTCAGCCACAATAATGCCCAGAATAAAGTCTTCAAACTCAAAGTTATCCCTAGATTTTGAGTATATCTCTAAAACATCATTATTATCGATATACTTTTTAATATTTCTATCAATCAAATAAATTAGCCCCTTTGTTTAGTGGTGAATTAAGTATAATTTGGTAGCCATTCTGAGTTGTTCACTATCTGAAACATCGTTTAGGCTCATGTTAAGTAGTTTTTCTAGCTTCTTTAATCTATAAACGGCGGTATTTCTATGAATGAATAGATCGTTGGCCGCCATTGAAATCGATTGGTTATCGGCATAGTAGTATGAAAGTAGTTCGATTAGTTCATCTTTTTCGTCATCCTTGAGGTTTAAAATCGGTCCTAAGATAGCATCGACAAACATATCGGCTTCTTTTTTGGGTACTAAGCTCAAGATATCTTCAACCTGTTGAGGGATGAATTTATTTGGTTTTAATATGTTTTCACGTTTGGCAACATCCAAAGCTTCATCGGCTTCACGAAGTAGTTTCTTGAATTGAATCAGTGGTTTGGCATCGTCGGTATAGCCGATTTGTGTCTTTGATCCAATAAAGTTTTCGTGAATAAACTTGCTGAGTTCGTTCAATAGTGGCAGTAAACTCTTTTTAGTTTCAACCAAAATGAATGGCTTGAAATGCCATGAAATCAAGATGATGGGAATTTGTAGCTTTTCAAAGTACCAGTATATGTAGTCAATAACACGGTGCATATCTTCTTGGTGGTGTCCGGTGTCGACGGAATTAATTTCATCGATTTCAAACGCCTTATACATCGAATTGGAGTCTAGTCCGTTTAGTTTTAAAGTATCTTCGAAAGCATTTTCAGGTAGGTTTTGTGCCAAGATGGTGTCGAACAATTCGTTGCGACGTTGTCTAACTTGGTTTAAGTTAATGCTGACCTGCATGCTTTCTAGACTTAGGAGGTTGACCATGTTTTCAATCAATAATTGAGAACTTAAATCATCTGGCATTTTCATCGAAAAGACCACGAATCTGCGGGTGAGTTTATCCATTGTTTTGAGTGGATAGATGCTGTATTTGTTAAGCACCGTTACCGGTTCAACCAATTCGATTAGTTTTAAATCATGAATCACGGATTCGAATAGGGATGCATCCATCTTCGCGTTTTCACTGTATGAACGAAGGCGACCGAAAACATCCATAATATATGCGTCACAATTTAGTAGTTTTGCAATATGGGTAAGGATTTCGTCATCGTCTTTGCTGGCTAATATGTATTTTGAGATGTCTAAAGTATCGTTCATGATTTTCTTTAACTGTTCAGCTTCATTGTTTGATGGCATGGGTATTCCTCCTAATTTATATTTTTTTATTGTGCTAATGTTACCACAATGAATTGGATATTAAACAAAAGAGACTCCTAAATATGGATGTTATTTACATTAATTTTTGAAAGTGATATGGTTAAGGCTAATATTAATTTTGGATTAGAGAGAGGTTATATAAAATGAAAAAAGCAGCCATCGTAATTGGTGCGGCAATTGTTGTTCTTATAGTGTTAGTTCTTGGATTCAACATCTTCATGCAACCTGATTTAAGTGTGGAAAACCAATATTACGGTATCGTGCAAAGTGATAAGAGTTTGAAGAAGGTTTGTAATGAACCAAAAGTTATAAAGTTTATTCAAAAACACCGTAAAGAACATCCGGAATTTAGTGATAATCAGGGATCTGGTAACATTTTATACTACGTTGTTACATATGGGAACAAATCTTTCCCCATTGGTGTTGACGGAAGAGTCGATAGTAGCGGATCCAAAATTACCAAAATTTATAACGATAATGATTTAAGTAATTAAACAAAAGACACTCCCAAATAGGAGTGTCTTTTTTGCTTTATCTATTTAAAATGAATGATTGTTTCAATAATGTGTGGAATATTCAAAAAGATGTTTGAAGGTTGAATATGTAATAGGGTTAGGTGAAAAGCAATTGAGTTAGAAATCATTTCGGCGATTCCATGAAGTAATTCAAAAATAAATTGCATGACAAACACTCCTATAAATTTAATTAGGTTAATTCTAATTCTATTATTAATAAATAACAAGTTAAGAAAATATAAAAAACTCCAACCGAAGTTGGAGTTTTTGTTTGGATTAGTAAGATTAATTGTCGTATTTCGAAAATTGTAGGAGTAAAGGTAGAAATTAACCTTGGTCGTTGTGTAAACGAGGATCAGCAGGTTTAACTTCTGGAATACCACCCATAGCTTCTGGGTTTTCTTGGTAAGTGAACTTTTGACCGTCTTTAGCAACTTGGCCTTCGAATTCACGTGAACCTTCACCATCAGAGAAGTTCATTAGAACGTGAGCGTATTCGCTGTGTTCGATATCGTGCATGTTACCAGGAACGATAACACCGTATTTTTCTTCTAGTTCTTCTTGAGCCTTCATGAATTGTAGTTGGTGTTGAGTTTCACGAGCTAATAGGAACTTCAACATGTCACGAACACCTTCGTCATCAGTCATGTCGTATAGACGGCTAACTTGTAGACGAGCTTGTGATTCACGAACAACGTTGAAACGCATGTCAGCAACTAGGTTACCTGATGAAGTAACGTAACCGGCGTTCCATGCAGCACCGTTAGGGTTGTTTAGACCAGCGTTTAGACCATGAACTAATGCATGTTCTGGGTCCATACCTGAAAGTAGGGCAGCCTTAGCTGGGTCATTTTTCATTTCTTCAGTAGTCATAGTAGTTGGTGCACCTTCTAATAGGTAACCAATCATAGTTGAAATCATTTCAACGTGACCAATTTCTTCAGTACCAGTGTCTAATAGTAAGTCTTTGTACTTTTCGTCACCAGTTGATGACCAACCTTGTGATAGGTATGACATCATACCAGTAGTTTCACCCCATTGACCACCTAGGGCTTCTTGTAGACGACGAGCCATAATTGGATCTGGACGATCTGGCTTAGCGTTGTATTGTAATTTACGAGTATGTCTGAACATAACAGTACCTCTTTCCTTAGATGTTCAAGGCGGTAGCCGATTTTATTAAACCCAAGTTAGAGCTTTATCCCAATAAATAAAAATCGATCCTATATTACATCATAATTGTTTTTTATTGTCCAAAATATCCATACGTTTTGTATTAATATTTTGCGTACGATTTAATATACCACAACCGAATAATTGCACCAAAGATTATGACTCGAAAAATATAAAATTTTTTCAATTAAAAAATTATAATTCACATAAACGCCGTCTTAATAACATTTTTGAAGAGTAACTAAATGTTTGAAAAGTCTGACACATCTTTTCACGTATTATATAATTAGAATATTAATTCATGAAAAAGGGGTAATGAAATGTCTTTACAATTTATTTTGGGAACCGCTAGCTACAATCATGAAGAAGTCATTATAGATTCGCTAAAAGAATCAATCAGTAATCACCCTGATGACGAATTCTTCTATCTAGTCCCTAACCACATTAAGTTTGAATCCGAAGTGCAAGCACTAAAGGATTTAAACACCGACAATGAACCGATTTATGCCGAAAGTAAATTCCAGACTTTCTCCGTTACCCGACTTGTCTGGTATTACATGAAGAATAATCAAGAATACCAAAAAACAAGACTAAGCGACTCCGGCATTAGCATGCTAATTTATCAAATCCTAATAGATCACCAGGATGAATTAACCGTCTTTAGGGGTGAATCCGGCCAACCTGGTTTTATTCAAAAATTAGCCCAACAAATTAGTGAAATGCAAGCCGGTCAAATTTCTGCCGACAACCTTGAAAAAATCGTTGATAATAACGACAAAATAAACGCTGGATTACGCGATAAAATGCATGATTTCATCATCATTTACCGCGCTTTTGAGGAACAAACACAAGGTATCTACCTATATAAATCAGACGTCTTAAACTTGTTCTGCCGTTTTATCGAAAATGATGAACTAGACCTATCCCACAGCCATTTCTACTTCAATGGATTTAACCAATTTACCGCCCAAGAAGCCAAGCTAGTCGAACTACTAATCAATCGTTCTGCCGGTGTTACCATCGGTTTGAACCTGGATCGTAAGTACCCCGACGAACTACCCCAAGGACCAAACCTATTCTTCCAATCAGCCAAATGGTACAACCGTTTTTACAACATTGCCCGTGCCAACAACGTTCCTGTATTGGTTGATAAGATGGCCAAGAAACTTCGTGTATCAGATGATTTGCACAAACTAGATACATATTGGGAACAATCAACCGGACTAGGTGATATCGATAAGAGCGAACTAACCTACTCAGACAGTATTCAGGTTTATCGTGCCGATAGTCCTTTTGCTGAAGTCGAAAATATCGCGGTTAAAATCCGTCAAATGGTCGCTCATGGTGGCTACAAATACTCCGATTTCTTAATCTTGACTCGTCATTTGGACAAGTACCAAAACGTGATTAAACCAGTGTTTAAACTATTAGATATTCCTGCATTTAACGACGTTACTAAATCAATGGAAGACCATCCATTGGTGGAATTAATCGATGCGATTTTTAGTTTAGAAAGCGGTACTCGCAAGTACCAATATCAAGATGTAATGAGATTACTAAAGACCGAATTAATGGTTCCAGGTGATGGTAACGGAAACTTCATGAAGGCTGATGATTACCGTCAATACGTTGCCTTAACCGAAAACCTAGTACTAAAGAATGGTTACGAAGGATCTCGTTGGACCCAAAAGGAAGACTGGCAATACGCATGGTTATCAGAAAGTGACTTCGGTGTGCAAGCCGATAGAATGCGTAACATTTCTGGAAAAATCAACGTAATTAGACACTTTATCGGTGATAATTTCCCACCATTCTTCAAGAAAATGCGCAATGCCAAGACTGGTCAAGAAGCCGCTGCCACATTATTCCAATTCCTAGTGGACATGGGAGTGGTTAGACGACTAAAACAATGGCGTAATGATTCCATCTTAAAGGACAATTTATTGGATGCCGCCCAACCAGAACAGGTATGGCAAACATTCTGTAACCTATTAGACGACTATGTTTCAATTCTGGGAAACCGTGAATTTGTTGCGGATGACTTTTTGAGTCTTCTTCAAAGTGGATTTTCAGGTGCTACCTACTCACAAATCCCATCAACATTGGACCAAGTGGCCATTTCTGAAAGTGGAATTGTGCAAATGAACAACCGTAAAGTGATCTTCATGATGGGTGCTACCGACGATGTGATGCCGGATAAGATTACTAACGAGGCATTATTTAGTGACGCGGACCGTGATGATTTGCGTGACTTCTTTGACGATGACCAATACCTACGTGAAACTTCTGAAAACCAAATGGCCAACGATCCGTTCCTAAACTATCTAGCATTCCTATCCGGTAGTGAAAAGTTAATCTTTTCCTATAGTTTAGGCGATAGTGACGAATCTTCAGTTGCCATTTCTCCATATGTTTCAAGAATCGTTGAACACTTTGGCATTGATATTCAACATATCTCTAGCCATCCAACTGCTGATGCAAAAGATATTGATGAATATATTGGAACATATCGTTCAACGCTTCGTCACTTGGTTCAAGCCAGTCAAGATGCCAAACTTAATAACTCGAACTTAGCACCTGCATGGCAATATGTATATAACAAGCTAGATCAAAACCTAAACTACCGTGACTTAACCAACAAACTGTTGGGTGGTTTGGACTACAACAACACACCAACTCAATTACTACCAGAAATTGTGACTGGTTTATATGGCGATAAAATCAACACTTCCATCTCTAAGTTGGAACAATTCTACAGTAACCCATACGAATACTTCTTGCGTTATGGTTTGAAACTAAAAGAACGTGATGTCTTTGACCTATCACCAGCAAGTACAGGTCAGTTCTATCACGAATCAATGGATCAATTGATGCGCATCGTGAACTCAGAACACATCGACTTGGAAAACTTGGATAAACAAGCAATCAACGAATTGGTTGATACGGTTGTTGCCAAGATGCTAGAAGATCCAAACGACTTCCAATACACCATTCTAGATAGTTCTAGTCGAATGAACTACATCAAGAACCAATTGATTAAGACCGTTAAACACACGATTGAAACGATTCAAAAACAAAGTAAGTACACACCAATGCGTGCGAAGAAGACTGAAATTTCATTCGGTCAAGTAGGGCATAAGGATGACTTACAACCACTTAGTTTTGAATTGCCTAAGAACAATGAACTAACCACCGCGAAGTTAGTTAACGTCCGTGGTCGAATTGATAGAATCGATTCAATGAACGTGGACGGTAAGAATTACTTAGGAATTGTCGATTATAAGTCCAGTGAACGTAAATTGGATTTTGCCCGTGTCTATGACGGAACTTCAATGCAAATGATGACCTATATCGACGTGTTAGCGCACAACCTAGGCATTATTGATGAAGAAGAAAAGGCGGCCTTGGCCGGTGCCGTATACATGCATATTTACAATCCTAAGTACACCAATAAGGATTTGAAGAAGTCATTTGAAGACGCGGTATTAAGCAAACAAAAATACCAAGGAATCCTAGTTAACGACGGTGAACTACTGGATAAGATTGATAAGACAATTTCTGGTGACAAGTTCGGTTCATCCAAGGTTTACCCATTGAGAAAGACAAAGAGTGGAGGATTTTACAAGTCTAGTCCAATCGTTCAACCGGAAGACTTAGACTTGTTGCTATCTCACAATGAGGACCTAATCAAGAAGGCTGGATTGGAAATCTTTACTGGAAACATCGATTTGAAACCAGCGCGCTTTGGTCAAAACCAAGACGCAATGCAATTTACACCTTATCGTTCAATCATGCAGTTCGATCCGCTATTGAATGAAAATAACTACAGAGACGTGCCTAATTACTCATTAGAAGACGTCTTGAAAATGCTAAGGGGGGACAATCAATAATGGAATACACAAAGCCACAAAGAGAAGCCGTTACCGGACATTTTGATGAAAACGTCCTCGTTTCAGCATCAGCCGGTTCAGGTAAGACCCGTGTCTTGGTTGACCGTGTGATTAACAAGTTATTAAACGACCGCGTCAATATTGATGAGATGCTAATCGTTACGTTTACCAAGGCAGCTGCCAAGGAAATGCGTGACCGTATTCAAAAGGCGTTACAACAAGAGTTGAAAAAAGCCACCGACTCAGAAGTTAAGGCGTTTTTAGTACGTCAATTACGTCGTTTGCCGGTTGCCGATATTTCAACAATGGACTCGTTTTGTCAAAAGATTGTCCAAAGTTACTACTACATTATTGATTTGGACCCTAATTTCAGATTGTTAGCGGATCAAACGGAAAGCCAAATGCTAAAGGAACAAGTTTGGGATTCAGTGCGTGAAGACCTATATGCCAACGATGGGGACGGCCTATTTGCCCAATTGACTGAAAACTTCTCCAATGACCGTTCCGATGATGGCTTAACTGATTTAGTATTTAGAATTTATGATTACGCCAACGTAAATCGTGATCCGGTTGATTGGTTAAAGAACACCACCAAGATTTACGATATTAAAGGGGATGATTTGGTTCATTCCGACTTTTACCAAAACAACTTATTACCATTCATTCAAAACGATTTGACTCAACAACGTCTATCTTTTGAATCCGCTAAACGAATTGCAGATGAAAGTTTGATGGAAAAAGAAGCCGCTGCAGTTCAAGTCGATATTGATAATATCAACGGTTTATACGATATGTTGCCTGATTCTGATTGGAACGATATCAAGCAAGCATTCGAAGATATCACGTTTAAGCAATTTCCACGCGTTCCCAAAGACTGTGATGACATCACAAAAGGTCTTCATGACCGTATTAAGGATATTCGAGATAACGCTAGAAAGGCGGTTCAAAAACTACCTGATAAGTACTTTGCGTTAAATGAAGAAGAAAACCTTTCAGTGATGAAAGCTTCTAAGCAATTAATCGAGAAGTTAATTCAAGTTGTGCTCGCATTCACCGATAGCTATCAAAAGGCCAAATTAAAGCGTCACTGTCTAGAATTCATTGATGTGGAACATTATGCCTACGATATTCTATCTGGCTCAGACGGCGAATCTAAAGCTGTCAGAGTGAACCTACAAAACCAATATAACGAAATCATGGTTGATGAATATCAAGATAACAACCGTCTACAAGACGCGATTTTATCGACATTGGCTAATCCAGAACACAGCAATATGTTCATGGTGGGAGACGTTAAGCAGTCCATCTACCGTTTCCGTCTAGCCGATCCATCAATGTTTATCGAACGCATGGATAGTGATGATGGTCATACCATTGTCCTACCGGATAACTTCCGTTCAGCTGAAAACATTGATGACTTCATCAACTTAGTTTTCACGCAAACAATGGATAAACGAGTTGGAGAAATTGATTACACCGGGGATGCCAAACTAAAGGCCGGTGCGAAATATTATCCAGAAGAACTACAATCTAATGTTGATGTAATGATTTACGAAAGTAAGGACGATGAAGAAGAACCAATCGACGACCAATTCCAAGTCCAAGACAGTGCGCATGGCCAAGTTGAAATGGTCGCACAAAAGATTAACGAAATGATTGAAAAACAGTTACCAGTGTTTGACCGTGAAAAACAAGTAATGCGTCCAATTCAATATTCGGATATCTCGATTATTTCTTCAACTAGAAATAATAACCTCATCATTTCCGATATCTTTGGTTCATACAACATTCCGGTTCTAATCAACGGGGCACAAAGTTATTTCAAGACCACTGAAATTCAAATAATGATGTCGATGTTATCAATCATCGATAATCCGTACCAAGACATTCCGTTGGTTGCGGTATTGCGTTCCCCAATGGTTGGTCTAAATGAAAACCAATTGGCATACTTGAGAATTAACCAAAAGACCGGTGATTACTTCAATGCCGTAATTAACTTCTACGACAATTACGAAAATATGGATCATTCCGAATTTGGTGACCAAGTATTCTCACGCGTGAAGACATTTATCGAACAATTAAAACACTTCAGAGACGTTGCCCAACAACATGCGATTGTTGATTTAATCTGGGACATCTATGAAACTACCGGATTCTTGGATTACGTCGGTGGGATGCCTGCCGGAAGACAACGCCAAGCTAACTTACACGCCTTATACGAACGTGCCTATGACTACGAAAATACCAGTTTTAAGGGATTATTCCAATTCGTTAGATTCGTTCGTCGCATGCAAGAAAGAAACGAAGACTTGGACGAAGCTAATGCTGATGACAACCAAGATGCAGTATCAGTAATGACCATTCACGGAAGTAAGGGACTAGAATTCCCTGTCGTCTTCCTAATGGATGCCTCACACGGTTTCAACAGACAAGACAGCAACAAGGCCTACATCCTAAATGATCACCTAGGATTAGGAATTACCTACACCGACCCAGAAACTAGAATCAAACAGGATTCATTGCAACGCCAAGTGGTTGGTGCAATCGAAAACCAAGGTTTGTTGGCCGAAGAAATGCGTAAACTATACGTTGCACTAACCCGTGCCGAACAACAACTATTCATCGTTGGTGCCAGCAAGAATGAAAACGACAGAACCAAGGTCATCGATGCCTGGAATAAGGCAGCCAGTGGTGACACCTTATTAGTCGATGCCGCCTTAAGAAGTGGTGCCAAGAGTTACCTAGATTGGATTGGCCCTGCATTGGTCCGTCATCCAAACTTTAGAAACAAGTTCGGCGACGACGTTACCTATAAGGGTTTAGATGATGATCAAACTAACTTTGATGTCGAATTTGTGAATGCCAATGACCTAGCTCAACACAGCCCATCAGGCGACAGTGCAGTCAGTGCCAAGTGGTTAAATCACATCGTTGAAAGTGCCAAGAAGATGGTGCCAAAGGACATCAATGTCGATGATGTAGACCAAGTCTTGGACTTCACTTATCAAAATCAGGTTGCAACTCATACCACTGCTTATCAATCAGTTTCCGAAATTAAACGCCTATTTGAAGATCCAGATAGCATTCAATTGGGTAACTATGATGAACATTGGCAAGAAAATAATAAGCAAAAGAACATGTATGTCAGCTCTAACTTCACGGTTCCTAAGTTCATGCAATCGGTTGTCAAACCAAGTGCTGCTGAAGTTGGTACTGCCACCCACTTGTTATTACAAGAGGTGCCATTGGACCACAAGCCAGAAGTAGGTGACGTGGTAGGGATGTTACAACGTTTAGTTGCCGACAAGGTCGTTACCCCAGAAATCGCTGACTTAATTCAAACCCAAGAAGTTATCAATGTGTTTGACAGTGAATTGGGACTACAAATGCTGGCTCATCCGGAACAAATTCATCGTGAAGCACCATTCTCGATGCTAATGGATGCCAACCTAGTATTCCCTGGATTTGATGCCGATTCACCTGAAAAAATACTAATTCACGGGATTATTGATGGTTATATCGAATTAGACGATGAAGTTATCTTGTTTGATTACAAGACCGACTACGTACCAAACGATAGTGATAGAAGTATCGAAAAGGCCGTTAAGAAGTACAAGGGTCAAATTAACCTATATGCTAAGGCGTTGGAAAACATCTTGCATAAACCGGTTACCGATAAATTTATCTACCTACTATCAATTAATAAACCAGTCAAAATTAAGTAAAAAAATAACCCTGAACATAATCGTTCAGGGTTATTTTTATTGGTTTATTTATTGTTTAAAGCTGATTTAATGCGTTTGAAGAAGCTACCTTCTTCACTATTTAGCATGAATAGCTTGTAAACATTTGAGAACTTGTAAGTCACGAAAGTGATGAAGACAATCGCAATTAATAGTGAAATGATTCCTTCAAAGAAGTTTGCAGCATGATTAATCAGTCTAATTGGCATCAAGAATGATGAGAATAGTGGGATGTATGATCCGATTTGTGAAAAGATTGAATCAGAAAAACCATCATTAACAAAATTAAATGAAAGCACGAAGATAAATAAAATCAAGAATACAAGTGGTTGAGATGACTTGGCGGCTCCTTCAACGTTTGCCGAAAGAGAACCACAAATCGCTGCAAGCACGATTGCGATTATAAGACCAACGAAGATGAATAGTAGGTTAATACTAAATATATTACCGATAAACGTACTAATTAATACGTGTTGGGATGTGAATAGCGAGTTAAAGAATGGATACATATTCAAGATGAAGTATGCACTCACTCCGACACCGCTGTAAATTAACATTTGTGTTGCCATCAAGGCAATCACGGCACCAACTTTACCACTAAAGTATGTGCTGGGTGAGACACTGCTGAAGATAACTTCTGAAATCTTGGTGCCTTTTTCCTTAGCGATAGTGGTGGACATGATGGAAGCGTAAATTAAGGTAAAGAAGTAGGAAATAAAGATTAATACGTAAATTGATGCTGTATTTGCGCTAGATGTTTGATCTGATTTTTGCTTCTTTTCCTTATCAGTGACTGATGACTTGAATGCTGGTTTTACAGACAATTGCTTGTATTGTTCGCTAGTCACATTACTGGTTTTAACGTTAATATCAGCTTGCTTTTGGTTCACAATCGATAACAAGTCAGTCTTAACGTCGCTATCTAAGGAGCTACTTCCAACGAAATTAATTTTGTATTGGTTGTTTTCCTTAGAAACCTTGATGTAACCGTCAATGTTGTCCTTCTTAAGTTCCTTTTTGGCGGTACTTTCGGACTTGATGCTGGTATCAATGGAATCTTTATCCTTGGATACTAGTTCACTTTTAACGTTTGAATCCCCGACAACGGCGACTTGGTAGTTGTCAAAGTTGCTGGTTGAACCTGCGACTAATCCACCGATTCCAGCACTAATTAAGACTGAAATAATTGGAGTGACTAGTAATGCGATGAAACTCTTTGATTTTAAGTGGAGTAGGTAGTTTCTCATGAAGACAATATTGAACTTATGCATGTTTTGCCACCGCCTTTTCTCTAAATATTTCATCTAATGTAGGCGGTTGTTGGCTGAATTCTTCGATGTATTCGCCACGACTCACGGCGTTGAAGAGGGCCTTACCATATTCTTCATCGGTAAGGGTAATCTTGTAACGGTTATGACCACGTGCAACCACTTCACTGACACCATCAAGTGCAGCTAGTTCGTTTACAGACATGTCAGTTGTCACGAAGACATATTTCTTGCCGAATTGGTTTCTGATTTCGTCAACGCTACCGTTTAAAACAACGTTACCGTTTCTAAGCATGACGACGTGATCACAAAGTTCTTCAACGTTGTTCATGTCATGACTTGAGAAGATGATGGCAGCGCCATTTTCCTTAGTTCTGATGATTTCTTTCTTTAAAAGATCGGCGTTAACAGGGTCCAAACCACTAAATGGTTCATCTAGGATTACCAACTTTGGTTCATGAATTAGGGTACAGATTAGTTGTACCTTTTGTTGGTTACCCTTAGATAATGATTTAATTTTGTCTTTTGCCTCTCCCTTAACTTCGAAGCGTTTTAACCATGAGTCAATGCGTTCCTTGACCCATTTTTTATCGCGGCCCTTTAGTTCCGCAAAGTATGTAATTTGACTTTCAATTGTTAGGTCTTCGAATAGACTACGTTCTTCTGGAAGATATCCCACTTTGTTGAAGTCCTTAACGGTGATTTCGTGATTGTTTAATGTAATTTCTCCATCAAATTCGATAAAACGAAGAATGCTGTGAAAGGTTGTTGATTTACCAGCACCGTTTTGTCCGATTAGACCAAGAATTTGGCCGTCTTTAGCTTCAAATGAAACGTTGTTTAAAGCTTGGACTTTTGAAAATGATTTCGAAATGTTTTCGATCTTTAAGATAAGCTCATCTCCTCTGTTATGAATATCCTAATAATATCATAATGATATTCAAATTAAAATTTAATTTTTGCCTGCAAAAGATAGACATCAAGTATGTTTATCATTACTGAATTTGCGGAAATTAAAACACTTAAATCTAGCACTTTTCACTTGTGATTAGGTGAACAAAGTTGACCTATTTTTTAATTAAAAATGGATATTTTCTTTAAAAAAACATAGCGAAAATTAATTTTTTTCTGGCGATCAATGGGTTGAAACCCCTTGTTGACACTGATACAATCAAATTGAAAACGTTAGTAGTATCTAAATTAAAGGAGGGCGTTTTTGATGGTTCAAGTTGATGAAATGATTAACAATTTAGTAAGTAATGCACATAATGCATTAACTGAATTAGAAGGTTTAGATCAATCACAGGTAGACTCAATTGTAGATGCAATGGTCCAAGCTGGTTTAGATAACAGTGCGGAATTGGCAAAATTGGCTCATGAAGAAACTGGTCGTGGAAATACTCACGACAAGACAATGAAGAACATTTTTGCCAGTGGTCAAATTGGTAACTTCATTAAGAATCATAAGACTGTTGGAATTATCGATGAAGACGATGAAGCAAAGACAGTTACAATTGCAGAACCATTAGGGGTGTTAGCTGGTGTTACTCCAGTTACCAACCCAACTTCAACTACTTTATTTAAGGCAATCATTGCGATGAAGACTAGAAACCCAATCGTATTTAGTTTCCATCCACAAGCTTTGAAGTCCTCAATAAAAGCAGCTGAAATTGTATTAGATGCAGCCGTTAAAGCAGGGGCACCAATTAATTCAATTCAATGGATTAGTGAACCAAGCATTGACGCAACCAATGCCTTGATTCACCACCCTAGTGTTGCAACGATTTTAGCGACTGGTGGACCTTCCATGGTCAAAGCCGCTTACTCAAGTGGTAAACCCGCATTAGGTGTGGGTCCTGGTAACGCACCATTATATGTTGAAAAGTCCGCAGATTTAGATGCAGCAGTTAAAGACATCGTATTATCAAAGACCTTTGATAATGGTATGATTTGTGCCACTGAAAACAGTCTGGTAATCGATTCAGCCATCTATGATGACATGAAGAAACGCCTAAGTGACGCTGGTGTATACTTCATTGCTGAATCAGATCAAGACAAGCTAGCACAGACTATGTTTAACCCTGAAACTGGTGGTGTTAACGGACCAATCGCTGGTCGTTCAGCTAAGCAAATTGCTGACATGGCCGGAATTGAAGTGCCAGAAGGCACCAAGGTATTGGCCGCTGAACTAACTGAAGTTGGTCTTGACCACTTACTTTCTGGTGAAAAGCTTTCACCAGTTGTATCAGTATATAAGGTGGCTGATTCAGACCATGCATACGACACTCTAGAATCAATCCTAAACTATGGTGGATTAGGTCACACTGCCGGAATTAGATCAACTGATTCCGATGTGATTACCAAATTCGGTATCAAGATGAAAGCCTGCCGTATCCTAGTCAATACTCCTTGCTGTCTAGGTGGTGTTGGTAGCATCGTCAACGGATTGGAACCTTCACTAACATTAGGAACTGGTTCATGGGGCTTTAACTCCATTTCACATAACGTTACTGACTTTGATTTACTCAACCTTAAGAAAATTGCTTACCCACGTAAGAATAGTAACTTTGAAGAACTTATTAAAAAGTATATGTAATTAAAAAAGACTAGGCATTTGCCTAGTCTTTTTATTATGCGTGAATTAACAGTTTGATTAAGATTAGTGCCACGATGGTTTGAATTAGACCAACTGAAACGCTGTAGATTGCAAAACGCTTTCCGGCCTTTAGGAACGCCTTTAAGTTTAGACGTAAACCGATAGCTGCTAGCGCAATAATTTCACACCATGAGCTCAATAGGTGAGCGGTGTTACCGATGAAAGCTGGAAGGTGGAAGAAACTATTTAAGATACAAAAGATTAAGAACCATAGAACGTACCATGGTAGGAAATCAATCTTACCTTTTTTCACTTCTGCTTCAACTTCTTTTTCGGCATTAGCTAATGCTTCGTTTTTAGCGTGGATGCGTGCAAACACAGTAACCACAACTACTAGCATGATGATTCGCATAATCTTGAATAGAGTCGCGAATTGGACGGTAGTTTGGTTAACCATTGTTGCACTGGCGATAACTTGTCCAACTGATTGAACGGTACCACCAATCAAAGCACCACGTAGCATGTCAACGTGACCAAATACCATGGTACCAATGACTGGAAGAGCTAGCATCATTACGGTTCCCATTAGGTTTACCAATGTGATACTCATTCCGGCATCTTCGTCAGAAGCGTTAATGACTGGTTTGATGGAAGCAATTGCAGATGATCCACAAACTGCGTTACCACCGGCCATACAAAGGTAAATTCCTTCACCAAAGTGAAGCCACTTACCAATCATGATGGCAGCGATAATGGTGATGGCCATTTGGATGATGATGAATAGTAATCCAGACCAGTGTAATTGAAGAATGGTTTGAAAAGTGATGGTAAGACCAAGTAGCATTACTGAGTATTCCAGTAATCGTTTTTCAGCAAACTTGGTACCAGCACTTAGAACTGGTTGTTTTAAAACGGTGTTACCCAACACGATTCCGATTAGGATTGCGATGGTTGCTCCACCGATGTTTGGAATAATAGCTGTAAGAAATTGACTAATAATTGCAATAATGGCTGCAGCTAGAAATCCAATGGTACGTTTTTTAATCGTATCAATCATATGAATTTCTCCTTTATTTATAATATTTAAATTATATCACGTGTGACAACCCTTCTAAACCGTTGAATTGTTAAGCTTTAGTTAATATGATTTTGATAATATCGACATATCACGTATAATTATAAGTAATAGGAGTGATAATTTATATATGTGGAATATAATTGCGATTCTTTTATTTATTTTTGCAATTTATGAAGTGGTCAAGAGTATTAAAGACCGTGGTGTCGTAAGAGACATCTTGAACAATTATGACAACGTTGTGAAAGTACGTGCCATGATTGAAGAACATAATGATGATAGCGAGATTGTTAACGCTATTAAGGATGAGTTTAATGTTAGATTCTATCCTGCAACTAGAATTTTTATGAGTGTCAAAAAAATGAAGTAAAACAAAAAGCCTAACGTTTAAAACGTTAGGCTTTTTTTATTTTTTATTTGTGCTTTACAACGGCGTTTAAGATTAGACTAGCGATGATCACTAGTACTAGTAATAAAATGAAAGCGTGAAGTGCTCCATTAGCAGTCCCAATAGCTTCGTTACTATTATTTAGTTGACTGATAGTAATGATAGCTGAAACGATGGAAGTGGCAATGGCACCTGAGATTTGTTGAATGGTGTTGAAGACGGCGTTTCCGTCGGTTCTTTGTTCACCATTTAGTTGGCTCAATCCACTTGTCATGATGTTACCAAATGATAATCCCATGCATAGCATGTAGATTACGTAGAAACATAAAACCATGGCATTGCTCAAGTGGGTACCAAAGATGGTGAATAATGCCAAACCAATTAGTCCGAATAACATTCCTAATGCTAGTGGCTTGTAAGCACCAAAACGGTCGTACAAACTACCGGATAGTGGGGCAAAAACTGCACCAATTGCGGCACCAGGTAATACTAGTAAACCGGCAATGAATGCTGATGAATGGTTTACGATTTGTACATAGTTAGGCAAGATGAATGATAGGCCTAATGTGATGAATTGTAGGATGAAGAATCCAACAATGTGACCAGCAAACTTATGGTTTTGAAGAACTGATAGGTCTAAGATGGCGTTCTTGCTTCTAATACAGTGAACGTAAAGAGTAATTAAAGCAATCAATCCAATTATGATTGGAAGAATTACCACTTTACTTAGAATTTTTCCCGCGCCCATGTTTGAGAAACCATATACTAATCCAGTAAAGGTAATCACGATTAGGATTAGGCCGACAAAGTCGAGACTTGTCTTTTCAATTGCACGTTTTTGTTCGATGTTGAATACACCCAAGATTAGAGAAATCACGAGAACTGGCAATAGAATGGCAAAAATGTAACGCCAACCAATTGAAGATACCACGATTCCGCCGAAAGTAGGACCAACGGCAGGGGCAATAGCGGTAATTAGATTACCGACACCCATCATGACACCAATTTTTTCGGCTGGCACTTGATCTAAGATGATGTTAAACATCAATGGTAGTGCGATCCCAGTTCCAAAACCTTGAATCACACGACCGATTAGTAAGAATGTAAATGTTGGGGCGAATAGGTCACACACAACCCCTAGAATAAATAGTAAATTGGCAACGATAAATAATTGCTTGGTTTTAAAATTACGGTTCAATATTGCAGAAAGAGGTACAACGATTGAAACGATTAGTAAATAGATTGTAGTCATCCATTGAACAGTACTGGTTTCGACATGAAAGTCGTGCATCAAAGTCGGAAATGTGATGTTCATTGAAGTTTCAATAACAACACCACTAAAGGACATGATTCCAGCTGCGATGACTGATAGTAATGTCTTTAATGAAATTTTGCTATCCATTATTAATCCCCCATGTTTTTAATGATTTTATCTAAGCTACTCTCTAGGGCAGCGTATTCTTCATCAGACAAGAAACTATGGATTTGTTGTTGCGTTTCAACCATGAACTTTTGAATGTCGTCTTCGTATTGAACAGCTAAATCGGTTAGGATAACCTGCTTTTGACGAGCATCCTTGTTCGATTCAACACGGCGTATTAATCCCTTATCTTCCATACGTTTCAATAGCGTTGAAGCGGTGGAACGACGGATGTTAAATTCGTGTTCGATGTCTTTTTGAAACATTTCTTGATCTTTAAATAGGGTCAAGAAGTCGATTACGGACATCTGCATACTTGTTAAATCGTATTGAATCGCAAACTTATCAAATTGTTTGGTGAGTTGGGTCGATGCAATCTTTAACTGTCTCCCAATATTTTCTGTCATGAATATCACTTCCTAGATTTTGTTAGCATGCTAACAATTATAAAAGGGACAAAATAAAAATGCAAGCAAAAAATGCACAAAAAAAGAACCCCGCATAAGCGAGGTTCTTTTTTACTAGACTTCCAAAATCTTTGATAGGAATGATTTTAGACGATCGTTCTTAGGGTGGTTGAAGATTTCATCTGGAGTACCTTCTTCTTGGATGATACCGTCATCAACGAATACCACACGGTCAGCAACTTCTTTGGCGAAGCCCATTTCGTGGGTAACAACAACCATTGTCATACCTTTTTCTTTAGCTAGCTTCTTCATAACGTTTAAAACGTCACCGACCATTTCAGGGTCAAGGGCAGAAGTAGGTTCATCGAATAGCATGATGTCTGGGTTCATTGCTAAGGCACGAGCGATAGCAACACGTTGTTTTTGACCACCAGATAGTGAACTTACTGAAGCGTCGAATTTGTTTTCCAAACCAACAACTTGTAGTAACTTCTTAGCTTGCTTTACAGCATCTTCTTTTGATAGTTTACCTAATTCAACAGGTGCTAACATGATGTTTTTACCAACTGATAGGTTGTTAAATAGGTTAAAGTGTTGGAACACCATACCAATTTGTTCACGAACCTTGTCGATATCAACGCCTTTTTTGGCGATGTCAGTACCATGAACAACAACTGAACCTGAAGTTGGTTCTTCTAACTTGTTTAAAGTTCTTAATAGAGTTGACTTACCAGAACCAGAAGGGCCGATAATAACAACTACTTCGTTATCTTTAACTTCTAGATCTACACCACGTAAGACATGGTTGTCTGCGTATTGCTTGTGTAAATCAGTTACTTTAATTTTGCTCATATCTTAGCTCTCCTTTTTACCCAGTTTGATAGCCAAGTTAATAGGGTAATTACAATTAGGTAGATAATTGCAACCATTGCCCAAACTTTGAATCCTTCAAGGTTTCTAGCGATGATAATCTTACCAGTTTGAGTAAGTTCTAGAATACCGATAATTGATAGGATTGAAGTATCCTTCAAGGTAATGATGAATTGGTTAATGAATGATGGAACCATTAACTTAACACCTTGAGGTAGGATAACCTTGCTCATTGACTTACCGAATGGTAAACCAAGTGATCGAGCGGCTTCCATTTGACCTTTATCAACTGATTCAATACCACCCTTAACAAAGGCAGCAATGTATGCACCTTCATCTAACATCAACGTGATAACACCGGCTACGAAAGCAGGAATTCTAGTACCAGTTAATGTAGGAATACCAGTGTAGATGAATAATGCTAGAACCAATAGGGGCATACCTCTAAATAAGTAGATAACTGTTGATGATAACCAACGGAAGAACTTGATTGGTAGAACACCAAATAGCCCGAAAATTACACCAAAGATGGTAGCGAAGAAGATTGAAACAATTGTTAGCCATAGGGTTTGTAGGAAACCTTGCCATAGGAAAGTCTTGTTTTGCTTCAAGATACCAAAGAATGAGTGAGTATCTGCTGTGTTCTTCTTAGCGTTTAAGTATCTATCAATGATCTTTTTGTATTCACCGTTTTTCTTTAGGTGAGCTAGACCGGCGTTGAACTTCTTTAGTAGTTCTTGGTTAGTTCCTTTTTTAACACCGAATGCAACTGGAGTACCAGCAGCTGGTTTAGTAACAATTTTTAATTTAGTACCTTGGTTGATACCGTATTTTAATACGGGTTCGTCATCGAAACATGCAGCTGAGTTACCAGTTAACACATCTTCGTAGACGTTACTTGAATCATCAAAAGTACTAATCTTAAATCCGTATTTCTTTTGAATTGATTGTGCGTATTGAGCACCGGTAGTACCAGTCTTAACTGCGACTGTCTTACCACGTAGATCCTTTAGACCTTTAATGTTGTCGGTATTTTGAGATACGGCCATAACAACACCTGAGTTGTAGTAAGGATCTGAGAAATCAAATGAACCTTTACGTTCAGGGGTTACGGACATACCCGCAACCATACCATTTAGTTGTCCTGCTTGAACGGATTGAATTAATCCACTAAAGCTGGAAGCTTTCCAGTTAATTTTGAAATGTTGGTCTTTTGCAATTGCGTTGAATAAATCAATATCGATACCAACATATTTATTGTTGTCGTTTGCAAATTCAAATGGTGGGAATGTAACATCCATACCAATTTGGTAAGTCTTTTCTGCAGCATGTGTCTTAGTAGGTGCTGAGAATAAACCGAATGCAACGACGAATCCAACAGTTAATGCCATTAACCATCGAATTACTGATGAATGTCGCTTCATTAGTAAAACCCCTTTTCAAAGTAGTATTTCTTTTCCACGTTATATTTCATAACATTGTATGTTTTTATCATATCAGAATGGACGGGCGTTGTATATCTGAAAACTCGATTTTTTTAAAAAAGTTAAGTTTTGATGTCACAAAACATAACATATTAATGGATGTATAAATTGAAAGTCAAAACTTTATAAAAATTTTACCTTTGCTCAATCCTTTATGTATCAATGGGTTTCGCGTCCTATGTAAGAAAAAGGTCAAAAAAGGTCAAATTTGGTATTGAATTATGTAATTTAGGTGGTAATATATTCTTTGGATAAGGAAATAAGAGAACAACCAAAAGCCTTATCTAATACATGCCGTGTTTGGCTAATGTATTTTAAAATAAAATATTATATGAAATGTGAGGGATGTACTATGGCAAGAAGTCCATTTGATCCATTTAACGATGATTTTGACAGAATTTTTAACCAATTTTTAGGCGATACAGGTAACTCAAGTGCCCAACGTCGATACATGATTAATGGTCAAGAAGTTACCCCAGAACAATTAGAAGAACTAAGAAGAAGTGGCCAATTACAAGGTGGCCAACCTAATACCCAACAAAAAGCTGCACCTAATAAGGGAGGCATTCTTGAAAAGTTAGGTCGAAACTTAACTCAAGAAGCTAGAGATAATAAGTTAGACCCAGTAATTGGAAGAGACAAGGAAATCCAAGAAACTGCTGAAGTATTATCAAGAAGAATCAAGAATAACCCTGTATTAGTTGGTGACGCCGGTGTCGGAAAGACTGCCGTTGTTGAAGGTTTAGCTCAAGCAATTGTTAAGGGTGACGTACCTGCATCAATTAAGAACAAAGAAGTTATTAGTATTGATATCTCCGGTCTAGAAGCCGGAACTCAATACCGTGGTAGTTTTGAAGAAAACATTCAAAACTTGATTAAGGAAGTCCAAGAAAAGGGTAACGTTATCCTATTCTTCGACGAAATCCACCAAATTCTAGGTGCTGGTAATGCCGGCGACGAAAGTGGTTCTAAGGGATTGGCAGACATTATCAAGCCAGCATTGTCTCGTGGTGAGATTACCGTTATCGGTGCTACTACCCAAGATGAATACAGAAACACAATTCTAAAGGACGCTGCATTGTCACGTCGTTTCAACGAAGTGCAAATTAAGGCGCCAAGTGAAGAAACTACTTTAGAAATCTTGAAGGGTATTCGTCCATTATACGAAGAACACCACAATGTGATTTTACCTGACGAAGTATTGAGGGCTGCAGTAGACTACTCAGTTCAATACATTCCACAAAGAAGTCTACCTGACAAGGCCATTGACCTAGTAGATATGACCGCTGCGCACTTGGCTGCGCAACACCCAGTCTTAGATCAAAAGCAAATCGAAGACGAAATTGAAGCTGAAAAGAAAGCTCAAGAAGATGCTGCAGCTAAGGAAGACTACGAATCAGCATTAAACCACAAGAACAAGATTGAAGAACTACAAAAGCAAATTGACAACAAGAGTGACGAAAAGAAAGTCACTGCTACTGTCAATGATGTTGCAAAGTCAGTTGAAAGATTGACTGGTGTCCCCGTTGCTAAGATGAGCAGCACTGACATCGAAAGATTAAAGACTATGGGTGACCGTCTAAAGGGCAAGGTAATTGGCCAAGACGAAGCCGTTGCAGCAGTCGCTCGTGCTATCCGTAGAAACCGTGCTGGTTTTGACGAAGGTAACCGTCCAATTGGTTCATTCTTATTCGTAGGTCCTACTGGTGTAGGTAAGACTGAACTTGCTAAGCAATTAGCTAAGGACATGTTCGGTAACAAGAACAACATTATCCGTCTAGATATGTCTGAATACTCCGACCCAACTGCTGTTTCCAAGTTGATTGGTGCTTCAGCTGGATACGTTGGATACAATGACAACAACAATACTTTGACTGAAAAGGTTCGTAGAAACCCTTACTCAATCGTATTACTAGATGAAATCGAAAAGGCTAACCCACAAGTGCTAACACTTCTATTACAAGTATTAGACGATGGTCGTTTAACAGACGGTCAAGGAAATGTGGTTAACTTCAAGAACACCGTTGTAATTGCTACTTCAAACGCCGGTTTCGGTAACGAAGCACTTACCGGTGAAGACGACAAGGACAAAAAGTTAATGGATCGTCTAGCTCCATACTTCCGTCCAGAATTCTTAAACAGATTCAACGCAATCGTTGAATTCTCCCACTTAACAAAGGATGACTTGAAAGAAATTATCGACTTAATGTTAGCAGACGTAAATGCTACATTAGCTAAGAAAGACATGGATGTTGTCGTATCAGATGACGTTAAGAATCACTTAATCGAACAAGGATACGACGAAGCCATGGGAGCTCGTCCACTACGTCGTGTAGTTGAACAAGAAATTAGAGACAAGATTACTGACTTCTACCTAGACCATGAAGACATTAAGCACTTAAAGGCTGAAATGGAAGATGGTACTGTCGTAATTAGTGAAAACAAGTAATCTGAATAATAAAAAGAGACCGTTTGGTAGGAACGGCCTCTTTTTTATTTGAATACCCATAATTTACTTAGTATAAAGTTAACTGGAACGGTCACAATTAATGTTAATACTGGGACAATTTGTTCGTTGATGGATGTGTAGACAGACAATAGATATGTTAATAGGACTGTTAAACACCAAGTGAACACGTAGGTAGAATAATATTTAATCGTGGTTTTAGTAACGTTTCCGCCAGTCTTGAATACCCACTTTTTATTGATGGTTAAACCAATTAAAGTAGTCGTCCCATATCCAATTGCCATAGCAATGGTAGGAGATGTAATCCGCCATAAACATGTATAAATTAAATAGGTTAGTACTGTATTAATGAATCCAACGATACCAAATTTGAAAAATTGTTTAATTATATTAATCATTTATCTTCTCCGTGTGAAATCATTTGAACTTATATAGTAGTATATAATTAAAGTAATAATTCATCAAAAAGGAGATTCGCATGCCCTTACAATATTCTTTTGAGATTACACCCAACATTGATAAAGATAATCTGGATGGTTTATTAAAACTACATCCAGAATTCATCTCGATTACCGATAGGAATCACGACATGGGTAACCTGCTACAAAGCATTCAAATTGCCGACTACATCCATGCCAATTCATCTGTTAATGTCGTCATTCATCTGACCGGAATTGATAAGGATGAAAAGAGAGTTCAAGAGATGCTTGATTTGATGCAACAACACGGTATCCACAGTGTACTGGCGTTGCGTGGGGATAAGTTATCGAAAAATGATACGGCGGTGACATTTCCACATGCTGATCGACTAGTTGAATTTATCAAACAACAATATCCACATGTGAATATCTCGGGCACTTGCTACTTAAATAGTAGTGATGAAGAAATGAAATGGTTGAGACAAAAGATTAAAAGGGGATGCACGAATCTTATTTCACAGTTTAGCTTTGACGCGAATGATTACGTTGATTATTTAAACCAAATTGAAATTGATACGCCAATCTGGTTTGGAATTATGCCGGTAATCTCGAAGTCACAGGCACAAAAGATGCTGAATTTAACGCATTCGACCGCACCGGATGAACTAAATACTTTGATGAATCAGAATGAAGATGAGTTTGGCGAAAAAGGTGTTCAATACACCGCGGGGATGATTAATCAAATTAGACAATCTGGTGCTAATCACATTCATTTATATTCATTAAACAATGCGGAAAACACGAAAAAAATCATTGATAAAATTTAGCGCACAAAAAAAGACGCCCTTCGGCGTCTTTTTTTTATACACACATCATCTAAAAGAGAGATTAATACTTAGGTTCCCACTTAGTGTCTTCGATAGCTTGGTCAACATCCTTGATGTCTTCACGTGTAAGACCACGTTTTACGGCGCTATCGGCAACGGCCTTAGCTACAGTAGTTGAGAATTGATCCAACTTAGAAACTGGAGGTAAGACAGCAGCACCTGGTTTGTCAGTGTCGACAATACCACCAAGTGAGTGGGCAGCTGCGGAAATCATTTCGTCATCTAGAACAGTTGCTGTAGCAGCAATTGCACCTAGACCTAGACCTGGGTATACAAGGGCGTTGTTAGCTTGACCGATTTGGTAAGTAGTACCGTTGTATTCAATATCGTTAACTGGGATACCAGTACCGATAAGAGCTTTACCGTCAGTCCATTTTAGTAAGTCTTCAGCCTTAGCTTCAGCCAACTTAGTTGGGTTCGAGATAGGGAAGATAATTGGACGTTCAGTGTGAGCAGCCATTTCCTTAACGATTTCTTCAGTGAAAGTGTTTGGTTGAGTTGAAGTACCAACTAGGATAGTTGGGTGAACTTCTTTAACAACTGCTTCTAGAGTAGTTAGTGAATCTGCGTTATCAAATTCGCTACGGCTTCTAGCAAATGGTTTTTGTTGAGGAGTCAAAGTATCGTCATCATCGAACAATAGACCTTGCTTATCAACTAGGTAGAAGTGCTTCTTAGCTTCTTCTGGGTCCATACCTTGTTGTACGAATTCATCGTATACACGAGAAACGATACCAGTACCGGCTGAACCTGCACCAAATGATACGTAAGTTTGGTCCTTCATTTCTTCACCAGAAATGTTTAAGGCACCTAAGATACCTGCTAGAACGATGATACCAGTACCTTGGATATCATCATTGAATACAGTGTACTTGTCTTTGTATCTGTCTAGAATTTCAGCAGCGTTGCTACGACCGAAGTCTTCGAAATGTAGGTACATTTCTGGGAACATTTCTTCAGCGTCTTCTACGAAAGTATCAACGAACTTGTGGTATTTTTCACCGTAAACACGTTCGTGTCTGTTACCTAAGTACATTGGGTCCTTAAGTAATTCTTCATTGTTAGTACCAGCATCTAGCACAACAGGTAGAACTTGGCTAGGATCGATACCAGCAGCGGCAGTGTAAACCATTAGTTTACCAACAGCGATATCAACACCGTTAGTAGCCCAGTCACCAATACCTAAGATACCTTCAGCATCAGTAACTACGATTAGACGAATGTCTCTGCCTTCAGCAGCATTCTTTAATGAAGTCTTGATTGAATCTAGATCATCATCGATTGATAAGAATGTAGCGTTTTGTGGTTGAACGAATAGTTCACTGTAGTTTTCAATAGTTTCAGCGATTGTTGGATCGTATACGATTGGCATAAATTCAACAACGTGTTGTGAGAATAACTTGTAGAATAGAACACGGTTTTCGTTAAATAGAGTCATTAAGAAAACACGTTTTTCTAAATCTGATGGTTTGCTTTGGAATTGAGCGTAAGCTTGATCCACTTGTTCTTGTAAAGTTTGAACGTATGGCGGAAGCATTCCTTCTAAACCAAGTTCTTTTCTTTCTTCTTTAGTAAATGCAGTACCCTTATTCTTGAAAGGATTGTTTAAAATATCATATCCAAAAGACATAGTACTTACCTCTTTTCATAATTTATATATAGATAATAATACATGGGTATTTTTATAGTCAAAACTTAGTGTTATAATAAATATAATTTATATCTAAAAATAAAACCTTTTTATATCAGCGCTGGGAGGCGTTTTTTATGAACACCAGAGACCTAGAATATTTTATAAGCTTAACAGAATTAAAAGTTTTTTCGAAAGTTGCAGAAGAATTTAAAGTCAGTCAACCTACCATTACTTTTGCTCTGCAACGATTGGAAAAAGAGATGGACGCTAAGTTGATTATTAGACATCGTACCCATGGCGAACTCATTGTAACCGATAGTGGAAAACAATTGTTGAACCACGCTCGCGCAATCATTCGTCATTTTGACGTTGCTAAGCGTAACATCGCCAACTTGAAAGCCAAAAAAGTTTCGATTGGGCTACCACCAATTATTGAAACTAGATACTTTCCTACAATTGCTCAGCATTTGAAGGAAAGAAAATTATTAAACAGTATTATTACCTATGAATATGGTTCAGAAACGACCAAGTCTGCCTTGAAGAACGGGGAATTAGATTTAGCATTGCTAGGTTCTAACAACCCGTTGGAAGATCCAGACATTGAGACAGAAGAAATCGAAAGAATTCCATTCTGTGCGTATGTTTCAAAGGACCATCCACTAGCCAATGAGGGAAAGATTCACTTTGCGGACCTAGCCAAGGAAGACTTTGTACTATTCAAACAAGGTTTTACCCAAAACGAATCATTTAACCAATTGGCGAAGAGAAATTCATTTCATCCAAACGTAATTTTCAGATCAAATGAAACCAACAATATCATGAGTCTAATTTCCAACAACGTTGGTGTTGGATTCTTTAACTCATTGGTTCAAGTGCCAGATGGAGTAGTTAAATTGGAATTCTTAGATGAAGATATGCCAATGTTTGTTACCAACTTGGTTTATCTAAAGTCCCATTACTTCAATGATTTCCAAAAGGAAGTTCTAGATGTAATTCGAGATTCACTTAAAAGATAAATAAAAAACCTAAGCTTAAGCTTAGGTTTTTTATTAAGCGATTTCTACACAAAAAATAATTGTGAGTAAAATTTCGATGTTTGCAGTAGAGAAAAATAAAAAAGCCAGTTTTTTCTGATCTTTATATATTTTGGGATGAATATCGCTTTTTTTCAAAAATATCATATATAAACATTCGCCTATAATTGCGGATATCAATAATAATAACAATATTGCAATAGTTTCATTATTGTTCATCATCATATTGAATAATGATGATACCATTAGTCCTAAAACAAATCCTGAAAGCACAAAAGAACGTTTACTAAATTTCTTTTTTATCTTTGCTTCTTCGGAACAGGTATTGTATTTATTTTCAAGTTGCTTAATAGTCTTTTTTTGTTTTAAGCCTTTAATTGCTATGAAAATATCTAGAATATAAATTAAAATAAAAAGAATAATTTTTCAGCCCCTATTCTAATAAGTAATTATGCGGTAATTGTTATTCTAACATAATTTATCGTTATAAAACAGACCGGATAGCCAGTGTGATAAGCTTTTGGAGTGCTTAGAAGTACTAGTTTCATTTACTCACAATGTATCAAAAGGAAGAATAAAGTAAGAATTTTTACTTAATTGGATTTGTATCCAATTCCAGTAATTAGCCAAACTTTTGGAAATGCGTCCATTTTGAACAAATAATCTACCAACATTTATCACAAGATTTAGCTATAGAGGGCATTGATGACAATATTTAGTAAGTTAGATAATGGATTCTAGAAAACCAAATTGTATAAAAACAAAAACACCTACTTCAAAGGAAAGTAGGTGTTTTTATATACGTGTGATAAAAGGGGTAAAAAAAATTCCAAAACGCGTAAATACTCCAATAAAATTTTAAATTTATCATAGCAAACTTAAGCTTATAAAGGCTGTTTTCACAATCTTTTTAACCTAAAATACTTAATGAATTTTAGATAAAAGGAGTGAATATTATGAACAAAGAAGTAAAAGCAAAAAAGATCTTACATAAGGTCAAAAAGAATTGGGTCGTAATCGGTATGACCTCAGTTGCTTTATTAGGTACCGGATTCGTGGTATCTCAAACTTCAAACGTACTACCAACTGGAATCGTTGCGCATGCGGATGAATCTACCCAAGCAAGTGCTGCACCATCATCAGCAAGCACAACCAGTTCAGCTGCGGATAACAACAATAGTTCATCTGCTTTACAAAGCAATGGCTCAAGCCAATCAAGCAGTGCAAGCCAAACTACAAACAATAATTCAGATAAATCAGGTGACTATACAGCACCACAAAGTGCCGTAAGTGCCACTATTAGTAACTTGGGTTCACAAACTACCAACATTAAGAAGAACTCATCAATCAACTATGCGATTGCATTGAACAACAATGATAATCTAGGACGAGTAATTCCTAAGGGAACTCAAATTAAGATTAATGTGAATACCCCAGAACAAACTAGTTTGAAGGGTGTATTCTCATACTCAGTATATTCAAAGTATTCAAGTCAAAATAACTTTGATGACAGCATCTCCGGCAACACCATCACATTAACTACTAAGAAGGATTTCTACCCAGGAACAGTTAACATGAACCTTTCATTAGTTGTCGATGGACCTAAGTACAACTGGAATGGAGATACTGAAGAACATGAAACTAACCCAGATCCAGTGAACGTAAACATTACTTCATCACTACAATTACCTGGTGAAAGCGATCAAAACGTTACTGTTGAAGGTGGCCAACTATCAATCATTCCAAACACTAAGAAGGAAGACGATGACGTTATCTACAACAGTGCTGAAACTCCTGGATACGTTCAACCATATCTTTCCAAGGATTATCCAGATGATGTAGCTGACTATCCAAAGAGCAATACGAAGAGTAACTATGTTACTACTGACAATAACAACGTAGCTCACTACGCACCTGCGTACACTAATGCAGAAGGTAAACCATACTTCGTAGCAACTGGTGAATTCAACAAGGGTAATATTTCTGGTTACTCTGGTGCTAGAATTTCATTTACCGATGGAAATAGTTTTGATCTAAAGAATCTAAAACTATACGCATCAAAAGATGGTAAGACTTTCGAAGATGTTTCTGACAAACCAGGGGTATCATTTGGTGTTGACGGTAATGGTGCTGTTTACGCAGACTTTTCTAAGTCAGCATACAACAAGGACTTCGTGGACTTTGTAGCATACAGACCATACACTGATCTATCATCAAAATACTTCATTAGAGGTTACGGTAGTTACTACAAGGAAGGTACTTCCGAAGAACTAAGTTTACCAATCGGTGACTTGAACTACCAAATCGTTCCTGTAACTGATGACTACGGTAGTTCATGGGTAGTTGCTCCAAACCAAACTGCCTACACTCAACCAGATGGAACTTATGTATATAAAGCAGAAAACCTAAAAGATGGTGTTAACGTCTACAAGACTGTTGATGGTCAACCAGCCGGATACGAAAAACTAGATAACGCTACTGTTGATATTACCAATGACGGTAATGTTAGCGAAGGTGGCACTATCAAGGTTGCTCAACAATCATCACAACAACTTCATTTAACTTACACATCTGCTGATTCACACAGTGCTCAAGCAACACTTACTGTGATTAATCCATACGTTTCAGTACCTGACCAAAAGGTTACTAGAACCGCAACAGTTAACTACGTTGATTCAATAACTGGCAAGGTTCTAAAGACCGACACTGGTTCATCAGTGTTCAAGGCTACCGGTGTTAAGGATACTAGAGACAACCTAATCACATGGGGTAACTGGTCGAACGTAAGCGGTGATGGTACTTATAACTTCACCGTTCCTACTATTGATGGCTACGTCCCAGAAGATAGCAGCAACGTTTCCGGAACATTAGCTCCATTAGGTAACGATGTAACTAGAACTGTTTTAATGGATCCAACTGAACAAGTAACAAGCACTAACACAGTGCCAGTTATTGCTATTCCAAGAGATAAAACTAAGACGATTACTACAACTGGAAAAGTCGGAACATCTACTGAATCAGCTCCAATTGATGGATACCAAGAAACTAAGAATGTGACATTTACTAGAACTGGTACTAAGAACCAAAAGACTGGTAATGTCACATGGGGTAATTTCACTCCAGATAGTCAAACCGTTTCCTTTACAGCTCCAAATATTCCAGGCTATTACCTAATTAGTAAAAGTCAAAAAGACCATAAAGTATCAGCTCCATTAAGTGATGGACCAAGAGTAATTTATTTATCATTCTTATACAAGCCAATGTCAGATGTAACCAGAACCACTAAGGGTAACGTTACAATTAACTACATCGACGAAGAAACTAAGCAAGCAATTCATGATCCTTACAGTAAAGACCTTGAATTCACCCAAGCTGGCAAGAAGAATGACCAAACTGGTGAAACTGTTTGGGATGACAAAGGATACACACCAGCTTCGCAATCATACTCAGTAGACAGTCCAAAGATTGATGGATATGAACTAGTAAACCCATCTCAATCAACTGTTTCTGGAACAATTTCTGGTGGTGACGATGGTATTGTAGATACTGTCGCATACAAGAAGATTGAAACTCCAAGCTCAAGTGCTTCCGATATCTCAGCAGCTTCAAGTGAAGCATCACAAAGCAGCAGTGCTGCAAGTTCATCTGCCGATAGTAGCAGTGCGGAAAGCTCAGCTTCAAGCCATGTAGTTGTACCAAACTCATCAACTCCAAGTCATGGTAACAACAATGGTAAGCCAGCTGCTGATAAGCATGAAGCTTCAACACCAACTGTTGAAAACCACAAGAACAATGGTGGAACACTTTCAGTAGAAAACAAGGCAACTAATACTTCTGCTAACAAAGAAGCAAACCGTTTACTTCAAACTGGTGATCAAACACATGAAAATATACTTGTTGCTATTGGTGCGGCATTAATCGCAATGGCACTAGGACTAGTATTCTTCGGATCAAGAAGAAGACGCAAGTAATAACAAAAAGACTCCGCTAGCCGGGGCCTTTTTTATTGTCTTAATAACATTTAAACCAATAAAAAAAGCACTCAATAATGAGTGCTTTTTTGTATCTATTATGAAGATTAGTTGTTCTTAGTAGTGATGTCTGAACCGAAGTACTTCATTGAAAGTTTCTTCATAGTACCATCTTTACGTAGTTCAGCTAGTGCTTGGTTAATCTTCTTAGTTAGAGCTTTTGAGTTCTTGTTTAACATGATTGAAGTTTCAGCTGGAGCTTGTAGCTTAGTTGGAACATCAATTTCTTTTAGACCCTTAGTTGAGTTGTGCTTTGCAAAGTACTTCCATGCAGGAACTGAGTTAACAGTACCATCAGCACGACCTTGTTGAATTAATTGGTAACCAGTTGAGTTGTCAGGAGTTGATGAAACGTTAGCACCAAACTTCTTAGCAACAACGGCGTTATCAGTACCAGCACCGTCAACAATGTTCATACCCTTGATGTCATTGATGCTCATCATCTTGCTGTCACTCTTAGTGATTAATGTGTAGTATGAGTAAGCGTATGGGTCAGAGAATGAGTATAGCTTTTCTCTTTGTGGAGTAACAGTCATGTTGTTCATAACAGCATCGTATCTGTTGCTACCTAGACCAGCAATTAAACTGTCCCACTTAGTTTCAACAAAATTAGCTTTTAGACCTAACTTCTTAGCAACATCCTTAGCTAAATCAACTTCGAAACCTTGTAGCTTACCATCTTTTCTGTATGAGTAAGGTGCGTAAGTACCTTCTAGACCGATGGTTAACTTACCACTGCTAGTTACTTCTGACTTGTAGTTCTTTGAGCTTGAGCTGTTACCACATGAAGCTAAGATAGCACCAGTACCGAATACGGCTAAAGTAACTGCTAGAGACTTGAATAATTTGTTAAATTTCATGATATTGAATCTCCTTAAATGTTTTGTAGGGTCATTGCTGCAAGAAAATCTTTGATTCTTTGATCATCTGATTCAAAGAAGTCCTTTGTGTCACCATCGAAACCAACTTTACCATCTTCAATGAAGACAATCTTGTCGGCAACGCGTTGAGCAAAAGTAAGATTATGGGTAACAATAACTAATGATTGTTTTTCTTTGGCTAAATCTAATAACACTTTTAGAACTTCTAGTTCAATTTCAGGATCCAAGGCGCTGGTTGGTTCATCCAATAGGATGTATTCGGGATGCATTGCTAACGATCTAGCAATCGCAACACGTTGAGCTTGTCCACCTGATAGTTGACTTGGGTATGAGTCGGCTTTGTCTAGCATTCCAACTTTATCCAAAAGTTTTTCGGCAACTTCCTTGGCTTCTTCTTTACTCTTGTTTAGAACTTGTACTTGTCCTTCCATAACGTTTTTTAGAACTGTTAGGTGAGGGAATAGGTTAAAACTTTGGAATACCATACTAGTCTTTCTACGAATGTTTAGAATGGTTTTTGAACTTAATTTCTTTGAGAAATCAATCTTTTCATCATTGAATTCGTATTCACCAGTTTCTGGTGTTTCCAAAAGGTTTAAAGATCTAAGTAGAGTTGATTTACCAGAACCAGAAGGTCCGACAATCACTGAGGTCTTGTTCTTAGGAAATTGAAGGGAGATATTATCTAATGCATGTTGTTTGCCAAATGTTTTAGATACGTTTTTTAAATTAATCATTAACGTACTCCTTTCTAGTTGCTTACAGAATAACGAGAAACTCGTTTTTCTAGGTAACTTTGTAAGATTGTAAGAACACTACAGATGACTGCATAGATTGCAGCTACCAGAATGTACATAATTAATGGTTGATAGTTTTCAGCCGCAATTTGTTGACTGACTTCAAACATTTCAACGATAGTAATTGAAGCAGCTAGTGAAGTATCCTTAACCAAACCAATAAACTCATTGGATAAAGGTGGTAGTGACACACGACTAGCTTGTGGCAAGATAATTCTCCATAATACCTTGCGTTTGGTCATGCCTAGTGAGTAGGCAGCTTCCCATTGACCATCTGGAATTGATAGGATGGCACCACGAATGGTTTCTGAAGCGTAAGCACCAGTGTTCAATGAGAAAGTAATAATACCAGCAACAACTGGTGTTAATCTGATCCCATCTGGTAGAATTCCAGCGATTCTTAGGTATGGAAGGCCAAAGAATACGATGAATAATTGAACCAATAGTGGTGTACTTCTGAATAGCCATACGTAGAAGTAAAAGAATGCTTTTACAATATTGAATAGGCCACCACGATGTGAGATTTTAACTAAAGCAGTTATTACGGCGATAGTTAAACCAATGATAAATGATACGATTGCAATTGGAATCGTGTAAGCAATACATGCCGAGACCAATTGAGGAGTCGCATCACGAATGATATCCCATGCGCTCATATCTCTTCTCCTTTGTTTTTTACAATAATTATGGAAATACGTAATTTAATCCAACCACCATTTTACACTATTTACATTTAGTTACAAATAATTAGTACACAAATTAATCTAAAATAGGTATGTTTTATAAAAAATTAAAAAAACATACCTATATAATGACTATTTTTGTGGGATTGGTGTGATTAGTTTGTTGTTTGGTAGGATAATTCCAGCATTCTTGATTGCTTCAAGATATAATTGTAGGAACTTGAATTGCACGTTGAACTTTTCGGTGTCGGTACATGGAATCCATTCCTTTACGGCAATTGTTCCGTCACCTAAATCGACTGTTCCTAATAATTGAGGTTCGTCGATAATTCCTTGGGTGTTTGGAATGTTCTTAGCGTTAACGTCTTTAACGATATCAATGATTTGTTGGATTGGACTGTCAGGATTAACACGAATGTTAATTTCAGCCTTAAGACGATCCTTGGACATGTTACAGATATTGGTGATGTATCTGTTAGGGACAAAGTTAAGTGAGTCATCGACACCACGAATTTGAGTTGAACGAAGACCGATTTCAGATACTGTACCTGTGATGGTGTCTAATACGACGAAGTCACCGACATCGATTTGGTGTTCGAATAGAATGAAGAAACCAGTGATGATGTCGTTTGCTAGTCCTTGGGCACCCAAACCTAAAGCAACGGTTACAAGACCGGCACCGGCTAGAAGTGAACCAACTGGAATGCCGATGATGCTTAGAATTGAGTATAACCAGAAGAAGATTAAGATGTAATTGTACGTGTTGGCAGAAATTGATTTCAAAGTACCTTCACGTTTGGGACTAATCTTCTTTTGTTTTTGGAGGTATCTGCCGAATAGGCGGTTGATGATAATTTGACCAATTAACTTAATAATAAGGAAGAAAATAGAAATTAAAAGAATATCAATCACGGCAAAAGTTAGATTATGAAGCATATCGCTCCACTTAAAACTATCTACATATTGCTTTAGAATACTTGGATTTTTTGCAGCTAAACTAAACATAATAATGACTTCCTTTCGTATTTATATATGATAGTAAAAAACGCCCCAAAACGGGCGTTGAAACTTTATTTTGAAATGTCGGCGATTACCTTGTTGTTTGGTAACTTAATACCAGCTGCGGTAATGGCTTCAAGGTATAGTTGTAAGAATTTGAATTGAACATCAAATCTTGCTTCGTCCGTAGTTGGAATGAATTCCTTAACGGCAATTGTTCCATCACCCATATCAACGGTACCTAGGATATCTGGATCACCAATGATTCCTTCGGTGCTTGGAATGTTCTTAGCATTAATGTCTTTCATAATGTTAATAACTTCAGTGATAGGGGTATCTGGGTTAACGCGAATGTCGATATCTGCCTTCATGCGTTCCTTAGACATGTTACAGATGTTAGTAATATATCTGTTAGGGATGAAGTTTAAGGCATCGTTGTTACTTCTAATCTTAGTGGTTCTAAGACCGATTTCAGAAACAGTACCGGTGACGTCTCCGATGGTAACGTAGTCTCCAATGCTAATTTGTTTTTCAAATAGAATGAAGAAACCATTGATGATATCACTGGCTAATCCTTGGGCACCTAAACCAATGGCAACTGAGAATAGACCAGCACCAGCAAGTAGTGTTCCAATTGGTACACCAATAAAAGTTAGTACAGAGTAAATCCAGAAGAATACTAGGATGTACATGTATGAGTTAACTGATAATGAGTGTAGAGTCTTCAATCTGTTTTCAGGAATACCACGTTCTCTCTTGGCGTAGTTCTTAAATAGATGGTTAATTACACGTTTACCAATTCCCTTTAAGATTAAGAAAAAGATTGAAATCAATACGATATCGATTACAATATTTGTTAAATTATGTAGGATTTCGTCCCAATTAAAACTTTGAAAATATCTTGTTATGAAACTAGGGTTGGTTGCAACCTTTAGCATATAGTTCACTCCTTAAACAATTATCACATCTAATATCGTAACATCAGTTTTAATCATATAACAGCTAAACGGTTTAACTTAAGAAAATGTTAATCTATTGCGGCTTACATCGGTGTTAGAATAAAGTTAATGAACGATTTGTCCATGCCATAGGTGGCGATGCTAATGATTAATGTCAGTATCAAAAATATTATGTTTACTTTGATGGCTTTGTGTAAATAGATTTTTCTACCGATAACAAATACGAGTGTGATAGCAGCCATTACAGCTATCAAGAAGACGATAAGTCCACTCATTAGACCGAATTTATACATGTTACGCATCTCTTTTCTATTTAATAAGTTAATCATAACACCAATCATACATATTTAAATGATGAATAACTTTATGGAGGAATTAACAGTGAAATATGAACACAAGCGCCAACTTACCAGAGATAAAATTGAGGGCGCGTTAATCAAAGTCGCAAAGACCAAGGGAATCGCTGACGTAACGGTTAGTGATATTATTAAGGCCGCAAACATTAATAGAAGTACTTTTTATCGTCACTATATTGATAAACCGGATTTGATTGATAGTATCGAAGATCGTGTCATTACCGACATTAAAGAAGCTAATGTTGAATTGAAAAGCAGTGAGTTGGAACACATCAACACCGCAGCCGGTAAGTTTGTTTATAAATTTTTGACTGTAATTGAAGAAAATCAACCCATTCTAGAATTATTATTAAGTGAAAAGGGTGACATTCGTTTTACCTTGAAACTAATTGCCTTCTTTAATCAAATGGTGGCCTCTACTACAGAAGTGTTTACTGATAAGATGGATGAAAAGAAACGCAAACTCTTTGCGGCATATAACTCATCTACCGCAATGGGGGTCGTTACATTTTGGGTTCATCATTTTGATCAATATGATAAGGACTACGTCTATGATTTCTTGATGCATCGAGAATACTAAAAAAACACGCTATGAATTTCATAGCGTGTTTTTTATTAGGGGAAGGATAATTACTAGTTATTCTGCGCTTAAACTTTCGATTGGATCTAGTTTAGCACCCTTGTTTGAAGGGAGAATTGAAGCTAGTAGGTTGATGATAACGGCAACTACGATACCGAAGATGGCGTTACCAACAGAGATTTGGATGATTGAGTATTCAATCAATCCGTGAACAGCTGAGTTAATACCTAATTGAATTAGGTATGAAATAACGACAGCTGATACTGATGAGAAGATTCCTAGGAATAGTGATTGGCTAACGAATAGCATTCTGATGTTACCCTTAGTAGCACCTAAGGCACGTAGAATACCAATTTCCTTAGTTCTTTCAGCAACACTAATGTATAGGACAACGATAATCATGATTGCTGATACTAATAGTGAAATACCAGCAATGGCAGCTAATACGTATACTGCAAGATTAATGTAAGTGTTTAGAGTTGATACAATCGCACCAGCACCTTGGATGCTGTATGCTTTCTTATCATTAACTTTAATTGCTTTGATGCGGTTTTGAACCGGGTTAACGTTGTTAACGCCACCCTTGATGTTTACATTTAAGAAGTTAGGTTTAATTGTGATTCCATTGTTTGCTAAAGCTTCTTTAACAGTATCGTAGTTGATAATGGTAAGTGGGCTTTGTGAATCAATGACACCTGAAATTTTTAGGTTTTCAGTTACAGGGAATGGAGTACCATTCTTTGATGCGGTGAATGTAACTTGGATTTCCTTACCAACCATTGAGTTAGGGTTCTTTTTGTCTAATGCCTTAGCAGCAGCAGTGTTAATTAAGATTTCTCCGTCTTTAGGAGTTGTACCATGTTTGATGTTATCTTCATTAATAGTAGCCAAACTAGTAGTCATGTATGAAGATTGGGCAGTATTGTTACCGGACTTCATTTGAATACCAGTTGAAGCAAAAGCACGTTCTACAGATTTAACACCCTTAACATCTTCTAGTCGTTTTACATCATTATTTGTAAAAGGTGAATGGTCATTGGTATTTTTATGGGAAATTTGAATGCTGTTCGGATTTACTTGAGAGTAAATTTCGTGGTTAATGTATCCTCTAACACCGTTTCCAAGACCTAACATGAATACAACGGAGAAGATACCGATTAATCCACCGAAGATAATTAATAAGTTACGTTTTGAGTTGTATTTGATGTTATCCCAAGTCATCTTAACGATTGACTTAAATGATAGTGATTTTGATTCTAGTGCTGGTGCGTCACTTTCTGCGTACTTGTCGCGAAGAGTTCTGTCTTCGTCGATACGACCATCAGTCATGTGAACGATACGAGTACCGTAATCAGCAACCTTTTGAGAGTGGGTAACAGTTAGGACTAATTTTCCTTCCTTAGCAATGTTATCCAAGATTTGTAGAATTTCAGTTGTGTTTTCTGGATCCAATGCACCAGTTGGTTCATCGGCAATTAGCATTTCTGGGTCACCAGCCAAAGCACGGGCGATAGAAACACGTTGCTTTTGACCTCCAGATAATTGGTTAGGATACTTGTGGATGTGATCGCTTAAACCAACTTTAGCAAGTAATTCTTTAGCACGTGCAACTTGTTCCTTTTTTGAAAGGGTAGTCATTTCAAGTGGAACTAATACGTTATCTAAAATAGTTAAGTGACTGATCAGATTGAAACTTTGGAAAATGAAACCAATTGTCTTACGACGATATTCATCTAGTTGCTTGTCAGTATCATGCTTTAATGAACTTCCGTTTAGTAAAACGTCACCTTCGTATTTACTGTCTAATCCACCAATGATGTTCATTAATGTAGACTTACCACCACCTGATTCACCAAGGATTGATACCATTTCGCCTTTTTCGAATGATAAATCAATTCCTTTTAGGACTTTGAATTCGTCCTTTCCTAGGTAGTATGATTTTTGAATGTTTTTTAATTCTAAGAATGACATTATTTTCACTCCTTGTTTTTTTCTTTAATTAATTTGTATTGACTATTATATGCGGGATTTTTCTAAAAACAATCATTAAAATGAAAGAAAGTGTTGCATTTTGAGAGAAAAATTGCGAAAAATTATAAATTGTCATACTTTGTAATATTACTATATCATTCTTGAAACATTCGGCGTCTATAATGCAAATCAAAGATTCATTTAGAGAAATAGGAGTGAGTTATATTGATTAAGTTTAGTTTTAAATCAATATTGATGACAATGGTCGCTTCACTTGCTTTAACAACAGGGGTTGGAGCAGTCGGAAGCATCAATACACATGCAGACGCAAGTAGTAAAAACGTATATGACTTGTCAGAATGGCAAGGTCGTCTAACAAACCAAAAAGCCCAAAATTTAAGTAAAGAAGTTCCTTTTGCAATTCTTAGAGTTCAATATGGATCAAGTTACAGTGATAAAACATTTAACCACAACAAGGCATTGCTTGAAAAATACAACGTGCCTTATGGTGTTTACTCATTTAGTAGATATAATTCATCAGCATCTGCTGCCAAAGAAGCTCGTGACTTATATAACAGAGCACCAAATGCTAAGTTTTATGTAAACGATTTTGAATCTGCTTCAATTAGTCGTAAGCATTCAAATGCAGCAACAGCTAAGTGGGTAGCAACTCTTCGTCCATTAGTTGGATCTAGAAAGATTCTTTTCTACTCATACTTAAGCTTTATGCAAACATATGCTTCAAAAGCACTAAGTAAATACGATGGATACTGGTTAGCTTCTTATACTAAGAACGAACCATCAGTTGCTCACGTATTGTGGCAATATACTGATCGTCATTATTCTTCAGCACTAAAGAAGAAGGTTGATGCAAGTAAATTACGTCAACAAGAATCATGGTTCTTAGGAACTGTGGTAAACAATGACCAAAATGTTCAAAACAAACAAGGCAATACTACTGTTCAACCTGCTGCCACACCTAAAGCTCAGACTGCTAATGTTGTTAAATTAGCTGCGAATGCGAAAAAGGCAAAAGTTAAGAAGACAACTGCAAAGAAAAAAGCTGTTAAAAAATATGTTAAGAAAGCCAAAAAGCATGTTAAAAAGGTGACTCATCACAAGAAGAAACACGTTAAAAAGGTTGTAAAAAAGGTTCATCACAAAAAGAAACATCATAAGAAATACAGAGCATAATAAAAAGCGATAGTCATTTAGACTATCACTTTTTTTGATCTTAAAACAAATAAAAAAACCTAGTCAAAGGGCTAAGTCTTCTTATTATGTGGAATTATAGATAATTATGAATAAAAATATGGAAAAGCAATTTGCTTTATTAGTTAACATTGGGATAAAGCTAACTTGGGATTTCTCCCAACTGCTCCGGCTGGACTCGAACCAGCAACCATCGCATTAACAGTGCGCTATTCTACCATTGAACCACGGAGCAAAAATGAGGTGAAAAATTATCTTTTTTAATGAGTAGCGTTCCACTCAACTGCTCTAACTGGACTCGAACCAGTAACCTTCGCATTAACAGTGCGCCGTTCTACCATTGAACCATAGAGCAAGAATGAAATATGTGCTTGGAATTTAATCCAACTACTCAAAAGAGCATAAATATGTCTGCATGTGATATTTAAATGAGAGAAAAATGTGAAATGTTTTTCTATTAAATATATCAAATGACAACGATAATTTTTAACGAAAGCACCTTACAAACCTTGTAAAACCGTTAATCTAACGATTTGCTTATGTAGTTATCATATCTCTGTCGTTGTTTATAATAATACACCATTATTAAAAGAATGCAACTGTTTTTTCATTAAAAATTAATAAAAAGAAAAAGCCCACAATGAACGGTTGATATAACAATGTTTTTCACTGTGGACTTTTTTAATTATTCTAACATTTGATCTAATTCTTTAACAAAAATGGGGGTCCAACCATAACGATATCCAGCACATGTTGGATGAGTATCATCTAACATGAAACAAGGGTTTTCTTCATTCATTTTCTTTAATGCCTTGTTGTTCCAAATATCAATGATTGCGAAGTGCCATTTTCTTTGTAATTCAAATAACTTATCTCGTAGGAATTCGTATTCAGGTTCGGGTTTTCTTAGACATGTATAAAAGACTAATGGGCAATCCCAAGTATCTTGAACGGTAGCGGCTATGTATTCAACCGCACCGATTGTGGTCTGAGTATCGAAATCTTCAGCATTATATGATTTACTGATTCGTCCCATTTCAACACCATTTCTTTGATCATTGGTAGATAATTGGCAGGCGAATAAATCATAGTGAGAATCAAAATTTAAGTTCTTTTTCATTCTGCTAATGTAAGATTTTTCGTTAATATCTGCTAATGTGGTTCCACTAACCGCCTCTTTGATTGCATGAACACCATGTTCGACTCTTAAAAAGTCTACAAATGAGATTCCTTTAGCAGCAAGTCCAGCCGTCACAGAGGAGCCAAGGAAAACGATTTTTTTACCGTTTAGATTGTCATCTACAAAGAAATCTCTAGAAGGTTGATAGATTTCGCTGTTAGCTCTTCTAATATCAATGCTTTTCTTTGATAACTTTACAAGCGCAGCGCCGGCTGCAGTGAATAATGCAGTTTTAATCAACCCGTATTTCATTGTAATTAACCCCTCATAGATTTTTTATTTATTAACTCAATTTTACTAGCATTTGATAGTCACTACAATTAATCGAAGTAAACTTAATCAATATTTAAACATTTGTGTACCTAACTTTGTGATTAAAATATCATTCTAATGATCTTTCAAACTATGTTTTTACCAATAATATTAGAAAAAACATTAAAAAAAGTCTGATTTATAGCCGTTCCTCCTCTTAAAATGGGGAATTGTTAATCTTAATCGAAAATATTTCATCTTTTTTTCACTTTTTTACTAATATTGCTTGCTATATAATCGCACAAAAGGTAAAATAACTCTTGTAAATTAAATGTGATATTTATCACAAAGTAAAGTTATAAAAATATTAATTAAAAATTATTAGGAGGCCACACACTAATGAAAGTTATCGTAGTTGGTTCTTCACACGGTGGATATGAAGCCGTTCGTGGAATGCTTTTAGAAAACCCTGACGCAGAAATCCAATGGTATGAAAGAGGAAACTTCATCTCATTTTTATCATGTGGTATGGAATTATACCTAGAAGGTACTGTTAAGGATGTAAACACAGTTGCTTACGAAACTGTAGACAACGCTGAAAAAGATGGTGTACATGTATTTGTACAACAAGAAATCGCAAGTATTGATGAAAAGAACAAGTCAGTTCATGTTAAGAACTTAGCTGATGGTTCAGAACGTGATGAAGGCTACGATAAGCTAATCCTAGCTATTGGTGCTACTCCTCGTCGTTTAGACGTTCCTGGTAAGGACTTAGAAAACCTATACGCAATGCGTGGCCGTGACTGGGCAATCAAACTAAAACAAAAAATGGTAGATCCTGACCTAAAACATGTTTTTGTTATCGGTTCAGGTTACATTGGAATCGAAGCTGCTGAAGCATTTGCTAAAGCAGGTAAGGAAGTTACTATCGTAGACCACAATCCTCGTCTATTAGGTAACTACCTAGATTCAGAATTCACTGAAAAGCTAACTCAAGAATTCAAGGAAAACGGCGTTAACTTCGTTGGTAGCGTAAACGTTGCTGAATTCGTTGGAAAAGACGGTAAGGTTTCAGGCGTTAAGACTGATCAAGGTACTTTCGATGCTGAATTAGTTGTTGAAACTGCCGGTGTTATTCCAAACACTTCATTAGTAGATGGTCTATTAGAACTAGACGAACGTGGCCGTATCAAGATTGACGAACACCAAGAAACTAGCGTTAAAGATATTTACGCCGTAGGTGACGCAACTAAGGTTCCATACGCACCAACTGGTGAATTATCATCAATCGCTTTAGCATCAAACGCTCGTCGTCAAGGACGTACTGCCGCTGCTAACGCTGCTGGAAGAGAATTAAAGATGACTGCCGTTTCAGGTTCATCAGCACTATCAGTATTCAACTACCACTTTGCTTCAACTGGTGTTAAACAAGACACCCAAGAAAAATGTGGTGTTAAGGGTGCTGAATCAGTACTAATTGAAGACTGGGCAGTTCCTCCATTCGTATCAGAAGAAGCTGGAAACGCTAAGGTTTACTTCAAGATTACTTTTGACCCAACTGATGGTCGTATCTTAGGTGGCCAAATCATGTCAACTAGAGATGTTACTGCAAACATCAACACTATCTCATTTGCTATTCAACAACATGCAACTGTATACGACTTAGCATACGCTGACTTCTTCTTCCAACCTGGATTTGATCGTCCTTGGAACATCATGAACGAAGCTGCACAAGCTGCTGTCAGAAAGATCAACAAGTAAGAATAAAAAAGACGCTGAAATTTTTCAGTGTTTTTTAATACTAATTAGTTGACACGGTGTCACTATAAAAGTAATATATTCAAAAATGACACAATGTCACCATAAAAAAGGAGTAGTTACGAATGCCTACACAAACTTTTTTAAATTTAAATGAAGACAAGCAAAACCAAATTTTCAATGCGTTGATTAACGAATTCTCAAATCATCGTTTAATGGATGCACAAGTAGCGAGAATTATTAAAGATTGTTCAATCGCGCGCGGTTCTTTCTACAAGTACTTCGATGATATTAATGATAGTTATCAATACGCTTTAAAGAGGGTTTTAAGAGAGATTCATTTTGATGTATTCGCACAGTTGAAGGCAGAACCAACTGATTCACTTCATGCTTTTTATGTGGCAACTGAGTCTTTTATCAATGAATTGGAAAATTCTGATTACGAACAGTTTTATCGTCAATACGTCCTATTTAACCAATACGAATTAAAGCACGTCGAATATGATTACAATAATCTACCTGATGACAAACTAATTTTGATGGTTAACGGTCAAAAGATTGCTGATAGAAAAACAATCGTTTTGACATACAAGTGGGCGAGTCGAGCAGCTCATCAAACCATTCGAACTGTATTGAACGGTGGCGACGATAAACAAGCGCTATCAGATTTTTCTGATTTGTTAAAACTAATTAATAAGGGTTTAGTTAACTAGGAGGGACCATCGTGTTTTTATCACTTCGCGAAATTAAGAAGAGCAAATTTAGATACAGTCTAATTTGTTTAGTAATCGTGATGATTGCATACTTGATTTTCATTTTAACCGCATTAGCTAACGGTCTAAGCGAAGCTAATCGTCAAGCAATCGATTCATGGAATGCTGAAAAAATTGTTTTAAATTCTGATGCCAATGGTTCATTGGATCAATCTACTATTACTGCACAACAAGCCAAAAAGGCCAGTGCGGACAAGCGCGCCGACATCACTCAAATGAGTGCCAACGTGCAAACTGTTTCTGAAGGTAACAAGGTGGGCTCACAAGTAATTGGTTTGAATAAGAATCAATTCATCTACCGTGACTTAAAAATCGTCAATGGTCACAAGTTGACCAAGGATAATGAAGTCGTAGTCGACCAAAGTCTATTAGAAACAGACGGCTATCACTTGGGTGAAAAAGTGAAGTTCAGCAGAAACGGTCACGTCTTTAAGATTGTCGGAACCGTTAAGAACAATCAATTGAATGTGGCACCTGTAATTTATGCTACTAACGATGCCGTGCAAACCGAAAAATTTGGTACTGACGTGAACCATACCATTAGTGCCATGATTTATCGAAGCGACGTCAAAAAGGAGGTTGCTGGAACTCAAATCATGAACATCGAAGACTTCATCCAAGATATTCCTGGATACAGTGCCCAAAACAGCACCTTTGAATTCATGATTGCGTTTCTACTATTAATTACCTTAGTGGTAATCTCAATCTTCTTATACGTCTTAACCATGCAAAAGATTCCATACTTTGCCGTGTTAAAGGTGCAAGGGGTATCAAACGGATATCTAGCCATGAACGTGGTTTCAAACGCGTTAATCCTAGCGATTGTCGGAGTGGCAGTCAGTGGATTATTAACTTTCTTAACTGCCATTTCAATGCCGGCAGCAGTACCAATGACCTTCGATATAACATTGATGGGTGCGGTTGCTGTGATGGTAATTGTGATGTCGATTATTGGTGGATTAATTCCAATGCGCACCGTCGCAAAGATTGATCCAGCCAAAGCAATGGGAGGTTCATAATGAGAAAAATTGAATTAACTAACATCAACAAAGTTTTTGGCGACAAGATGGCCGCCACTACTGCTCTTGAAGATATCAATTTCTCCGCCGACTCAGGTGAAGTGATTGCCATTACCGGACCTTCTGGTTCAGGGAAGAGTACCTTCATGAAGATTTTGGGTGGCATTCTTTCTGCCACATCCGGAGATATTAATATCGACGGTAGTGACTACGGCAATATGAGTAAAAAAGAACAAAGTAAGTTTAGATTGGAACATATCGGTTTCATTCTTCAAGCCTACAATCTATTGCCTTACCTAAAGGTATCTGATCAATTCAGACTAGCCGATAAGGTGAAGAAGAGTGCAAACATTGACACAGAAACATTCTCAAAGTGGGCTCAAGCACTAAAAATTGATGACCTAATGAACAACTATCCCGATGAATTATCTGGTGGACAACAACAACGTGTCGCAATTTTGCGTGCGCTATACACCAATCCAGATATCATCTTGGCAGATGAACCAACCGCTGCCCTGGATGGAAACATGGCCGTTAAGTCGATGCAAATGCTACAAGACTTAGCACACCGTGAAAACAAGACGGTTATCATCATTACTCACGATGCCAGATTATTGAAGTATGTAGATAAGAACTATCGCATCGTCGATGGTAAGGGTCAATTTATTGATGTAAATAATGCAGAATTAGTATAGAAAAAAGCAGCTAAGAAATATTCTTAGCTGCTTTTTTGATTATTTTTGGTGTTTCTTTTCAACGTGGTTAGTGATGTCGCTGTAGAAACGTTGTTCAAGTTTGGAAGAACCAGAACTCTTGAATGCTTGCCAACTACCGACTAAATCGATACTAAACAAGCTAATCTTGTCTTCGATTAAGAATTCTTTTTCAAGGGTTTGCTTTAAGTCTTTCACAATTTCCTTGGTACGATCTAGAACTTCGAATTCCTTTTCGTTGATGAATGATGATTCGAATTCCTTTTGGTACTTGTTCAAGAAGTTACTCATCACTTCTTGTAATTCTTCGTCATATTTGGGAATGAATTTGCGCTTACCATCTTCGAACTTGTGGTAACCGTCATCCACTAGAAATGATAATTTAAACCATTCAGTGTATCCATCTCTGGAATCCTTGTAACTTAAGTCAGGATCGTTAAATTCGTTAAACATTTCATTTACTAGTGCAATTGCCATAATGGTTCAAACTCCTTCGTCCAAATATATTTTCTAACTATATTATATACTAATATTTTCTGTTTTTTACTTCAAATTATTTAGTTTTTTGGATTGCTTGAATTTCTTTGTATTGGTTTTGCATCCATGAAATGTAGTTAGGTTCATTACTTGGCTTAGTTTCAGTCACGTAGACGATTGGTAGGTTGTTTTCCTTAGCTAGCTTTACTAGGTTGTTAACGGTCTTGCTGTTAACTTGCTTGTTAACAACGAAGAATGAAAGCTTGTGGTTCTTGATGTCTTCTTGAAGTGAACGAATTGATTTTGGACTTGGATCGTTGTCCTTTTCAGTTGCTTCTTCAAATGAAGTGTCAGATACCTTGTAACCCATGTTTGCTAGTGAGTAATCGAAAACGGGTTCTGAAACTGCGACTGGTTTGCTCATCTTGTTTTTCTTGATGTCATCAAGCTGAGTGTTTAAAACCTTTAGTTTTTCAATGTATGCCTTAGCGTTAGCTTCGAATTGTTTCTTGTGTTTTGGTTGTAGCTTAGCGAACTTGTCTGCTAGGGTGTTAGCTAGTTTTTCCATTGTGGCAACGTTGTACCAGATGTGTGGATTGTCACCAGTCTTTTTACCCATTAGACTACCGACGTTGATTGAATCAACATCATTGTTGCTGCTGGCTAGTTTTTGAGCCCATGAATCATATCCTAGACCGTTGTAAATAACTAGGTTAGCTTTATAAACGTTTTTAGCGTCTGAACTAGATGGGTTAAAATCGTGTGGATCGATGTTTGGGTTGTCGATGATTGATGTCACTTTACCGTATTTACCCAATACGTTCTTAGCAACTTCACCGTAGAAGTTCACTGAAGAAGTAACGTTGATGCTTTTCTTGGGGTCATTTGCCTTGGTAGAAGAACAACCAGCAAGAACAACTAAGAACATGCTGATAAAAGCAATTAGACCGACTACTTTAAATTTTTTCATTGTTTGCCTCCAAATAAAAATATACCGAATTCTGTTATATAACAAATATAGTTATATATCTAAATTCGGCATATGTCAAGAATGATGTTTTTTAATCATTAATATGGGTTTTCAAAGTTCCTAATAGTTGAGAAACGTGGTTATCACTTAATTGATAGATTCTTTCCTGGCCATCCTTTTCGCTGTAAACAAGGTTAGCATCCGCTAATATCTTCAAATGGCGAGAGATGTTTGGTTGGGAAGTTTCAAAGTAATTCATTAAGTTGGACACATTACTTTGATTGTTGGCTTCTAAATAATACAAAATCTTAATTCGAAGTGAATTATCTAAAGCTTTGGTAATCATATGTAGTTTTTTGTCGTTTATGATCATAATTTCCTCCGCGAGTTGTGATATTTAAATTATAACGTTAAATGGCATAAAAACAAAACGACATCACGCAATTATTGCTTTTTTAGTCGATTAATTTTGGCCCCAATTTTTTCTTTGCGGTCATCGGATACACGATACATTACCTGTGCATACCCAATAATGATAATAAGAAGTGATAAAAGGATAAAGACGGGAATTGATAGGTGCCATCTAAAGGCATCAAATAACGTTTTTATCGAAACAATCGAGTCTAGCATGCAAGCAAATGAAATATAGGCCCATGCAGTCGATTGGTTAGAAACGTTGTAAAAAACCCTGAACTTTTTGATGTCGGTATCTGATTTAGCGTTCAATAAAATCTTTTTCAAACGATTACGTTCCAGCATAATTTTAAGTGGTGGAATCATCCATAATCCTGCTCTCATTGGATGATATTTTTTGGCAGAGTGTTCTGCTTTATGTAGTTCGTTAATTTGTCCAGACATGTCTAAAACACCTTGAAATAGGCAAAAGACAAACATTATGTAACTGGCTGAAAAACTAATAATTGCGTAAATCATGGCACACCTCTTATCTTTGGATAAGTTTATTGTAACATTTATATAAACTTTGGTTGCAAAATAAAAAAATAGCATTATTATTGATTAGGGAAAAGAAAAATGAGGGGGGCTTTCAAATGAAAACTGTAATTTATGGTCATCGCGGTGTACCAGATTTATATCCAGAAAATTCACTACAAGGATTTCGTTATGCACTGCATAATCATATTGAAGGGTTAGAATTTGATGTTCATTTAACTAAAGATAATGTCCCCGTTGTGATTCATGATGAACGAATTGATCGTACAACTGATGGTAGAGGATTCGTAAAGGATTATACATATGAAGAACTATCACGTTTTTCATTATCTAATTACGAACCAATTCCAAAGTTACAAGAAGTCTTAGAATTAGTTGAGGGCAGGGATGTTCACGTTAACTTAGAATTCAAGACCAATAAGATTCACTACAAGAACATTGAAGAAATCGTCATTAAAATGGTGGATGAATATGAATTACTTCATCCAATCATATATTCATCATTTAATTTATCATCGATTAAGATTGCGCAAACCATTACTCACGATGCTAAATTCGCGTTTTTAACCGGTAATCGTGTCGATAATCCAAAGGAATTCATGGCTGCTAATCACTTAGATGCATTACACCTTCGTTTTTACCAACCTGATATTGAAGATAAAGAACGCATTTGGACCGTTAACGGCAATTTACGATTACGTTTTATTATGAAACGTAACGTCGCTGGTGTGTTTACCAACAATTTTGAACGTGCAATTAAAATTAGAGACGAAGTCGAAAGAAAAAAAGGTAACAAAAAAGATAAATAAGTGTTAGAATACTTTTATTCTACTCATGGAGGCTATATTATGGCACTTACAACTGCTGAAATGTATTTTTTAATTACAAGTAAGTCCAAAGATAGCCGCGTAATGCTAAAAAATGTTCGTCTACGTGCTTATTTAGTAGACAGCTGTTTGTTAGACTTAGCGGCTGCAGGGGTAATTAAATTAGGTGAAGATAAGCGAATCGAGATAATCGACAATTTACCACACAAGTTATACTTCTTGAACTCTTTTATGGATTTGATTATTCGTAATAAGAATGAAGACGTGGATACAATCATGGCAAAACTTTTGCAAAACATTGATGTAATGAAACACACTTACATGGCGTTAGGCGAACAGTTCTATGAAGGTGGCCACGTCTTGGAAAAGAAGAAGGGCTTAGTACACAAGGTAAGAACCTTTGTACCAAAGAACCAAACTAACCAAGAAATCATTGATGCGATTTATGATCAAATGATGGGTTCAGCGCCAATGACAGTTAACGTTTATTGCTTAGCTAAGATGCTAACCGTTAGTCGTCAATTAAAGCTATGCTTTAAGAGTCGTGAACGTCGTGTGATTTGCACAAGATTAAAGCGACTATCTGAACATCCTGAATACAATCATATTCAAGAATTAATCGATACTTTTGGTGAACATATGAGAAATGTTGCTACTTTGGTAGCCAAAGAACAACCAGCCTCATACATGACCAAAACAAAGACAAGCACAATATAAAAAAGACTCAGCGATTGCTGAGTCTTTTTTGTTATCCTTTGAATTCTAAAATGAATTCTTTATCGTTAGTTTGTTTGATTTTGATGTTCCAAAGCGGTGTAAATACGATACCGTCATCGTATTCAATAATCAATTGGGCATCATCATAGGCCTTGCCACCATCATTTTCGGCTAAATATTTTACAAATAAGATGGCGTCTCTTTTTCGATCAAAGAAGGGTAGCATATGGTCTTGGTAGAAAATGGTGTAACCATGAAAAGTTATTTGAGGCATTGTAGTCTCCTATTTTAAAAGTCAGATTCTAGTTCGTAGTGGGTAGCATCGATTTCTTCGATTGAAATGTAGTCGCCACCATTGGGATGAAACGTTAATTGATCGTTATCGACATCAACGACTAGTAATAAGTCACTTCCGGCGTTGAATGCCAGTCTTTCGTTATTTGCGTCGAAATAACCGTCGATTTGATCATCGTCGTATCTCAAATGATACTGTCTGATTTGAACTTCTCTCATTTAAATCTCCTTGCCCTATACGGGTTGGTATTCGTTGGCGATGATGCGGTATTTTTTATCATCGACTTTTTTAATCGTAACTCCTGATTGTGGTAGCAATACTAAGCGTTCATTTTTGAATCTAATCTTGATTCTATCTTCACCATCTAACATAAAAAAGGTTAACCCTTCTTCGTTGTTGGTATAAGTAGAATGGTCTGGATTAAACAAGAAAGTGTAATCCATAAATTGCAATTTATCCATTGTAATTTCCTTCCTATTTATTAGACAAGATGTTAGCATTTCCTGCCTAATTATTCAACAGCGACTAGGTTAACCTTGTTTGTGCCATCAATAGCACTGATATCTGCGATTAATTCATCGATTGTTCCATCCATTTGACTCAAGTCCAGTGAAATCACGACACTGGCTGAATCGTTGATGGGGATGTTTTGGTTGATTGTTAAGATGTTGGCATCACGGTTTGAAATGGAATTCAAAACCTTGGATAAGATACCACTTTTATGACTTAGCAAAAATGAAATAACGGCTTTTCGTTGCCATGATGATTGTTGGGCTTCGTAAACGTAGTCCTTGTACTTGTAGTAGCTAGCACGACTGATGCCGACTTTTTTCACGGCTTCACTGACGTTTTTAACTTCCCCGTTATCAATCATTTTTCTTGCTTCAATGACTTTCCCGAATGCTTCTGGTAGAAGCGAGTCATCGACAATATAATACTTACTGATTGTTCTCACCACCGTTAGTTCATGATTTCAACATTTTTGATGCTGAATTTTTCGAATCGTTTTTGTAACGCTTCTATTATTTTATCACGTCTATCAGCTGAATTACTAATGATTATTAGTGTTGATCCACTTCCGCTGATATATACGACAGAATCGTTTTCTTTGACGATTTTTTTGACGTCATCAAAACCGCTGATTAACTTTTGGCGGTAGGGTTCATGCAAACGGTCATCGATGGCATCGTTTAGTTGTTTGATATCACCGTTTGATAGGGCGTTTAACATCGCTAAACAATGAGAGAGTTGATGGGCTACCGTTGTGGTTTTAACTTCCTTTGGGACAATCTTTCTGGCTTCATTGGTTGAGACCTTGAAGTCGGGAATGACGGCAGTGAAGTAGTAAGAATCATCGATAGGGTATTGGATGACGTCGTAGTGACCATTGCTATCTTCAAATGCCATACATAATCCGCCGTAAATGGCGGGAGCAACATTGTCGGGATGGCCCTCCATTGCTGTGGCGATTTGGAGGATGGAATCCTTATCGACATCTTGTTTGAAGTATTTAAACGCACCGATGATTCCAGCAACGATACAAGCTGATGAACTACCTAGACCGCGTGATTCCGGAATTTCACTTTGAATATCAATTGAGATGGTAGGAACTTTTTGTTTTAAATGCTTACATCCTTGAATGAAGCCTTGATATACCAGATTGTCTTCATTTTGGAATGCTTCATCACATCCAGTGATGTTAAATTTATCAGCTTCGTCAATTTTGACAGCTGTAAACAGGTTCACGGCCATACCAAGACAGTCGTAACCCATCGCGATGTTAGCGCTAGTTGCGGGCACTATTACTTTTATCATTTTCAAACACATCCTTTATTGTGTCGACTACCAAATCTTCCATTTCATCAGGGTTGATTTTGGCAGGGACAACAGCTTCATCATGCCAGATTTGTCTTAATTGTTCGGGCATTTCAATACCAGTCTTTTCGACTAATAGATCACTAGTTTCAATTGGGCTTTGGCGGTGTTCACCGATGATCGCATCGGAAACGGCATCGACAAATTTGTAAGGACTAGCGGTACTTAGCATTACGACAGGAGTATCTGGATACTGTTCTTTTGTTTCACGTGTAACACGGTATCCGGAAGCTGTATGTGGATCCATTAGGTAATGATATTTTTCAAAGACTTCCTTGATGGATGCTTTGATTTCATCGTCATCGCTATATCCGCAGATAAAGTCATCCTTGATGGATGCCAAGATTTCTGGAAGCACTTCGTATTTACCGTCTTTTTCCAAATCATCCATTAATGATTTAACGTAGTCAACGTTTTCACCGCTCTTGTAGTACAAAAGGCGTTCGAAGTTACTAGAAATTTGGATGTCCATACTTGGCGCGATGGTCTTGAAGAATGGACGATTTCTGTCATAGACACCATTTTCGAAGAAGTCTGCGAGAACCTTGTTGGAGTTACATGCGATGACTAGTTTCTTTACTGGTAGACCTAATAGTTTGGCATAGTATCCGGCTAAAACATCACCGAAGTTTCCGGTAGGGACAGTGAAGATGATTTCGTCACCAACGTTAATTTTGCCGTTTTTAACCATTTGCTTGTAAGCATCAAAATAGTAAACGATTTGGGGAACTAAACGACCAATATTGATTGAGTTGGCACTTGATAGTGAATTGTCGTCACCAAGTTTTTTCTTCAAAGATTGGTTGTTAAAGATTTTTTTGACGTTAGTTTGCGCGTCGTCGAAATTACCATTGATAGCAGCAACCTTAGTGTTGTAACCCTTAGTAGTTAGCATTTGTTGTTGTTGGACCATGCTGACCCCGTTTTGAGGGTAGAATACCATTGCTCCCATCTTGTTGATGTCTTTGAAGCCAGCAAGAGCAGCAGTACCAGTGTCACCACTGGTAGCAGCTAATACCATCACGTGCTTGTTTTCTGGTAGACATTGTCGCATTAGTTTTGGTAATAATTGAAGACCGACATCTTTAAATGCACAGGTAGGACCGTGGAATAATTCTAGAACTGAGAAATTATCGACATCTTTAATGGGTGTGATTTCGTAATCATCAAAGCTGTCATCGTATGCTTCATGGATGCTGTTAGCGATTTGGAAATCTGAAAAATCAGGTAGCAATGTTTTCACAACATCGAAAGCAATTTCTTGGTAACTTTGGTCGATAACTTTATCGATATTAATATTATGAGCAGCTAAATCTGGTAAAACGAATAAGCCGCCGTCATCTGAAAATCCTTTGATGATTGCATCAAACGAACTAATTTCGACGTCTTTATCTCTTGTACTAGTATATTTTTCCATAATTTATATCCTCCTGTGTGGTTGAAAAAGATTTGATTACATGATAATCTGTTTATTAATAAAAAACAAGTGTTTATTATATACATACAAAAAGAAAAGATGTGATCGGATTGAATATCGCAATTTTAGGACTTGGAACAGTCGGTGGTGGGGTCAAAGAAATCATCGATGAAAGCCCACGCCTAAAGGAAAAGTTAAACGTAGCAGCCATCTGGGTGAGAAAAGAAAAGGTGGACGCAACACAAAATAAGACGAATGATTATCAATCAATTCTGGATAATGATGACATTAAGGTCATCGTTGAAACGTTGGGTGGTATTCATCCAGCGTACGAGATGATTATGGATGCCTTTAAGGCGGGCAAGAACGTAGTAACTGCTAATAAGGCGGTCGTCGCAAAATACATGGAAGAATTTATCCATGAGGCTAAACAAAATCACGTATCATTTAGATTTGAACCCAGCGTCGCTGGTGGAATCCCATGGATTCAAAACCTTAAACGAGTTCTTCGAATCGATGATGTGCAATCAATCGGTGGGATTCTAAATGGGACCAGTAACTTTATTATCGATGCGATTGTGAATCAACACGTTAGTTTTAACGAAGCATTAAAGCAGGCGCAGGATTTAGGTTACGCTGAAGCTGATCCAACAGCCGATATTGATGGTTATGATGTTGAAAATAAGTTATGTATTTCGACTGATTTAGCGTTTAATACACTTGTTGAACCGGGGGATGAGATTAAGAAGGTCGGTATCAGAAACCTATTAAAGGAAGATGTTGATTTCTTCTTGCATCGCGAGATGAATATTAAATTGATTGGGCAAGCCAGGTTATATAATCAGAATAAATTGGCGATTTCAATCGAACCGACATTATTGCCGGTTGATAATACCATTGCGACCGTTAATGGTAATTTGAACTATGTTCAATTGACCGGAGATACCATCGGACCATTAGGGTTTTTAGGTCAGGGTGCCGGAAAGAAACCAACCGCAAATGCCTTATTACAAGATGTCGTCGATATTTTAGAAAATAATCCATACTATGATATTGATGGTAGTCATCATTTAGTAATCGACAATCATAACTTTGCAGCGGAATACATTTTAAGAACTGACGTTGATCTTAGTGGTTTAAAAGATGTTAATAACTTAGATGATAAGTATTGGCACCTAGCTAACCAAACAATTGAATCCGCTCATATGCTATACCAAGAAATTCTTCAAACAGATAACAAAGCAATCATGTTTAGACAATAAAAAAAGCAGCTTAGCGATTAGCTAAACTGCTTTTTATTTTTAGTACCAGTGGTGTTTTTGCCAGAATTTCTTAGCGTTAACCCATGAACCGTAACGACTAGCAACATATCTGTTGGCAGTTAGTTCTTGGTTCTTTTTAGATTTGTCACCATGTAGGTAGCTGATATCTAATTGGAATTTACCGTAACAAACACCGTTTCTTGCGTGGTATCTGTTGCTTGATTCGTGGAATGAAACCCAACGTCTTGCGGCGATGTTTTTCTTGCTTAGGTGCTTTTCAGCAACGTGTTGCCAGTTAACTGAAGCACTAGCTTGAACGTCGTTTTTAGCAAAGTTGATAGCGAATAAAATTAATAATGATGTAAATGCGATTACTGTGAATTTGATAAAAGATTTTGTAATGTTATTCAAGAAACATAACTCCTTTATATAAACCTTAAAAATTTTTTCTTTCGATTTCTTATGATGTTTAATACTATATAGGAGTTATATATCAGTAACGTTATTACATCGTTACAGTTATATTATGAATTGTTACAAACTGAAATATAACTGCTGAAAACGCTGCCATGACAACAATCATGACGGCGTAATTTTTATCAATTATTCAGTAATTTCATCCATATTTAGGCCTAAAGCGTCAGCAACTCGCTTACCATAGTCATGATCTGCACGGTAGAACAACTTAGTTTGACGTACTTTTGTGTCATGACTCTTAACGCTACCTAGGTGTTTCTTGATAGCTTGAATTAGGCGGTCTTTTTCATCATCTGAGTAGACGTGGTATAAGGCACCAGCTTGTGAGTATGGGTCTTCGTCATAGGTCTTGTAGTTGTTAGCTTCGCCTTCAACTGCAAATGGCTTAATCTTTGCATGAGGATCTTCACGTGGAGAATCTTCATATTGATTTGGTTCGTAGTTAACGTCACCATTTTGACCTTGTGACATGTAACCGTCACGAGCGTAGTTGTGAACTTCGGTCTTTGGACTATTAACAGGAAGATGTTCGTAGTTGGCACCTAAACGGTATCTAGCGGCGTCCTTGTATGCAAACAAACGACCTTGTAATAGTTTATCCATTGAAGGTTCGATTCCTGGAACTAGGTTTGCAGGAGAGAATGATGCTTCTTCAACATCGTTGAAGTAGTTTTCAGGATTTTCGTTTAATACGAATTCACCGATTTCTTGTAGTGGATAGTCCTTGTGAGAAACGGTCTTGGTAACATCAAAGATATCGTACTTGTAGTTTAATCCTTCTTCGTAAGGAATTAATTGAACACATACTTTCCACTTTGGATAGTCACCATTCTTGATGCGATCGTATAGATCTTGAATTAAGTAGTCAGTGTTTTCAGAAGCAACCTTAGCTGCTTGATCTTCGGTCATGTTCTTAACACCTTGTTCTGAGATGAAGTGGTACTTAACCCAGTATACTTCTCCCTTGGCGTTAACCCACTTGAATGTGTGTGAACCGTAACCGTTCATGTTAGCGTAGCTAGCTGGGTTACCACGATCACCCATTAAATAGGTAACTTGGTGAAGTGATTCAGGTGAGTGTGACCAGAAGTCCCATTGCATATCTTCTGAACGAAGATGAGTAGCAGGATCACGTTTTTGTGAGTGAATGAAGTCTGGGAACTTCAAAGGATCGTTAACAAAGAAGATAGGTGTGTTGTTACCAACGATATCGTAGTTTCCTTCATTAGTGTAGAACTTCATTGCGAAACCACGAACGTCTCTAATGGTATCAGGGTAACCTAATTCACCGGCAACTTCTGAGAAACGAATGGTAAGTGGTGTTTGTTTACCTTTACCGTTGAATAAGTCAGCTTTGGTGTAGTCGCTCATATCACGGGTAAGAGTGAAGACACCCTTAGCACCGGCACCTTTAGCGTGAACGACTCTTTCTGGGATACGTTCACGGTTAAAGTGAGCTAATTTTTCAATTAATTGGTAGTCTTGTAATAAAACAGGGCCACGATTTCCGGCAGTTAATGAATGGTTATTATCTGCCCATGGTTGACCTTCGTCAGTAGTTAGTTTGGTCATGAATAATTCCCCCTTTATGTTTATACACCAACATTGTAATGCTAAATAAAAACTTATGATAATATATGCTCAGAATTTTAACGATTTTTTAAAAAATTTATTGTTCATGATAGGGCAAAAAGGGTTATAATAAGATTGATTATTAGTTTATAATCATTATAAATAACGAAAGAAGGTACTACCATGCCATTCGATCCTACTGACGCACAAGATGTATATAAAGATGCGGGAAAAAATGTGTTATTTACAACACTAACTATTAATAGAAGTAACGCTGACGACGACCGTGAAAAAGTCGCAGAATTAGTATCTAGAGAACAAGCTATTTTACGCTCAATGAATATCAGATATCCAGAAGAACATTTAAAGGTTGCTTTTGGTTTTTCAAACTCCATTTGGGACTACTTATTTTCTGATGCTAAGAAACCACAAGAATTAGAAGATTTTAAACCAGTGAAGGGACCTAAATACACTTCACCTTCAACTCCAGCCGATTTATTTATTCACATTCGTGCTGATTCAGAAGCCGTCGTATATGAAGTGGCCAGTCAAATCAGAAACTACTACCGAGACTTTGCTACTGTTGAAGATGAAACCAAGGGATTCAGATACTTCGAAGGACGTGCCATCATTGGTTTCGTTGATGGTACCGAAAATCCAGAAATTCAAAAGGCTTCAGGATATGCCATTATTGGGGATGAAGATCCTGACTTTGAAAATGGTTCATACGCGTTTGCACAAAAATACATCCATAATATGGATGCTTGGAATGCATTAAAGACCGAAGACCAAGAAAAGGCAATTGGTAGAAAGAAATACTCCGACTTGGAACTAGAAGATGACGAAAAACTAGAAAACTCACACAACGTCGCATCTCAAGATAACGACGACGGTGTGGAACACAAGATTGTGAGAATGAACGTCCCATTCTCAGATCCTAGTTCAGGTAAGACTGGAACATACTTCATTGGATATGCTAGACATTGGACAGTTACTAAACGCATGTTAGAAAACATGTTTGGACAATCAGACCGCTTACTAGATTTCTCCGATCCAGTGACCGGTAACATGTTCTTTATCCCTTCTATGACAACGTTAGACCAAATCGTGGAAGGCGAACTACCAACTAAATAACTACCAACTATTTATGAGAGCGTTGATTAAATTCAACGCTTTTTTTATATAAAATTTTACGAACGATTACTTAATTTTGTATAATAATCTTTGTGAAATTTTAATTCAAAACTTTTCACAAAGAAAAAAACATACATTCGGTGTATAACTAGAAAAAATAAAATTTTTAAGATCTATATATATGCCCGAAAAATCAACAATTATCGCTATTTTTTAGTTTTCCACCTCATGTGGATAACTCTGTGGATAACATTGTGGAAAAGAAAGTTACACGGAAAATGCACTATTGTGAAACGCCTGTGTGACAGTATTTTTTGAGTGTTACACGGGTCAAAATGACATATACACAGATGTGGATAACTCGTGAAAAACCTTGACAATCTGTGGACAATATTAGTAGTAGTTAACAACATTTCCACATACTAAATATAGTGGTTCAAAATTTCAAAAAGGAGATTTCACAAATGAATATTAAACTAGTTGTGGTCGGAAAATTAAAAGAAAAATATTTTAAGGCCGGAATTGATGAGTATAGTAAGCGTTTATCACGTTTTTGTAAGTTTCGGATTATCGAAGTTCCAGATGAGAAAGCGCCTGAATCCCTTAGTGAATCAGAGATGCAAGACGTTATGGATAAAGAAGGAACTAGAATTTTAGACAAGATTGCTGACAAGGAATATGTATATGCACTAGCCATTCTTGGAAAAGAACGTGCATCCGAAGAATTCGCCAAAGAAATCGATAATTTAGCCACATATGGTCATTCAGACATCACTTTTGTGATTGGTGGATCACTTGGTCTAGCACCAAAGGTATTAAAACGTGCTGATACCCAAATTTCATTTGGTCGCTTTACCTTGCCACATCAATTGATGCGCTTGGTACTAACTGAACAAATTTACCGTGCCTTCATGATCAATGAAGGTAGTCCATATCATAAATAAGATACGCAAAAAGACGCCAGAAATTGGCGCCTTTTTTTATTTGAAATAATTACTTGTTTTTTGTTTTTATGTAATATATAGTTTACATATGGAATATATATATTACCTAAATTGATATAAAGATCACATGATAATCAGAGGAGTAACATTTTGGAAAATCGTGTTAGAGAAATACGCACAAAGGAAAATGTGCAACAAAAGGATCTGGCGAAGTCCGTTGGTATCTCCCGCCAAACGTTAAGTTTGATTGAAAAGGGAGAATACAACCCAAGTTTGAAGCTATGTTTCAACATTGCCAAAGCCCTAAAAACGGATTTAAATACTTTATTTTGGAATGAAGGAGTGGAATAGCCGATGAAAGAATCATTGTTTATAAAACTAGTTAAATATTTTTATGGAATTAGCAAACCGTTTGATGAGTTTGCCAGGGACGTCATTAACGACGCTGGAAATAAAATCGCTATTGGGTTAATGGTATATCTTCTTATGTCAGCATATGCGTTGATGGTACTGATAAGATGGTTCAGTCCTATGAATGTAGTAAGTGGTGTAATTATGGCTGATATATTTGTGCATTTGATTGCAAGTGCATATATGAGTAGAATCATTAGAAAAAATAAATTGGATTGCTATGAATTTGATAATGAAGAAGAACGAAAGATTTATGGTAAAAGATTTATTATCAGTAGAATATTCACGACTGTATTGACTTTGTCACTTGCTATGTATCCAATTTCGGTTTGGTTTAGATATTTGGGAATGTCCGAAAGTATTTTTCCATCCTTTATTGGTTGTTTTATTGGTATTTTGGTGGCAATCTATACTCAGTATTGTCGTCAATTTAAAAAATGAGGTGAATGAATATGAAGGAATCTTTTTTTACTAAGATGATTAAATTTATTTACGGTATTAATGAACCGTTTGATGAATTTACCAATAAGGTAATTTCTGAGGCTGCCAACAAGGTGGCATTTGGACTTATTATCTTTCTGTTTGCTTCGATCTTTGTATCACTTGGAATAGGAAACTTTTATGATACTTCCGATATTGCGCTTGGTATGATTTTTGCAGATTCAATAGCCGTTTTAATTGCATTAACATATATGAATATTGTTGTTAAACGCCATGGATTAGATGAATATGATTATAGTAACGACAGTGAACGAAAAATAGCTATCAGAAGTTTTATCATTCAAAACCTAATTACATTAGTAGCTATAATGACGGTTCTTATTTGTTTCAACTTAATTTTGGGTGGCCACTTCGACTTTATTCTCTTTGTTATATATCCAATAGCGTTTGTTATCTCAACGTATTTAGGATACCGTCGTAATTTCAAATAATAAAAAAGCTCAGGGCGCATGCTCTAAGCTTTTTTAGTCTTATCCACAATATAATTAAATAGGTTAATCAATTTACCAACGAAAAGAACTGCTAAAACAGTTCCGATCCCAATTGAAGTAATGTGATGTAGGAATACTAATCCTAAAATGATTGTGATGACGATCATTGATGCATCGAAACAAAACTTCATTTGGCCAAAAGGTTTATGTAGTTTTTCACTGATGACGTTAACGAAACCATCTGCTGGAATTAGCACGAATGCGGCCTTTACCATCATAAAGATACCTAGAGCGGTACATAAAATGGCTAATAATGTGACCGGAATTCTTTCTGCGTATCCGTTTAATGGGATGCGTTTCAAACCAACGGTCAAACCGTAGAAATCAACCAGCCAACCGAATACAAATGCTAGGACCAATTGTAGGACGATTTTTAATTCAAATCTTCTGACGATAATCAGTTGGACTAATACCAAGATGATGAAGAAAATGGTAGTGGCGTGACCTAGTGTGGTATGAATAATAAATGACAATGTTTGTGGAACAGAGACTAATGAACTTACCCCAAGTTTTCCGCAAGCAAATAGTGTTGTACCAAGGGCTAAGACGTTTAGTCCAATTATGTACAAGATGATTCTAAACAACATTTTTGCTTTCAATATAAACATCTCCCAAATAAAACAATATTAAGTAATATTTCATTTATTGGCGGATTAAGCAAGAAAAAAGCTCTTTTGTGGTAAAATTAACATCATAATATGAAACTAGGAGTGCTTATAATGAAAAAAGGACAGCTGAGTTTCTTGCGTAAAAAATTACTACTATCAATTGCGACATGCGCAGTTGTGGTAGCGACTTTATTTGGAATTGGATTGATTCTATCTATTTCTAATTCTAAGGCGGAAACTTCAGGGATTGTAAAACCATCGTATAATCCTAACAACGACTATGCTGCAAAAAATGCGTTTTACAAGATTGATAAACAAAACATCTCCACTGTTGATGGATATTTAACGTTTAACACCTGGTACCGCCCAAAGATGATTCTAAGAAACGGTCAAAAGTGGGAAAAATCCACTAAACATGATCGTCGCCCAATCTTGATGGCATGGTGGCCAAGCAAACGTCTAGAAACCCAATACATCAATTTCATGAACGAATATTTTGATTATGGTGATGATACGTACGATATCACCAGCTCACAAAGTGATTTGAATTCTGCGACTCAGGTTATTCAAAAAGAAATCGAAATGCGCATAACCCAAACTAAGAGTATTAAATGGTTAAAAGCAATTATTCAAGAATTTATTCAAGATCAATCTCAATATAGTTTGGTAAAACGTGATGAAAAAAGTAATAAACTAGTCGACGGACAACATAAGCACTTTCAGATTGACGATGTTAAACGTCTAAATAAAATATTCTAAACAAAAAGACCTCGAAATCATTTCGAGGTCTTTTTTATTTTTTACTTATTCTTACGACGTAGTGCAAATGCTGCTAATCCTAGTGCTGTAGCAATGGCTACGACACCAAGAGAAATTAGTACGTTTTGTTCAGTCTTGTCACCAGTTTGAGGTAACTTGTTTTTGTTTTCAGTAGCAGGGTGTGAAGCGTTGTTCTTGTGACCAGGAACAGCTGGATCTACATGCTTGATAGTAACTTCCCTGTTTGGCTTACCAAAGTTGTTACCAGTTGATGGTGTAGTAGGAGTAGCACTGTTTTCTGAAGTAGGTTTGCCGGCATTGTTACCGTTGTTGCTTACTGCAGAAGATTGAGCGCTCGAACTTTCAACGCTAGAACTTTGAGTTGGGTTACTTGCGTTGTTGCTGTGTTCGTTAGTTACTGAAGATTGAGCACTTGAGCTGTTAGCTTCTGAGCTTTGAGCAGAAGATTGAGCACTTGAGCTGTTAGCTTCTGAACTTGAAGCAGAGGATTGAGCACTTGAGCTAGTAGCTTCTGAGCTTGAAGCAGAGCTTTGAGCGCTTGAATCAGCTGGCTTTGAAGAGTTACTGTCAGCACTTGAACTAGGAGCAACAGTCTTGTAAACAACGTTTTCAGTGATGTCACTTGAGTCGTTGTTTACGTTTCCACTTACAGTTGATTGAGCATTGTTTGCTAATTTGTATCCCTTAACTTCAGGACTTGAGAATGAGTAACTGTCATCGCTTAAAGCTCTCCAGTCGTTATTCCAAATTTGTTGACCAGTTGCGTCGACTTTCTTACCAGTTTCAACAAAGTTAACTGTCTTAGTTTGAGGTGAGCTGATTTGCTGACCGTCTTGATCAATGTAGTTAACTGTTACCTTAACAGCCTTGCTTTGGCTGTTAGTAGTTGCCCAGTTAACGTTAAGTGTGTATCTACCACCAAAGTAACCAGGTTGGCTAATTCCAAAATTTGATCCGAAGTCAAATGATACAGTTGATGTGTTAGCACCAGTGTAGTTTAACCTAACACCCTTGATACCGTTTGATTTAGTGTTTTGGCCTTCTTCAGTTGCTTCTACAAGTTTGAATGGAAGACCATCGTTTCCAATGATTGTTGCGCTGGAATCTGAAAGGTTTGATGCCTCAAGGTTAGTACCTGCGTTGTCGTCAGTTGCAAGGTATGTCCAGTTCACACCGTCTGTTAGGGTAACGTCCTTAATGGTTACAGGAACTAAGACGCTTTGACCGTTTTCTGGTTTAACAACTATTTGAGTATCGTTAACGGTTTGTTTAGTAGCAAGTGAGTTAGAGTTGAATTTAAAGCCACTCATCCAAGAAATGTCGTTAATGTTGTTGTTATTAACAACGAATGTTTGTAGGTTCTTGAAGTTATCAGCCTTACCAGCTAAAGAATTGACGTTTTGAATCTTGTTACCAGCGGCTGAAATAACTTTTAAGTTATGCCAGTTAGTGGTTGCAAAAGCGTTAATGTCTGAAATGTTGTTATTATCAGCATTCAATGTTTGTAGGTTTGGCCAGTTTGCTGAAGCAATTACTGAAATGTCAGAGATTTGGTTGCTTTCAACAATTAGCTTTTGTAGGTTTGGCCAGTTAACTTTAGCGATTGGTGAGATGTCTGTAATCTTGTTAAAACCGGCATTTAAATCAGTTAGACTGTTCCATTTTTGAGTAACTACTGGTGTGAAATCTGAGATTTGGTTATGGTTTACATCGATTTTTTGGACGTTTGGAATTTGAATGTCCTTTAAGAAGTCCAAGTTACTGATGTTGTTGTGTGATAAGTCCAAGTATGTCAATGAAGTGTCTGACCATTTACCTAATGTAGCGAATTGGTCACTGTTGATGTTGTCACCACTTAATGAAACGCTTGATAGCTTGTTCCATTGAACGAATGGACTTAAGTCTTTGATGCCACTGATGTCGACATTATCAATAGAAAATGAAGTGATATTTGGTAGGATGCTTGTGTTGAAGTTATCTAATGATGAAACCTTTTCTGATCCATTACCGCTGTAATTAATGGAAGTTAGTTTTGCTAAATCATCGTTGGTAATTTGGTTAGCATTTGAGTAGTTTGTGTGTTCTTGACTGTTAACAGAACTTAATAAAATCTTTCTGATTGTGTTGTCTTTGATTGTTGCAATGTTAGCGGTAGAAGTATCAACATTGCTACTGTCAGCGTGAGCTACAATTGAGTAGTTGTTAGATTGGTTAATTAGAGCATTGGCTTGAACTGTACCAAATACTAAGGTAGAAAAAAGTAAAGCTGTTTTTAAAGATGTTTTTTTCATAAATGTCCGCTTCCCTCTGAATTATTATTTTATGATTAAAATAATAATCTATTTATCTAAAACTCTCTATACTTATAAAGTTAAGTTTTTTTCAATTTTATAAAGAAAAGCTAAAGAAGATTATATAAGTATTAACATGTGCATGTAATAATTATTACTACTACAATATATTTGTAGCGTTTTATATTTAGATAGCGTACAATTAAAAAATAATGAGAAAATGATGATAAAGAAGGAGTGTTATTGATGGCTGAATTAGTTAGATTATTTAATCGATTTCAACCTGAACACTACGACATCTATTTAGATGTTAGCCGTAGTGAAAAGAAATTTAGTGGAAAGACCACAATTTACGGTAATGCAAGTGAAGCAGAAATTGGCATTCACGAAAAAGACTTTGATGTCACCAACGTTTCAGTAGATGGAACTCCCGTTGACTTTAATGTTGATAATGACAACGAAGTAATTAACGTATCTTTAGATAAGACCGGTGAAGTTGCCGTAACTATTGAATACTCCGCCAAGTTAACTGATACCATGATGGGAATTTACCCTTCATATTACCAAGTTAATGGTGAACAAAAACAATTAGTAGGAACTCAATTTGAAACCAACTTTGCTAGACAAGCGTTCCCATGTATTGATGAACCGGAAGCAAAGGCTAAGTTTAAGCTAGCACTTAAGTTTGATGAACAACCTGGTGAAATTGCTTTAGCAAACATGCCAGAAGTCAAAGTAGAAAACGGTGTTCATTACTTTGATGAAACTGTCAAAATGTCTACTTATCTAGTTGCATTTGCCTTTGGTGACATGCAAAGTAAGATGACTGAAACTAAGAGTGGTGTAAAAGTTGGTGTCTTCGGTACCAAGGTCCATGACGCAAAAGAACTAGATTTTGCCTTAGATATCGCTAAGCGCTCAATCGAATTCTTCGAAGACTTCTACCAAACTCCATACCCACTTCCACATTCATGGCAATTAGCGCTACCTGACTTCTCAGCAGGGGCAATGGAAAACTGGGGACTAGTAACTTATCGTGAAGCATACTTATTACTAGATCCAGATAACACTTCATTTGAAGTAAAACAACGTGTTGCTACGGTTATTGCTCATGAATTAGCTCACCAATGGTTCGGTGACTTAGTAACCATGAGATGGTGGGATGACCTATGGTTGAACGAAAGTTTTGCCAACATGATGGAATACGTTGCCATCGACGCAATCGAACCTTCATGGAACATTTGGGAAGTATTCCAAACTACTGATGTTCCTGCAGCGTTAAAACGTGATGCTGTTGACGGTGTTCAATCAGTTCACGTTGAAGTTCATCACCCAGCAGAAATCGATGCACTATTTGATGGAGCTATCGTTTACGCCAAGGGTGCCAGAATGTTAGTGATGGTTCGTGCCTTAATCGGAGACGATGCATTACGTGAAGGTCTAAAGAACTACTTTGCTGCTCACAAGTACGGAAACGCTGCTGGTTCTGACTTATGGGATGCACTTGGTAAGGCTGCTGGCATGGATCTAGGTAAGATTATGGAATCATGGCTAGAACAACCAGGTTACCCAGTTGTGAACGCATACGTTGAAGACAACCGTTTGAAGTTAGCTCAAAAGCAATTCTTCACCGGTGAAGGTAAGGATGAAGGTCGTCGTTGGCAAATTCCTTTAAACGCAAACTACGATCAAGCTCCTGACATCTTCAGTGAAGAAACTGTCGATTTAGGTGACTACCAAGAATTACGTAAACTAAACGGCAAACCATTTAGAGTAAACGTTGGTAACAATTCACACTTTATCGTGAAATACGATGACACATTACAATCAGACATCTTAAGCGATTCCGATAACTTATCTCCAATCGATAAGATGCAATTACTACAAGATCTTCGTTTACTAGCCGAAGCAAAACAAGTATCATACGCTGACGTTGTTCCAGTATTAAAACAATTTGCTGATAGCGAATCTAATGTGATTAACGACTCCGTTTACACATTAGCCAACAACTTGAAGAAGTTCGTTGAACCAGGAACTGAAGACGAAGACAACTTGAAGAACCTATTCAGACAACTAAGTGACAAACAACTAGAACGTCTAGGACTAGTTAGCGTAGATGGCGAAAGTAACAATGATAAGTTAACTCGTCCATACATCTTAGGGGCTGCATTATACGATGACAACAAGGATTTCGCCGAAGCTGCTCACGCAATCTTCCAAGATCACCAATCCAACTTGTTATCATTACAAGCTGACACCCGTGTTTACATCTTAGCTAATGAAATGAAAAACTACTCAAATGCTGAAGAATTCGATGCATTAGTTGAAGAATACAAACAATCAACTGACCCAAGTTACAAGCAAGATATCTGTGCTGCAGTAACTCTAACAAAGGATGCTAAACTACTAGGTAAACTAGTTGCTAACTTTGAAGATAGTAGTGTTGTAAAACCTCAAGACTTACGTGCTTGGTTCTCAGGTGTATTGAGAAATTCAGCTGGTCAACAATTCGCATGGGACTGGATCAGAAACGAATGGCAATGGCTAGAAGATACTGTTGGTGGTGACATGGAATTCGCTACATTTATTACAGTTATCTCAAACATCTTCCATACCAGAACTCGTCTAGATGAATTCAAAGCATTCTTTGAACCAAAACTAGACACTCCAGGTTTAACCCGTGAAATTAAGATGGATACTAGAGCAATCACAAGTACCGTTGAATTGGTTGAATCTGAAAAAGACGCTGTGAGAGAAGCAATTAAATAATCATAAAGAAAAGGAACCTATATATTAGGTTCCTTTTTTAATATTCATAATATAAATGTAATAATTTGTAAACTAAAATCCCGCCAAAACGTTGTAATATATAGCTATTGATATCATTAAGGGGGATGAAGTTAAATGAAAAAGTTAATGGTGGCTTTTATGGCTATCTTTATGCTTGGTTCATCATTTGTTACTGTTAGCGCAAGTGCCGATACTAATAGTAGTTATACCAAAGCGATGGATAAGTACAATAAGACAAGTAGCGCGACTTATGCGATTAACATGGATACTAACCAGGTCTACTATCAAAAGAATGCAACTTCTAAACGTGCAGTTGCTTCAACCGCTAAGATTATGACATTATACTTAGCAATCCAAAAGGCCCAAACTACCAAGAACGGTTGGAACCAAAAAGTTAAAATATCACGCAGTTTAGCAAACATGAGTAGACACCATTCTCTAGGTAGCTACGTATTAAAGGCTAACAAGACATACACCGTTAGAAACCTATACAAGGCTTCATTAATTGCGTCATCCAACAGTGCCACGATTGCGTTGGGACAATGGGTGTCCGGTACTAACAATAAGTTTATCAAGAAGATGAACGCGCAAGTAAAAGCATGGGGGATTAGCTCTCAAGCTCACTTCGTTTCTTCATCCGGGCTAGAAAACTCTGACTTATATCCATATTACATTCGATACGGTTCACGTTATGATTACAACCGTGTATCAGCAAAAGCATTAGCTGTGATTGCTTCAAATCTCTTAAGATTGTATCCATCAATCATCAACGATGCCAAGCTGTATCGTTACCGCCAAAGTGGCCAAACCTTAAAGAACACCAACGAATTATTAGCGGGTGGACTTAGATACAATGCGGCATTGCATGTCGATGGATTAAAGACTGGATACACACCACTAGCAGGTAATTGTCTGGTAAGCACTAGTCAATTACCAAACAAGAATCGTGTCATTATCGTATCTCTACACGATCGATTCAATGCTTACGATCAATCAAGAATGTACAAAATGATTTACAAGACATTTCCTGAATTTAAATAGTTCAAAAGACCAACTTTGTTAAGTTGGTCTTTTTTTGTGCTAATATTTGTGTTTTTCACGAACTATAACATATTATTTTAAAATATTGTTCGCTTTTTAGTTGACGAAAGTTAAATCGGTTGTTATTATAAGTTTAACCATTTAGAGGGGAGACTTATAAAAATGGATGTAGCAGTTGTAATGGGTTCTATCTCTGATTTCCCTAAAATACAGGGAACTATCGATACTTTAGATAGCTTAGACATTAGTTATAATACCAAGATTATCTCAGCCCATCGGATGCCAAACGAATTACAAGCTTTTGGTCGTTCAGCAGAACACGAACGATACAAGGTAATCATTGCTGCGGCGGGTGGAGCAGCACATTTGCCAGGGATGTTAGCGGCAAATACAACCTTACCGGTCATCGGAATTCCGGTTAAGACCAGCACCTTAAACGGGGTCGATTCACTACTATCAATCGTTCAAATGCCTTCTGGCGTACCGGTAGCGACCGTCGCAATTGGTGATGCTGGTGCAAAGAACGCTGCGTTGTTAGCGGCACAAATTCTAGCGGTTAGCGATGAAAAGATTGCACAAAGTCTAGATGATTTTCGTGAAAGACAAACAAAGGAGGCAATTGATAGTAATGAACAATTACGCTAAGCCAATTTTGCCACCAGCCACCATTGGAATTTTAGGTGGCGGTCAATTGGGTCAGATGATGGCACTAGTTGCTAAGGAAATGGGATATAAAGTTGGTGTTTTAGATCCAACCCCAGACGCTCCGGCAGCTCAAGTTGCTGACTTTCAAATTATCGCTGATTATGACGACGTATCTGCAATTAAACGATTAGCTGACAAGTCTGATGTTTTAACTTACGAGTTTGAAAATGTCGACCAAAAAGCAATCAAAAAGGTTTCGGATACTACATATATCCCGCAACCGATTAGCGAACTAGAAACAACTAGTAATCGAAACAAGGAAAAGGGCTTTTTACAAAGCATTGGAGCACCTGTTACTGACTACTCGCCAGTAAATAATGCCGACGATTTATTAAAGGCGTACCAACAAATCTCAACTCCTGCGATTTTAAAAACCGCTGAGGGTGGCTATGATGGCCACGGTCAATTCGACATTAATAATGAAGACGACCTAAAGGAAGCCATTAAACACTTGGACGGCATTGAGTGGATATACGAAAGAAAGCAACCTTTTGTACAGGAAGTTTCCATAATGGTAGACCGAGATGTTTCCGGCAAGGTGATTGTCTTCCCACTTAGCGAAAATATTCATGAAGACCACATCTTACACACTAGCATCGTGCCAGCAAGAACTGACGACAGCGTTCATAAGGATGCCGAACATATTGCTGAAAACATCGCTTCAGAAATGAAACTAGTCGGTGTATTAGGCATCGAATTCTTCTTAATGAAAGACGGTAGCTTACTGGTTAACGAACTAGCGCCAAGACCACATAATTCAGGTCACTACACCATTGAGGCCTGTAACGTTTCTCAATTTAAAGCACATATTTTAAGTATTTGTAATCTATCCTTACCCGATATCGAGTTAATTGATAACGCCGTTATGGTGAACTTGTTGGGTGACAATTTAATACTCGGTCGAAACGAGTTAGTTAACCATCCAAACTGGAACTTCCATGATTATGGTAAGGCTGAAATTAAGCATCAAAGAAAAATGGGTCACATCACCGTGACTGGTTCATCAATTGATCAATTATTGCAAGACGTTAAATTATTTAGATGAGGAGAATTAAAATGACTACATTAGTTGCATCAGGAAAGACTAAAGAACTATACACCACCGATGATTCAAGCGTATTGCGTGTGCACTACACAGACCACACCACTGCTGGGGATGGTTTGCGTAATGAATTAATCGAAAACAAGGGTGCGGTTAACAATGAAATTTCAAGTATGATTTTTACATACCTAAACGAAAATGGTGTTGCTACGCACTTTATTGAACGTGTTAACGAAACAGATCAATTAAATAAAAAAGTTGAAATGATTCCGCTGGAAGTTGTAATTAGAAACTTTGCAGCCGGACATTTCCAAAAAAGATTCGGCACTGATTATCTTCAAACATTGAAAGAACCAGTTGTCGAATTTTTTTATAAGGATAATGATTTGCACGATCCAATCGTTACTAAGTCTGATGCAATTGGTTTAGATTTAATCGAATCCGACAAGTTAGCTCAACTAGAAGCTGACGGTTTGAAGGTTAACCAAATTTTGACTCAATTATTCGACAAGATGAACGTGACGCTAGTTGATTTCAAACTAGAGTTTGGAATTAACGAAGATGGTGAAATCATCCTAGCTGATGAAATCTCACCTGATTCATGTCGTTTACTTGATAAAGACACTAACGAATCATTAGATAAGGATGTCTTTCGAAAAGAAGCTGGCGATATGATGCCAGGTTATCTAGAAATTCTAAATCGTTTACGAGCAGCCATTTAGGGAGGAAGAAAATATGTATTTAGCACAGATTTATGTCCATCACAAAGCATCAATTTTAGATCCTCAAGGTGAAGCAGTATTGAATGCCTTACAACGTTTGGGTTACGACAAGGTCGACTCAGTCAAACAAGGTAAGTACTTTGAAGTTAACATCAAAGCAAGCAGCGAAGATGAAGCATCAAAGGTAGTTAACGACATCGCCAAAGATTTATTGGTGAACCACAACATGGAATCATTCGAATTTGAACTAAAGGGAGTGGCAAAATGAAGTTTGCAGTAATTAGTTTTCCCGGCTCCAACTGTGACATGGATATGTATTATGCAGTGCGCGACTCACTAAATGAAGACGTTGACCTAGTTACTTCAGATGCTACTAACTTAGACGGATACGATGGTGTCTTGATTCCTGGTGGTTTTTCATACGGTGATTACCTAAGAAGTGGTGCCGTTGCTCGTTTTGCACCGGTTATGGAATCAGTTAAGGAAATGGCTGCTGAAGGCAAACCAGTATTGGGTGTCTGCAATGGTTTCCAAATCCTAACGGAAGCTAACCTATTACCCGGTTCACTTCAACACAACACCAGCATGGAATTCATCTCAGATTGGTCCAAATTACGTGTCCAAAATAACGACACAATGTTTACCGACCAATACGAAGAATCAGAAGTTATCGATATTCCAATCGCTCACGGTGAAGGTAACTACTACTGTGACGACGAAACTTTAGCTCAATTAAAGGCTAACAATCAAATCGTCTTCGCTTACGAAGATAATCCCAACGGTAGTTGTGACAACATCGCAGGTGTCGTGAACGAACAAGGTAATGTTTTAGGAATGATGCCTCATCCAGAACGTGCCGTTGAAAGTATTTTAGGTGGAACTGACGGCTTGAAGTTATTCAAGTCATTATTAAATCACGTTAGGAGCTAACAAGATGGAAAAGCCAAAGACAATTACACCCCAAGATATTAAAGATCAAAAGATTTATCAAGACTGGGGTTTAACTGATTTTGAATATAACTTAATCTCAAATGACATTTTGCACCGCTTACCTAACTACACCGAAACCGGTTTGTACTCAGGAATGTGGAGCGAACACTGTTCATACAAGAACTCAAAGCCAGTCTTAAGAAAGTTCTGGTCAGACGGTTCTCGTGTATTACAAGGACCTGGTGAAGGTGCCGGAGTTCTAGATATTGGTGATGACCAAGCGGTTGTATTCAAAGCCGAAAGTCACAACCATCCAAGTTACGTTGAACCTTACGAAGGTGCTGCTACTGGTGTCGGTGGAATCATCAGAGACATCTTTTCAATGGGTGCCAAACCGGTGGCTTCTCTAGATAGTCTTCGTTTCGGTGAATTAACTAATGACAAGAACCGTTTCCTATTAGACAAGGTCGTTGCCGGAATCGCAGGTTACGGTAACTGTATCGGGGTACCAACAGTCGGTGGCGAAATTAGCTTTGACCCATGTTATGACGGAAACCCATTGGTCAACGTTATGTGTGTCGGTTTGATGGATCAAGCAGACATTGAAGCTGGACGTGCCTCCGGTGCCGGTAACTCAATCATCTATGTGGGTGCCAAGACCGGACGTGACGGAATTAACGGTGCTACCTTTGCATCAAGTCAATTCAGCACTGAAGAAGAATCAGACCGCTCAGCCGTTCAAGTTGGTGATCCGTTCATGGAAAAACTACTTGTCGACGCCTGTCTAGAAGTCACTCATAACCACAAGGACATCCTAGTAGGAATCCAAGATATGGGTGCTGCTGGTCTAGTATCATCATCAGCTGAAATGGCCGACAAGGCTAACAGTGGAGTCGACCTTGACTTAGATTTAGTTCCACAAAGAGAAATTGGCATGACTCCATATGAAATCATGCTTTCAGAATCTCAAGAAAGAATGTTGCTATGTGTTAAGGCTGGCCATGAAGACGAAGTTCTAGAAGTGTTTGAAAAACATCATTTAGATGCTGTCGTAATTGGTCACGTTAACGACGATAAACAATATCGTTTATACCAACACGGTGAACTTGTTTGTGACATTCCAACCTCAAGTTTGGTTAACGATGTTCCTGAATACCAACACGATGTTGTTGAACCTGACCGTTTGAAAAACGTCGATGAAGCCAAAACACCAGTTATTAACGATGTTAACGACATGGTAAAGACAATTATCGGACAACCTACCATTGCTTCTAAAGAGTCTGTTTATCGCCAATACGACTGCCGTGTTCAAGCCAACACAGTTGTTCAACCCGGTAGTGACTCAGGAGTAATTCGTGTTCGTGGCACTAACAAGTCACTTGCCATGACTACTGATGCCAACGGTCGTTACATCTACCTAGATCCAAAACTAGGTGGTCAAATTGCCGTATCAGAAGCCGCTCGAAACATCGTCGCAAGCGGTGCCGTGCCAATTGGAATTACCGATTGTTTGAACTTCGGTAACCCTGACGACTCAGAAAGTTACTTCGAAATGGATCAATCAGTTGAAGGAATCTCTCAAGCTTGTGAAAAATTCGATACACCTGTAATCGCCGGAAACGTTTCGCTATACAACGAAACAGACAACAAGGCGATTTACCCAACTCCAATGATTGGAATGGTTGGTCTAATCGAAGATAACCAATACATTACTCGATCTGATATCAAGGAAGCAGGCGAATTGGTTTACGTTATCGGAGACACAAACGATGACTTTGCCGGTTCAGAAATTCAAAAACACCTAGAAGGTCAAATTTCAGGAAAAATCCACTTTGACCTCGAAGAAGAATTTAGCAACCAACGCTTGGTACTAGATTTAATTCATAACCACCTAATCGAATCTGCTCACGATGTTAGTGAAGGTGGAATTATCGTTTCAATTCTTGAATCTTTATTCGAACACAACCTTGGTTTAAAGGGTGAAATCGATATTACTAAAGCACAACTATTCTCAGAAACTCAATCAAGATACGTCGTATCAGTTAGCCAAGAAGACCAAGCAGCCTTCGAAAAACTAGCTGGTAAGAAAGCGCACTTGATTGGTGTAACTGACGACAGCCAACAAATCAACTTACAACTACAAGATGGTCAATATGTTGATGATGTGACTGCACTAAAAACCATCTGGAAGGAAAGTTTATCATGCCAAATGAAGTCAAAAGCTTAAACGATGAATGTGGTGTCTTTGGTGTCTGGGGCGTTGAAGGTCCAGCTGCTAAGGTCGCTTACAGCGGTCTTCACGCTTTACAACATCGTGGTCAAGAAGGTGCTGGAATTCTTGCCATTGATGCCAATAAACGACTAAACCGATATCGCGGACAAGGTTTACTTGGAGCTATTTTTGATGACCCGCATGCCTTTGATCGACTACATGGGAATGCTGCACTAGGTCACATTCGTTACGCAACTGCTGGAAGCCATACTATCAACAATGTGCAACCATTTATGTTTGAAAACACCGAAACGCATTTTGCACTATCACACAACGGAAACCTAACTAATGCCGACACTCTAAAAGAAATGCTTAGAAAAACTGGAACCATCTTCCAATCCGATTCTGATAGTGAAATCTTCGGTGACTTAATCGAAATCAGTAACCAAGACACCTTCCTAGGTCGTATCAAAGAAGCAGCCAACCAAATGCATGGGGGATTTGCCTACGTTTTACTTAGTCCTGACGCCATGTATGCGGTATGTGACCCTAATGGATTACGTCCATTGGTTGTCGGAAGAAGAAAAGACGGAGCCGTGGTTATCTGTAGTGAAACCTGTGCGCTAGATCAAGTTCAAGCCGAATATGTAAGGGATGTTCAACCAGGGGAAGTCGTCATTGTCGACGACTCCGGTATCAAGATTGACCACTTTACTGAAGATACTGAACTAACTATCTGTTCAATGGAATACGTCTACTTCGCTCGTCCCGACTCGGTTATCCATGGTGTTTCAGTCCATGAAGCTAGAAAACGCATGGGTGCTTTGGTCGCACGTGAAAACCCAACTAAGGCTGACGTCGTTATCGGAGTGCCTAACTCATCTCTATCTGCAGCGATGGGTTATGCAATTGAAAGTGGCATTCCTTATGAAATGGGCTTGATTAAGAACCAATATGTTGCCAGAACCTTTATCGAACCAACGCAAGAACGTCGTGAACGCGGGGTTTCAATGAAACTTTCAGTTGTTAAATCAGTCATCAAAGATAAGGATGTCATCTTAGTTGATGACTCAATCGTCCGCGGAACCACCAGTCGTTTTATCGTCAAGATGTTAAAGGATGCTGGTGCTAAATCAGTCCACGTTCGAATTGCTTCACCTGATTTGAAATACCCATGTTTCTATGGGATTGATATTCAAAAACCAAGTGAATTAATCGGTGCCAACCACAGTATCGAAGAAATCAAGGACATTATTGAAGCAGACTCATTAAAATACCTAAGTGTTGAAGGTTTAATCGAAGCAATCGATTTAGATTGTGACAACCAATACCATGGTCTATGTACAGCTTACTTCGATGGTAAGTACCCAACACCTTTGTATGACTACCAAGAAACATATGATGCAGAAGCAAAGAGATTACACCTATACGAGGAGGACGAAGTGAATGGTTAACCAATATAAAGAAGCTGGTGTCGATGTTGAAAGCGGCGAAAAAGCGGTAAATTCAATCAAAGATATGGTCGCTTCTACCTATGACCAAAGTGTTGTTGATGGTCTGGGTGGATTCGGCGCAATGTATTCACTTCAATCTCATTTTGCAAAATACGATGATCCGGTTCTAATTTCTGGAACCGATGGTGTCGGAACTAAATTGATGTTGGCCATTCAAGCGAAACGTCATACCACTATCGGTATTGATTTAGTTGCCATGTGTGCCAACGACATCCTAGCGCAAGGTGCTAAACCACTATTCTTTCTAGATTACATCGGAATCGGTAAGTTGCTTCCAGAAGAAGTAAAGGAAATCGTTTCTGGTGTTGTGATGGGATGTAAACAAGCTGGTCTTTCATTAATTGGTGGTGAAATGGCCGAAATGCCTGGCATCTACAAACAAGACGACTATGACTTGAGTGGTTTTGCGGTTGGGATTGCCGACAAGAAACGTTTACTAGGAGCACAAAACGTTAAAGAGGGTGACAAATTAATTGGTTTGAAATCATCCGGAATTCATTCCAACGGTTACTCATTGGTTCGAAAGATTATCAAGGATGCGGAGCTTGATTTAAACGCCACATACCAAGGTTTATCACAACCATTGATTGATGAACTATTAACTCCAACGCGTTTGTACTACCACTACGTTAAGGGCATTGTCGAATCTGGTGCGATTCATGCGATTGCTAATATTACTGGTGGCGGAATTGCTGATAACCTATCAAGAGTAATTCCAAACGATTTAACTGCCAAGATTGACCGTTCATCATGGACGGTGCCAAACATCTTCAAGTGCCTACAAGACTGGGGTAACTTGGATCAAAGCGACATGGATCTTGTGTTTAACCAAGGAATCGGCATGGTGTTAGTCGCTCCAGAAGAATACGTTCAAGCAGTGACAAATTACCTTTCTGATAATGGCCTAGAATATTTCGAGATTGGTGAGGTGGTAAAACGTGAGCAACAAGCAGTTGAAATCAGATAAACTCCCCGTTGCAATTTTTGCATCGGGAAACGGGACTAACTTCGACGCGATTGCTGAAGCTGACCTACCAATCGATATTAAATTGTTGGTATGTGATCACCATGATGCGTTTGTGGTGCAAAGGGCCGAGAAAAAGAACGTTGAAGTCTTGATTGCGGAACTGCATAAGGGCGAAAAAAGAGCGATTCGTGAGGGTCGCATTCTAGAAGCGCTCAAGCAAAAGGGTGTTAAAGTCATTATCTTAGCCGGCTATATGAGAATTGTTGGGGAAACGTTATTGAATGCTTATCCCAATAAGATTATCAACATCCATCCAGCGCTCTTGCCGAGTTTTCCTGGCAAACAGGGTATCTTAGATGCCTACAACGCTGGTGTTGATAAGACAGGAGTCACAATTCACTTTGTGGATTCGGGGATTGACTCCGGTCAGATTATTGCTCAAGAGGAAGTTTTTAGAAAAGAAGGTGATTCGTTAGCGGATTTGGAAAATCGAATTCATGATGTTGAACATCAGTTGTACCCACGCACGATTTTACAATTAATTGAAAAGGGAGTTATTTAAATTGAAAAAGTTAGCATTGTTAAGTGTCTCAGATAAGAATGGAATTGTTGAATTTGCCAAGCAACTAGAACAACGTGATTACGATATTGTCTCAACCGGTGGAACATTGAAGACATTATTAGACAACGGTGTCGACGCGATTGCCGTTGAAGAAATTACTAATTTCTCTGAAATGTTAGACGGCCGTGTGAAGACGTTACATCCACGCATCCACGCTGGAATCCTAGCTCGTCGCGACAATGAAGAACACATGCAACAATTAAAGGAACAAAACATTGGTCTAATCGATCTAGTTTGTGTGAACCTATACCCATTTAAAGAAACCATTGAAAAGCCGGACGTTACATATGCCGATGCAATTGAAAATATTGATATCGGTGGTCCTTCAATGCTAAGAGCCGCTGCTAAAAACAGCCAAGACGTAATCGTAATTACCGACGTAGCAGACTACGACGACTACATCGCAAGATACGATGCTAATGAAGTCGACGCTGAATACAGAAGCGCATTGGCAGCGAAGGCCTTTAGACATACTGCAGCATACGACGCATTAATTGCCAACTACCTAACCAAAGAAGAATTCCCAGAAAAGCTAACTTACACATATGAAAAGGTAGAAGCAATGCGTTACGGTGAAAACAGTCACCAAAAGGCTGCGTACTACAAGGAACCAATTCCTGAAACATACTCATTAGCTAATGCCAAACAACTACATGGTAAGAAGCTATCATACAACAACGTAAGGGATGCTGACGCCGCACTTCGTATCGTTGCAGAATTCCCAGATCAAGCTACTGTTGTTGCATTAAAACACATGAACCCATGTGGTATTGGTACTGCCGATGACCTATTAACTGCTTGGAACTTAGCTTATGAATCAGATTCAACTTCAATTTTTGGCGGAATCATCGCATTAAACCGCGAAGTTGATTTAGCTACTGCCGAAAAGATGCACGCCATCTTCTTGGAAATAGTAATCGCTCCATCATTCACCGACGAAGCTTATGACGTATTAGCTAAGAAGAAAAACATCCGTTTACTAACTGTTGACTTCGATAAGATTAACCCAGACAAGAAGGGTTTAGTTTCAGTGTTAGGCGGTATGTTAGTTCAAGAACGTGATTTACTTCATGAAGAACCAACTGAATATAAGGTTGTCTCAAAGAAACAACCAACTGAAAAACAAATGAAGGCTTTAGCATTCGCCCAAAACGCCGTAAAACATGTTAAGAGTAATGCAATTGTTGTTACTACAGATCATCAAACTTTAGGGGTTGGTTCTGGTCAACCAAACCGTATTGACTCAACTAAGATTGCTATCAAAAAGGCTGAAACTAAGTCAGACTACGCAAACGCAGTATTAGGTTCAGATGCTTACTTCCCAATGGATGATTGTGTTGAATTCGCTGCTGAACACGGTATCACAGCAATTGTTGAACCTGGTGGAAGTATCCGTGATCAAGATTCAATTGATAAAGCTGACGAATTAGGCATTGCCCTTGTATTTAGTGGCAACCGTCATTTCAAACACTAGAGTGAGGTTATGATGAAGATGGAAAAATGGTTATTGATTGGTTCAGGCGGTCGTGAATATGCGATGGCACAAAGTTTAGCAAAGAACGTCAATCGAGAAGTTTTTGTAGCACCCGGTAATCCAATGATGAATATGATTGGTAGAGTTCAAACCGTTGATATTGAAGAGTTGGATTTCGATGCTCTAATCCAATTTACCTTAGATAATCAAATTGATTGGACTGTTGTTGGTCCAGAAAAACCACTTAGTGACGGCATTGTTGACCGTTTTACTAATGCTGGCTTGAAGGTCTTTGGTCCCAACAAAGAGGCTGCTCAATTGGAAAGCTCAAAGGAGTTTGCCAAAGAAGTGATGCAATCAGCCGGTGTTCCAACTGCTGCATATGCTACCTTTAATAATCACGATGCTGCTCTTTCATACATGGAAGAACACGATTTTCCAATCGTTGTGAAACTAAATGGTTTGGCAGCTGGGAAAGGGGTTTTCATTATCAAAGACTTAGCTGAGGCCAGAAAGACTTTAGCCTCAATCTACGATAATGATGCCAACCAAGAAATTTTGATTGAAGAATACCTTGATGGTCAAGAATTCTCGATGATTGTGATGGTAAACGGAACTGATGTTATAACCATGCCGCTAGCCCAAGACCACAAACGTATCTACGATGGTGATAAGGGACCAAACACCGGTGGAATGGGGGCTTATAGTCCACTGCCTCAATTTGGCGATGACGTCTTGAATAAAGGATTAGTGAAGGTGATTAGACCCGTGTTGGCTGAAATGCACAAACGAGGCATTTTATTCCAAGGTTTTCTATACGCTGGATTAATCCTGACCAAAGACGGTGTCAAAGTCATCGAGTTCAACGTTCGAATGGGTGATCCAGAAACTCAAGTCATCTTGCCACAGTTGCAAGGTGATTTGGGGGATGTGATTGTCAAACTAATGAACCATCAAGCTCAAACCGTTGATTGGAAAACCGACCGATACTTCCTAGGCAACGTCCTAGCTGCTAAGGGCTATCCTGGTAACCATAAAAATGGTCTTACACTTCCTCAGTTTAGCGATGAAAAATTGTCATTGGCTTACGCGGGAGTGGAAGAACAAGACGAAAAATTAGTCAGCTCTGGTGGACGCATCATGATGGTGATTTCCTCAGACAAGGACTTAAAGGCTGCTCAAGCAAATGTTAATCAAGCGATTAAGAATAACGTTGACTCAAACGACTACGCTTATCGAACCGATATTGGTGATAAAGCGTTTAGATCAATCAAGAAGCTATGGTGAATGCCATAGCTTTTTTGCTGTAAGTTTTTATCTTTGTATATTAGGTTAATAAAGTATAGACTTTTGTTTATACATATTTTAGGGAGTTGAAACAATGGAAAATTACGCACAACAATATGCTGATATCAAAAAAGCGATGCGAAAAGACGAGGCGGCTTTTAATAAGATTGACCGTCGTTTAACCCAAAAAATTAACAACGAGGATTTTAAAGTAATCGATGCCGATAAGGCCTTACAAGAAAACTACACATTTGGTAAACGATTAGCCGACAAGGTTGCTAAGGTCGGAGGATCTTGGGGATTCGTTATCTCATTCGTCGTCTTTCTAGTTGGCTGGATGATTATTAATGTCATGCAACTATTCGGCTGGCATTTTGATCCATACCCATTCATTCTTTTGAACTTGGCGCTTTCATGTATTTCCGCCATTCAGGCCCCCATCATCATGATGAGTCAAAACCGTGCCGGTGAAAAAGATGACCTAAACCGTCGAAACGACTACCACGTTAACTTACGCTCTGAAGAAGAATTGAAACTATTACACGCTAAGGTTGATTTACAAACTAAATACAATAAGCACCAAAGTCAGCTAAATCAGTTGCAAATGGAAATGTTAATCCGTATCGAAGCTTCCCAACGTGAGAAAAATATTGAAGATAATCTACAAAATAAAAAGGATGATTAATTAGTTAATCATCCTTTTTTATTCACTTTTTTATGTGAAAAGGGGTTGTTTTAATCGTGAATAGTGGTAATATACGTATAATATATTAAATATAGATAATATAGTACGTTTTTTTGAAAGGATGAATAAAATGGAAATTGTCAAAGAGTCAAAGGGATTTAGTACTAACCAAAAAAGGACGTTAGCATCTACATCTGCTGGATTTGCTTTAGAGAACATGGATAGCATGTTTTTGTCATTCGCGTTATCTTCAATGATTTTAACCTTACATATTAGCCCTGCAGCAGCGGGATTAACTTCATCGATTACAAACATTGGGAAGTTTGTCGGTGGTTTATTGTTCGGGATTTTAGCCGATAAGTTTGGTCGTGTTAAGGTCTTTTCATACACTATCTTCTTGTTCGCAATTGCGACTGGATTATTATTCTTTGTACATAACATTTATGAAATTTACGCACTTCGTTTCATCGCCGGAATTGGTGCTGGTGGTGAATTCGGTGCCGGAGTCGCCTTGATTGCTGAAAACTTCAGAGGTCACAAGATTGGTAAACTCGTTTCATGGTCAGCAACCGGTGGTCAACTGGGAGCCATCGTTGCTGCTATCATTGCTTCGATTGTCTTACCATTGTATGGATGGAACACTTTATTCTTATTTGGATTAATTCCAGTTATTTTAGCCTTCTTTATTCGTCGTCACTTAAAAGAAAGTCCAGCCTTTGTAGAAGAAAAGTCTAAACATGATAATCAAGCACCAAAGGTATCAATATTAGAACTTTTCAAGACTCCTTCCATCGCTTGGCAAACATTTGGTTTGATGGTCATGATCATTGTTGAAAAGGCCGGATACTACGGTATCATGAGTTGGTTACCAACTATCATGCAAAAACAACTACATACATCCATTTCAAAATCTTCACTATGGATGGTGGTTACCATCATTGGTATCTGCATTGGAATGGCCACATTTGGATACATTCTAGACTGGCTTGGCCCCCGTCTAGCATTTGGTCTATACATGATCGTTGCTGCGGTTTCAATTTATGGAATCGCCATTGCCCACAGTCCAATCACACTGCTACTATCTAGTGCGTTTGCTGGTTTCTTTGCATCAGGATTCTATGGTGGATTCGGCGCAGTAATCAGTCGATTATACCCAACCAGAATTAGAAGTACCGCTAACAACACCATCATGGCATGTGGCCAACTAATTGGTGGTCTATCACCATTTGTGATGGGATTCTTGATGGCTAAATACTCACTATTTCAAATTATGATGATGCTATCTGCAATGTACATTGTTGCGGTCCTAGTAATGCTATCGATTAGAAATATCGGTAAATTTAATAAAGAATACGCAAAATAAGAAGTTGGTAGGAGGCTGCCGGCTTTTTTATTTCCGAACATTATTAAGAGTGAGTAGTGATTTTTATCGCAAATATCGATATAAAACAGAAAAATGTTGCCATTTTTTCGATATAGTAGCATAATATACGTATATTATAAAAATAAATCAAATTAATGTTCGTGATTAGACGAAAAGAGGAACTTATAGATGGATGTCATTAACGAATCAAAGCATTTTAGTTTTGATCAAAAAAAGACGCTTGCCTCCACTACGGTTGGTTTTGCACTAGAAAATATGGATAGCATGTTCTTATCCTTTGCGCTATCATCAATGATTTTGAGTTTACATATTAGTCCTGCAGCGGCAGGACTTACTTCAACAATTACTAATTTAGGAAAACTATTTGGTGGATTGTTATTCGGAATTTTGGCCGATCGTTTTGGTCGTGTCAAAATCTTCTCACATACGATTTTCTTGTTTGCAATTGCGACAGGATTGCTATTTTTTGCGCATAATATTTATGAAATTTACCTACTAAGATTTTTAGCCGGAGTCGGTTCCGGTGGTGAATTTGGGGCAGGGGTATCACTTATTTCTGAACATTTCCAAGGATTCAAGGTTGGAAAAATTATTTCCTTCTCAGCGGCTGGTGGTCAAATGGGTGGAATCATGGCTGCAATTATCGCTTCAATTGTTCTACCCATGTTTGGCTGGAACGCATTATTCCTATTCGGTTTGATTCCGGTTGCTTTAGCATACTTCATCCGTCGTCACCTAAAGGAAAGTCCGGTTTACGAAGCGGAGGTAAAGAAAAACAACAAGCTTCCACACGTTTCATTCTCTGAACTATTTAAGACTCCACAATTGGCATGGCAAACCATCGTCATTACCATAATGGTAATCGTTGAAAATGCCGGTTACTATGGTCTAATGATTTGGTTACCAACCATCATGCAAAAGCAACTTCATGTATCAATTTCAAAGTCATCACTATGGATGATTGCTACAATCGTGGGTATCAGTTTGGGTATGATTAGCTTTGGTTACATCATGGACAAGATTGGTCCTAGAGTGGCATTTGCATTCTTTATGTTATCAGCCGCTGTTGCAATTTATGGAATTGCGATTGCTCACAGTGCGATGATGCTACTAGCATTTAGTGCGTTAGCCGGATTCTTCGCTGCCGGTTTCTACGGTGGTTTTGGTGCCATCATTAGTCGACTATATCCTACAAATATCAGAACCACTGCCAACAACATGATTATGGCAATCGGTAAGTCAGTCGGTGGTTTTTCACCCGTATTAATGGGATTGTTAATGGCGAAGTTTTCATTGATTCAAATCATGATCTTCATGTCACTAATGTACCTAGTTGCTGTAATTGCAATGTTGACACTAAAGAAACTTAGAAACTTTAACCGCGGGTACATGTAAAATAAAAAACACTATCCATTAGGATAGTGTTTTTTATTGCCGTTAACGACATCTTTTACGATATCTTTTAACGTGATTTTGCTCATCTCGATTTCGGCTTGTTGTTGAACTTCATCATATGCCTTATGCAAAGCGGATTGAATGTTAGCTCCGATAGGACATTGTTGATTGGTTTCTTCATCAACGTGGAATAAATCGGGTTCTTCAATTGCTTTGTAGACATCGAGAAGGGTAATCTCAGTAGTTGGTTTGCTTAATGATACGGCTGCACGGCCAGGTTCACTGGTAATTAATCCAGCATTCTTTAGTGACGACATTAGACGACGTACAAGGCTGGGATTAGAATTGATACTTCCAGCAATTGCACGACTTGATAAATCATCCTCAACGATTTCAGCAGCGCCAATGTAGGTCAAAATATGAACAGCATCACTTAAACGATGTGAATACTTCATTATTTGATAACCTTCTTGATGGCATCTTCGATTGGAGTAAGTGAATGACTAATTACGGCAGTTAAGTCATTTGTTTCTTCGTCTAGTTGACCATCTGCGATTAATGCTTGAATGTCTGAAACGATTCCAACAGTAGCATCATCTAGTCCAGCTTCTTTTAGACCATTTTTGTAGTCTTCAGCTGACGCGGAGATAACAGGGAAGTCCTTTCCAGTTGCTTTCTTTAACGCTTCAGCTAAGTCAGCGTAAGTGCGACGTTCACCAGCAAATTCGTAGATTTCTTTTGGTGATTTGCTTAATAGAACACGAACAGCACCTTCAGCATATTCTGACTCTAGTGCCCAACCAACGTGACCGTCACCGGCACCGTATACGAATGGTTGACCTTCACTGGCAGGCTTTAGAACAGTTGCTTCGTTTTCCAAGTACCAGTTGTTACGGACGAATGCGTGGTCGATACCACTTTCCTTGATAGCTGCTTCTGTTTGAGTGTGATCATGAGATAGGAAGTTATCAGCAGTTTCGGCATGTGGGAAACTAGTGTAAACGATAAATTCTACACCAGCTTTTTTAGCAGCATCAATCACGTTTTGGTGTTGAGTCATACGTGGTAGGACTGGACTTGGTTGTGATGAGACAAATAATAGCTTGTCGATGCCTTCAAGCGATTCAGCCATTTGATCAGGGTTACCGTAATCGAATGGACGAACATCTAATCCGACAGGAAGTTGCTTTTCAGCTTTTTCGACGTTTCTTGCTAAAGCGACGATGTCTGTTCTGTGAACATTTTTCATTAAAACTTTGATTGCTTCTTTACCGAAGTTACCGGTAACAGCACTAATTGCGTATTTCATAATTTTATCAACCTTTCTAGTTGTTACTTTATAATTAACATGTTACATATAAGATAACAGGTGGATGAAAATAATGCAACAAAAAAGCTTCCAAATTTTTGGAAGCTTTCAAAATGTTATTCTTTTGGTTTACTGAAGTCAGTAAAGTCACCATCTGTATCATCAATAGATTCGAATTCAGATTGTTTCTTTTCTGGTTGGCTATCTTGAGCAGGTTGATCCTCTTTATTTTTATCAGCTTCATTAGATGAAGAGCCTTCATTTTGGTTAAATTCTTTGGTGGATTTACCAGTAACGGCAGAAATTGCTTTAACTGTTGCTTCGAGCCTGCGTTCTTTTATCCATGTTGGAATTGAAAATGCATCGATAATCCACCAGATGACAATGGCAGTTAGGATGAAGAAACCAATTACGATAATAGTTGTAATTATTCCTATTAATTCTAAAACCAACATTAAAATTGCTTTATTCTTTTTAAATAGAAATCTGTGTCCACCAAATTGGCCTAGGAAAAACCACATTGCCCAAGCGACAATAGCATTGACTGAGTTGGTTTCCACGTATTCGTTAATCATTAATTGTTGCTTAGTAGAAAGATTTTTTCGGTCGTTGATAACCTGTTGTTCTAATTCATCTAAATTATTCATATAAAAAGACTCCCCTTGGCTCAATTATTATTATTAATTATAACATCATTAGATGAATCGAAACATTCTTAACAATTTTTTAAATTGATTTTTTGTAAGTGATTAATTAATATGTATTTAGAAATAGAAAAGGGGAAATTTAATTATGTTTAAAGCTTACAAATTATTTTGGAAAAACTACTTTAACTTTACTGGAGTAAGTACTAGATCAGAATACTGGTGGGTATTCTTAATTAACTCAATCATCTACGCAGTTTTCGCACTAGCATTTGGTGGTGTAACTATCGTTACAGCATACGCAACTGGCCATGCTGATAAGACATTCGGTATTGCTGCTCTTATTGGTATCGCAGTATGTATCCTATACACTATCGCAACAGTTATTCCTACAATCTCACTACACTTCCGTCGTTACCGTGATTCCGGTGTTACACCATGGTTCCTACTAATCACTTACGGTGTACCATTTGTTCTAAAGGGTTCAAACGTATACGACAAGCATGTTCTAGTTCAAACCCTAGTTCTAATTATCTCAATCATTGGTTTTATTATTTTAGTAATGCCAAGCAAAGATAGAAAATAATTAAACAGAAAAAAGGGCGGTGAACCGCTCTTTTTTTGTCACAGTATAAGAAATGTTGATACAAATTTCTTATACTGTAACTCTATCTGTAAAAAAATTTGGATGTGATGAAATGCTTAACTTTCTTAAAGGTTTCTCAATGTATTGGACTAGATACTTTGACTTTAAAGGTCGTAGTACCAGATCAGAGTTTTGGTGGAGTTTTTTAGGATTAACAATTATAACAGGAATTATTGCAGGAATTGAACAAGTTGATATTAAGTTCGGTCTGTTTATTTATCTTATTTTTTCTATTTTTACCATTATTCCAAACATTTCTCAATATGTGAGACGTTTCAGAGATATCGGGATAAGCCCATATTGGGTGATTATTACATTTATCATACCCTCTTTACTGGTTTATACCATTAAACACCTACCTTGGTATTTACAAGTGATTGATATCTTATTAATATTGTCGGATATAGTTTTATCGATTCTACCAAGTAAAGAAGAATAAAAAAGAGCTAGATTTCTCTAGCTCTTTTTTAGTTTAATTCGTTTGGAATTAGTTTAGTTTTTAATTCAATGTTGTCTTGGTAATCAACAGGAATTTCAATGATAACAGGTCCGTTGATGTCCTTGGCACGGTTTAAAGCACTGTTCAAATCGTTGACGCTATTAGCGCGAATACCAGTAGCACCAAAACTTTCGGCGTATTTGACGTAATCAACGTAACCAAATTTAACTCCGGCATCGTGACCGTACTTTGCAACTTCTTGGAACTTAACCATGTCGTAATATCCATCGACCCAAATTAATTGAATGATATTTAGGTTTAAACGAACGGCGGTTTCTAGTTCTTGTCCGGAGAATAGGAATCCACCATCTCCAGAAATAGAAATAACTGGTTCGTCAGGATTAGTTAGGGCTGCACCAATGGCCCATGGAAGTGAGACACCAAGTGTTTGCATTCCGTTACTGAATAGTAGATGACGAGGCTTGTATGTCTTGAAGTAGCGCCCCATCCAGATGTAATGACTTCCTATGTCAACGGTTACGATGGTGTCTTCGCTGACAAATTTTTGAAGTGATTGGATTACTGATATAGGGTGCAAACCGTTTTCGGTAGTTTCATGGATTTCTTCAATTGTTTCGGTGAAGTGGTCACGTAACTTGTGAAGGTGATCGGTGACTTCTTTGGAAAGCTCCATTGAGTCATCGATGTATTCGGTTAAAGCATCAATACTTTCTGCAATATCAGCATTAACGATGATACTTGGTTGGTATTCAGCAGTAATTTCTGGTGAAACGGTATCAATGTTAATCACTTGTGTATGCTTTTGATTCCAATTTCTAGCTTCGTATTCAACCGGATCATACCCAACGGCAATTACTAAGTCACTGTTTTTTAAGATGGTGTCACCAATTTGGTTATCAAACAAGCTGACACGACCGTAATAATTTTCAACAAGTTCCTTTGAAATGACACCAGCACCTTGATAGGTTTCAACGACTGGGATTGAGAGCTTATGTAGCAATTTGTGTAATGCGGCACTAACTTCGGGAGTTGAAGCACGCATTCCGGCTAAAATAACCGGTTGTTTAGAGTTTTCGATTAAATGAGCGATTTCTTGCATACGAGTCTTATCGACGCTTCCGTTAGTAATCTTTGGTAGTTTATCAATTACTGGACGGGATACTTCGTCGCCTAAAACATCTTGTGGCACTGAAATGAAGGCAGCACCTTTCTTAGGTGATTGAGCGGTGATGTATGCGTTTGAGAAAGTTTCTGAGATGTTGTTGGCATCTTGAACTTCAACGCTAGACTTGGTAGCGCTCTTTAATAAATCAGCGGAGTTAATGCTTTGGTGGGTAAGACGTAATAAATCATCTCGTTTTACTTGACCACCGATGGCAATGATTGGGTCACCTTCAGAGGTAGCGGTGATTAATCCAGTAGCTAGGTTAGAAACTCCAGGCCCTGAAGTGACGGCGACGACTCCGGGTTCACCGGTTAAACGACCAATTGCAGCGGCGATGAATGCGGCATTTTGTTCATGACGAGTAACGATTAGTTTTGGTGTTCTTTCGTCATCGAAATCTTGTAAGTCTTCGAATAGTTGATCGACTTTAGCGCCGGGGATACCGAAGACGTATTTAATGTTTTGATTGATCATGCTTTGAATCAAAGCTTTTGATCCGGTAGTAGGTTTATCCATAATATCACCTCAAATATGATAAATAATTCTGACAGATTGAATGAATTCTGATAATCTAGAATAGTAAATAATATTATAGGTCAATCTAATTGACCTTTCTATAATAATAGCACTATTCTATATAAGGTCAACTTAATTGACCTAAAGGAGAATAAAATGATCGATAAAAAGAAATTAATGGTCTTTTACTTTGCATACCAAGAAATCAATCGAATCGTTGATTTATCAAAGTATAACCTAACTTCAAATCAACAAAAACTGTTATTCTCGGTTGATACCATTGATGAGATTACAATCAAACAATTACTACAAATTCTAGATATTTCCAAACAGGCGTTAAACGTGGCGTGTCGCGATTTAAGAGAACGTAATCTCGTTTACACCGGTCCAGCAAAATCTGATAAGAGAAAAAAAGTCGTGTATTTAACGGATGATGGACGAAAATTAATCGAAAAGATTGAAGCTGAACAGTTGAACTTTATCAATGCCATTTGTAATAGTACCAACTATAATTGGGAAGATACGATGAAGAAGTTAACCAATAGTTATCTAGAAGATATTCAAAAATAAAAAACGTTGTGACCTGAACCCCTAAAATTGGAAGATGGTTATGCTATTTTCTGGGAGGAATTGATCCGGTATTCAACCGGTGACAT
>NZ_BOLX01000002.1 GCF_016861915.1 Apilactobacillus nanyangensis | reverse complement strand
GATTATCAATCTTGTTCAGTTTTCAAAGATCTACCTTTTATTAACTTGTTGTCTCAATTGACAACTCATTAATCATAGCAAATTATCAACACAGTGTCAATAACTTTTTTTATTTGCCAACGCTTAAAATCAACTGATTTAACGCGACTTGATTATGATATCAAAATCATCAATCACTGTCAACATCAATTTTTCAAGGTCATTTGAGAAGATTAATCAATCTCTCTCAACAGCAATATTTATACTACCAGGAAGTCTTTTTACGGTCAAGTACTTATTTGAAAATTTCTACTTTGTTTACTAGAACATCTTCAACAGGTTTATCACTTGCATCTACTTTAGCATCTGCAATCTTGTCAACGATATCCATACCCTTAACTACTTGTCCGAATACAGTATGTCTGAAATCTAGCCATGGTGTTCCACCATTCTTAACGTAATAGTCAATGATTTCTTCAGGGAATCCTGCTTCGTTCATTTGATCCATTAGTGTTTCAGGAAGCGTCTTATTTTGTACAATAAAGAACTGACTACCGTTGGTGTTTGGGCCAGAATTAGCCATAGACACAGCTCCACGTACATTGTATAAGTCTTTAGAAAATTCATCATCAAATGGACGATTCCAAATACTTTCCCCTCCTGCACCGGTTGCTGTGGGATCACCACCTTGAATCATAAAGTCTTTAATAACTCTATGGAAAGTTGTTCCATCATAGTAACCAACTTCAGCCAATTTAATGAAGTTTTCTACTGCTTGAGGTGCTTGTTTTTCAAACAAAGCTATTTGAATATCACCATAATTCGTCTTTAGAATAGCCATCGGCTTATATTTATCATCTATACTTAATTGTGGATATTGAGTCATTTTGTCCTCCAAATATTTAATTGCTATATCTATTATAGCTAACGAAGTAAAAATGATTAAGTGTTTTTACTAAATTATTTTAAAAAAACTTTAATGTTATTCATGTAAATTTGTTAAAATATAGTTAAACAACAAAAGGAGAGAGAAATGCAACTTTTAATAGATTTTATATTACACATTGACCAACACATCATTAACTTGGTTAATTATTTCGGTGATTGGACCTACCTATTACTTTTCCTAGTAATCTTCATTGAAACTGGAATCGTAATTATGCCCTTCCTACCTGGGGATTCATTACTATTTGCAGCAGCCGCTATTTCTGCAAATCCAAAATATCACCTAAGTATATTTATATTTATCGTATTATTCTTAATTGCTTCAATTGTCGGTGACTCACTAAACTTCTTCCTTGGAGAAAAAGTTGGTAATAAACTTACTAAGCAAAAACATATTGGTAAGTTCATTAAACAAGAACAACTAGACAAAGCAAAAACATTCTTTGATAAGTATGGTATCTTAGCTATATTTATTGCAAGATTTATGCCAATCATTAGAACATTTGCCCCATTCATCGCTGCCTCAAGCGGTTACAAATACAGCAAATTTGTTAAATACAACATTTCTGCTTGTATCGTGTGGGTACTACTATGTTGTGGTGGAGGATACTTCTTCGGAAACATCCCATTTGTACAAGAACACTTCTCAGTGGTTGTACTTGGTATCATCCTGGTAACTTGTATCCCTGCTTTAGTAGCATTATTCAAAAAAGAAAAGAAAGCATAATAAAAAGGACTCCTAAATCGGGGTCCTTTTTTATTGCATCGATTCATTAATAAATCGTAATAGTATTAAATAAAATACAGTTACAAATATAAATATAAAGATGAAACCAATCATAAAGTACTGATCTGGAAACAGTAAGATGATTGGTTCTTTTTTTGCGTTAAATATCCAATCGTTGTTTCTAAATAGAATTTTATGAAAGAAGATAAAAGCATCATTGAAATCAATTAAAGCAAACACAGCAATGAATACAAAGCATGAATAAATTTGCTTTAAAGCTGATTTCAAAAGCCACAAAAGACGATTTTTTCTTAATTTAATCAATAATTTGATTACTAGTGGTGTCATAACTACCATAAAGAGATTATTTATGAGAATTAACTTTCTAACATCCCCAAAATGAATCCTCACAACATTATTAATTGGCAACGTTGTTTGCATATTACTAATAAAGAATGACTGTAAGTACCTAATAATCAATAAGTAATTATCACTTATTTGTTCCGAACTCATTTTAATATCATGTTGTACGTTTAATACATGCACAACTGACGTATATATAAATGGCATGTTCATAAACAAAAATACCGAGCAAGTCACAAACCACAAAATGATTACTAACGATATTGCTCGATACTTCATAAATTCAATATTCAAATTAAACTTCCCAGTCATCCAATGAATCAATTTGATGAGTTGGTTGTACTTCTTTTTGTGCCACTTGTTCCTTTGTTGATAAACCAGTGTAGACAATTAGGGTATCCATGCCAAAGTTAATACCCGCTGAAATGTCAGTCATGTAGTTGTCTCCAACCATTACCACATCAGATTTACTTAGACCAATCTTATCCAATGCATTTTGCATAATAATTGATTCTGGTTTACCAATCAAAACCGGCTTTTGTTGGGTTGCATATTCAACAAGTTTTACTAATGAACCAGCTCCAGGTTGCATCCCTTTTTCAGTTGGAATATTACTATCTGGATTAGTACCAATAAACTTAGCACCATCCCTTACTAATAGAACCGCCTTACTTAATTTATCGTAAGTAACTGAACTATCTAACCCAACAATTACATAACTTGGGTTATTATCAGTAATTTCAAAACCGTTATTTTGAAGAGCAGTTATTAATCCCTTTTCACCAACTACATAAGCAGTCTTGTCAAATTGGTTACTTTCAGCATCTTTTTTTACATAATCAGCAGTAGCTAGTCCGGCAGTGTAAACATTATCAACACTCACATGAATGTCATGATTATCACCTAGATTTTTAACTACATCCTCTGGCATCTTGGTTGTGTTATTGGTTACAAATAGAAAATCAATCCCATTTGATTGTAGTCTTTCGATAAATCTCTTGGCAGCTGGAATTCTCTTACTTCCGGCATAAATTGTGCCATCAAGGTCAATAAAATAACCTTTATACTTTGTCATTAATATTCTCTCCTAGTCCGTTCTTTGTTTGATTGTAAAGTGTCTCTTACCATGTCCCTTTGATTGGGTCACTGTCACATGTTCTCTTTTATCAACACGAGGCTTTTCATTTGTTACTTTTTCTTTGATAAAGGCATGACGGTTGTTCTTATTAGATGAACGACGACCTCTTCTCTTATTGAAAGAACCATTTGGCTTAGTCTTTACTTCTAAGTTATGCAAGACAAAATAGTCCGCACCCATGTTGGCATATTCATATAAATAATCTTGAATTGCCATAAATTGATTTTGTAGTGGTGTGTTACTACCATCGTCAGAGAAACCCTTTAGTCTCAATACACCATAACCGTAATCACCAACGATAAAGCTGTATCGACTAAAAATGGGATTGTAACTAGCAGTGAAGTCATCAATATTAAAACAGTTGTTACGATTACTGATGATTTCGTATTTGTGACCATTGATTAAAATAGTCTTTTCGTCTTCAAGTTTAATGTTAGCTAGTGGTTTATAGTTACTATTCTTTTCTTCAACTAGCTCTTCAATACTCTTACGATCCAAAATTATCCTCTCCTATTCTAGCGGATATTTCTTTGATAGGTATGATGCGAACACTTCTCTTAGTGTTTGATCATACAAGATATTATTATCACCCTTAATTGCAACCGTTGGGAAGAAAGGAATGAAAATGTAATGATCTAGTAATGCAATTTCATAGTTCTGATTAAAATCAATCAACTTACCATCGAAATAAACATTATTTTGGTCATCAACATCGATTCCATCATAGTTTAATTGGCCAAAGTACTTTCCTCTAAAGCCCATTCCCTTTTGTTCATATGCAATTAGGAATTTCCAATTCTTTTGCATTTCCATTACCATGCGCCATAAGTCACTTCCTGATAATGTTGTCTTAGTTACATGCATGGAATGTGGCAAGATTTGATGTAATTGGTTCTTATCTACAATTCCCTTTGGAATAGCATGTAGAAATAATCCGTTATTAACGATTGCTGCTTTAGTTCCAGCTTTTTCTTTCATCGCAGTTAGAAATTCGCTAACCATTCTTGGCTTACCACGAAGACCATTATCCATTTTTTCATCTAACTTAGCAACTTTAGATTGAGCCAAAATGTCTTGACCACGTTTTTCTAAAGAATCAAGCCACTTACTATCTTGAGGTTCAACCGGTAAGTCACTTGTTTTAACGACACTAGCTTCACTATTGATAACGTGATCTTCTTCTACTTCTAATGTTACTTTTCCAACATAGTAACCATATTTCCCAGCAGCAGCCAATAATGATTGATTATCTCTTTCACCATGTTCAAACAAATGATGAGTATGACTTCCAATGATAACGTCAAAACGTGGAAATTTCTTAGCAATCAATCTATCTTGAGTAACTCCTAAATGTGATAACAATACAAGTACTTCATCATCTTTATCATTATCTAACAATTCCGGAATTTTTTCTTGATCATCGATTGGTGTCCATCCCTCAAGAGTATATGTTGATTGGTATGGGGCTGTTAAACCATAAATCTTGATATGATTACCTGCTGGTGTGTTAATCATCTTTGTTTCGTTAGCCCAACTAGGTCTCTTCTTAGTATCAGAATCAACAATATTAGCTAAAACGACGTCAAAGTTAGCATCATCATACAAATGGTTCAACTGGTCTTTACTATTAGTTAGGCCTTCATTATTACCAATTGTGGCAGCATCATAGCCTATTTCGTTTAACAATTCAACGTTTGCTTTACCGTTGGTAGCATCGGTTAATGGGTCAGCTCTATCTAAAGCATCTCCTAAATCAACGGTAATAACAAAGTAGCCTTCTTTTTCCAACTTTTGTTTTTCGCTAATTAAATATCTTTTTATTCTTGGCCAATTTTCAAAGTGTGAATGTAAATCATTGGTATGTAAAATAGCAATTTTCTCCAAACTTACTTCCTCCTTATCGTCTTTTGGCAAAATCAATTTTCTTTTGTTCCACCATCTTGAAAATATCCCGTTCGCTAAACGGAGCACCAAATGGCTTCTCATAGCCTAAATAGTCTTTTTCTGGACTATCTACCCCAACATTAATATTTTCCTTTACCGGCACTGAATAGTGATGAATATGCCCATGAAGATCAATAATTGGTCCAACCTGGCCCATCATCAATGGATAGTGGGTCATATAGTACTGAGCGTGATTCATCTTAATCAAGGCACCGACATCGTGGAAAGAAAACTTTGGTTTCCCATTTAATTCATAGTTATTTTTCTCAATGAACTTAAACAAAGCTCTACTGTCATGATTTCCTTTAATAAAGACTATCTGTCCATTCAATTGTTTTAAAATATCATAAATTTTTTCATGTGCTTTTCTTTGAGGCTTTTCATGACAGACTGCGATATCACCTAGATGATAAACAATATCACTGTCAGAAACCTCTTCATTCCAGTTTTTAATGATATCGTTATCCATCTCATCCACAAAGAAATATGGTCGTGGCGCGAAATTCTTATTTCCTATCATGTGTTTATCAAGAAAATGCGTATCAGCTATAAAGTATTTCATTCTTGCCACCTACTTCCTTACTAATAGAATAAACTATTATTGACCAAATGAAAAATAAAAAAACAGCTTCAAGCAAACTAACCACTTAATTAAGTAATTAGTCGTTGAAACTGTTTTATTTTTTATACGCGGTCTTTGACAACCTTAAAGATGTATAGAAATACAATCCATACGATTGATCCGATTAATGGAATCATTGTGTCTACTCTAAATAGCAATACAACTGCTACAAATAGTAGGAATGCTAATACAAAGTAACTTGAAAGTGGGAATAAAGGCATCTTAAATGTTAACTTGTCTTCTTCCTTGTTCTTCTTAACAGTCTTTCTGTACTTGATATGTGCAATTACGATTAATCCCCAAATGAATAGGAAGCATGTGGTAGCCACACTTGAAATTAATTGGAAAACACCGTTTGGCATAAATGCGTTTAAAATTAGTGAAATTGCGATAACAGCAATTGAGAATACAATTCCAGCAGCTGGTAAACCATTCTTGGTTAATGAACCAATCTTCTTACCAACCTTATTGCCAGTACCGTAGCATAGTGAGTATGCCATTCTACCTGTTGTGAAGATTGATGAGTTACATGCGGATACAGCCGCAGTTAGAACAACAAAGTTAATGATTGATGCAGCTCCGGCAATTCCAATATTTTGGAATACTTGCACAAATGGACTTGAATCAGCATTGATGTAGTTCCATGGGTAGATGCACATTAATGCAACTAATGAACCAATGTAGAAAATTAAAATTCTTGAAGGTACTTCATTGATAGCCTTTGGAATAACCTTTTCAGGATCATGTGTTTCTGAAGCAGTCATACCAATCATTTCAATTCCAGCGAAACTAAAGATTACCATTTGAAAACTCATTAAGAATCCTGAGATACCATGTGCAAACATCTTGTGACCAAATAAGTTACCAAGACTTGCATGTCCAACTGGAGTCTTGTAATTAATAATTACTAGTACAATTCCTGTTGCGATTAAAGCTAAAATAGCAACAACCTTAATCAAAGCAAACCAGAATTCAGTTTCACCAAATGCTGATACATTAATTGTGTTCAATAGGAACAAAATAATAATGATGATTAAACCAGTTATCCATTGTGGCACACTTGGGAACCAATATTTTATGTACAAACTGGCAGCTGTGATTTCAGCCATGGCAATTGTTATCCAGCAGGCCCAATAAGTCCAACCAGCAACGAATCCCATCTTTTCACCTAAGTACTTTTCAATAAATTCAATATATGAATGACAATCAACGTTTGATAATAATAATTCACCAAGTGATCTCATGATAAAGAATCCGGCGATTCCAGCAATTAAGTAAGCTAAAATAATTGATGGTCCCGCGAATTGGATGGATTCCCCAGCTCCTAGGAACAAACCAGTTCCGATTGTTCCACCCAAAGCGATTAATTGAACATGACGATTTTTTAAACCTCTAGAAAGCTGTTGGCCTTCTTGTTTCGGTGATTCTTGCATTTCATCACCCTCCTCTAAATATTCTATGATGTTAATTATACATATTTTATTTGAACTACAATACGTCTGAACCTTTATAGACTGGCACTTAGCAACGTTTAATCCGCGGCGTTTCAACGTTTGTTCATGTTATTTATATTTAAATGAATTATTTTCATCAATCCATGAAAATAAAAAAGAGACCTTATTCGGTCCCTTTTTCATTATTTTTTAAGACGTTCGATATCTCTAACAATCATTAATTCTTCGTTTGTAGGAATTAATAATGTCTTAATCTTAGCATCGTCAGCACTGATGTCTCTTTCAACGGCACGAATGTGGTTCTTTTCAGGATCAACCTTAACACCGAAGTAGCTTAACTTATCAGCAACTTCTTGTCTGATACCAATATCATTTTCACCAACACCGGCTGTAAATACGATACCATCAACACCGTTCATTTCAGCAACGTATTGACCAACGTATCTAACGATTCTGTTCATGTACATGTTACGAGCTAATTCAGCTTGGTGATTTTCATCCTTAACTGCTTCTAGATCTCTCATATCAGCAGAAACTTCAGATACACCAGCTAAACCTGACTTCTTGTTTAGGATGCTAATCATTTCATTAATATCTGAAATGCCTTCTTTTTCCATAATGTAAGCAAGTAGTGAAGGATCAACATCACCAGATCTAGTAGCCATCATGATACCAGTTAATGGAGTGAAGCCCATTGAGGTATCTAATGACTTACCATGGTCTACGGCACAAATTGAAGCACCGGCACCTAAGTGCATGATAACTAGCTTTAAGTCTTCTAGTTTCTTGCCCATCATTGCTGCAGCACGGCCTGATACGTAACGGTAACTAGTACCATGTGCACCATATTTTCTAGCTTTGTGATCACGGTAGTACTTGTATGGTAAAGCATACATGTAGTTTTCTTCTGGCATTGAAGTATGGAATGAAGTATCGAATACAGCAACACTAATTACGTCTGGCAAAATCTTCTTGAATGCTTTAATTCCTAGAATGTTTGCTGGTTCGTGAAGTGGAGCTAGTTCTGATAGTTCTTCTAACTTACTTAAAACATCATCATCAATAACAACTGAATCAGTGAAGTATTCACCACCGGCAACAACACGGTGACCAACACCTGTGATTTCGTTGTAATCAGCAATAATGTTTAGGCTTAGTAGTTTGTCTAATACAAGTTTGATGGCTTCTTCGTGGTTTTGAATATCCATTGTCTTTTGGAATTTTTCACCATCACCATATTTAATTTCAACATCTGATTTAGTTAAACCAATTCTATCGATTGCCCCGCTTGAAATTAATTTTTCTGAAGGCATTTCGAATAATTTAAATTTTAATGTGGAACTTCCTGCGTTAATTGCAATTGACTTTCCCATAATAGTTCTCCTAACTTTTTTTAGATAATAAATCCTTTTCTTCCCACTCAACTAGTTCTGCTAAGAATTTTTGGAAAGCAGATACTTCGTTAAATGATGGGAACTCACCAATCATAATTTTTTCAACTTGGTGGGCATCTTCACCATGCTTTTGTAGAATCAAAATTGCTTTTTGAGCATTAGCATTATTAAATATTTCTTTTGGTAGATTCAACAATGCTTGAAGATAAGCATTATCTTGAATCCATTTTAACAATGATTTTGATTCCGGCGTGTTAAAGATATTACTTGGTACTAAGAAAACCCCATAACCACCTGGTTTGATATGGTTCATCCCTTGTTCGATTAACAAGTGGTGAGCATATGAATGACCATCTGTTGATCTTGTCTTATAGTTAGTGGTATTTTCATCAATCGGATAATACCCAATTGGTAAATCAGAAATTACTAGATCTGCATCATCTACCAAAATATTGGCAACTGAATCTTGGTAAATAAGTTCAGTATTTTTATCGTTTCTTTGCATTTGTGAACTTATGCTTGAAACGGCTAACATGGAATCATCATTATCAATTCCGATAGCATGCAAATCAATATCCTTAACTGCATCCTTCAATTGATTCATAACCGTAGTTAATAGGTTACCCATTCCAACGGATAAATCCAGAATCTGTAGATGCTTGGCATTCTTAACTAATCTAATAACTAAGTAGCCCATAATAGAAGCTATTGTATCAGGTGTTATTTGGTGATTTGCTTGAATAGCATCCTCTTTGGTTGCCTTAATCATGCAAATTTGAATTGCCTTTCTTACAGTTTCTGCATCCATAGATTGATAATCTACGTCTCGGTATAATCCTTCTAACTTAGAAACTGTGTCACTATCTGGTATACCATCTTCAACATGAACTTGTCCGTCATTGATAAGGTTATCTCCAGTCTCAATGAATGCATCAAGATATGATACCCCTAGCTTGTCTTTCAAGATTTCAGCTGAAGAATTGAAAACTTTAAACAGAGTTTCTGTATCTTTCTCAGTCAGCACACTCAACTCCCTTAAAAGTATTATCACTTAATAACAACTTTCATATTACCAGATTTTTATAAGAAAATTCAAGATAAACCATTAATAACTTGCATATAAATTGTCGTTACTCATAACTTTTTATCATTTTATCTATGGTCTGCATTTCAGCATTATATTTTTCGTATTTTATCAATAAGAAAATCGATAAAACAGATAAAATGATAATTGCAATTAATGTTGCTGATCCACGTTTTTTATTCATAAGATATAGAGCTCACATCCTCATAAGTTTCATTATTGCTGAACACTACTTTAATCATCAAATGCTTTTTAACTTCCTTAAAAGAAGCAAATTTGACCTCATCTAAAATTGGTGCATAGCCACCATTGGCACCTGAGATAATTATTAAACTATTATACTGAAACATCCGATAGTCTTTTCCAGAATCTTTACTAGTCATTCGTACTAAATATGCAGCTACTTTCCCATTTAAAACATATCGTTTTTTTGATGATTCTAAATTATTCAAAAAAAGTTGAAAATCCACTGCATGACTATTTTTTTGATTATACGATTTTTTTAAAGGATTAATCAAAGTAATCGTAAAAGCAATTAATCCTAAAATCACCAGTGAAATAATTGTTTCAATAATCGTAAAGCCCTTTTTTCTTTTCATAATCTATTCTCTTTTGTATTAATAAACTTCTTGCTTTACCAAGACTAGTATACATATATTGATTGGCTTCACAGAAAAAAATCATCCCAACTGAAATCAACGTCAATGCGGTAATTGAATCAATCATAATAAAGCCTCTATTCATAATACTTTTCATACAGTTTATAAGTTCCCCCGCCTAGTTGTACTTTCAAAAGATAACGTGTATTCGTTTTTTTCGAAAACCACTCGTATGTTTGTGGTGCAGAATATCCATCACTATTAACCATTATTAAGAATGCCGGTTGAACTGACAAACTATTAGGCATTCGAAGTCTCATGTGCTTTCTAAAGTTATAAAATACAACGTCGTGACCATCAACATATATCTGAGTTGACACATGTTTGTATTCGTTGGTTTCAATTGTTCGTCTCCAGTAAGCCTTAAAATTTGTCCAAAATTCTTCTTCCAATTCTTTATCGTTAACATGGACCCCATCATATAAAAAAATACTTAGCGACATAAAAAAAGTGCTAATAATTAAAACAATTAGCATCTCAATTGTTGTAAATGCTCGTTTATTCTTTTGATACAGCCTTATTGTCAACAATTTGAATGCCCTCTTCTTGAGCTTGGTCTGCTTGTTTTTGGGTTAAATAACCATTTTTAACAAGTGCATCCATACTTACATCAGATTGATTATCATCTGAAACAAATGAATCAATTTGTCCTTGAACTAGTGTCTGCATTGCGTGCACGTGTATGTCAGTTGCGTGTTTTCTTTGACCTGAAACATTTGGAATAACAATCAAAATTAATAACGAGATAATAAATAGTACAATTGTCATTTCAATTAATGTAAATCCTGATTTTTTCTTGTTCATTTCTTAAATTCCTTTCAATGATGAATAAATTGGCATTAGAACAACTAAATATGCCAATACAATACAAATTCCAATAAATAAAAATAACAGCGGCTGAATTAGGTTAATTAGCTGATTTGAGCGACGATTCATTTCCTCGAACTTAATTTGGGAAAATGCATCTAATTTAACTAATATCTCAGATGTTTTTGATCCATGGTGAAAAAATCCATTAAATTCTGACGGAACAAAAGAATATATCTTCGTTAATTTCCCAATATCCTCACCTTTGTTAGCTAGATGCCTAGCTTTAACACCTAATAAGTACATAATTGTATTAGGCTTGAAGTCTTTTAATATTTTCAATATATTTTTTAAATCGATTCCGTTCTTTATCAGCATTTTTAGCTCTAGAGATAATATATATCCCATGTAAGCCTTATAAATCTTTCCTATAAATGGGATTCTAGATATAACATCTCGTTTTCTAAGCAGTGGTAAGCGTTTATACATAATAAAAATGGTTAACATTACCAAGAAAGCAAAGAATAAAATTACATATAGCCAGCTTAAATCGTAATGTTGCATGGCATTAATCGAACTAAGTTGAGGTAAAACAAAACTATTTATCGCATATACAATTCCAATTAAAATAATGACTAAAACAATGGGATAAAAAAGCAAGTCCCTAATCTTCGATTTATTTTTTAATTTAACCTCAATAAAATGACTCAATTCAGATAAGCAGGAAGATAAATCACCATACTTTTCGCTAATCATGATTTGATTATAAAAATCATTTTGAACAAGCCCTAATATGCTGCTACTAAAACTATTACCTTCACTTAGCTTATTAACAATTTTCTTAATGGTAGACTGTCTACCTCCCACTTCGGATAGAAATTGTAGCGATTCCTTAATAGTAAATCCTGAGCTAAACAGATCACTTAGGTTTTTAAATAAATAATATTGTTTATTCAATGATAGCTTTGCCATTGCCAATTATCCTTTCTTTTAAATCTTTAAAGTCATTCCTAATATCCATGTTGACGGAAAGCTCTTTTTGATTTTTTATAGATAATTTTTGGAAAACGACCGCATTTAAACAATTGAATAAATCGTCATAATCACATCCCAGTTGACTTAAACGATTAATCACACCATCAATATTTCTAGCATGAATTGTGGTCAGCACTAAGTGTCCTGATAACGATGCACGTATTGCAGATTTAGCTGTATTAGCATCTCTAATTTCACCAATAATGAATACGTCAGGACGGCTTCTTAAGCCTACTTTAATTAATTCATCGTATCCCATGTCAGCTGATTCATTGACCTGCAATTGAAGAAAATTGGTATCAATAATTTCCACCGGATCTTCAATGCTCATGATTAATTTATTACGACTCATAGCATTGGCTAAATGATAAATGGATGTCGTTTTACCTGAACCTGTCTTACCTGCAAAAATAATCATGCCATTTTGGTCAGCTAATTCCTTCAAACGGTGAAACTGATTTTCATCATCATAATTAATTGTTTCATCGTCTAAAGAATAAATAATTCTGATGACCATTGTCTCGTGGTTCTTGTAATTCCCGACTGAGGAAAATCGCAAGAAAAATTTCTTTTGATTCGACACAAACTCAAAAGAACCAATCTGTGGTCTCCTCCGTTCACTAATAGACATCCCAGCAATATATTTACAATAGTTAATTAATTTAGTTGCTTTATCATAATTAATGCAATCATGATTTAAAATATCCATCCCTGTATGTTCTCTAACAACATAATTTTCATTAATCGGCAGCAGATATATATCTTTTATTTTTTCTTCAACTGCTTGATTAATTAAATTATCAAAATAATTTGAAATACTCATAAAAAAACCTCCACTTTTTATATTCGAAAAAAGTAGAGGTTTCATTTATTTTTATACAAAAAAGGATGCACAAATGTGCATCCTTTTAAATTATTCAGCTGCTTCAGGTAATTCAGCTGCTTCGTAAACGTCTTGAACGTCATCGTTTTCATCAAGTTCGTCAATTAGACCAGTGTATTGTGAAACTTTGTCACTTGGTACAGCAGTCTTGTTTTGAGGGAACATTGTTACTTCAGCAGTATCTAAATCATATTTTTCTTGTAAAGCATCTCTAACAGCAGTTAAATCTGAAGGTGCAGTAAAGATTTCAAATTGGTCATCATCTGACTTCATGTCTTCTCCACCAGCATCTAATACATCCATTAACATGCTGTCTTCATCAACATCTAAACCGTCACGTAGGATAACGATGTATCCTTTACGGTCAAACATGTATGAAACAGAACCATTTGATCCTAGTGAACCACCATGGTGACTGAATGCTGAACGTACGGCAGCAGCAGTACGGTTCTTGTTATCAGTTAAGCAAGAAACCATGATAGCTGTACCAGCAGGTCCATATCCTTCGTAAGTAATTTCTTCGTAGTTTGCTCCACCTTGACCAGAAGCCTTATCGATAGCACGTTGAATGTTATCCTTAGGCATGTTGGCAGCATGAGCTTTATCAATCACAAGACGTAATTGTGGGTTACCATCTGGTTCTGGACCACCAGCTTTAGCAGCTTGGTATAAATCACGAGACAATTTTTGGAAAATCTTACCACGTTTTTTATCTTGGGCACCTTTACGTCCTTGAATGTTATGCCATTTTGAATGTCCTGACATAATCACAGCACTCCTCTCGAATTCTATTGTTTCATTAGTTTACAAACATATCAATTATATCAATCAGTATATAATTAATCAAGTTACTATATCAGCTATTTAGTTGAGTCGCGTTCAACTATTTCATAGCCTAAAACCACATAACGGTTATCAATCTCTTCTTTATTCATAATCTTGGTCAATAATCTCATTGCTACCGCACCAATATCATATAAAGGTTGAGTGATTGAAGACAATTGTGGTCTCATCATCTTAGCTAATTTTGTATTATTACTTGTGAATAATTCAAAATCTTGTGGCACTGAAACACCTCTATCGGTCATTCCATTTAAAATTCCGGCAGCCAATTCATCATTAGTTGCTACAGCCGCAGTAATCTTATCATTGATAATTTTTTCAGCTAAGTCATAACCATCTTCATATGTTCCCTTTGTTTCGAAAACCAATTTGTCATCAAACTTGATGTTATTGTTTTCTAGAGCTGAAACATATCCTTTTAGTCGGTATTCCTTATTAACATCTTGTTTCATTGAACCAGATGCAAAGGCAATTCTAGAATTACCATTTTTGATTAAACGTTCTGTCTCATTCATAACAGCATCTGCATAATCGATGTTTACACTAGGTACAGAATTGTTAATATCAACTGAACCTGCAAGCACGATTGGACAGTCAGAACGCTTAAAATCAGCTCTTAAATCATCATTAATTTCATTACCCATAAAGATAATTCCATCAACTTGTTTACTTAACAATGTATTTAGTACTGATGCTTCCTTATCAGGATTATCATCCGAATTGGCTAAAATGATATTGTACTTGTACATAGTAGCAATATCATCAATTCCACGAGCTAGTGAAGAAAAGTATCCATCGGTTACATCGGGAATGATTACCCCAACCGTTGTTGTCTTCTTACTTGCTAGTCCCCTTGCAACAGCATTAGGGCGATAGTCCAGATCATCTATGACCTTCAACACTTTTTCTTTGGTTGCTTGTCGTACGTTACTGTTTCCATTCAAAACTCTAGAAACAGTAGCCATGGAAACACCAGATTCTCTAGCAACATCGTAAATAGTTACATTTTGCTTTTCCATTCTCTCAAACTCCTCTTTAAGTCCGCCTGGTTTGTTTTCATAGCGCTTTCAATATGTTTACAAATATATCAGATAAAAGACGATTTAACAAGACTACCACCTCTTTAAGAAATAAAAGAGACCAGACAAAGTCAGGCCTCTTTTACAATTTAAAATTATTTACTTAAATTATCTTCTTGTTTTAAAGCATCTGGATCGATGACAATATCTTGACTGTCATCAGCATTTTTTCTAACTTGATTTCTCAAGTTGTCAGCTGCTTTGTGGAATTGGGTACTACCTTCGTCATAGTAGTATTGTGCTTTGTTAACTACATTATCGTTAACCTTACCTGCAGCATCTTTAATCTTTGACTTTGCATCTGAGGTCTTGTATTGTAGTTGTTCTTTTACGTCATCAACAGAATCTAAAGCGTAAAAAGCATAGTCTAATGCACGATCTTTTAGGTCGTTGGCAGTCTTTACAGTACTGTTAACGAATTCCTTTGTCTTTTCATCATCCATTTTACGGTATGCAATGTATGCAGCAGCTGCTGCACCAGTAGTTAATCCTAATAAAAATAGTCCTGTCTTTTTCATAAAAAACACTCCCTTTTATTTTTTAAACATTCTAAAGCCAGCTCCTGCGGCTTTTTCCATAAATGATTTTTTCTTTCTGTTTTGGAACTTTTTGGCTAAGTTTTGAGTTGCGTTATTTAAATCGCTAACGCTTTGTCCAACATCTGCAGCAGCTTGATAAACTGGATCCAAGGTGTTGATTTTTTCATTAACATCCTTAACTAATGAATTTGAGCTAGCTAAAATATCTTCGGCTTGTTTTGATATTACATCAATATCTTGGGAAATAGAATTAATATTCTTATTTACCTCATCAACAGTCTTAGATAACTTGATTAGTAGAACTGCAGCACAAATTGCAACAATGAAAAATGCAACTGCAGCAATCAAACCAGCTAATCCTCCAATTGTCATGCAACCCCTCCTCATACGTTTATATGATTATAATAGCATTTACTATTTAATCTTACAATTAGTTTAATCTTAAGCCTTCCACCATTCGTCAAACTTACTATATAGTTGTTTAATTGCATTTCCACGATGGCTTATCTCATTTTTTTCATGATCAGACATTTCTGCCATGGTCTTCTTCTTACTTGGTACATAAAATAATGGGTCGTATCCAAAACCATTATTACCTCTTGGTGATTTTAAAATGGTTCCCTCTACGGTTCCATAAACGACGAATTTTTCACCATGTTGATTCAATAATACTAAGCAAGTCACAAATTTAGCGTCACGCTTGTCACTATCACCTAATTTTGCTAATAGCTTTTTATTGTTCGCGTCATCATCATGGTCTCCAGCATATCTAGCTGAATGAATTCCAGGTTCATTATTTAATGCAGGCACTTCCAAACCAGAATCATCAGCTAAAACGGCTAAGTTAGTTCGCTCGAAAATGGCTTGTGCTTTAATGGTGGCATTTTCTTCAAATGACTCACCATTTTCAATAATTTTACCTAATTCTGGAAAATCTGCAAGTGTTTTAAAGTCGATATTTTTATCGGCAAACATTTCGCGAAATTCGCGGGCCTTATTTTGATTGTTAGTCGCAATTACAATTGTTTCCATAATCATAGCTCCTCTAGTTTTTTAATTGGTAAATGCTTAGCGTGTACATCATAGTTAAGCCATTCGTTTGCAACCTGATTAAAATTATTAGCATCACCAGTGGTATAGAATGAATAAGTAGTATTTTCTTCTTCATCATTTTCAAGATGATGTTGTTGTAAAATTTTCTTGATTTGCTTAACTGTCTCATATCCTGGATCAATTAATTTAACAGAATCTCCAACTGATTTTTGAATTAATTCACGCATGATTGGAAAATGAGTACATCCAAGAATTAAGGTATCAACACTATCTGCATTGATAGTCGATAAATCATTATTGATTACCCCTTGGGTTCTTGAATCTTTATATTCTTGATTTTCCACCATTGGAACAAATCTTGGACATCCTTGGCTAAATACTTCAACATTATTATTAATTTTGTTAATTTCTTTTTCATAAGCACCACTCTTAACAGTCCCATTTGTGGCAATTAATCCAACACGATTGGTCTTTGTACTATTGACCGCAGCAATGCTTCCAGGGTTAACAACACCAATTACTGGGATTGAAAGATGTTCTTGTAAATATTCTAAAGCATATGAAGTTGCTGTATTACAAGCAATCACAAGCATTTTAATATCTTCTGTTTTAATTAAGAAGTTTGCTATTTGTAGAGAATATTGTTGAATTTCTTCTTTTGATTTTTCACCGTATGGTAAACGGGCTTCATCACCCAAATATGCAATATTTTCGTTTTGTAATTCCTTCATAGCCAGCTTAGCAACAGTTAAGCCACCTACTCCGGAATCCATAAAACCAATCGCTTTTTTGCTCAAAGTAGTAACCCTCTTTTCAGTTCCATTACTATTATATTACCATTTTTAGCACCATCTGACATTTATTAAGGATAAACATTTGCTTTAATTTCTACTGAGATATATAAATTATGATAAATTTATAATATAATGTATTTGTATATAAGGAATTGAGGTTAACAAGTATGGATAATAATAATCTTTACAATAAAATAATTGATAATGATTCTACTCGTCCTCTATGGGGCCAAGAATTGTTAAGAGACGTATTATTAAACGATTTATTGGGAAACGATACCCACAGCATCATGTACTGGGCTGGTAAAAAGATTGCCAGAAAGTTCCCACTAAAAGATGCTTTGGATACTGTTCTATTTTTCAAACAATCAGGTTTAGGTGACCTATCAGTTGCTTCTGAAAACAAGCATGAAATTAAATGGACTTTGAGCGGAGATATCGTTGCTAAAAGAATCGAAGCCAACCCAGATGCAGACTTCATGTTCGAATCTGGTTTCCTAGCCCAAATTGCTCAACAACAATTTGGCGTTATTTCTGAAGCTGAAATGAATCCGAAAGAAGAAAAAGATGGAACCGTCCTTATTAGAGTACATATGGATCCAAAACATCCTGCTCCAGTAATTGAAGATTCCGTTAAAGAATTTGATTTAAAGCAATAATAAAAAAAAGAACGCTTAGCAATGCTAAGCGTTCTTTTTTATTGTCTTATAGGTATTGGTTTAAGATTTTAGCAAGTTGTTCTTTGCTGTGGTAACCCACGATGCTATCTACAACTTCGCCATCCTTCTTTACTAATAAAGTTGGAATACTCATAATACCAAACTTTTGTGGTGTTTCTGGGTTTTGGTCAACATCCATCTTGTTGAATGTTACCTTGTCACCCATTTCTTCAGATAATTGATCTACAACTGGTGATTGCATACGGCAAGGACCACACCAAGTTGCCCAAAAATCAGTTAAAGTAACACCTTCGGCAGTATCTTTTTCAAATGTCTTATCTGTTGTTTCTGAAACCATATTAATAGCCTCCTTATTTTTCTTACTGAAAGTAAGTTTAGACTGTTTAGTAATTAAATGCAAAGAATAAGTCTTATACGATTTAATTTTCTATTTCAATTTTACCACTGTGGAACCGTCGCCTCCAGCATTTGCTGGTGAATAATTAAAGGATTCAACTCTTCTATCACTGGAAAGCATATCTGTGACACCTTGTCTAAGTGCTCCAGTCCCCTTTCCGTGAATAATTGTAACGGAAGGATATCCCGCAAGAACGGCAGAATCCAAGTATTGATCAACTTCATGCATTGCTTCTTCATAGCGATGACCACGTAAATCTAACTTAGCAGATACACGTTTGGAAGCAGTTCTCTTAACCTTGGTATTAAATCTTTGTTCATCATTATCAACTTTGATTTTTTCAAGGTCGCCTTCAGCAATTCTCATCTTAAGAATTCCCAATTGAACTTCCCATTCATTGTCATCTAACTTTTTAACCAATACACCACGTTGTCCGTATGATTTCACCATAACGTCGTCACCCTTATGGAAATCGTGTTTAGCTTTTGCCTTCTTCAACACACGATTATTAACCAGGTTAACGTCATGACGTAATGAGTTCAATTGACCTTGAGCGTCAATCAATTCATTTTCCTTGATGGTAACTTGACCAACCTTACGTTGCTTTTCATGAAGATCCTTGATAATTGCGTCAGCTTTCTTCTTAGCAGCTTCAGCAATTTCATTTGCTTGTTGCTTAGCAGCAGTCACCAAGCGATCCTTTTGGTTCTTGTACTTAGCGTATTCTTCACTCAAATCTTCGTGTAGTTTGGTTGCATCATCCAATTGAACTTTTAGTTCATCGGCCTCAACACGAGCACGCTTTGTTTGTTCAGTTAATTCAACAATCATCGTGTTTAAGTCTTGACTGTCTTGGTCAACAAGTGATCTGGCTTCAGTAATGATTGACTCATCCAAACCAAGTCTAGATGCAATATTCAAACCATTACTTTGACCAGGAACACCCATCATTAAATGATAAGTTGGTTGAAGGGTTTCACTATCGAACTCCATAGATGCATTAATCGTTTGAGGACGATTGTATGCATAAACTTTTAATTCAGGATAATGAGTCGTAGCAACAACATCACAATCTTTTTCAGCAATTTTGTCTAAAATAGCGATGGCCAATGCAGAACCTTCTTTAGGGTCAGTTCCAGCACCTAATTCATCAAGAATTACCAAACTCTTCTTAGTGATTCCATCTAAAATATCAACGATATTATCCATATGTGATGAGAATGTACTTAGGTTTTGTTCAATTGACTGTTCATCACCAATGTCAGCAAAGACATTGTCAAATACAGCAACGGATGAACCTTCATTGGCTGTCACAAACAATCCAGATTGAGCCATCAATTGAAGTAGTCCTAATGTCTTGATAGTAATGGTCTTACCACCGGTATTAGGACCAGTGATAATAATTGCCTTGTTATCTTTACCAATGTATAAATCATTAGCAACGACCTTATTCATATCAATTAAAGGATGTCTAGCTTGCTTTAAGTTAACATGATTTTCGCTTGATACAACTGGTCTGGTTGCCTTCAAATCTCTCGCATATTTAGCCTTGGCATTAATTAAATCCAAGTGTCCTAATATCTTAGAGTTATTAATAATTTCACTTTGGTAAGGACGAATTAAGTCAGATAATTCGATTAAGATACGTCTTTCTTCGTGGCGTTCTTCAATTTGTTTTTGACGAAGTTCTGTATTCAAACCAACTGTTGAAGCTGGTTCAATGTACAATGTTTGGCCTGAAGAACTACGATCATGGACAATCCCACCAAACTTATTTTTATTTTCAGCTTTAACTGGTAAAACCATTCTGTCTTCTCTGATTGTGACGATTGGTTCAGTTAAATCCTTACTGTGTTTTTGAGTGAATTGATTCATAATTGAACGCACTTCACCTTTGATAACATCCATTCGACGTCTAATTGAATTTAATTCCTTTGAAGCAGTATTCAATAATCTGCCATCATCGTCAATTGAATCAGATAGTCGTTGTGAGATGTTTGGAACGGCCTGAATTTCATTAATTAGTTTATATAAACGATTTAATGATACTTCATCGTCTCTTAAGTTATTAAAAAATCTAACTAGATAGTTAGATGTCTTTAAAATCTTATTTATCTTTGATAGTTCACTACCATTCAATGAAGCATCAATCTTTAAACGTTTCATGTATGGAGTAACGTCATCAAGTTTGGGAATAGAAATTTCTTTATCTAAACGTAAAATATGTGCTCCATCATCAGTTTCATCAAGCCACATATTAATAGTGTTAGGATTGTCTACCGGTGATAGTGCAGCTAGTTCCTTTTTCCCATTTCTTGTAGTTAAGTATTGCTCGATGGAGCTCTTAACCTTTTCATATTCTAAAGTTGATAGAACTTTTTCATTCATTTATTTAATCACCTTATCTTAGCCATTTTTCATATAAATCGTGTGAAATAATTGGTGTTTTATGAACAATAAACTCAGCAACTGATGACTGATGATATTGTTTTGTTATTTGATTGCTTGGTAGAACAGAAATAACATTTAAGATAAATAAAACTGATAAATAAGCAATTATCAATCCTATAATAGTTCCACCAATTGCATTAAGTTGGTGAATTACTGGAATATGGGTAATTTTGTCTATTAAAGAAATTACAATACGTACACAAATTCCAGAAATTAAAAATATAATAAAGAAGCTAATACTATTACATAAAATTTGATCATTAATCAAACTACTATTAGCAAAAATTGCCTGACTCAAATCTCTTGAAAAATATAATGACACAAGTAGGCTAAACAAAAAACCAACAACACGTAATATTTCTTGTGCTAAACCACGGTGATATCCATCGTATCCACCATAAACAAGCAATAAAACTATAATAATATTAAATAGCATTAGTTAATGTTTCCTTCTTCTTCATTATTTTCAGTTAATTCATTTAATTTTTCTTGCAACTTAATTTGTTCTGAAAATGCATTAAATGCTAACAAAATAGCCGCATCTTCATCATTAATATCAGGTGACATTTCCTTTAATTGAACCAATTGGCGATTCATTAACTCAGTCACTGTCTTCATGTGATCTGCAGAACTCTTCCCTACAAATGTATAATTCTTTTTTCCAATACTAGCTTTAAAGCGTTGATTCGTGTCGTTCATTTTCGATAAACCTCCATTAACTTCATCACTATTTTAGCATGAAAAGGCAGACTATAACCAGTAAAGAACACAAAAAAAGACGCCATTACGGCATCTTTTATGTTGTTACTTATTCTTCTTCATCGTCACCGTCATCGGTATCTAATAAAGTGTTTAGCACTGATTCAACCATTTCCCATTCTTCATCAGTTTCGATTAATTGTAAGTCTCCACCTTGTGGGTCCATTGGATCATCGCCTTCTGGTAAGGCATATGCTTCAATGTTAACTTCTTCATCATCTGCTTTACCGGCAGGGTAAAGTAGGATGTATGATTTGCCAAAATCATCAGATTCGAAAGTGAATAAAACGTCGTATAATTCTTCGTTTCCTTTTTCGTCAACTAATGAAATTTGCTGTTGTTCTTCTTCGTTGTTGTCCATTGCTAAGCCCTCTTTTCTTTATCTTGTTAGTTTACCTTTGCCATCTAAATATGTTTGTAAAATTAATTCAGAAGCAATTTTATCGATAACTTTTTTACGTTTTTCTCTAGAAGTGTCCGCTTTTTCAATCAACATTCTTTCGGCTTCAACTGTTGTTAAACGTTCGTCAACAAAATCAACTGGTAAGTTAAATTTTTCTTTTAACATTTCACCATATCGTTTTGAAGCTTCAACTCTAGGTCCTGAGGTATTATTCATGTTCTTAGGTAACCCTAGAACAAACCCCATAATTTCATATTTTTCGACTAATTCGGCTACCCGATCTAATCCAAATTGTTCTTCATCTTCATTAATCGGAATGATTTCAACACCTTGTGCTGTCCATCCCAATAAATCACTAACAGAAATCCCAACTGTCTTAGATCCGACATCCATCCCCATTAATCTCATATATTAGTTTTCCTCACGATCATTATTCTTGTCCAAGTAAAAACGAACCAACTCTTCAATAATCTCGTCTCTTTCATAGCGGCGAATTAAATTACGAGCATCATTAAATCGAGGAATATATGCAGGATCTCCTGAAATTAAATATCCGACAATTTGATTGTATGGATCGTATCCCTTTTCCTCCAATGCCTTAAATACGATTAAAAGCGTATCGTGAACATTCTTTGGAGTATTGTTGCTTAAATCAAAATACATTGTCTTATCTGAAGCACTCATTTATAACACCTCTAAATCTATGATGTAGGTTTATTATAATTCTACTTAGAACAAAATAAAACTTAAATATTAATTATTTTTAAAAGTTTTCTAACCAAGTAACTGCTGCTTCCATTGCCTTAGGTAATCCTTCAGGCTTTGAACCACCGGCTTGAGCCATGTTTGGACGGCCACCACCGCCACCATTAATTTCCTTAGAAATTGACTTAATGATGTCACCGGCCTTCATACCATCCTTAACCTTTTCATCACTTACAGCGACAATTAGGTTAGCCTTTTCACCACTTTGAGTTCCAAGAACTAATACGTCTGATAGATTCTTACTTCTCCAAGTATCAGCTAGTTGTCTTAGTTGATCCATTCCTGAAACATTTAAAATACCAGTGATAATCTTGTTTCCGTTAACTTCTTTAACGTCATCGAAAACTGAGTTAGCTTGTTGGCTGGCAATCTTTGATTCTAACTTATCTTGTTTTTGTTGTAAGTCCTTGATTTGTTCTTGTAATTGAGCAACCTTGTTAGGAACTTCCTTAACTTGAATAGTCTTAACTTGATCAGCAACTTGTTTTAGAAGTGCTTCTTCATTGTTTAGGTAATCAAAAGCAGCCTTTGAAGTTACGGCTTCAATTCTTCTAACACCGGCACCAACACCTGATTCTGAAACAATCTTAAATAGTCCAATTTGACTAGTGTTGCTTACATGGTTACCACCACAGAATTCAACTGAGTAATCACCAGCGCTAACAACTCTAACTTTATCACCGTACTTACTATCGAATAAGGCGATGGCACCCATCTTCTTACCTGTTTCTTGGTCTGTTTCAACAGTAGTAACAGGTTCTGCCTTGAAGATTTCTTCGTTAACTAAGTCTTCAACCTTTTGTAGGTCTTCCTTAGTTACTGAACCGAAGTGAGTAAAGTCAAATCTTAGGTAGTTTGGTTCAACTAATGAACCAGCTTGTTGAGTATGATCACCTAAAACATTTCTCAATGATTGGTCCAATAAGTGGGTTGCAGTATGGTTGTGTTCAACCAATGCGTGGAACTTACGATCAACACTTAGTTTGTATTGATGGTCTTTTGAAAGACTAGTAATTACTTCAACAGTGTGTAAGTTTTGACCATTTGGTGCGTGTTGTACGTCAGTAACCTTTGCACATAGGTTACCATCTTCATCAACAATAGTACCTTGGTCAGCAACTTGACCACCCATTTCAGCGTAGAATGGAGTCTTATCGAAGATAACTTCAGCTTCTCCAGCGCCAGCTTGGTCAACTAATTTTTCATCAACAATAATATCAAGTAGTTTAGCGTCAGCAACTTCTAGTTGTGAGTAACCAACATATTCACTTGGTGTCTTAATGTCGATTAATAGATCACGTTGAACACCCATTGACTTGTCGTTTCCGCGCGCATTTCTAGCACGTTCCTTTTGTTTTTGCATTTCTGCTTTAAAACCAGTTTCATCAACTGAGAATCCAGCATCTTCTAGGTATTCCTTAGTCATTTCTAATGGGAAACCGTAAGTATCATATAGCTTGAAGGCATCTTTTCCTTCAACAGTCTTTTGGTTTGTCTTCTTCAAGTTGTCCATTAATTCACCAAGAAGTTGTAAACCATCAGATAGTGTTTCATTGAAACGTTTTTCTTCAGAATGAATTACCTTTTCTAGGTAATCTTTTTGTTCCAATACTTCTGGGTAGTATGACTTCATGATTTCACCGACAACTGGAACTAATTGATATAAGAAATCATCCTTGATACCTAAACGGTGACCAGAAACAATGGCACGTCTGATTAAACGTCTGATAACGTATCCTCTACCAACGTTAGATGGAAGAGCACCATCACCAATAGCGAAAGTAATTGCACGAGCATGGTCAGCGATAATCTTAAAGTCGATATCATCTTGAGCATTTTCACCGTACTTCTTACCGTCACTTAGTGATTGAGTCTTTTCAATGATTGGCATGAACAAGTCGGTTTCAAAGTTAGTTGGTGCGTCTTCAAAAATTGAAACAACACGTTCTAATCCCATCCCCGTATCAATGTTCTTTCTTGGAAGTGGTTCGTAGGTATCATCTGGTTTGTGGTTAAATTGTGAGAACACAATGTTCCAAACTTCAAGATATCTTTCGTTTTCCCCACCAGGGTAGTTTTCTGGATCATCTGGAGCTAAGTTATCGTATTTTTCTCCACGGTCGTAGAAGATTTCAGTATCTGGACCTGAAGGACCTTGACCAATATCCCAGAAGTTATCATCCATATCGATTAAGTGGTCAGCAGCAACCCCTGCTTCTTGCCAGAATTTCTTAGCATCAGTATCTTCAGGATATACAGTCATGTATAGCTTTTCTTTGTTCCAACCAAACCATTCTGGTGAAGTTAGTAGTTCAAAAGCCCATGTAATGGCTTCTTTCTTGAAGTAATCACCAACTGAGAAGTTACCTAACATTTCGAATAATGTGTGGTGACGAGCTGTCTTACCAACATTTTCGATATCGTTAGTTCTAATACTCTTTTGTGAACTAGTTAAACGGTGGTTCTTTGGAACAACACTACCGTCAAAGTATTTCTTCATTGTGGCAACACCAGAGTTAATCCATAGAAGTGATGGATCATCCTTTGGTACTAATGAAGCACTTGGTTCAATTGTGTGACCATGTTGTTTGAAAAATTCCAAATACATAGCACGAATTTGACTACTATCTAATTTTTTCATAGAAATTCCCTCCAATAAGCACAAAAACACCGTTGCTAGTAAAGACGCTATATGCGCGGTACCACTTTACTTGCAACGATGTTTTTTCGTATACCTCTTTAAGTCTCAATAACGCTGAGAAAGCGATCTAATTATTACTCGAGATAGCACTTGATAAACCCAATCATCTTTTTCACCAACCAAGATGTCTCTTAAAATGAAATTATACAAGCATGTTCTCTAATTTATATCTAAATTATATGGTTTATTAAAACCGGTGTCAAACGTTATCTATAACGTTGTGAACTGTTCTTCTTGGACTTTCTCTTACGACGTCCTTCTTCTCTTTGTTGGATACGACGATTCATTTCATCGTTTCGCTTAAGCTCTTGTTTAATCTTGTTCTTGTAACCTGGTTTAACGTTTCTCTTCTTCTTTTTAATCATACCAATCATGGTTGGTTCTAACTTATCATGACCACGACGGTGTGACTTTCTACGGTTACGATCATAAGTGTCTTCAACACGGCTACCACGAATAACCTTTGGCTTAAATGAAATGCCCATCTTTTCTAATGCGTCGATTTCATCTTCTTCATCAGGAGAGTAAAGAGTAACCGCAGTACCAGGCATGTTATTTCTACCAGTTCTTCCAACACGGTGAATGAAGTATTCCAAGTCTTCTGGAATATCATCGTTAATAACGTCAGAAACCCCTTCAATATCAATTCCACGAGCAGCTAAATCAGTGGCTACAACGTATTGGAATTCAAGATTTTGAATTTGTTTCATTGTTCTCTTACGTTCACGTGGTGTTAAATCACCAGAAACGATTCCCACCTTTAATCCTTGGTTACGTAAGAATTCATAAATTTCTTCAACACGTTTTCTAGTGTTAGCAAAGATTAATACAAGATAAGGTTCACCCATGGTGATTAACTTGTATATTAAGTCGTTCTTGTTTTGACCCTTAGTTGAAATTAACCAGTTATCAATGGTTGGACTGATAACAGTTCTGTTTGGAATGTTTTCAACGTATGGGTTTTCAAGATACTTCTTCAAGAATGGTTTCAATTTTTGTGGAATTGTTGCTGAGAACACCATCATTTGAACATCCTTACCAAAGCTGGCAGCGATATTATCAATGTCGTTTAAGAAACCAAGGTCTAATGTCATATCAGCTTCGTCAATTACTAGTTGAGTAGCTGTGTGAACTTGTAAATGTTGACCCTTGATCAAATCAGAAATACGACCTGGAGTTCCAATAACGATTTGTGGTTGTTCATTCTTTAGCTTTTCAATTTGTCTAACCTTGTCAGTACCACCAACGTAGTTAGCGATATGAATGGTCTTATCTGAATGCTTAGCTAGTTGCTTAGCATTGTTGTAAATTTGGTAAGCTAATTCACGACTTGGTGTGGTAATAACAGCTTGAACTTCCAAAGTATCAACGTCTAAGTTATCAAAAATTGGTAACAAGAACGCATGGGTTTTACCACTACCTGTTGCTGATTGACCAACAACACTTCTGCCCTTACGGATTTCAGGAATAATCTTTTCCTGAATGGCAGTTGGTTCTCTAAAGTTTAATTCGTCTAAAGCATCCATGATGAATGGCTTTAAGTTGTATTGCTTAAATGTACTTGGCATTTATTATTCTCCTTTGTAACTAGCGACTAATTCGTCTAATTTACTAATTACCGACTTGATTTCGTCCTCGTCTTTAGCAGCAGCACCACTTGCCAAATCATGACCGCCACCACCAAATTCCTTGGCTAATTCATTAATAGCAGGTCCTTTGGATCTCAAACTAATCTTGTATGTGCCATCTTCTTTTTGAATAAAGATAGCCCAAGCGGTTACTTGATTGATATTGCCAGGAAGTGGCACAACAGCTGAAGTTCTTTCATTACCTAAATTGAATGGTTCCAAAACTTCATCGCTTAATACGATATAAGCGGCCCCGCTATCGGTAATACTTAGATTTTCATATACGTATGCGGATAGTCTTGCCATTGGTAAGTCAATTGATGATTCAATTGTGTTAACTTCACTAATTGAGAAGTCTAACTTAGCCAATTCAGATGCTACCCTAAATGTGTTTGATGAAGTAGATGGATATTTGAAACGACCTGTATCACCAATAATACCAGCGTATAATAAGCGACCAGCATTTGCGTTAATCTTTAATTTCTTTGATGTTTCAAACAAATCATAGATTAATTCAGATGTACTTGATGCTTCTGGTTTTACCCACATAATGTCTCCAAATTGGTCATCATTTGGATGGTGATCAATCTTAATCATCATCTTTCCTTGAGTATATCTATCATCATCAACTCGAGGTTGGTTAGCGGTATCAACAACGATAACTAATGCATTTTTGTATACATCGTCATCAATTTCGTCGGTTGTTCCTAACCAATCGAAACTTTGATATTGCTTTCCAACACAGTAAACATTCTTATTTGGGAAAGATTCCTTGATGATGTTAGCTAATCCCATTTGAGAACCATATGCATCTGGATCTGGTCGTTGGTGTCTATGGATAATAATTGTATCAAAATCGCAAATGGCTTTGATAATCTTACTTTGCGTTGATAAATTGAAAAAATTAAACATTTTACTCATAATCGCTCCTAATATCCTTCTATAAATTCATAACATAATTATATCATATGGTCATTTATGTTGTTTAGGCCTTAACAGACAAAAGAGACAACCTTCAGCAGTGCTGAAAACTGTCTCTTTCAACTTATTATTTTTCTTCTTTAGCTTCTTCTGCTTTGTCGTCTGACTTAGTGTCAGCAACACGATCAGTTACCTTTGCGATTGCGTTTAGGTCAAATACTAAGTAAATGCCGTCACAGTCTAAAGTAACAGTCTTTTCTTCTTCATTGATATCATCAACGATACCATGTAATCGACCGATAGTTGTTACGTGGTCACCCTTTTGAAGTTGTCTTAAAGTTTCTGCATGTTTTTGTTGTTGTTTCTTTTGTGGTCTAATAACCAAGAAATACATAATCGCAAATAAAACGATTAAAATAATAAATCCACTGTAGTTACCCATTATAGTTCACCGTACCTCTCATAATTTAATATATATCTTATCAAAATTATCATTAATAGTCCAGTTTTTAATTATCACGATTAATCGGATAATTAAGGTGATGATAACCGTTATCAGTTACCACTCTACCTCTGGCAGTTCTTTTAATATAACCAATTTGGAGAAGATATGGTTCATACATTTCTTCAATCGTATTTACCTCTTCCCCAATATTAGCAGCAAGTGTTGATACACCGACTGGACCGCCGTTGTAAAACTCAATCATGGTCTTTAACAACTTAATATCAGTTGCATCTAATCCTTCGTTATCAACACCCAACATTTTAAGTGAAGTATCAACAATATCGACATCAACATTTCCATCGTTAGATACTTGAGCAAAGTCACGAACTCGTTTTAATAAACGGTTAGCAATTCTAGGAGTTCCTCTAGAACGTCTAGCAATTTCGTGTGCACCTTGATCGTAAATCTTAGTATGGAAAATATCAGCTGAACGTAAAACAATATCTTGTAAATCCTCGGTATTGTAGTACTTCATGTGTTCAACGATTCCGAAACGATCTCTAAACGGTGCTGATAGCAATCCAGCTCTGGTAGTAGCACCAATCAAAGTAAATGGTGGCAATGGTAAATGAACAGGATGTGCTGTTGGTCCTTGACCTACAACGATATCAACACTGAAGTCTTCCATTGCTGAATAAAGCATTTCTTCCACTGTCTTAGGAAGACGATGAATTTCATCAATGAATAAGATATCACCAGGTTGTAATTCATTTAGCAATGCTGCTAAATCACCAGTCTTTTCAATTGCCGGACCACTAGTTGTTTTGATGTTTGCTTCCATTTCATTTGCAATCACCATCGCTAAGGTGGTCTTACCTAATCCAGGAGGTCCATACAACAGAACGTGGTCTAAAGTTTCTTCACGTTGTTTGGCAGCCTTGATGTACACTGACAACTCTCTTTTTAAGTCATCTTGACCAATGTACTCTGATAAGTATTGTGGACGGAGTGATTTTTCAAATGTTTCTTCAGTTCTACCTTCACTATCGCCTGAGATAATGCGGTTGTCATCCATTTAATACTCCTCCTTAAAATTTAGTTACAGCACTTAAACCTTGTCTTAAGTAATCTTCAGTTGTTGTAACTTCAATATCTTCTAAGGCCTTTCTGGCCTTCTTAATATCACGTGCTGAATATCCTAATTCACTTAGTGCTTCTAATGCATCTTCAAGTGCTTGGTTATCTGACTTATTATCAGATGCAGGTTGGCTTTCAGCAGTAAAGTCATCGAACAGTGATGGTGCAATGTCATCTAGCTTGCCCTTCAAATCAAGAATGATTTGCTTTGCAGTCTTTTGACCCACACCTGGGAACTTAGTTAAGTAAGTAACGTTTTCAGTATTGATGGCGTTTAGTAATGATTGTGGATCGTTTCCCGCAATAATTGCTAGTGCACTCTTAGGACCAATTCCTGAAACGTTTAACAATTTTTCAAAAATTGATTTTAATTCTCGACTTGAGAATCCGTAAAGTAATTGTGATGAATCAGTCACGGCTTGGTGAATGAATACCTTCACTTCTTCATTACTATCTACTTGGTATACATATGGATTAGATGTGTATACCAGGTATCCAACCCCGTTTACATCAACTACGATGTATCCTGGTTGGACATCTTCGATGGTTCCTTTTAAATATTCAAACATAGTCTATCCTCGATTACATAAAATTGTCGTTGGTATGTGGGTCTTGAATTCGTTTGAACATCTTTTCCATATCTGTATTAGAAAAAGATACTAAAACTGGTCTGCCATGCGGGCAATTAAACGGATTGTTAACTGTCGCTAATTCATCAAGTAAATGAACCGCCTGTTTTCTATCCAAGTGATGGTTAGCCTTAATTGCTTGCTTACAGCTCATCATAATAGCTGTTTGTGCTCGAAATGAAGCTACCGAGATGTTCTTATGATTAATGACCCAATCAATCATTTCTCGAATCGTTTCTTCCTCGTTGCCTTCTTCAATCCATGTTGGATGTTGCTTTACCACGAAGCTATTCTTCCCAAACGGTTCAACATTTAGGCCAACTTCTTGTAGCATCCCCAACTTTTCCTGAATGATTAACGCATCACGATTAGGATAATCCAAAACAAGTGGCACTAACAAGCTTTGTTGGTCGTTAGATACCTCTCCAATCTCAGTTCTCAATCGTTCATAGTTAATTCTTTCTTGAGCGGCATGTTGGTCTACAATGTACATACCATCATCTGATTCAGCAATTAAATAAGTTCCATGAAGTTGACCGATATACAACAGCTTAGGAAAACGAGGTTGATCATCGTTGTTTGATACCTCATCATCAGTCACTTCAGTTTCTCCAAATGGAGTGACTGGATGTTCGTAGCGATGAGCAAAACTTTGTACATCTTCATCGTTCAATTGTGACCTATTACTGACGTAAATAGCATCAATATCAGAAGTCTTAATGTCTTCCTTTGACGTATCCTCTTTGTCATCCACTTGAGGTTGTAAATTAGGCTCAACAAAATCATCAACTAAGGGTTCACTCTTAGGTTCTTCCTTTGTTTTTGAATATTGATTAATTTGCATTTGCAACTGTTCATTAGTGTATCTTGGTTGAACAGAGCGGTCCCTAGTCATAACTTCAGGAATTAGGTTTTCTTGATAAATCGTATCATAGATTGTTTTGGCAACCAAATTGCACAACTGTTCTTCCTTACTAATTCTAACCGTTTGTTTAGTTGGATGAACGTTTACATCAGTTAAAACCGGATCTAATTCAATATTTAATACAGCAATTGGGTAACGACCAACCATTAGTTTAGATCCATACCCATTAGTGATTGCTTTGAATAATGCATAGTTCTTAACGTATCTACCATTCAAAGTAATAGTGACATAGTTTCTAGAAGCCCTTGTCAATTCAGGTAAACTCACGAAACCACTTATTTTAAAGTCATTATCAGCATTTTCAATCTTAATAATTCTTTTTAGGTTCTTAGCACCATATATATCACCAATTACCTGTTGTAGTTGACCTCTACCTGATGTTCTTAAGATTTCTCTTTGGTTATGAACCAGTGAAAATGCGATATCAGGATGACCAATTGCTAAACGATCAACGATGTCAGAAATCTTGGCCAGTTCAGTCTTAATTGTCTTCATGTATTTCAATCTGGCCGGTGTATTAAAGAATAAGTCCTCAACGCAGATGCTAGTTCCTCTTCTAGCTTCTGCTGGCTTAATTTCTTTAATTTCACCACCCTTGATATGAATCTGAGTACCTTCATCCCCAGTCGATGTTTTCAGATGAACATCTGATACTGAAGCAATTGAAGGCAAGGCTTCACCACGGAATCCTAATGATTGAACTTTAAAAAGATCTCTTTGGTTGTTAATCTTACTTGTTGCATGACGTTTAAAGGCGATTTCGACATCATCGTGATTAATTCCAATTCCATCATCGATAATTTCGACTTTCTTTAATCCTGCATCTTCAATATTGATATCAATTTGCGTGCTTTGCGCATCAATTGAATTTTCAACTAATTCCTTTACAACCGAAGCAGGCCGTTCAACAACCTCACCGGCTGCAATTTGATCAGCAAGAATTGTTGATAACTCATGTATTTTATGCAAGATTAATCACCTCATTTATTTATCAATTTCGCGTTTCCATTTATATACTTCATTCATAATATCCATTGGCGTCTTAGACATCAAGTCTAAATCCTTAAGAGCTTTTAGAATCTTATCTTCGCCACTCTTACGTTTTTTCTTTTGAGGCTCTTTGACATCCCCAAACAATGAAAGTTGTTGTTCTGGTTCATCAATTTCGTCTTCAACGACTGGATTTGACTTTTCTGCCATGACAACATTATCAGTATTAGTCTTTTCATTGTTGTTTTCCAAATCACTTAAGATGACATCTGCTCTAGATAATAATTCATTTGGTAAACCGGCTAATTTAGCAACGTGAATACCATATGACTTATCGGCAGCACCCTTTTTGACCTTGTGCAAGAAAACTAGTTCACCGTTTTTTTCAACCGCACCAACATGAACGTTTTGTAGTTCATCCAATGAATAAGCTAGTTCAGTTAATTCATGGTAATGAGTTGAAAATAGTGTCTTAGCATGGATATGGTTATGAACATATTCAATGATTGATTGAGCTAAGGCCATTCCATCGTATGTGGCTGTCCCTCTACCAATTTCATCGAATAAGATCAAACTGTTATCGGTAGCATTTTGAATCGCTTCGTTTGATTCCTTCATTTCAACCATGAAAGTACTTTGACCAGAAATCAAATCATCGGCAGCACCAATTCTAGTAAAAATTTGGTCAAAAATTGGCATTTCAGCTGACTTAGCAGGAACAAAACAACCAATTTGGGCCATAATTACTGTTAATGCCAATTGACGCATGTAAGTACTCTTACCAGACATATTAGGACCAGTGATTAACAAAACGTTAGTACCTGGATCCATAATTACATCGTTTGGTACGTAAGATTGGTGACCCATAACCTTTTCAACTACCGGATGTCTACCATCGACAATTTCTAACTTATGTTCTTCGTTTAAGGTTGGACGAACCAATCTGTATTCATCTGAAATAGATGCAAAACTTTGCATTACATCCAAACTAGATACCGCATTGGCAAGTTTTTGTAGTCTTTGAATTGCACTCTTAACAACATCGCGGACTTCACTGAATAATTCATATTCAAGTGTCTTTGATTTTTCTTGTGCTTCAATGATTAGTTTTTCTTTTTCCTTTAGTTCAGGAGTAGAGAATCTTTCAGCATTGGTAAGAGTTTGTTTTCTTTCATATCTATCTTCTGGCAACTTGCTTAAGTTGGCCTTTGATACTTCGATGTAGTAACCAAAAACATGATTATAACCAATCTTTAGGTTGTTGATACCAGTAAGCTCACGCTCCTTGCTTTCTAGTTCAGCAATCCATTGTTTCCCGTTATTCATTGCATCCCTGTATTGATCCAACATTTGGTTGTAGCCATCTTTAATAACCCCACCATCAGTGACTGAAATTGGTGGTTCTTCAGTAATTGCCTTTTCAATTAGTTCAGAAACTTCATCAACTGGATCTAAATCATTGTTAATTTCATCAAATGATTTGGTATCCATTTCATATAAGATGTATTTAATCTTTGGAATTTGTTGTAATGATGTCTTTAATTGAACTAAATCACGACCGTTAACTGAACCAAAAGATACCTTTCCGGCAAGTCTCTCTAAATCATAAACCTTCACTAACATGTCAGTGATTTCACTACGTTCATAGTAATGATTCAATAAATCATCAACTTGATTTTGACGGTTTTCAATAGATGCTTTGTCAATTAGTGGATGGTCAATCCATTCACGTAATTTTCTACCACCCATTGCTGTTTTAGTTTCATCCAAAAGCCATAGCAAACTACCTGACTTTTTATTAGTTCTAAGGTTCTTGGTTAATTCAAGGTTGTATTGTGAATTGTGGTCCATCTTCAAGAATTCAGCAGGCTTGTATGCAACAGCCGCCTTCATGTGAGAAAGACTACGTTTTTGAGTATCCACAATATAAGTAGTTAGTCGATTTACGACCTTCTTTTCTAGGTCTTGTCTTAGACCTTCTGATAGATATTGCATATCATCTAATTCTTTAATGTCGTCTTGATATGAAACCAAGATGCCAACCTTATTAATTAGTGCAACATCTTTTTCGGGGATTTCACGATTAACAATTACTTCTTTGGTTTGAAGTGTCATTAGTTCGTTTAAAACACTGTTCATATTACTCAAAACAGTGGTTTTTAATTCACCTGTAGATAGTTCAGCGTACGCAAAACCATAACCGGAATCTGAATATTCAATTGCTGTTAAGTAGTTGTTATCCTTGGCATTTTCGGCACCCATTGTAGTTCTGGTACCTGGAGTCACTAACTGAGTTACGGCTCTTTTGACCATTCCCTTTGCTAACTTAGGGTCTTCCATTTGTTCCACAATTGCGACTTTATATCCCTTATCAATTAAGGTGTCGATATATGATTCAACCGCCTTGTGTGGAACTCCACACATTGGAATTGGGTTATCGGCATTCTTACTTCTAGAAGTTAATGTTAGTTCTAGAATTTGAGCACCCTTTACCGCATCTTCATTGAACATTTCATAAAAATCACCAAGACGATAAAAAACAAAAGCATCTGGGTATTGATCTTTTACTTTCTGATATTGTTCCATCATTGGTGTTTGTTTAGTTTTACTAGCCATTAAAACAATATCCTCCTTTGCTACTAACCTTTATATGGGTGATTTGGATCAATTAATATTTTTTCAATAGATATGGCAGTGCCATCATCTCTTAAATCGATAACACATCCCGAAACGATTCCGCGTCCCTTTTCTTCAACTTCAAATCTAGTTGGACGTTGAGTAATGAAACGATGAATGATGTTTTCATACTTCATTCCTAAGACACTATCAAATGGTCCACACATTCCAACGTCAGAAATGAACGCTGTGCCGTTTTTTAGGATTTGGTCATCATTGGTCTGCACATGAGTATGAGTACCAACAATTGCAGAAATTTGCCCATCTAGATACATTGCCATTGCTTTCTTTTCACTAGTTGTTTCAGCGTGAAAATCAACAAAAATTGCATCTGCCTCTTTTTTGATTTCGCTGATAAGCTCGTCGATTTTTTGGAATGGATCATCGATTGGATCAATGAAGATTCTCCCCTGTAAATTAACAACTGCTAATTTCTTATTGTTAACGTTAATAATTGTATATCCACTACCTGGTACATCTTTTCCAGGGTAATTTAGAGGACGTACTAATTTTTTAGTATCATCGATAAAATCGAAGATTTCTTCGTTATTCCATGCATGATTACCAAGTGTAATTACGTCAGTACCTGCACTCATAATTTGCTTATATACTTTTTTATTAATTCCACGACCAAATGATGTCGAATTTTCACCATTTACAATCGTTACCTGTGGCTTGTAGTCTCTTTTTAGAATTGGTAGATATTTACTTACCATATCTACCCCCAAATTACCTACTACGTCACCTAAAAATAGTATTCTCATTTTCGTCCTCAATTCATTATTATATATATACAATTTTACACCGTTTTACATAAAATAAAAAAGGGCAAAAGCCCTTTTTTTATTTTGCATATTCGATTGATCTTACTTCTCTAATAATTGTAACCTTGATATGACCAGGATATTCCATATCCTCTTCAATCTTATTTTTAATATCTCTAGCTAAAACAACCGCTTGAGTATCAGAAACTTTTTCTGGTTTTACAATCACTCTAATTTCACGTCCGGCTTGAATTGCGTAGCTCTTATTTACTTCTTCAAAGCTATCGCTAATTGTTTCCAAACTTTCTAGACGATGAACAAAGCTTTCAAGAGATTTACTCTTTGCACCTGGTCTAGCAACCGCAATCTTGTTTGCGATGTTAACTAATTCAGAAATGATGAACTTAGGTTCACTGTCTTCATTATCGGCTGCAATTGAGTCAATAACAACTGGACTTTCTTTGAACTTCTTGGCTAAATCAACACCAAGGTCAATATGAGAACCTTCAGTCTCATTATCTGCAGAGCGACCAATTTCGTGCAACAATCCTGCGCGTTTTGCTAATACGACATCTTCACCTAATTCTGCGGCTAAGACACCTGACAACTTCGCAACTTCAATAGAATGGCTTAAAACATTGCGTCCATGATAAATCTTAAACTTCAATTTACCAATCATCATAATCATTTCAGGACTCATTGAATGAATTCCCAAATCAAATACTGTTTCTTCACCAATTTCTTGAATCTTTTCATCAAGTTCTCGACGACTCTTATCTACCATTTCTTCGATTCTTGCTGGATGAATTCTTCCATCCTTAATTAGGCTTTCAAGCGCCATCTTGGCAACTTCACGTCTAATTGGATCAAATCCACTAAGCACAACTGCTTCTGGAGTATCGTCAATAACCAAATCAATTCCTGTTAAGGTTTCAAAGGTTCTAATGTTTCTACCTTCACGTCCGATAATACGACCTTTCATATCATCGTTAGGTAGGTTTACAACTGAAACAGTTGTTTCAGATACGATATCAGCAGCACTTTGTTGAATCGCTTCAATAACTAGATTCTTGGCATTCTCAGAAGATTCTTTACGAGCTAGGTTATAACTATCTTTAACCATCTTGGCACGTTCGTCAGCTAATTCCTTCTTTGTTTCATTAATAATTAGCTCTTGTGCTTCTTCTTGAGAAAGTGAAGAGATACGTTCTAACTCATCTTGACGTTGTTTAACTAGCATATCAGCTTGCTGTTGCTTTTGTTCAAGCTTCTTTTGGTTTGAATTAAGCTTTTCTTCACGCTTATTCAATGAATCTTCACGCTTATCAAAAGCGTCATCTTTACGATCAAGTGAATCTTCACGTTGAATTAGACGATTTTCTTGTCGTTGAACTTCAATTCGTCTTTGCTTAATTTCTTTTTCGATGTTTGAACGATAATGATTACTCTTTTCTCTAGCTTCAAGAATTGCTTCCTTTGCTGAAGTTTGAGCTTGTCGTTTAGCATCTTCCAAAATATCTTGTGCACTCATGTGGGCCTTTGTTAATTTCTTATCAACAATTTTCTTGTTAGAAAACATTCCCACAGAAATACCAACTACAAAAGCAGCGATGATTGCGAGGATCATAGGTAAAAAATAAGTCATAGGCTTATTGCACCTCCACATCATCTAATTTAATTAAGTTTTTGATAATTGCGCATTGAATGATTTATTAGTCATTATGCGAACTAAATAAATAGTTCAATGTACATTACTATATTTTAAATTTTAGTTGTTGAAGTGTCAACACATGTTATTTTCTTTTGCAAAATAAAAAAGCCTTTCGGCTTCTTTATCGTTATTCTTCACCAGTATCCAAACTTGTTTGTTCAGCTTCGCCTGATTCAGAATCGTCTTCACCCATGCCATATGCAGCACGAACTTTTTTGTTAATTTCTTCCATTTTGTCCGGATTATCTTGTAAGAATTGTTTTGCGTTTTCACGACCTTGACCAATTCTTTCTTCACCGTATGAGTACCATGAACCAGACTTACCAATGATGTCTTGTTCAACGGCCATATCAACTAATTCACCAGTTTGTGAAATACCTTGACCGTACATGATGTCAACTTCGGCACGTTTAAATGGAGGAGCTACCTTATTCTTGGCAACTTTAATCTTAGTTCTGTTACCAATAATGTCAGTACCATCTTTAATTTGTTCAGCTCTTCTGATTTCTAGTCTGATAGTTGAGTAAAACTTAAGAGCACGTCCACCAGGTGTAGTTTCTGGGTTACCAAACATAACACCAACTTTTTCTCTAATTTGGTTAATAAATAGAGCAATAGTCTTAGTCTTGTTGATTGAACCAGATAACTTACGTAGTGCTTGTGACATTAAACGAGCTTGCAACCCAACGTGAGCGTCACCCATTTCACCTTCAATTTCAGCTCTAGGTACTAAAGCTGCAACTGAATCGACAACTACGATATCAATGGCACCACTAGATACAAGGGCGTCACAGATTTGTAGACCTTGTTCACCAGTATCAGGTTGTGATAGAAGTAAATCATCAATGTTTACCCCTAGATTGGTAGCATATACTGGATCCAAAGCATTTTCAGCATCAATGTATGCTGCTGTTCCACCTTGTTTTTGTACTTCCGCAACAGCTTGTAGCGCAATGGTAGTCTTACCTGAACTTTCAGGTCCATAAATTTCAACAATTCTTCCTCGTGGGAATCCTCCAACACCTAATGCATTATCAAGTGCTAAGGAACCTGTTGGTACAGTGGAAATTCTAGTATCTCCACGGTCTCCCATTCTCATGATTGAACCCTTACCGAATTCTTTTTCAATTCGTTTTAAGGCACCATCTAGAGCCGCTTTTCGTTCATCAGCCATTAATTTGACCTCCCTTTGATAACTATTCGATATTTATACTATACTAATCTCTCATTAAAAAAGCAAGTAAAAACAGAACAAAAGTTCGCATTATTTAGAATACTCATTTTCAATCATTTTTAATGCAGTTTGCACTGACTGTTCACGCACTTCTTGGCGTGATCCACTAAAATGAAATTCTTTCGCAAATTGATTTTCTTTGAAATCTAGTCCGATAAATACAGTTCCTGCTGGTTGACCTTCTAAACTATCAGGACCAGCAACACCGGTAAATGAAACTCCTACGTCAACATTCATGATTTGTTTGGATTGCTTAGCCATCCAAATTGCTACTTGTTCAGAAACAACACCATAGTCATCAATAACACTCATTGGAATAGATAATAACTTGGCCTTTGCCTCATTTGAATAAGTAACAAATCCACCATAGAAGATAGCAGAAACACCGGGAACTCCACCAATAGTTGATTGAAACATCCCTGCTGTTAAGCTTTCAGCTCCGGTTATGGTAATTTTATCGTCAATTAGCTTGTTAACAATAGATGTATCAATTTGCATACATAATCCGACCTTTCTGATATATATATACGATAATTAAATCGTTTTACTTGAAAGAATCTGCAAAAATAAAACGACTCTTCCAGAAGTATTCAACACCTGAGTAAACAGTAAAGAATAAACAGATGTAAAGTAGTAATGTACCAAAGCCAATGGTTGTAAATGGAATGAATAAGAAATCATTCATTAATAATAAGATGATTGCAAGCATTTGACTGAATGTCTTAATCTTACCAGGCCATGCGGCAGCAATGACTTGACCATCGTTTTCAACAACGATTAGTCTTAGACCAGTAACAGCTAATTCACGACATACGATTACAGCTGCAATCCATGCAGGAACAAATCCAAATGAAACTAGGATAATGAATGCTGACATAACAATCATTTTGTCTGCTAATGGATCAGCAAACTTACCGAAGTTGGTAACTAGGTGTTGTCTTCTGGCAATTTGACCGTCTAAAAAATCAGTGATACATGCTGCTGCAAATACAATTGCTGCAACGATTCTGGTAACTTGAATACTTGTTCCTAACCAGATAACTGTTCCCATGTTAATATCACATGAAAGTAAGATAATGAATAATGGAATCATTATTATTCTAATTAATGTAAGTTTGTTTGGTAAATTCATAATTTCCTCCAAAGAAATAAAAAAGAGCTTTACAAAGCCCTCTTTTTTTATTTACTAAATTCTAATGTAATTTGTGTAGTTAAAGGTGTGTTCTTGTCGTATTTCAATTCGGTACCATTTACCAAGATTTTTGCACCTTGGGTATTACCTAATGAAATGTTAACACTCTTAGTGTTAGCTGGAAGCTTAACATCCTTTTTATCACCACTGTTTTGTGAGCCTTGGAATAGAGTGTTGTTATCAGCCATAATTGATGACCATGCTCTACCAGTAGCCTTTAGAGTAACAGTGTTTTCTTTTTGACCAGTCACATTATACTTAGTAGCGCTAACTTCCTTAATGGTAGTTTTTCCTTCAGTGGACTTCTTATCATCTTTCTTCTTGTCATCGGCTTTTTTGCTTGATGAACTTGATGATTCAGAAGAACCAGTAACTGAAACGGAACTGCTACTAATGCTAGTTTGAGAAGAACTATTAGTATGTACAACAACTGCCCAAATACCGCAAACAACTACTAGAATTGCCACGATAATTCCGATGGTTGGAATAACCTTACGGAATGAATCTTTTCTTTGTTCACGACTACGACTAGCTACTCGGGTATTAACATCATCCTTTGATACTTCATCAGCATATTCTTCACTTTGAGTATCTGGTAGACTATCGTCATGTTCATTTAATAGTTCAATACCGTTAACGCCAACAGTGTCAGCGAATTGCTTAATAAACGCGCGAACGTAAAAATCACCAGGAAGTTCAGCAAAGTTCCCCTGTTCGATTGCTTCAAGGTAATGTTTTTGAATTTTGGTAATCTTTTGAATATCGTCAATGGACATTCCCTTGGCGACACGTGCTTCGTGTAGTGATTTACCAATTTCTACTTGTTTTCCATTGTTATTTTGCATAGGTATTACTCCACTTATTTATTATTTTACATCTACAGTATATCATAATTCGCCATATTATCTAAGTATCTAAACTAATTTATTTTTAGGAAAAATCTTATTTTTCACTATCATGTCAGGATTTAAGAATAATTTACCATAATGAATTAAATCATCTAATTCTAATTGTTTAATCATTTCAATTTCATCATAAATATTTTCAAAATCATGTTCTTCATTTGACATGTTATTAGCAATTGCCTCAATTGAATTCATCATTGAGACATGTTGACCAATTTCTTCTTTTTTAATTAGCTCAAATTCATCGGCTTTATCTGAGATATAGTCGGAGAAGTTAACCAATACGTCAGATATTCTATCAATGAATTCATCGACCTTTTCGGTTTCACCTGCAAGCACCGCAAAGTTAAATTGTTCTTCACAATCGAAATCGAAGCCAAATGAATCATCGATAATTCCATCATTGTACATTTTTTCATAGATTTCAGAACCTTCGGATAACAGAAGTTGTAGTAATAATGAAATGGATAGTTCATATTTGATATTACCATTGTATTTGGAATCACCCTTAATTCCAAGAGCTACCTTGGGACGATTAACATCCATGTAATGGTTTGTTTCTTTAACAATTGAAGAAGATTCAATCTTAGTTCTCTTAACTTCCTTTGGTTGATCGAATGCCTTCTTACCTTGATTGTCGGAAACACACTTAAAGATATCTTGAGGAATCACGTTTCCAACAACGGTAAGTTGCATATTTTGTGGTTGATAGAAATAATTGTAAGAATCATACAAGTCTTGCTTAGTAATCTTATAAATTGAATTTTCTGTCCCTGCGATATCAACATTTAATGGTGTATCAGGAAACATATTTTGAACAGTCTTAAAGAACAACACTGCACCCGGTTCATCATCATACATACTAATTTCTTGTCCAATGATTCCCTTTTCTTTTTCAACCTTGGCATCATCGAAGTAAGGTTCTTGAACAAAGTCCAATAACTCATTTAGATTTTCATAAACATTATCAGTTGTTGAAAATAGATAACTGGTTTTATTAAAACTAGTAAACGCATTAGAACCAGCACCGTATTTTGAAAAAACATCCATAGCATCATGATCTTTCTTATCAAACATCTTATGTTCTAGGAAATGAGCAATCCCTGCTGGATAATTTTTACCGTTAATGTTGGTATCAATAGATCCATATTTAACTGAAAGTGTGGCATACGTCTTTTGATAGCCCTTCTTTGGTACTACTACTACTGATAATCCGTTATCCATCTTATCAATGTAAACTTTTTCGTTAAACTTACGATATTCCTTAATTTGCATCATCAATCCTCCCATCTAAGAAGAAAATTGAATTTAATTCTACTTTTTTAGCAACTTCAGCGATTTGATCGATGGTAACGCCATTAACACGTTCTTTCCATTCATCAAATGACAAAGCTCGTTTTAATAGTCCATTAACAAATTGTTGTTCCATGTTTTGGCGAGGACTATCCAAAACAGATTTTTTGGCATTAATCATTTCAGCCTTAATGCTATTTAAAACATCGATATCGACATTTCCACTAGCGATATCATCAAGTTGTTCTTTCACAATTGATAACACTTTATCCTTGTTAGTGTAATTGATACCAGTGCTAACCATCACAAATCCATTAATTGAGTTATATGAACTGCTTGCACTGTAGGCTAAACTGTTCTTTTCTCTAACATTCTTGAATAGTTTTGATTGTGGCGTTCCACCAAAAATAGCATTGAATAAAACGGCTGCCATCGCTTCTTTATCGTTATAGAAAATTGGCAAACGGTATCCTAGGTTCAAACAGCTTTGTGAAGATTGAATCTTCTTATCAACCATTTCCACTTCGTCATTCATATTAAATGAGGTCAATGGTTCTAGTTCGTATTCAACGCTTCGATCTGATAAGTTGAATTCTTCAAATAAGCTTTGAATCTTTCCTTCATCAACATCTCCAATTACAGAAATCTTGATATTATCGTTCTTCAATACCGAAGAATAATATTCATATTCGTTTCGATTATCGATTGCATCGTAATCATTGGGTGTCCCAAATATAAAAGAACCACGGTTTAAGTAGTCCTTGTAAAATAATTTCTTCAATTGAATTGACGCATAATATTGTTTGTCATCAGCAACTGATTCAACATATTTTTTCATGTTATTTCTTTGTAAGGTAAATGTATCCTTATCAAATTGACTATCAGAAACCAATGGCTTGAATACTACACTATAAATAAAACTAACAGCCTGTTGTAATAAATCATCTTTTGCATCTACAAACTTTGGGTTTGGGATACTCAAGTTAATTCTTAGAACTGACAAATTACCATATCTCAAAACGTTGGTTCCAAAACTGGCTCCATACATTGATGATAAGTATCTTGCTAATTTGGATTGCGTTGGATAATCTTGATTACTAATTTCCATCAATTCTGCAAGTACTGCTCGTTTAGCAAAATTTTCTGGAATAGCCTCGCTAACTAGATCAAAAGTAAATGAAATTGTTTTGAATTTATCTTCCAAAATAACATTTAAGTCTACTCCATTAGCTAATTTCTTATGCAACAAAACCCCACCTCTAGTTCTTATTTCATATTATTTGTTAATTTCATTAATGGTGTATTGTAGTTCTTTCCAAACCACTTTTCACAAATCTTCTTTAATTCACCATTCTTTGCTAACTTCTTGAATGCAGCATTAATCTTAGCTTGCATTGTCTTATCACCCTTACGAATTCCGACACCAAATTCTTCTGGTGGGAACTTACCTCTAACCACTTTATATAAACCAGGGTTAGCTTGGTGAGCAATGTAGTAATTTGCATATGTGCTATCAATTAACAGTCCACTAATTCTACCATGATTCAAGTCAATAAATGCATTAGTAAATGAATTATATAGAATTGGTGATTGATTTTTAATATATTGTTTTAATAATTTTGGTTGGTCATTAATATCATTTAGACCTGCTGAACCATTTTGGGCACCTAGATATTTGCCCTTCATATCACTAAATTTATTAATGTGAGATGACTTCAAAGTAACTAATTCTTGATCATTTGCCAAGTATGGCTTACTGAAGTTAACAACAGCTTGCCTTTCTGGAGTAATTGTAAAACCATTCCAGATTAAGTCAATAGTCGTATTTCTTAGTTCAGTTACGTTCATTGACCAATCAATTGGTTGAAAGACTGGCTTAATGCCATATTGTTTAAATACAGCATTGGCTAAATCAACGTCGAAACCAACAATATTACCACTTTGGTTTTCATACCCCATCGGAACAAAGGTAACATCTAGACCAATGGTCACTTGCTTGTTCTTTTGAATACGGCTCCATGTATCTTGATGATCCGCTTTTTGTGTTACGGATTCACAACCAGATAACATGATAACTGCCATCAAACAGACACTAATAAGTCCAACCATTTTTAACATTTTGGTCTTCATAGACTACCCCTCCTCTTTAAAAGGTCTAACTTCCTTCACTTTATCAGCAACTTGGTTCGCAAATGCAACATCGTGGGTAACCACAAGTTGTGTGATATTTTGTTTCTTTAAATCTAAAATAATTTTTCCAACTTCTTCACTTAACTTAGGATCCAATGCAGATGTTGGTTCATCGTAACAAATAATCTTTGGGTGCATTGCTAAAGTTCTAACAATTGCCACACGTTGTTTTTGTCCACCAGATAATTGGTATGGATAAAGGTCTTCTTTACCAGTTAAATCCAATTTATCAATTAGTTCTTTTGCTTCTTTTAGTGCTTCTTCTTTTGACTTCTTTAACACTAATTGTGGTGCTAAAATAATATTTTCAATTACAGTTAGGTTTGGGAATAATCCAAAGTCTTGGAATACGACCCCAATAACTGATTTTGAGTCGTCAGTTGGATCAATTTCTTCACCATCAAAGAAGAACTTACCTGAATCGGCTTTTTCTAGACCAGTGATACATCTTAGTAGCGTTGTCTTACCAGCACCAGAAGGACCAACAATACTTAAAATTTCGTTGTCTTCAACATCTAGGTTCATATCCTTGATAATTGTCTTACCTTGAAAACTCTTATTTAAATTTTTTACTTGAAACATGTTAATCCCTCCTATCTCCAGTAATCAAAACGTTGTTCAATTTTTCTTAGTACTAATGTTAATACTGCTGTTAATACCAAGTAGAATACCGCAACTAGAATTAATGGAACCAATGTAACATCACGGGCTGTTGCGATGTTTCCGGCTTGTAATAAGTCACCAATACCAATTACGTAAACTAATGATGAGTCTTTAACTAGGTTAATTACTTCGTTTCCGATTGAAGGTAACACAATTTTGAAAACTTGTGGAATTACAATGTTGCGAAGAGTTTGCCAACGACTTAATCGAAGCATCTTGGCACTTTCGAATTGGTTCTTTGGAATTGATTGGAAACCACCTCTAAAGATTTCAGCAAAGTATGCTGCATAGTTTAGAACGAATGCAATTACAGCTGCTTCAAATCTTGGAAAAACAATTCCGATAATTGGTAAACCATAAAAGATAAAAATCAATTGTAATAATAGCGGTGTTCCTCGCATGATCCAGACATAAAATTCAAAAATTACTTTGATAATATTTTTTCCTGTTAATGCTAAGGAAAATAAAACTCCTAATGGGATTGATAATACGATTGTTAATGCGAAAATCTCTAATGTTGTTACTACCCCAGAAAATAGTGAAGGTAATATTTCTAAAATATATTGCATTAATTATTCCTCCTTTGATAAAAAAAACGCCCTTTTAGCAATATGCTAAAAGGACGTTGAAAACGTGGTGCCACCTAATTTCCTATTCTGCTCGCGCAAAATAGCTCAGTGAGTCTATTGACTCGCAGATAACGGCTGCACCGGTTTATTCCTAATTACGTTCAGAATAACAACTCACAGATGTGAACACCTGCTGTAATTACCTAGCTTTCACCTGTTACTAGGATCTCTGTGAATTACATACAAATGCATTTCTGCTCAAAGTCTTTTAATAATTAATAAAATAACTTAATTTCAATCGTAAGTCAATAACAAAGTTTAGTTACGTTTAAATAAATGCTTAAACTTATCCCAAGCACTTTCCTTTTTGACATCAATCTTCATCAATGGAACAGTTTCACCTTCAAGTCTTCTAGCTACGTTTCTGTAACCTTGAGCTGTTGGGTTATCAGGGTTCATAACAATTGATTCACCGTTATTTGAAGTACTAATAACTTTATCATCATCTAAGATAATACCTAATAAATCAATTCCTAAATGGGTGGTGATTTCATCAACATCCATGTAGTTGTCATCTTGCATTAATGACTTTCTGATACGATTAATAATTAATTTTGGTGTTTCTTGAAGTGGATGTTGTTCTAATAAACCAATTACTCGATCGGCATCACGAACTGCTGAAATTTCTGGAGTGGTAACAACAATTGCACCGTCTGCTCCGGAAACAGCGTTAATGAAACCTTGTTCGATACCGGCTGGACAGTCAATAAAGACATAGTCAAAATCTGGTTTTAATTCGTCAACAATACTCTTTACTTGTTCTTCGTTTAGAGCTGTCTTATCAGTATTTTGGGCTGCAGGTAATAGATATAATAAGTCATCAAAACGCTTATCTTTCACCATTGCTTGAACTAGCTTTACTCTACCAGTTGCAACATCTACGATATCGTACATAACACGATTATCTAGACCCATAACAACATCTAGGTTTCTTAGACCAATATCTAAGTCAATCAAACAAACTCTTTTTCCCATCATTGCTAAAGCAATTCCAATATTAGCACTTGAAGTTGTCTTTCCAACTCCACCTTTACCTGATGTAATTACAATGGCTTTTCCCATTATTCAATACCTCCAATTCGATTAAAGAACTTTGGATTAATCTCTTTTAGATTCTTTATTTTACCATAACTTAGCACGTGTAGGTCGTTTACATATACTACTGTTTTTTCAGAATCTTCGATTGGACGATCTGCAACAATATCGTATTGTTCTCCTACACGAACTTGTTGTGCTGTATGTAAATTACCGATAATTAACTTGCTTTCATCATCAGGACATCCTGCTTGAACAATTCCTTCGATAACTCCCATATTAAACACATTACCAGTGGCAATTAACTTTCCACCTTCATGAATTTTACCAAAGAATAAAACATCACCATCGACATTTACTTCTTGACCATTTCTAATCACTCTGCTCATCACTTCAACATTGTTTTGAGCCATGATTTTAGCTGATTCTTCCTTGGTAATAACGTTGGATAAAAAGCTATCAATAACTAAATTTTTGTAGTCATCAACTAACTTAATGATATCATTTTTATCTTCTTCTGACATCAATCTGTTACCCATCTGAACATTCAAATGTAATTGGTCTTTGCCTTTTTCACTTTCTTCGCCAAGGCCTTCTAATAGTTGCTTCAAATCAACTAGGATTTCTCTAACACTAGCTGTCTCTTTTAAAATTAACTCATATCCGTCTTTGGTTCCTTTAAGTACTACAGATTGCATTTATAGATACTCCCTCTTATCTCTTTTATTACTTACTCAATTCGATCAAATAATACCCCGATTGGCACGTACAAAATTAAGAATAACACTGAGTTAAACAATACAGTTGGAATCACTGCATGAATTAAAAAGTACCCAGCTGCCATATTAGTAGCATTCATTAAACGATTTAGTCCATATGCCAAAACATTAATTAGTGCAATGTTAAACGCAAATGAAAACAATCCGGTGACAATATTCATTGGTAAAAAGCGATATAGCTTTCGACCGATAATAATTGCAAGTGGGAAAATAATAACGTAAACCCCTAGTATTCCGGTATAGAACAAATCAAACAATAATCCAGCAATTGCTGCCCATATTTCAACATGTTCATTTGTTCGATTAATGAAGTACATACCAAAGAATAACCATGCAAATGTAATGCTTGGGACTAATATATATTTACCATATAGAAGGTGACTAAAAATTAATGAAATTGATCCATCCAAGAACAAAGAAATGAACAATCCAATTATGAAAACATATCTAATTGGCTGACGTTCTCTCATTCAAATCACCCCTATGATGTTTTATCTACAACTGTAACAACTTCAAGATCATTCATGTTTGCTGGTGTTTGAATATACAACTTCGCAGCAGTTCCATAGTCATCAGTTGTTACCTTTGCAACCTTACCTACATAAATACCTTTTGGTGTTATTCCACCAAGACCATTAGTAGATACTTTGTCATTTACCTTAATCTTAACCTTGGTATTTAAATGACCAACGATTAATTGTCCTGTCTTTCTGTCATAACCGTTAATAATTCCATTAACAGTTTCACCCTTTGAGTTGGTAGCTTGTACAGGGAACTTGTTATCAGAATCCACAGTATTTGAAATTAGTTCAACTTTACTGTTACTGTTATTAACTTCAATGACACGACCAATTAATCCTTTAGCGCCAAGAACGGACATGTTCTTTTTAACTCCTGCGGATGAACCTTTGTTAATAACAAATTGATCATTCCAAGCAGAAGGAGTTCTAACTAAAGCTTCAGCAACGATTGGATTGTAATCAGCTAAACCACTTTTAATTTTTAGTTCACGTTTTAGTTGATCATTTTCACTTTGAATAGCTTGGTCTCTAACCTTAGTTGCTGTAATTGTTTCTACTTGTGCTTTTAGCTTTTGATTTTCTTTATATGTGTTAATTAAATTATTTACAGTTTCACCGGCATGTCTAATTGAGTTAGCTGGTATAGCAACAGCCCAACTAGTAATTCCGACCACATCATTTCCAAATCGTTGGACAAATGGTGGCATTGATTTGTTATTTCTGGTAGAAACAGAAACAGAAATAAATCCTAAACAAATAATAAAAATCAAAATGGCAGTTAACCACTTTCGATTGGAGAAAAATTTACGCATTTTTCAATCCTCCGAACTAGTAAATAAGCGGGAAGATAACCTCCCCGCTTATTTAATCTATTTTCTCTTCATAATATCAATGCTCTTTAATGATTCACCAGTTCCGATTGCAACACAATCTAGCGGGTTCTTAGCGATTGAAACTGGAACCTTAGTAGCTTCTGAAATAACTTGTGGTAAGTTCTTCAATAAAGCACCACCACCAGTTAAGACGATACCATGATCGATAACATCAGCAGAGATTTCTGGAGATGTTTCTTCAAGGGTTTCCTTAACAGTTCCAATGATTTCTTGAATTGGTTCTGAAATAGCGTTTGCTACATCTTCAGCAGTAATTTCCACACTCTTTGGTAAACCAGTTAGTAGGTACCTACCACGAATAGTAACGTTTTCGATATCTTTAGCACCTTCAATTGAAGCTGAACCGATATCCCATTTTAGCTTTTCAGCTGTTCTTTCACCGATTAATAGGTTGTACTTCTTTCTGATGTAAGCGGCAATTGCGTCATTTAGACGGTCACCGGCTACACGAAGTGATCTACTTGATACGATACCACCTAGTGAAATAGTAGCAACATCAGTAGTACCACCACCAATATCAACAACCATACTACCAGTTGGGTCCATAATTGGTAGACCTGCACCAATAGCAGCTGCGAAAGGTTCTTCAATTACGTAAGCATCCTTTGCACCAGCAACACGAGTTGCATCAATTACGGCTCTCTTTTCAACTGCTGTAATACCACTTGGTACACAGACCATAACGTAAGGCTTACCTGAAGCGTGACCTACAGTCTTATTAATGTAGTATTTTAGCATTGTAACAGTAGTTTCGTAGTCAGCAATTACCCCATCTTTCATAGGTCTAATTGCAGAAATGCTAGCAGGAGTACGACCAATCATATCTCTTGCTTCTTGTCCAACTGCAACGATTTCTCCAGTTTTTGTATTCTTAGCAACAACTGAAGGTTCTCTTAACACAATTTCTTTACCATCAACGTAAACAATTGTGTTGGCAGTTCCTAAATCAATTCCAATATTTTTAGTTCCAAATCCAAACACAGTTTTTCATCCCTTCATAATTACATTTGGCTGGCTATTTTTAATTTCACCTTTTTTGCATACTTCTTAGTATACCATAGTTATTTTTTAATTTTTAATAACACTCTCTAGTGTATACGATTTTTCAACATTTATCATTAAAGAATTTAAAATTTAACAATTTTTTATTGTAATTTGAATAATTTTCGCACATCTGAGATGAAATATAGTGATCCAGTGATTAAAATCATATCATCTTCGGACACTTCACCAGCAGTTTGAGCAATTGCCTGTTTCCAATCATCAATAACGGAAACTGAATTTTTAGCCTCAACTTGACCACTTATTTCATCAACATTCACACTTTGACGCGAACCATAAGCTTCAAACTTAGTTAATACTAAATGAACATTATTAATACTACCTAGAATATTCAGCATATCCATGTAATCTTTATCGGCTAAGATACCGATAATGATGTAAATTTCGTTTGATGCAAAATCCTTGGTTAATAACTTTTTGATTTCGTTAACGGCATCAATATTATGTGCCCCATCCAATACAACGAGTGGTTGGTCATTAACCCTTTCGAATCGACCTGGCCACGTTGTATTGGTAATTCCCTTAATGATTGCTGAACTATTAACCTCTTTACCTTTATCTTGTTGGTGCAAAACATATGCTTTAATCGCACAAGCAGCGTTGTGTGGTTGATAAAACCCTAACAAACTGGTCTTAATGTTTCGAACTAAGTTGTCGTCATCTTCGTAGTCAAATGATTGTTGCCAATTATTGTTCATAACAGGTTTGGAAGTATTAAATTCACTACCGTAAGAATATAGCTGTGCATCTAGTGCTGACGCCTTGTTCTTAAAAACATTCATTGCATCATCATCGACCTTACCGATTACGACCGGGCGATTTTGTTTAATAATTCCTGCTTTTTGACTAGCAATCTTTGGAATCGTATCACCTAATAGTTTCATGTGATCCATCCCAATAGTAGTTATCACAGAAACCGTTGGTTCAAATACGTTTGTTGAATCCAAAATACCACCGATTCCGACTTCTACAATCACAACATCGACTGGATGCTTGGCAAAGTATAAAAACATCATGGCAGTAATAATTTCAAATTCTGTGGGCCCACCACCAGGGATTGTCTCATCCATTTCTTCGGCAATTGGCTTAATTGTTTCCACTAATTCCACCAATTCATCGTCTGCAATCGGATCGCCGTCAACACTAATACGTTCATTGAACTTAATTAAAAATGGTGATGTAAATGTTCCGACCGTTTTATGGTCTGCTTGGAAGATATTTCTAAGGTATGCAACCGTAGACCCCTTCCCATTGGTTCCAGCGACATGAATGGCATTAATGTCTTTTTGTGGGTTTCCTAAACGATTCAAAAGGTCTTTGATAATATCTAGGCTCGGATGCTTTTTAAACTTATATCTACCATGGATAAAGCTAAGTGCTGTTTCATAATCCATTTTTGTCATCCCTTCAAAAAAGAGCCGGGCCAATATCGCCCGACTCTTTAGTTAATCTAAATTACTTTTGACTCTTAATTTCTTCTAGTCGTTGCTTTGCAGCATCTAACTTTGATTGGTTATCAGCTTGCTTTTCTTTTTCAGCGTTAACAACTTGTTCTGGAGCGTTGTCAACAAACTTCTTGTTAGCAAGTTTCCTTTCGGCACGTTGTACCTCAAATGTGTAGTTTTCGATTTCCTTTTCGATTCTAGCGATTTCTTCATCTAAATCAACTAGTTCTGCTAAAGGAATACTAATTTCAGCATCAGTCATGATTCCAGTCATAGCTAATTTAGGAGCTACAACATCTGAACCAATTGATAATTCCTTTGGATGACAGAAACGATCGATGTAATGCTTATTTTCTTCGAAGATGTTCTTCAAGTCATCATTGTCAGTCTTAACTAATAAGTCGATTGATGATGACATTGGAGCATTAGCTTGTGATCTGATATTTCTAACTACCTTAATCAATTCAATTAGTGCAGCCATATCTTTTTCTGCCTTAGCATCCTTGAATTCGTCATGGTTAACTGGGTATGGAGCAACCACGATTGATTCACCTTCATGAGGCATTGTTAACCAAATCTTTTCAGTAACAAATGGCATCATTGGGTGCATTAGTTTCAAAATCTTATCTAATGTGTAAGCTAGGATGTTTCTAGTGTTATTCTTAGCCTTTTCATCGTCACCAGTTAGAGTTTCTTTACTCATTTCAATGTACCAGTCACAGAAGTCATTCCAAATGAAGTCGTATAATGCACGGCCAGCTTCACCGAAGTTGTACTTTTCAAAATGATCAGTAACTTGGTTAACTACGCTGTTTAACTTACTTAAAATCCACTTGTCTGCTAGGTTCCATTCTGATGAATCAGGTAATTCTGGTTTTTCCATATCACCTAGGTTCATGATTACGTAACGACTAGCGTTCCATAACTTGTTAATGAAGTTCCAAGCAGCTTCAATCTTTTCATAACTGAAACGAACGTCTTGTCCTGCTGTGTTACCAGTAGCTAAGAACCAACGCAAAGCGTCAACCCCGTACTTATCGATAACATCCATTGGATCAATACCATTACCAAGTGATTTACTCATCTTACGGCCTTGTGCATCACGCATTAATCCGTGAAGTAAAACATCCTTGAATGGACGACGGTCTGTAAATGTAAGACTTTGGAAAATCATTCTTGATACCCAGAAGAAGATAATATCGTAACCAGTAACTAAAGTATTAGTTGGGAAGTAACGTTTGAAGTCTTCTGAGTTTTCATCAGGCCAACCTAGAGTTGAGAATGGCCATAATGCAGATGAGAACCAAGTATCTAGAACGTCTGGATCTTGTTCCCAGTTTTCAGCATCCTTAGGAGCTTCCATTCCAACATACATTTCGCCTGTTTGTTTGTTGTACCATGCTGGAATTCTGTGACCCCACCATAGTTGTCTTGAGATAACCCAATCATGAATGTTGTCCATCCATTGAGTGAATGTGTTTTCAAAACGTTCTGGCACGAAGTTAACCTTATCATCAGTTGATTGGTTCTTAACCGCGCGGTCAGCTAGTGGTTGCATCTTAACGAACCATTGAGTTGAAAGTCTTGATTCAACTTGGACACCGGTTCTTTCAGAGTGACCAACTGAGTGAACAATTGGGTCAACCTTTAGCATGTAACCTTGGTCTTCTAGATCAGCAACCATTGCTTTTCTAGCATCAAAACGATCCATACCAACGTACTTGCCGGCGTTTTCATTCATAGTTGCGTCAACATTCATAGTGTTAATACGTTTTAAGTCATGTCTGTTACCAACCTTGAAGTCATTAGGGTCATGGGCTGGAGTAATCTTAACCATACCAGTACCGAATTCAGGGTCTACATATTGGTCAGCGATGATTGGAATTTCTCTTTGTACTAGAGGAACCATAATCTTCTTACCAACGATGTCTTTGTATCTTTCATCACTTGGGTTAACAGCTACGGCAACATCCCCAAACATAGTTTCAGGACGTGTAGTGGCAATTTCAATGTAGTCTTTACCATCAAAAGTAGTACCGTCTACAAATGGGTACTTAACATGGTAGAAAGCACCTTTATCATCTTTATGAATAACTTCAATATCTGATAAAGCAGTTTGTGCTTGTGGATCCCAGTTGATAATGTATTCACCACGGTAAATTAAACCTTGGTTGTATAAATCAACGAAAACCTTACGAACAGCTTCTGATAAACCATCGTCTAAAGTGAAACGTTCACGTGAGTAATCAAGTGAAAGTCCCATCTTAGCCCATTGTTTCTTGATAGTTGCTGCGTATTCATCTTTCCATTCCCAAACTTTGTCGACAAACTTTTCACGACCTAAATCGTAACGAGAAACACCTTGATCTCTTAGTTTTGCTTCAACCTTAGCTTGAGTAGCGATACCAGCATGGTCCATACCAGGAACCCATAGGGTATCGTATCCTAACATTCTCTTTTGTCTGATTAACATGTCTTGTAGGGTTGTATCCCATGCATGTCCTAAGTGAAGCTTACCTGTAACGTTTGGTGGTGGTAAAACGATTGAGTAAGGTTTTGCCTTTTTGTCACCACTTGGTTTGAAAACGTCTTGTTCTAGCCATTTTTCATAACGACCAGATTCAACGGCGTTATGGTCATACTTTGTAGACATTTCAGTTTCTTTTGCCATAGTCCATCCCTCCAGTAAATAAAAAGAGCACTCCATCCAATAGGACGAAGTGCTCGCGGTACCACCTAATTTAAAGCATTAAAAAAATACTTTCTCTTAATCCAATTAACGATGGCCCGTTCATATCTAAATTATCAATATCAATATGAATGCTCACAAGCTACATTCATTTTGATAACGGAAAGATGTCTCACCTAGTCATCTTTTCTCTGGTACTCATTACCAAAACTACTCTCTTGATCTTCGCATTTGTAATCTATATTGATTATATTAGACAATTTTTGGAAAATCGTCAACTCTATTTGTTTAATTTTTCAACAACAGCTTCTGCTTCGTTGAAATCTGGTTGTGAACCAATTTCTTCAACCACTTGGCGGTAAACAATTTCACCGTTAGCATCAATGGCGTAAACCACTCGAGCCAAGGCATCAATATCCTTAACATAAGTACCTGAAGCCATACCAAAGTTATTATCAGCATCTGATAGTAAGTGCATGCTTTCAACACCCTTAGCAGCACACCATTCACTTTGTTCTTCAACAGTATTCTTTGAAACTGTGTAGAATTCAACATTTTCGTACTTATCTGACTTTCTGTTGAACTTCTTAGCTTCTAGACTACATGCTCTTGAGTTAACGTCTGGAACCGTCAAAATTAATGCTGGCTTTCCAATAAAGTCCTTGTTAGTGAATTCGTTGTTGTTTGAATCTAACACCTTGAAATCTGGTAGAGCTTGGCCCTTGTCCATTGGTTCTTTGATTGTTTCTACTGGTTTTTCTAAGAATTTTAATTGCATGTTATAAATCTCCTTAAATGGTAGTTGTTAAGTATTTAAAATACAACTTACACGATTAATTTGCAAGCAAAAAGAAAAGAGACCATCAATTACGATGATCTCTTTTTATAGATTATAGTAATTCGGCGAAAACATCTTCTTGAGCATTCAAGAATTCTTCCCCTGGTTTAATGTCGATAATCTTAACTTTATCTAATGAACGTTGCATTAATCCTTCAACATCAATTAACTTTTCACATGCTCTAGTCTTTTCTAGATCAGGCTTAGTCTTGGGTGCAGGAGGAGTAAAGACTGTACAACAGTCTTCAAATGGCATAATTGATAAGTCGTAAGTATCAATTTTTTCAGCAATCTTAATGATTTCTGTCTTATCCATTGAAAGTAATGGTTTCAATACCGGAACAGTAGTTACGTCATTGATTGCCATCATGCTTTCAAGAGTTTGTGATGCCACTTGACCTAGTGATTCACCAGTAAAGACACCCTTACAGTGTCTGTCTAGTGTAAGCTTAGCAGCCAATCTTAACATCATACGACGTTGGATAGTCATTAAGTATCCTTCAGGAACCTTTTCCTTAATTTCTTCTTGAATTTCGGTAAATGGAACTTGAATGAATTGAATATTACCACCAAAACGAGTTAACTTAGCAGCTAATTCTTTGGCCTTAGCCAATGCTTGTTCACTTGTGTATGGAGGACTGTAGAAGTGAACCATATCTAACTTCACTCCACGTTTCATTCCCATGTATGCTGCAACTGGTGAATCAATTCCACCAGAAAGCATCATAGTAGCACGACCACCGGTACCAACTGGTAATCCACCGGCACCATCAATGGTTTCACTTGATAAGAAGATTCCGTTCATACGAACTTCAACTCTTAACTTAATATCCGGGTTCTTCATTTGAACCTTGATTCCATCAACATTACTCAAGATGTATCCACCTAAAGCATCGTTAATGTCGTGAGTGTCCATTGGGAAATGCTTGTCTTGTCGACGAGTGTCAATCTTAAAGGTCATACCGTCTTTGAATTGGGCTTTAACCATTTCAACAGCGGTTTCTTTAACCTTATCGATATCCTTTTCTACCTTAATTGAAGGAGAGAAGTTTTCAATTCCGAAAACATCCTTTAAACGTTCAATAACTTTATCTGAGTCATCACCATTCAAAGTAACGTGTAAACGATCTCGTTTAGCACTTACCTTTAAGTTTTCAAAATCATGCAACACTCTGTCAACGTTCTTGCCTAGTTGCTTAATAAAGTCTTTACGGTTCTTACCCTTAGTGGATAGTTCACCGTATCTGACCATTATTTCAGTATATTGCATTCACGGATTTCCTTTCTATGAGTTAATCTTTTTAAATCTTTCATAAAGTTCATCAAAGACTCCATTAAAACGATCTGATTCTTCCATTGTGTTATGTTCATCTAATGAAACACGCACAGCACTAGTTGCTTCGTCTTCATCAACCTTCATGGCAGATAAAGTACCAGAGGCAACGTGACGTTTAGAAGAACATGCACTTGTAGTTGAAATAAAGATTCCATGACTTTCAAACGCATGGACGATGGTTTCACCACGAACTCCTAAGATTGCAAAACATAAGATATGTGGTGCAAAGTGTTCGTTATCCTTTGAGAAGACCTTTACTTTATCAAATTTAGAAATATGTCCTAAAATATTTTGCTTGATTTTGCGTTGTTTTGCAACCTTTTTATCTTCATCATCTAATAATAGACGCAAAGCACGTGCCATTGCAGTGATTGCAGGCAGGTTTTCTGTACTACTTCTTAAGTTACGTTCTTGTCCCCCACCAGTAATTAATGGAGCAATCTTCTTACCACTTCGTTTGTACATAAAACCGACACCTCTTGGTGCATGGAATTTATGTCCTGAGAATGTGGCAAAATCAACACGATCATTAAAAATAAGTTCTTGAATTCCCTTACCAATTCCTTGAACTGAATCAATGTGATAACTGATGTTAGGGTAATCCTTTAAAAGTTCCCCGACTTCTTTAATGGGTTGAACTGCACCGATTTCATTATTTACAGCCATAATTGAAACCAAGATAGTACTTGGTCTGATAGCCTTCTTTAAATCATCGACGGAAATACGTCCTTCGTCATTAACTGGTAAGTAAGTAACTTCGAAGCCCAATTGTGTTAATTGTTCAACTGAGTTCTTTACTGCAGGATGTTCAACAGAACTTACGATAATGTGATTCCCATAAGCGCGCTTTTCAAAGGCAGTTCCCTTGATTGCCCAGTTGTCACCTTCTGTTCCACCACTGGTAAATAATATTTCACTTGGTAAAACACCTAGTAATTTAGCAATTTGTGCTCTAGATTGTTCCAACAAATTGAATGATTGTTCACCGAATTGATGTAAACTAGATGGGTTTCCCCAAAATTCTTTGCTTACTTTATCGTAAGTTGCGACAACAGAATCATCTGGTTTTGTTGTAGCACTATTGTCAAAGTATATCATTATTACCCTTCTTCATTTTGGATTTGTCCGACTCAACTATATTTGCCATTATAACAGAAAAAAAGAAGTAACGTTTGAATGACATCAAAGTTACTTCTTTATTTTATTTAGTTGTTTTCTTTTCGTTATAATATTCAGTTTCCATTTGCTTGTATGCACCTGGGTTAATCTTTTCGATTGCAGCAGCCATAGTAGCAAGACTCTTTTCGTATTGGTAACGATTATCAAAATAGTCTTTTGCTTGTGCACAGGCAGCATTTAAATCTTCATTGTTGTTCTTATAACGGTTAGCGAATTGCATTAAACGTTCTGATAGCATTGCACTATCAACAATGTTTTCTGTATCTGATAGCAATTGATCCATAGTATCAGAGATATTAGCCAATTTTTGGTTAATTTCATCCATACTAATCTTAACTTGGTTAATTGATGCAGATAAATTAGAAACTTCATTGTATACGTAATCATAACGTTCTAAGAAGTCTTCAGTTAAACCAGGAAGATTTAAGTTATCAATTCTTCTTCTAATGTTTAATAGTTGTAAATCAAACTTTTGAAGGCTATCTCTTGCAACTCTTTCTTCTTGGCTCAATTCAGCAACAGAATCATTGATGTCTTTTTGTTGTTTTTCAATTGCGCTTAGTTCTTGTTTAGCATCTTGTTGATGTTTTTGAATAACAGAATATACTGCTTTGTTACCATTAACTGCATCATAATCATTGTTGTAAATTGTTTCAATTTTACTGATTTTGTCAGCAAGTTCAGCAGTTTTTTCGATTTCATCATGTTCTAAGTTGTAGTTCTTGCTCAAACCATCTAATTCATCACTTAAGATACGATTTTGGTTCTTTGCATGGAAAATAAAGTCATATACCAAGCTAATATTCTTCTTAACCTTACGCTTAGCAACAATTTCTTTTTCCATAATGGCGTACATTGAATCAATTGTTTCTTCAATATATGTGCATGTCTTCTTAGTTTCAGGAATATCAAGATCCGCAAGTGACTTTAATCCTTCTTGACATGATTCCTTTAGAGCATTGATAGTGTCATCAATATCATCTTCAACAAAGTTGTAATCAGTTTGAATCATAGTACGATGACCACGTTCAATCTCATCTAATTGTCTTGGGAATTCTTTTGATAATGAAACATATGTATCAGGAATAATCTTCATTAATTCATTCATTTCATTAATCAAGTCATTGATTTTACCAAGTAACTCATCAGCTTTGTTTTGATCACCATTTTCAGTTTCAGCGACGAATTCTTCGTAGACACCCTTAACGGTACTTAACTTATCTTCCAGCTTTTCACTACTTGGACCAAAAGAATAGTTTTGTGATAGAAGTTGTTGATTAATTTCTCTGATAGTATTATCAACATCTTCAACAGCTTTACGATGTAAGCTATCTACCTCTTGTAGTTGACTTAAGCCATCATGAATATCATTTAACTTACCATCAATAACTTCAATTGCATCCCCTAAGTCACCGATAGTAACACTAGCTGATAGTAGTCTGTAACTATTAAGGAAGTCTTCTGCATCGCTCATATCATTTCTGATACTTGTTAAATCTGAATTGGTAATTTTTTCATATTGTTCTTTGTATGCATTAAATTTATCAAAAGATTCACCATTTAATTTAATTTTAGCAGTTGCTTCTAGCTCATCTCCGACCATTACGTCCTTAAGATTAGCCTTTTGTTTTTCAAGACTGTCAAGTCGTTTAAATAGATTCTTTCGATAAAAGAATGTCGCTAATAGTAGTACCACTAGCACTATTATTATGAAAATAACCAAATCAATCATTTTGACATCTGTCTCCTTACAACTTTTTATTTTAATCTAATTTTTTAGCATTAAACATTTGTATTTTTAATATTTTAATAATAAACTAATTAACTATATTCAATTATATCATACGAGATAATTATTAAAATACCTAATTATCAATATATACAAGGGAGTTTTCAATTATGAAAATTAATTCAATGTTAGCACAACAGTTAGATGCATTGTTAACCGACGAACACAACAACGTTGCCAATATGGCAAATGCTTCTGCACTACTAATGCAAGAACTTCCAGATGTTAGTTGGACCGGTTTCTACACTTATGTAGATGACAAGAATGAATTAATTCTTGGTCCCTTCCAAGGTAAAGTTGCTTGTGTCCACATTAAAAACGGTAGCGGTGTCTGTGGTACTGCATTTGATAAGAATGAAACTATCCGTGTAGAAAATGTAAATGATTTTCCTGGTCACATTGCATGTGATTCAAACAGTAAATCAGAAATCGTAATCCCAATTGAAAAAGATGGGATTCAATTTGGTGTCTTAGATATTGACGCCCCTATCTTCGATCGTTTTTCAAAGGAAGATCAAGAAATGCTAGAAGAATTTGTAAAAGTCTTCCAAAGCCACATTACCATTGACAATTAATGGTAATAATCATACAATAACTTTTGTGTAAAATAATGCAGCAGTACACGGTAAGCTCGTCAACATATTGATGCCTTAATGGTTCAATTAGTACCCCCCACGGCTGCTGGGGTGAACATTGCAGAGCAATATGCACGAATACTAAGTGTACAGTGATTATTTTACTCCAAATAATAATTTTTATTGGAGGATATTTTTATGTCTAGATATACAGGTCCAAGTTGGAGAATTTCTCGTCGTCTTGGTATTTCACTTTCAGGTACTGGTAAAGAATTAGCTCGTCGCCCATACGCACCAGGTGACCACGGTCAAGGTCGTCGCGGTAAGCTATCAGAATACGGTACTCAATTGAAGGAAAAGCAAAAGCTACGTTTCATGTACGGTTTAACTGAACGTCAATTCTCAAAACTATTCGTTCGTGCGGGTAAGATTAGAGAAGGTCGTCACGGTGATAACTTCATGGTATTACTAGAACGTAGACTAGACAACGTTGTTTACCGTTTAGGTTTAGCAACTACTCGTCGTCAAGCTCGTCAATTAGTTAACCACGGTCACATCACTGTTGATGGCAAACGTGTTGACATTCCTTCATACGAAGTAAAAGTTGGTCAAGTCGTTTCAGTTCGTGAAAAGTCAAAAGACCTACAAATCATCAAGGAATCTGTTGAAGCTGTTGTTGGTCGTCCACAATACGTTTCATTCGATGCTGACAAGCTAGAAGGTTCTCTAACTAGATTACCTCAACGTGACGAAATGAATGCTGATATCGATGCATCACTAATCGTTGAATACTACAACAAGCTATAATTTATGGTTATACTTGTTACTCCAAAAAAGCGCTTTGCATTTGCAAAACGCTTTTTTTCTACCCTCTTTTAATTAATGATAAAATAGTACTAAGACATAAATAAAAAGGAGCAATTAATATGAGTGAAGATGATGTAAGTAGTCGTTTAGAACAATCATCCATGGGTGGAACTCCAAAGGTTAACCCCGATGAACAACGTAGATACCTAGGAACTTTTAGAGAACGAGTTTCTCTAGCAATCCAAATCAAGGATCTATCAAATCCAAACGCGGTCAATGCACTTCAAAAAGAATTTGATAATAATAATAGTTACCAATTAATCATCAATGGTAACTTGGATCACGATGTTGTCTCCCCTTTTATCAGACTAGCATCACAAAATAACATCAAGTTCGTTATTAAAACTGACTCATTCTACCGTACTGCACCTGATAACTATGGTGTAGTCTACGCTAACAGTCAATCCATTAACGTTAACCCCGTTGATTTCGAAGAAAAATACAATCAACAAGATACAACTACAGATTCATCAGATAATTCCGATGACAAACAAACCAATCAATCATTTTTTGGTAAGTTAAAAAATATATTCAAATAAAGGTGATGATAAATTGCATCCATTAGCATACCGTATGCGTCCAAAGAAAATCGAAGACGTTGTCGGTCAACAAGACTTAGTCGGTCCTGATAAAATCATCGATCGAATGGTAAAAGCCAAGATTTTATCATCAATGATTTTATATGGACCTCCTGGAACAGGTAAAACCAGTATTGCCAGTGCGATTGCTGGTTCAACTAAGTATGCATTTCGTCAATTAAATGCAGCAACAGATACCAAGAAAGACCTACAGATTGTCGCTGAAGAAGCCAAGATGTCTGGAACGGTCGTCTTACTACTAGATGAAATTCATCGTTTAGATAAAACCAAGCAAGACTTCTTATTACCATTACTAGAAAGTGGTAATATCATCCTAATCGGTGCAACTACCGAAAACCCATATATTAATATCAATCCTGCCATTAGAAGTAGAACCCAAATTTTTGAGGTGCACCCTCTTAATGAAGATGATATTAAATCAGCTATAAAACGTGCTTTAAATGATAAGGATAACGGATTGGGTAATATGAATATCGATTTAGCTGAGAATGCATTACACTTCCTATCCACCAGCACCAATGGTGACTTGAGAAGTGCTTTAAATGCGTTAGAACTAGCAGCCAAGTCTACTACTGAAGATAATGATGGTATCATTCACATTTCATTAGAAGATGTGGAATCATGTCTGCAAAGAAAAGCTCTAACGCAAGATAAAAATGGTGATGCTCACTATGACGTTGTTTCTGCTTTTCAAAAATCAATTCGTGGATCGGATGTTAATGCCGCCCTTCACTATGCTGGCCGTTTGATAGAATCCGGTGACTTAAATTCAATTAGTCGTCGTTTGATGGTTATCGCGTACGAAGATGTGGGACTAGCTAATCCAGCTGCTTGTGCTAGAACAGTTTCTGCTATTGAGGCTGCCAACAAAGTTGGTTTTCCAGAAGCAAGAATTCCCCTAGCCAACGCGATTATCGAATTATGTCTATCGCCTAAATCAAATACTGCAATGCGTGCGATTGATGCAGCAATTGCTAAGATTCGTACTGGTAACTATGGTGATATTCCAGATCATCTAAAGGATAGCCACTACTCAGGTGCTAAGAAGCTTGGTCATGGTGTTAATTACAAGTATGCTCATGATTATCCAAATGATTGGGTTAAACAACAGTACTTACCAACCAAGATTAAAAACGATACTTACTATGAACCAAAAACAAATGGTAAAATCGAAAGTACGTTTAAACAACAATATGAAAAACTACTTCACGCTCAACGTGATAAATAGGAGTCTGCAATGTTAATTAGAATTCTAGTATTATTAGCGACAATTGTACTATTCACAATCGGTCGTTTCCTTTTAACCCATACAGATAAACCATTCATGATGCTACATCCTGAAAATAATCAAACATTGGGTAAAATCGTAAAGTTCTTTGGAATTGTCTTTTGTGTTCTATCTGTCTTTTCAGCCATCGCAATTTTCATTCCAAATATCTTTTTCGTTACAACTATCATGGTAATAAGTTGTATAATGTTATTGGTGATGGAGTTAATATTACTTACATTCCTTACCAAGTAAATAGTTTGAGGTGAAAGAATATGTTACAAGATTACAGTCAAATTATGATTCCAATCGATGGTTCAAAAAACTCAAAGTTAGCATTCAATAAGTCAATTGAAGTTGCCAAACACAATGATGCTGACCTACACATCGTGCACGTAATCGATACGCGATCATTCACTAACCTAGCTAATTTCGACTCATCAATGTTAGATGACGTTACTAGCCGTGTTAAAAGCTCACTAGAAAAATACTTAAAGAAAGCCCAAGATGATGGAATTAAGAATGTTGATTACACAATCGAATACGGTGCTCCTAAATCAATTATATCAAGAGATTTAGTTGATCGTTTCGATACTGATTTAATCATCATCGGTGCCAACGGACAAAGTGCTGCTGAACGTTTATTAATTGGTTCAGTTGCTTCATACGTAACTCGTGTAGCAGAATGTGATGTCTTAATCGTAAAATCAGACTTAGACAACAAAGTAGAAAAATAATTAAAAAGACCTGGATTAATATCCAGGTCTTTTTTTATTCAAATGTCCAATTATCATTAGTGGATAACGGATTATTTTCACTTAAGAATTGTTTCCAATATTCAAATACACCATTAGGTTGCTTCAATTTATCAAAGTCGATATCAATCCCCTTGTTTTCTATCCCAACGACACTTCTATAAAAAGCACAGCATGATATCATTTTTAAATAACTTGAATCTTCCATTAAGTTCAATGTTGTACAAATTCCATCTAATTCGCGGTATAAAACTAAGAACTGCATGTCTTCAACATCAGATTTACTCATTTGTTTAGTCATTTCAATTGTTTCCACCACATATTGATAGGCAATTGAAAATTTACTCATCGCAAAGTAATTAATCGCAAGCATCCCCATAATAACCATCTTTTGTTTGCTAATCTCATTTTTATCATAGAAATCATAGTTCAGCCTTTGCAACTCATCAACAGATGCGCTGAAATTTCTCTTGCTTAACTGAACTGCAGCATGAATAATTTGGAAGTACTTGATATCTTCTTTATCCTCTAAGTCCTTTTCATACTTGTCTAGTCTTTCCTTTATGTCATCTGGAAGGCATAGTGCTGCACAAAATGGAATACTATTAATTTCGTAACTTGCAATTTTCTTTTCGTTTTCAATTACCTTATCAATGTCTAATAGCAATATCTTACATATGTTTTTAATCACATACAGACTAATTTGATGATCATAGCTACCATTTTCTATCTGACAAATGACCGGTTGAGTACAAGCCACTTTTTTAGCTAACTGACATTGAGTTATATTCAAACTTTTACGTCGCTTCTTAATCAAAGTTCCGTTAATATTCATTTTAAAATCCTTTCCTATAGTAAATCTCCGACAGCATTGTTTATTTCGTCATGTCTGAAACAATCTAGTTCATGATCATTAATCACCCCTACTGATTGAAAATATGAATATAGTGTTGTTGGCCCGACACGTTTAAATCCAGCATCTTTAAAACTTTTTACATATGGGTTGATGAATTTCTTAATGTCGTTTTTATTATTATCATTTAGCCCATCCATTTGCATGAAATTAAATGGTTGCCATGTTAAACGTACTAAGTCGTTATTCATACAAGCTTTGGCATTTTCGATTGTGGCAATTATCTTGGCACGATTACGAATAATGGCTTCATCGTTCATTAATCTTTCAATGTCGTCATCGTTGAATTGACTGATTTTTGCTACATCAAAATGAACGAAGTCTTTTCTAAATGCATCCCTTTTACGTAACACCGTTGACCAGGATAATCCTGCCTGAAATATTTCTAACGTTAAGCATTCAAAAAGTTCAGATACTTTCTTTTTGGGAATTCCCCATTCTTTATCATGATAAACCAACATTTCCGCGCTATCGCTAGCCCATGTACATCTTTTCATATTTCATAATTCCTTTCGGTGATTTTTACTCTATTACATACGTATAAAAACTCAAACTTTTTTAGTCAATTTAATACTTTCTTAAACAATTTTCCAATAAAAAAAGAGATAACCCAAAGATTATCTCTTTTTTTATTATGATAAAGGTTTAAAATCGTGAATAATGTTGTTTCGACGATCAAATTCTTTGTAAGCTAGGTCTATTAATCTATCGATTAGTTCAGTGTAGCTAATACCTGAAGCTTCCCATAGTTGTGGGTATAGACTAATGTTAGTGAAACCAGGTAATGTGTTAACTTCTCCTAGGTAAGGAACACCTTCCTTAGATACTAAGAAGTCAATACGAGCTAGTCCCTTTAGACCTAAAGCTTTGTATCCGCGTAATGCTAAGTCAGTAATTTCATCTGATAGTGATTCTGGAATATCAACCGGAATATCAAACTTAACTTGACTAGCATCAACGAACTTGTTGTCGTAAGTGTAGAACTTGTCTTCCTTAGGAACACGAATTGCACCAACTTGAGAAGCAATTGGCTTTTCGTTACCTAAGATTGAGATTTCTAGTTCTTCTGGACCGTTGATTGCTTGTTCAGCTAGGATCTTGTAGTCATATCTGAATGCATCCTTTAGTCCGTCTTCAAATTCTTGTTCGTTTGTTACCTTGTGAATACCAACTGATGAACCTTGGTTGGCTGGCTTCAAGAAGATTACGTCACCGAATTCAGCTTGTAGTTTAGCGTATGTGAATTGGTCTTTATTGTCAGGAGTAATCAAGTGGTAGTTAGTGTTTCTTACTCCTGCTAGGTTTAACATCTTCTTAGTAATGTCTTTATCAAAGCCCATTGCTGATTCCAAGATACCACTACCAACGTATGGCTTATGTAGTAATCTTAGAAGACCTTGGATAGTACCATCCTCACCTAAGTTACCATGAACGATTGGGAAGAATACGTCAATATCCTTAGTCTTTGATAAGTTTTTAATTGGGGCCAATGGATCTGAGAAGTCTAAGTTCTTAACCGCTTCTTCAACCACAGCATCTTCAGGTTCACCATCAAACACACGGTGTGATGATTCATTATCTAAGATAATACCTGTCTTAGTAATTAAAAATAAGCTAATATCGTACTTATCTTTATCCATCGCATCATAAATGTTATGAGCTGAACGTTTTGAAACATCATGTTCTGATGAATCTCCACCGAAAAGTAATGCTAAATGAGTCTTTTTCATCATTTTATACCGTCCTATCAATAATTCTTTGAAACTATATTATAACATGGTTTCATAGATTAAAGAATTCTTTTTTATCTTTTTACTTGTTCTAATTTGGTGAATAACAAATTAAATAATGCTGCAATAATAGTCAAAATAATCATGAATCCGATTAATGGATATGGTCTTGGAACCTTGGCGTCAATAGAAAAAATAAAGTTAAAAATTGCATCGCCATTGATGTGAGCATAAAATCTGCTGATTAGCCTTTGTGAGCTGTATTGAGTTAATAAGTTAGTAAAGAACATATAGCAAACTACCCCAATGGAGTAAAAGATTGATTTACCAATCTTATTCATTAAAGATGTCATAGTTCCAAAAGTGTTCATCGCAACGAATATGAATAGCAATACCACATAGTCTGTAATAAACATTGAAATGGATTGAACAAACACATTACTAAACGCTTTTCCATATGCTTGGTAGTACAAGTAAGTTTCACTAGGTCCTAGCTTCATGTTTATGAAGCCAATAATCACGTTAACTACATTAACGATAAGAGTTGCTTTAGCGATAAACAGCATCTTAGCTTTCCAAAATGTCTTACGTGAAACTCCACTTTGCATTGCCAACTTAAATCGTCTGTAGTTGAAACTAATTCCAATCATTGTGACAACAGTAATGATATAAGGTGCCATGAAAAAGCTGGCTTTTAATTGATATTCAATGGATGGTGCCCCATCTGCTGATAAAAGACCGAATAGGATATAAACAACAGAAACGACTAATCCATACCAAATGTATGGAATAAAATCATGACAGTATTGCTTTGCAAGTGCTTTTGTCTTCACTATAGTCTCCCCCTATCCATAATATATACTAGCAGTTTTTGTAGTTTCATTTTTTCAATATCAACGGATGCTGGAACTTCTCTATCAGGAAGTTGATCCATAAAATGAACTGTCTTGTAACGCCCCAATTGTTCTTCATCCAATACCTTAACACCATCGATGTAGCTATTAACATCTTCAGCAGGTCCAGAAATACTATATGATTTTGATGATACATCATCGATGCTTCCATTCATCTTAATTACTCCGTCTTGAAGTAATAGTACGTGACTGATAATACGGTCAATTTCATCAATAATGTGGGTAGAAATGACGAATGTTCTTGGATTTTCACTGTAAGTTTCAATTAAGTTGCGTTGAAATACTTCACGATTTCTAGCATCCAAACCTAATGTTGGTTCATCTAATAGGACAAACTTACAAGGTACACATAGTGAAATGATGATTTTAACGATTGATTGGTACCCAGTAGATAAACTGTTAAGTTTTTGGTTAACATCTAACTTAAATTCCTTAACTAGCTTTGCTTGTAGGGCAACGTCATAACCCTGATACATTGATTCAACAAAAGAAAAGATTTGAGAAACCTTATCCTTTTTAGTGTACATATCATCTTGGTTCATGAAGTAAATTTCACTCAGTGCTTCATCATTTTCGTGGACTTCTTCGCCGTCAAAAAGGATTTCACCTGCTGATCGTCGATTGTAATCGGCAATTATGCTCATTAGTGTGGACTTACCAGCTCCGTTTTCCCCAAACAATCCGTAAATCTCATTTTCATCTAGAGTGAAATTAACTTCACTTAATAGAGGTTGCTTTGAAAACTTGAAACGTTTAGCTAAATGTCTAACTTCGATCTTGCTCATTGTCATACCCTCTCTTTACTAGTGTCAAAATATCGTCTTCAGATAGATGCAATTTCTTTGATTCATTGATTAAGTTCAAAATGTAATCGTTATAGAAATGTTCCTGTCTTCTTTTAATAATTATCTCTTGAGCCCCTTGCTTAACGAAGGTTCCGCGTCCACGACGCTTTTCTAACAATTCATTATTAACCAACATGTTCATCCCCTTAAGAACTGTTGCTGGATTAATCTTAAATTGCTTTGAAATTTCAGTCGTAGATGGAACTTGTGCACCTTCTTGAAAAGCACCAGTAAAGATTGCATCCTCTAATTGAGTCGCAACCTGTATAAAAATTGGCTCTTGACTATTAAAGTCAAATTGCATCCTATTCACCGCCTATCTTTGGTTAATTACTTATGTAACTAACTATAAAGTTAAAACTTAAAAAAGTCAATAAAAAAAAGCGTGTTAAACGCTTTTTTATTAGTAGTTCTTAGCTGGTAGCACAGAACCTTTATAGTGTTTTTTAATCCATTCTTGAGTTGATTTAGATTGTAATATCTTAACCAATTCCTTGATGTCTTTTCTGTTTTGATCACCATTTCTAACGGCAACAATATTGAAGTATGGTGAGTTCTTTTCTGGTTTTTGTAAAGCAATTGCTTGCTTATCAGGTTGTAAACCACCTTGAACTGCGTAATTAGAGTTAATTGCCACAGCATCACCCTCACCATTATTGTAAATCAATGGCATAATCTTTGGTTCGTATCCTGTTTGGAATACTAGGTGCTTTGGATTAGAAGCGATATCACTGAAGTTAGCTTGAGTGATATCTACACCCTTCTTAACCGTAATTAATCCGTTTTGTTGGAATAATTGAAGAATACGACCGTAGTCAGGTGCATTACTACTTACTAAGATATGAGCACCATTTTTAAGGTCTGAGAGCTTTTTGTACTTTTTGGAGTAAATACCAATTGGTTCCAAATGAACTGCTCCTACGTTAACTAAATGGCCATCATATTCCTTATTCCATTGATCTAAGAACGCTGGAGTTTGAAAATAGTTGGCATCTAGTTGCTTTCCGGCTAATGCACGGTTAGGTAATACGTAGTCTTGGAAAGTAACAATATCTAACTTAATGCCTTTTTTTCTAAGTTCTGGTTCGATATGACGAAGAATTTGTGCATGAGGAATGTTAGATGCCCCAATACGAATGGTGTTCTTCGCCTTGTAGTTACCAGGACCTAGTAATAATAAAACAACGAATAAAACAACGATTCCACCAAAGGATATAAGCTTTTTCATTTTAATATCCCCCTTATAGTGTACGTTTGTCGATTTTCTTAACTAGTAAATCTCCAACCGTTTGAACGATTAAAACAATAATTAAAATAATAACGGTTGCCACTAAAGTAACAGTGTTGTTATTTGATTGGAAACCATCCAAGTAAGCTAGGTAACCTAGACCACCAGAACCAATAGCACCGGCCATTGCAGTGTATGAAATCAATGAAATAGCTGTAACAGTTGCTCCGGCAATCAATGCTGGTGTGCTTTCTGGAAGTAACACCTTGAAGATAACGTCCCAGTTAGTACCACCCATTGATTTAACTGCTTCAATTACACCATCGTCAACTTCTCTAAAGTTAGCTTCAACCATTCTTGCATAGAATGGTGCAGCGGAAATAACTAGTGAAGGAATAGCGGCCTTAGGTCCGATAATGGTACCTACTAGATCCTTAGTGAATGGTAATAGTAATACGATTAAGATAATAAATGGAATTGATCTGAATACGTTAACTAGGAAAGATACTACCCAGTTAATAATCTTCCAGCCAAAACCAGACTTGTTACGACTTTCAAATAGTAATAGTCCTAAAATAATTCCTAATACAGCAACAATAATCATTGATAAAGCAGTCATCCAAACTGTTTCCCATGTTGCTTGTCTCATTGCACTCCAATTAACGTTATTGAATTGAAAGTATGATTGAATTCCTTGATTAGCCACGGTTAATCACCTCTGCTTCCACGTTTACTGATTTTAAGTATTCAACAGCCTTGTTTTGGTCTTCAGGAGTTCCTAATAGTTGTAGAACTAAAGAACCGATTGAACCACCTTGAGTTTGGTGAATACTTCCTTCAACGATGTTTAATTCTAATGAATCAAATTCGCGAATCATTTGAGATACAACTGGTTGTTGTGATTGAGTACCCTTGAAAGTTAGCTTAATCACCATACCATTTGGATAGTTCTTAATGATTTCGTCTACGGTCATGCTCAAGTCCTTAGCATTTGGATTGTCATCTTCATTAACGAAACGCGTAGTAATTTCTTGTTGAGGGTTTTGGAAAATATCGTAAACGTTACCAGATTCAACGACTTGTCCATCTTGCATAACAGCAACTTTTGAAGCTGTCTTTCTAATGGCATGCATTTCGTGAGTAATCAAAAGAATAGTTAAGTTTAACTTCTTGTTGATTTCTAGTAATAAGTCCAAAATTTCATCAGTTGTTTGTGGATCTAGCGCACTAGTTGCTTCATCAGAAATAAGGATTTCTGGATCGTTAGCTAATGCTCTGGCAATCCCAACACGTTGTTTTTGTCCACCAGATAGTTCTGAGGGATAGTCGTTTTCACGACCCTTTAGACCAACTAATTCAATTAGCTTTTCAGCCTTTTGATGACGTTGTTCTTTATCAACACCAGCAATTTCTAGTGGCAATTCAATGTTTTGTTGGATAGTTCTAGACCATAGTAAGTTAAAGTGTTGGAAAATCATACCAACCTTCTTACGTTGTGATCTTAATTCCTTGCTACTTAATTTAGCAATATCCTTACCATTAATTTCGATAGAACCAGAAGTTGGGGCTTCTAGACCATCTAACATTCTAACAAGTGTTGATTTACCGGCACCAGAGTAACCAATGATACCAAAGATTTCACCATCGTTAATTTCTAGGTTAACGTCTTTAACAGCTGTTAGGATGCTTTTATCAAGTTTATATTTCTTGTTAACATTCTTAAATCTAATCAAACTGCTTCTCCTCACTTTCAAATAAAAAAAGCCTTCCGCACCTACTGCTTTCACAGTAAAGGACGAAAGACTCGTGTTACCACCTTTTATTCGCCATTGCCTCACGACAATAGCCTCATAAGTATCTTTAATACTTCAGCAATATAACGTTTGCCAGACGATGTTAGTTTATCCCAATTTTAGCTAACTGATTATTTTATCAAGACCATATTCGGTAATTACCAATAACTCTTTTTCACCAACCGAGCTCTCTTTGATATTAATTAATTACTTACTCATCTTATAATCAAATTTTAATAAAGTATACAATTATTTAATGTACTTGTCAATTCATTAGCTATGAGAAGTCACGGCTAGAACTGAACATGTATCCATAATTATGATACTGCATTGACATGACTAATCCAATCCCTATCATGTTTCCAATCAAAGCTGAACCACCTTGACTAACAAATGGTAATGGGATACCAGTCAATGGTAATAGTCCAATACTCATACCAATATTTTCAAATACGTGGAATAGAATCATCATGATAATTCCAGTTGAAATGTATGCGTAGTAGACGTTCTTAGTTTCAAAAGTTACCTTAATCATTCGATAAATTAAAACGAAATAGATACCGATTAAAACTAATCCACCAATGAAACCAAAGTTTTCACCAATAACTGAGAAAATCATATCTGATTCTCGAACCGGCACGTAAACGTGAGATACGTTAAAACCAGTTCCACCGAATCCCCCAGAACCAACAGCTTTGATACTTTGCCATAATTGGTAACCAGAACCAGCTAGGTTTTCAGGATTTGATGGGTCCAACCAATCGTTAACACGATCAAATTGGTAAGATTGGAACCCTAATGCTTCCAAAATCTTTCTACCACCGCTAGTGATAACTAAAATTAAAGCAGTCCCTCCAATTGTTGCGAATGCAGCAACTCCAGGAACAATGATTCTCCAAGTGATTCCGGATACAATCACTAATCCTCCAAGCATGGCGAAGAAAACAAGCATTGTACCAAAATCATTTTCAATTTTTAATAACACACAGATTGGTAATGTCCAAAGGATCATCTTACCCAATAACAGTGCATCAGTTTTTAATGTGTGAACAGCGTAGTTTCTGTTATGTTCAACAATCACTCTTGCCAACATAACCACAAACGCTGGTTTCATAATTTCAGCTGGTTGGAAGGTCAACGGACCTAATTGGAACCAGCTCTTGGCCCCTGTTTGAACAAAGTAGTATCTACTGTACAAAACAAGTAACGATGCCAGTAGCGTTAATGCTCCCCAGTAAATAATTGGTGCCACTTTCCATAATTGTTCAGAATCAAATTGCATAATGATTATGATTATTACAGTCCCAATTGTATACCATACCAACTGCGTAATCATTTGCTTCACGATTGTTCCGGAATATGAATCATGATTTACGGCAACGTATATTGCGCCAACACCAATCAATGCTAAAAGAGCCACACAAATTATGATTGTCCAATCTAATCGAGAAGAATTGCTATCATTGTCACTATTAAACACTGCAAATCACCTCTAAATCATTTTAGCCCTTGTGTAAGTTGTATTGGCTAATTAATAATTCAATTCCTTCGTCTAAGGATTTGGCTTTAAATACATTATCTTCATCGAAAACAGCTTCGAATCTTTCTTCATCCATTTGACGGATAAATCCCACTTCTTGCTTACCAACAAAAAGAACTTCGCGTTCTTCACCGTTTACGTTTTGTGTATCTAAAGTTACTTCAATATTTTTCTTTCCCTTTGACATTTTGTCCTCCTAAAAATAAAAGTAGCCGATTCAATTATTTGATCGACTACTTTAAATTCATAGAACGTCGATAATCTTTCGACGCCCTCTTATTTCTAAAAATAGTAAAATGATCAGAAACCGGATCATAACCACCTTTGACAAAAGGATGACAACGTAAAATCCGTGCACACCCCATTACAAATCCTAATAATGCTCCGTGCTTTCTGACAGCATCGATCATATAAGTAGAACATGTCGGATAATAACGACAAGACGCCGGTAAATGTGGTGAAATAACTCGTTTATACCCCATCACTAATTTTATCAGAAACTTTCTCATCAGTTATCACTTTCTTATATTAATCCTTATTTTTTGCTTTCTTGTTTGTTGATATGTTCAAGTAATGCACCGGCACCCTTAGCAACATTATCTAGAGGACTTTCAGAAATTAACACTGGCACAGTTAATTCTTTTGAAATTGCATGATCGATACCTCTTAATAAGGCACCACCACCTGTTAAAATAATTCCTCTGTCTACAATATCAGAAGCTAATTCAGGAGGAACTACTTCTAAGACATCCTTAGCAGCATCAATAATTTGGTTAACAGTATCTTCGACAGCCTTTTGTACTTCTAAACTATTTAGAGTAATAGATCTTGGCATACCACCAAGTACATCTCTACCACGAACTTCCATTTCTTTCACATCAGTTTCGTTTGGATCTGCAGTACCAATGGTAATCTTAATCTTTTCGGCAGTGTGTTCACCGATAACCAATCCATGTTTATCCTTTATGTAAGAAACGATATCAGTATTCATTACATCACCGGCTACACGAATGGATTTACTTGCAACAATATCACCTAATGATAACACGGCGATGTCAGATGTTCCACCACCCATATCAATTACCATGTTTCCTTTTGGTTGGAAAATGTTCATTCCAGCACCAATTGCAGCAACTTTAGGTTCTTCTTCGATATAAACTTTACCACCACCAGATTTTTCAGCAGCTTGAATAATTGCTTTTCTTTCGATGTTAGTAATGTTTGTAGGAGCACAAATCATGGTCTTTGGTTTTGACATAAAACCTTTAACGCTCAACTTGTTGATAAAGTATGTAAGCATCTTTTCAGTTACATCAAAATCAGAGATAACCCCTTCTTTAAGTGGTCTGATTGCTCGAATGTTACTTGGTGTTCTACCAACCATTCTGTATGCTTCAGAACCAACTGCTAATAATTTGTTTGTTTTAATATCCACAGCAACTACTGATGGTTCGTTTAATACGATTCCTTTTCCAGTTACGTAAATTAAAACATTGGCAGTACCTAAGTCAATGCCGATATCTTTTACCATTTCTCTCTTCCTCCTGAGTTAACTCATATGTTAAATATTATATCATATCGTCTATAATTGATTTTATTTTTGTGAAGATTTACTAAATGAGAGTTCCTCATTATCTTTCATATCAACTCTCTTAATGTCAGCACCAAGTTTGGCTAACTTGACATGAAAATTGTAATATCCACGATCTAAATATTTTAAATTTCTAACAATTGTAATACCGTCAGCAACTAAACCAGCAAGAACAAGTGCTGCGGCAGCTCTCAAATCAGTTGCAGCTACTTCCGCTCCGCTAAACTTAGTTGGTCCGTTTAAGACCACACTCTTACCGTTAATTCTAAACTTGGCGTTCATTCTAGCTAATTCATCCAAGTGCATAAAACGATTTTCAAACACTGTTTCAGTCAATAAACTACTACCCTGAGCTTCTAATTGTAATACAGTCATTTGAGGTTGCATATCTGTTGGAAAACCTGGGTATGGAAGTGTCTTTACGTCAACAGGCTTTAATTCGTCTGGACCAATAACACGAATTCCATTAGGTTCTTCCTTAACAGTAACACCCATTTCTTGCATTTTAGCGATTAATGGTTGATTGTATGATGATTCTGCATCTTCGATCAAAATGTTACCACGTGTCAAAGCAGCAGCTACCATAAAAGTACCTGCTTCAATACGGTCTTGTAGTACACTGTGATCTACACCGTGTAACTTACTTACACCCTTAATCTTAATTTTGCTTGTACCTGCTCCCATAACATTAGCACCCATCGCATTTAAGATGTTAGCTAAGTCAACAATTTCAGGTTCTTGTGCAACATTTTCGATAATAGTTTGACCGTCAGCTAAAGTAGCAGCCATCATAATATTTTGAGTAGCACCAACACTTGGGAAGTCCATGTAAATTTCGGCACCCTTTAAACCATCTTCAGCAAAAGCCTCAACGTATCCATCGTGTTGTTCGATTTTGGCACCTAGTGCTTCAAAACCTTTCAAGTGAATATCAATTGGTCGAGAACCAATTGCACATCCACCTGGCAATGCAACCTTAGCATGACCTAATCTGGCCAATAGTGGACCCATTACTACAATTGATGCTCTCATCTTTGAAACATATTCTAATGGAGCTTCGTATGAGATTTGGTTTGTAGCATCAAAACTCATTTGATTCTCATTAGTATTAAAGTCAACTTTTAAGTTCAAGAAGCGTAAAACTTCTTCCATTGTATATACGTCTGATAATAGTGGTACGTTGTTTAAAACTGTTTTTCCTTCACTGGCTAAAATAGTAGCAGCCATTATTGGTAGGACAGCATTTTTTGCACCTTCAATGTGGACGTTACCGGTAAGGCGTTGGCCTCCCTTAATCACGATTTTATCCACTGGTAACCCTCCAGTAATTTCAATTTTAATGATTTATTGTAATGTTTATTATACATATAAAGAAAGATCCCGACACATATCCAATACAGATAGATAATAAAATTATTAAAATTCGGTACTGATTAATGTGCATTTTGACATATCTTTCTAGATGAATATCATTTAAACTCCAAAAAGCTAATCCAATAAAAAATAATTGGACAGCTAAATCTAAGAAAGAATTAATATTTGATGATTCCATAATATCTCCATTCTTTATAGCAACTATAACATAAAAAAAGCTTTTTGTCTTTCTAATCTTTACTAAGTATTTATTAATTTGTTTTTTATTTATGTATAAAAAAAGGTCTGCAAAAAAATGCAGACCTCTTTCTTAATGTTTAGCAACATGAATTCGGTTAATAGCTCTTCTCAAAGCAACTTGGTTTCTTAGGATTTCTTGGTTATCATGCTTTTGTCTAGCAATTTCCAATGCTTTTTGAGCACGGTCTCTCGCAGCAGCGGCACGATCAACGTCGATATCCCCTTGCTTTTCGGCACTATCAGCAATAACAGTTAAGTTATTGTTTGAGAATTCAACGAAACCACCGTTAACAGCAATTTCATCTACATCTGAACCGGATTTTACTTTTACTTCGTCAACTTCCAATGAAGCTATTACGGGAACATGATTAGGCATAATTCCTAATTGACCACTCTTGGTTCTAACAATAACCAAGCGAGCATCTTCACGTTCATATACCTTACCATCAGGAGTAACGATACTAACGGTTAATACTGAGTTGTTATCAGCCAATTAGAACCCTCCTTAGTTGTTTTGCTTCATTTTTTTAGCATTTTCAACTACGTCTTCAATAGGTCCACAGTTTCTAAATGCGTCTTCAGGAAGATCATCATATTTACCATCTAGGATAGCTTTGAAACTTTCAACAGTCTTGGCAACTGGAACATATCTACCTGGTAAACCAGTAAATGTTTCAGCAACACTAAAGCTTTGTGATAGGAAGAATTGAATACGACGTGCACGACCAACAATAGTCTTTTCTTCGTCAGATAATTCATCCATACCTAAGATAGAAATGATATCTTGAAGTTCATGGTATCTTTGCAATACTTGTTGCACTTCAGTTGCAACCTTGTAGTGTTCTTCACCAACAATTGATGGATCTAGTGCAGCTGATGTTGATGCCAATGGATCAACGGCTGGATAGATACCTTGTTGAGTTAATGAACGTTCCAAGTTAGTTGTTGCATCCAAGTGAGCGAAAGTAGTTGCAGGAGCAGGGTCGGTGTAATCATCGGCAGGAACGTAAACGGCTTGAATTGAAGTAATCGCACCATTCTTAGTTGAAGTGATACGTTCTTGCAATTGACCCATTTCAGTAGCCAATGTAGGTTGGTAACCTACGGCTGATGGGATACGACCTAATAATGCGGAAACTTCAGTACCAGCTTGAGTAAATCTAAAGATGTTATCGATGAATAATAGAACATCAGTACCAACTTCATCACGGAAGTATTCCGCAATAGTCAAACCAGTTAAAGCAACACGCATACGTGCTCCAGGTGGCTCGTTCATTTGACCATATACCATGGCTGTCTTGTCCAAGACACCTGAACCTTTCATTTCAAAGTACATATCGTTACCTTCACGAGTACGTTCACCAACACCGGTGAATACTGAAATACCGTTATGTCCTTGAGCAATATTATGAATTAATTCTTGAATTAAAACAGTTTTACCAACTCCGGCACCACCGAACAATCCAACCTTACCACCACGAATGTATGGTGCTAGTAAATCGATAACTTTAATACCGGTTTCTAGAATTTCTGCAGATGGATTTAATTGATCGTAACTTGGAGCTTGTCTGTGAATTGGCCAACGTTCTGTATCGTCGCCAAATTCAGGACCACCATCAATTGGTTCACCAAGAACGTTGAATACACGACCTAGAGTGTTTTCACCAACAGGAACTGAAATAGGAGCTTTAGTATTTTCAACTTCCATTCCACGGCGTAAACCGTCAGTTCCGTCCATGGCGATAGTTCTAACAACACCGTCACCTAATTCAAGAGTAACTTCTGTAACTAAAGTTTCATTATCATCTTTGTGTACACGAAGAGCGGTGTTGATGTCAGGTAATTCAACGTCCGTTGGGAATTCAACGTCAACGACTGGTCCAATAACTTGAATAATCTTACCAGTACTCATTTTCGTTAATTCCTCCCGTCATATTAGTGCTTCAAAGCTTCTTGACCACCAACAATTTCAGTAATTTCGGTAGTAATAGCAGCTTGTCTTGCACGATTATATTGTAGTTCTAATCTAGAAATAAGATCTGATGCATTGTCTGAAGCAGATTGCATAGCAGTTGAACTTGATGAATGTTCTGAAGTCTTAGCATCAAGGATTGCTCCAAATACTAAACTTTGTGCGTATTGGGGTAATACAACCTTCAACACAGCTGATTCATCTGGTTCAATTTCGTATTCAGCACTAAAATCATGTGCCTTAATATCTTTGCTTGATTCTTCTTCAAATGCTTCGCTATCCATTGGTAGCATTTTTTCGGCTCTAAAAGTTGAAGAAATACGGTTAACAAAGTGTGTGTAACAAACGTATAACTTGTCAAACACCCCATCTTCAAACATTGAGTTTGCAGTTTTAACGATTTCTCTAACTTCAGCGAAAGTAGGAATATCAGAAACGCCACGATATTCATAAGCCACGTTTACATTACGGTTCTTATAAAAGTCAGCACCATTTCCACCTACAGCTAAAATCATGTAATCATCAGGATTTGGAGTGTGTTCTTCAATAAAGTTATTAGTTTCTCTAATCACATTACTGTTGTAACTTCCTACCATTCCACGATCAGATGTAATAACTAGGTATGCTGTCTTACCAGACTTGTGGTCAGAAGCATCACTTGAGGAATTAATTTTGTCTAACAAATGAGACTGAGCTAAATGCATTACAACAGCCTTAACACGAGAAACATATTCCTCATAATTACTGGTATGCTTTTGAATACGATTTAACTTTGCAGTTGAAACCATTTGCATAGCAGTAGTAATTTGACGTGTATTTCTGGTTGATGCAATACGATGTTTAACATCATTAATAGATTCAGCCATTAGTTCTCACCATCCTTCAAGCTAGTTATTTTGTGTTTCTTCTTGCTTACTTGGTGTGAATGATTTAGTAAATTCATCAACTGCATTTGCTAAAGCATCACCTTCTGGTAACTTACCAGTGTTTACAATTGTATCTAATAAGTCACGGTGTGAAGCGTCGAAGAAGTTGAATAATTCAGTTTGGTAACGATGGATATCGTCCACAGCAATGCTGTCTAAGTAACCATGTGTCAAACTAAATAGAATAAGTACTTGTTTTTCGACAGGTAGTGGAGCGTGAAGAGGTTGTTTTAGAACTTCTTCTGTACGAGCACCACGGTTCAACTTAGCTTGAGTTGCATCATCCAAGTCTGAACCGAATTGAGCAAAGGCTTGTAGTTCATGATATGAAGCTAGGTCAAGTCTCAAAGTACCTGCTACTTGTTTCATTGCTTTAATTTGAGCGTCCCCACCAACACGAGAAACTGAAGTACCAGCATCAATGGCTGGACGAGTTCCTGAATAGAACATATCTGAATTCAAGAAGATTTGACCATCAGTAATTGAAATAACGTTGGTTGGAATGTAAGCTGAAACGTCCCCTGCTTGTGTTTCAACAATTGGTAAAGCAGTCATTGAACCGCCACCTAATTTGTCTGATAACTTAGCAGCACGTTCTAGTAAACGTGAGTGGGTATAGAAGATATCACCAGGATATGCTTCACGACCAGGAGGTCTACGAAGAATAAGTGATAGTTCACGGTAAGCGTTAGCTTGCTTTGTTAAATCATCATATACGATTAAAACGTGCTTACCTTGGTTCATAAAGTATTCACCAATAGCTGCACCAGCATATGGAGCAATGTATAGTAATGGAGCTGGTTCAGAAGGACCGGCTGACAATACAATTGTGTAATCCATTGCGCCAAACTTTTCTAGAGTAGCAACTTGTGAACGGACAGTCGAGTCCTTTTGTCCAATCGCAACGTAGATACAAATCATGTCTTGATCCTTTTGGTTCAAGATTGTATCAACAGCGATTGAAGTTTTACCTGTTTTTCTATCACCGATGATTAATTCACGTTGACCACGGCCAATTGGAACTAACGCATCGATTGACTTAATACCAGTTTGTAATGGTTCAGAAACACTTTGTCTGTCCATGATACCTGGAGCTTTCTTTTCAATAGGACGAGATGATTCAGTCTTGATATCACCCTTACCATCAATTGGTTGACCTAATGAGTTGATGGTTCTACCCACCATTTCTTCTCCAACAGGAACTTCCATGATTTTACCGGTACGTTTAATAGTTGCACCTTCACGAATATGTGTACAGTCACCTAAAACAACAATACCTACATCGTTACTTTCAAGGTTTTGAGCCATACCATAGATTCCGTTTTCGAATTCAAGTAACTCACCAGACAACGCATTATCTAAACCATGAGCACGAGCAACACCGTCACCAACATAGGTAACAACCCCTGTTTCTTCAACAGCTAGGTCATCCTTGTAACCGGATAATTGTTGCTTGATTAGAGCACTGATTTCTTCAGCATTAATGCTCATAAAAGTTTCACCTCTTTGATAGATATTGTTATTAACTCAATAGAAGTTTTTTAACGTTGTTAATTTTTGTCTTAACACTTCCATCAAAAATAACGTTCGATGATTTTAGAATTACACCACCGATTAGACTTTGATCAACTTTGTTATCTAGGATAACTTCGTTGGCACCTACACGCGCCTTAAAGACGTCTGCAAGTTTTTGCTTTTGTTCGTCGGATAGAGGAACTACAGATAGTGCATCAGCATGAACAATCTTATTCTTTTCATTGTAAGAACGTTCAAATTCTTCCACAATCAAAGTAAATTCATCCATTTTGTTAGCACCTAATAAAACTTTTAAAAGGTTCTTAACAAATTCGACGTCAGAATTGTCAATCAAAGGTTTGATTAAACTTTCTTTTTTGTCTTCTGGAAAGCTTACATCAGTTAAAACTCGACTTAGTGATGAATTATCATCAAAAACTTGTTTGATAGATAATAATTCACTCAAACCGGCTTCAACTTGATTTTGGTCTTCAAGCACTTCATAAAGTGCTTTTGAATAGCGTTTTGCGAATGTGATTTTATCTAGCATCTTGCTTCCCCAACCCTTCAATATAAGAATCAATCAATGCCTTTTGATCGTCAGCTTTTAATTCTTTTTGAATGATCTTAGAAGCAATTTCAATAGATAAATTGGCCACATCATTTTTGGTGTTTGCTAAAGCATCTTTACGTTCTTGTTCAATATCTTTTTGAGCAGAAGTCTTGATACTTTGAGCATCGTTTCTAGCAGTTGTGATAATTTGGTCACTTTGTACTTGAGCAGATTGCTTGGCGTTATTAATAATGCCAGTTGCATCTTCTCTAGATTTTGCCAAGGCGTCTTCACGTTGCTTTGCTAAATCTTCAGCGTCCTTACGTGACTTTTCTGCAGAATTGATGTCATCGGCAATCTTGTTAGCACGCTTTTCCATCATTTCTGATAATGGCTTCCATGCAAACTTCATGATAAGCAACATTAAAACGATGAATACAAACGCAGTAAAAATCATATTACCGTAGTACAATCCACCACCATCGGTCACAGCGACAGTTGGCAATAATGAATGTGAAAGCATCTATTGACACCTCCTTAATTGAGAATAGAAGAATTATTTTTCTTATTACTTGTTCATGTAAACTAATGAAAGAACAAGTGAAATAATTGGCATAGCTTCGACCAAACCAACACCAATAAACATGTTAGTTCTTAATTGACCTGTCATTTCTGGTTGTCTAGCCATTCCTTCTAGAAATTTTGAAACAACGATACCGTTACCGATACCAGCACCGATAGCGGAACCACACATAGCGATACCTGCAGCGATTACACCCATGGTAAATCCTCCTTAAAATAAATAAATAAAATTATTCCTCAGGTTGAAGCTTTTGAGAAATGTATACAAAAGTAAGTGTTACGAAAACAAATGCTTGAACACTCCCAATAAAGATTGAGAATGCATCCCAAATCATCGCAATGAAGATACTTGGGATAAAGCTTAGTGCTCCCATTGAAAAAGCTAATTTTGTAACCATTCCTAGAAGCAATTCACCTGCGAAAATATTACCGTATAAACGTAAACCTAAGGTTAGGAAGTTAGCTAACTCTTCGAAAACGTTTAAAGGAAACAATAACTTAAAAGGCTTGAAATAACTTCCAACGAAGTAGCCTTTAAATCCTAGTTTTGAGACCCCTAAGAAGTGAGCTAATGATAATGACAATGCTGCCAATGTCAAAGCTACAATAGGATCAGCGGTTGGACTTTTAACATATGTAACACCGTTATAATCAATTTGGAATAATAATCCCATTTGATTGGAAATAAAGATGAATAAGAATAATACAAATGCATAAAGTCCAAAAGAGCTGGCCTCAGATCCTGAAATCGATCCTTTAACTATTCCGTTGGTAAAATCTACAATCATTTCTAGGAAATTTTGCTTTCCTGAAGGAATCACTTGTAGTTTTCTTGAACAGATAAAAACTAATAAAAATGTAAATACAGCAGCTACTGTAACAGCAACCATATTTCCAATGTTAAAAGTTAGTCCAAATAGTTTAAAAGTGGATATTGGATCATTCACAGATTATCACCCCTTTTCGCAACCTAAGCATACTAAACATTAATGTTACATTAATTCACATTAACGATAGTTTTAACTCTTAAGATGATGTATTTCTCTTTCAAAATACAATAAGATAGTACCACCATTCAGGCTTCATTTCAAAATAAAATAATTATTTAACAGTTTTTTTACAAAAATTACAATTTGTGCTTTACAAATTGTAAAAAATGTATCTTAGACTTTTAGTATAAAGTTATACATAAATAAAAAATCCATCACAAAAAATGATGGATTTTTTATTTTATTTAGTTCCGAATAGACGATCTCCGGCATCACCTAGTCCGGGTACAATGTAACCGTTTTCTAGATGATCATCTAACGCAGCAGTATAAATATCTACGTCAACATGGGCTTTTTGAAGCGCTTCCACACCTTCGGGAGCAGCTACCAAGCACACAAATTTAATATTACTTTCGTCGACACCACGCTTAATTAAAGCGTCGATTGCCATGATGGCAGAACCACCGGTAGCAAGCATTGGATCAACAACAAAAATTTGACGTTTGTCAATATCACTTGGCAATTTCACAAAGTATTCGTGTGGTTCTAAGGTCTCTTCATCACGATACATACCAATATGACCTACCTTAGCGGCTGGGATTAGATCCAAGATACCGTCTACCATCCCGATACCGGCACGAAGAATTGGCACAACAGCCACCTTCTTACCTGATAGTTGCTTTGCATGTGCAATACCTTGTGGAGTTTTTACATCAACGTCTTCTAGTGGCATATCTCTAGAAACTTCGAAAGCTAACAATGAAGCAATTTCATTTACAACTTCACGAAATTCTCTAGTTCCACAATTTTCGTTTCTAATAATAGTTAACTTGTGTTGAATCAATGGATGATTCATTACTTGAAATTTTCCCATGATTAATCTCCTTTAATCAAAAATTGGATGTGATTGGGTTAATTGGGATACTTCTTCTTTTACTTCGTTTAGGACATTTTCATCGTCATGATTTTCAATTGCACGTGTTATCATCTTTGCAACTTTACGTGAATCTTTTTCATCGAACCCTCTAGAAGTAATCGCAGGAGTTCCTAATCTTAATCCACTTGTAACAAATGGACTTAGTTTCTCATCAGGAATTGCTTCCTTATTAGTTGTAATCTTAAGTGAATCTAATAGGATTTGAGCTTCTTTCCCATTTAATTCAGTGTTGGTTAAGTCTAAGACCATCAAATGGTTATCGGTACCACCAGATACCACCTTGATAGTATCACTGTTGTTAAATTCGTCAGCCATAGCAGCTGCATTTTTAATAACTTGTTTTGAGTATTCTGTAAATGCTGGTTGCAAGTCTTCAAAGAAACAAGCAGCCTTACCAGCAATCACGTGTTCCAATGGTCCACCTTGTGATCCTGGGAACATTGCAGAATTAATCTTCTTAGCATATTTTTCGTTAGACAAAATCATTCCACCACGAGGTCCTCTTAGAGTCTTGTGAGTGGTTGTAGTTACGACATCGGCAATTCCGATGGGACTTGGATGTAATCCGGTAGCAACTAGTCCAGCAATGTGGGCCATATCTACCATTAAATAGGCGCCAACTTTGTCGGTAATTTCTCTGAACTTGTTCCAGTCGATGATACGGCTGTAAGCTGAAGCACCAGCAACAATAATTTGTGGTTGAACTTCCTTAGCAATTGCTAAGATATCATCGTAGTTAAGACGTTCAGTCTTTGGATCTAGGCCGTATGAGAATGATTGGTAAATCTTACCTGAGAAGTTTACCTTAGCACCATGGGTTAAGTGACCCCCAGCGTTTAGGTCCATCCCTAAAATCTTATCTCCAGGCTTCAAAAATGCTGAGTACACAGCTTGGTTAGCTTGTGAACCTGAATGTGGTTGAACATTAACATATTCAGCCCCAAATAACTTCTTTGCACGTTCAATCGCTAATGTTTCTGATTTATCTACAAATTCACAACCACCGTAGTATCTCTTACCAGGATACCCTTCGGCGTATTTGTTAGTTAAAACAGAACCTTGCGCAGCCATTACAGCGTTTGATGCAATGTTTTCTGACGCAATTAGTTCAATTGTGTTTTCTTGACGAGTTTGTTCATTCTTAATTACATCCCATAATTCTTTGTCTTCATTTTGGTAATCGTATTTCATGATAGAAGTGCCCCCTCAAAATTTACGTAACTATTTATTAAAATGTTTTTGTCCAGCAGATTTATTCAATCTGTTCATATATGCTTCACCAATTCCTTGATTTGCAAAACCTTGGGTCAAGATTGATTTTACTTCTTCTTCATTATCAAAATGTCTTAGTCCTGCAAATAAAGCATGACTTGCTGATAAGACGGTATCTCCTAATGAAAATGTTTCAACATTATCAGGCCAATTGATATCATTTAAAACAGTATCAATTGCCATGACTCCAACAGTATGATCTTGTTTAGATGCCCATTTAGCAGCTTCTTTGAAGTCGCTAATAGCGTCTACAATATAGACTTGTGCTGATGGTGCGTAATGTTTGTACTTCATTCCCGGTGCCTTTGGAATTTGGCTATCAGATAAATGTACTCGTTCATCAAGCACGGGCTTGTTGATAATTTCTTCGATTTGTTCAGCTGAAATAGCACCTGGTCTTAAAATGGCAGGTTGATCAGTCGACATATCTAAGACAGTGGATTCAACACCATATTGGCATTCTCCGTCATCTAAAATCCCTGCAATCTTACCTTTTAAATCATGATAAACATGCTTGGCCAAGGTAGGACTGGGTTTCCCAGATGTGTTAGCAGATGGTCCCACAATTGGCACTCCTGCTTCTCTAATCAATGATAGTGTAACCTCATTATTAGGATTTCTAAATGCTGCAGTATCTAATCCACCGGTAACGGTTTTAGATAATACATTGTCTTTCAAATTAAAAATAATAGTTAATGGTCCAGGCCAAAATGTATTAATTAGCTTCTTTGCCTCATCAGACAATGGTTGTGCGTATCTTTCAACCATTTCTGGGCCGTCAACATGGACGATTAAAGGATTATCACTTGGACGTCCTTTAGCCGCGTAAACTTGCTTAACCGCATCTTCATTAGTTGCATCAGCTCCTAAACCATATACCGTTTCAGTTGGAAAAGAAACTAACTTTCCATCCGCGATATCTTTAGCAGCGTCAGATAAATCATCTGCAGTGTATATCTTTGTGTCCATAAATAAATACATCCCCCCTAATAATTAACTCGAATCATTCTCGGATTGCCGAAAAAGTCATCACGATTGGTGACCTCGCATCCTGGAATTGATTCGGTAAAAATCTCGGTTACTGCTTCAGTTTGTTTAAACCCAATTTCAAGATATAAACTACCGTGAACAGTGTCCTTCTTTATTTTAATATAATCTGCGATTTTTTGATACATAAATAAGCCATTATTTTTTGCAAATAATGCTTCTTTTGGTTCGTGTTCTATTACACTTTCGTCCATATACTTGATTTCATCTTCGGAAATATATGGAGGATTACTAATAATTACGTCATAGTCTTCGGTTATTGCGTTAAACAGGTCACTCTCGATGAACCTAACGTTCGTTTTGTTCATTTCATTGTTCAAACCGGCTACCTGTAAGGCTTTTGAGGAGACGTCAGCAGCATCTACCTGCCAGTCTGGATGTTCCTTGCTAATGGAAATGGCAATTGCACCACTTCCCGTTCCCATGTCGAGAACTTTTAGGTATTTTTGATCAGCAAAATCAGTCAATAGCCACTCTACTAATTCCTCTGTTTCGGGGCGTGGAATTAGGACTCTATCATCGACTTTAAAACGATTACCATAAAAATCAGTCTCACCGATGATGTATTGAGCCGGTTGGCCATTTAGATATTGGTCAATCCAATCGAAGTATCTTTTGACGTCTTCTTGTTTCATTTCGTCACGATAATGCAAGAGTAAGTGGGTATTATCGAAGCCAAACATTTCCATTAAGAACAGCTTGGCGGTCTCCTCATCTAAATTTTTTCCGGAGATAAGAAAAGAAGCCCTCTTCTGGGCTTCAAAATAAGTCATATTAGTCATTCTTTAGTTGCTCCAACTTGGCAGTTTGGTCAGATAGAATCAATGCGTCAATGATATCTTCTAAGTCACCATTCATAACCTTATCCAACTTGTTAACTGTCAAACCAATACGGTGATCAGTAACACGGTTTTGAGGATAGTTGTAAGTTCTAATTCTTTCTGAACGATCACCAGTACCCACGGCTGATTTTCTTTCAGCGTCATACTTATCTTCTTCTTGTTGTTGGTAATAATCGTATACACGTGACTTCAACACTTGCATTGCCTTAGCACGGTTTTGTTGTTGTGAACGTTCATCTTGCATAGCAACAACAATCCCTGTTGGCAAGTGGGTCATTCTAACAGCTGATGAAGTTTTGTTAACGTGTTGTCCACCGGCACCAGATGCACGGTAAACATCAGTCTTAATATCTTTTGGATCAATATCTATATCAACATCTTCAGCCTCTGGCATAACACCAACGGTAGCAGTAGAAGTATGAATACGACCAGCTGATTCAGTTGAAGGAACACGTTGCACACGATGAGCACCGTTTTCAAACTTCAATTTAGAATAAACATTTTCACCTTGAATCATGATGGCAATTTCCTTAAAACCACCAACTTCAGTGTCGCTTTCATCAATGATTGATGTCTTCCAGCCTTGGCTTTCTGCATAACGAATGTACATATTGTATAAGTCAGCAGCAAACAAGCTACCTTCATCCCCACCAGCAGCACCATGAATTTCCATGATAATGTTCTTGTCATCATTAGGGTCCTTAGGTAATAGCATAATCTTGATTTGTTCTTCAAGTTCAGCCTTTTGTGGTTCTAATTCACTAATTTCACTCTTAACCATTTCATTCATGTCATCGTCTAGCTTTTCAGCAAGCATGGCCTTGTCATCTTCTAGTTGTGAGACAACGTCCTTGTACTTGTTATAAGCTGCAACAACTTCTCTTAAACTACCTTCTTCTTTAGATAGTTCCATGAAACGTTTTGTATCTGCAATAACTTCTGGGTCACTGATCAATTCGTTTAGTTCATCGTATCGATCAACTACTGATTGCAGCTTTTCAAATATTTCATCCATTAATTATTCCTCACTTTCCCATTTCGTCCAAAGGTGGGTTGAAATAATGCTTACGACATACTGGGTAGTATGATTCGTTCCCACCTACTTGAATTTGTTCACCTTCATATACTGGTTGATTGTCATGGAAACGAAGGTTCATTGTGGCTTTTCTACCACAGAACCAACAAATAGTCTTCATTTCTTCAATCTTGTCAGCATATAACAATAACGCTTCAGACCCTTCGAATAACTTGTTTTGGAAGTCATTCTTTAGACCAAATGCGATTACTGGAATCGATAGTTCATCGACAATTTTAGCTAATTGTAAGACGTGAGCCTTAGTTAAAAATTGGGCTTCGTCAATTAAGATACAACTAGCATCTGGGTCAATTTCTTTGACCATTTCAAAGCAATCAGAATCCGCTTCAATCACATGTGCACTTCTACTTAATCCTACTCGGGAGGCAACAGTACCTCTTTCTTCCCTTGTGTCCAATGCACTTGTCATGATTACGACTGATTTACCTTGTTCTTCATAATTATGAGCAACTTTAATGATTTCAATGGACTTTCCACTGTTCATTGCCCCGTAGCGATAATATAGTTGTGCCATGATTAAACTCGCTTTCTGTATTTTTTCATTTATTATTATAGCTGATTTACGAATTAATTTCGACAGTTCCAAAGAATTTACATCATTTTACTGAAATAATGCAATTATTCGGTCTATAATAGTAAAGTATGATAAAATTTTGTGTATTAATTAATTAAGGAGTACAAGCAATGTCTATAAGAAGCGAATTTGCGACTTTTGCTGGTAAGTCTTCATACTGGTTTTTACATACCTTTATGAACGGGGGAAGTTCACTTCCTGGAAAGATTACCACCGCAATTGATCCAGCGATTTTAAAACATCTAGGTCAAAACTATGACATTATTGTGGTTACTGGTACTAACGGAAAAACCCTAACCACTGCACTTACTGTTCAAGTGCTAAAACAAAAATACCAAAACGTTGTTACTAACCCATCTGGTTCTAACATGGAACAAGGTCTAGTAACTACATTTCTAAAAGCTAAAAATCCTAAGACAAACCGTCCACTTGCTGTCTTGGAAGTCGATGAAGCAAACGTTATTAAACTAACTAAGTACGTTAAACCAATCGCCTTTGTCTTCACTAACATCTTCCGTGATCAAATGGATAGATATGGTGAAATCTACACTACCTACAAGAAGATTATTGATGGTGTCAAACTAGCGCCAGAAGCTACTATCATCGCCAATGGTGATGCACCCATCTTTAACTCCGTTGATTTACCAAATCCAAAGATTTACTACGGATTCAAGAATCATGATGACGAAGATAACTTCAAGGCGGAACCAAATACTGATGGTGTCTTATGTCCAGTATGTCAAAACATCTTGCACTACCACTACATCAGTTACGCCAACTTAGGTAACTATTTCTGTGAACACTGTGGTTTCAAACGCCCAGAACTAACTCATGAATTAACTAAACTAGGTGCATTAACTCCTAACTCATCTGACTTCACTGTCGATGGCCAAGATCTATCAATTGGAATTGGTGGAATATATAACATCTACAATGCCCTAGCTGCTTATTCAGTTGGCCGTTTCCTAGACGTTGATTCAAAGGACATCGCTAACGCATTTACTGCCAACGAACGTGTCTTTGGTCGTCAAGAATTAATCGACATCGATGGTAAAGAAACTACATTAGTATTGGTTAAGAACCCTGTTGGTCTAAACCAAGTTATCGATACCATTTCAAAGGAAAAAGATGACTTCTCACTAATCTGCCTACTAAACGCCAACTACGCTGACGGAATTGACACTAGTTGGATTTGGGACGGTGAATTCGAACGCTTCACCAAGATGCCAATCAAGAAGTTCATCACCGGTGGTGAAAGATACAAGGACATTACCTTTAGATTCAAGGTTGCCGGTGTGGATGAAAACATTCATGAAGTGCAACCTAACCTAGAAAAGGTAGTCGAAGAAATCCCTACTCTACCAACTAAGAAGGTTTACATCCTAGCTACCTACACTGCAATGCTTCAATTAAGAAAAGACTTTGCAGAAAAAGGTTACATTAAGGGAGGTATGGAATAATGACCAAAGAATATACATTACACATTGCCCATCTATACGGTGATTTGATGAATACCTACGGTGATTTAGGAAATATCTTAGTTCTTAAATACTATGGAAAGAAGATGGGCATCAACGTTGAATCACAAGTCGTTAGTTTAGACGAAGACTTCAAATCTGATGACTATGACATCGCCGTATTCGGTGGTGGACAAGATTTTGAACAAAGCATTGTTTCAAAAGACTTTCAAACTAAAAAAGATGAAATCAAAAAGTTCATCGATTCAGATGGTTGCTTGTTAGCTATCTGTGGTGGTTACCAACTTCTAGGTAAGTATTACATCGATGCTGAAGGGAACAAAATTCCCGGTATCGGCGTATTAGACCACTACACTGAACAACAACACGACAACCGTTTCATCGGTGATATCAAGATTAAGAACAAGGAAACCGGTGAAGTTTACCACGGCTTCGAAAACCACCAAGGTGTTACTTACACTGGAAATGGCGAACGTCCATTAGGTGATGTTGAACAAGGTTACGGTAACAACGGTACCGATCAAGCTGAAGGTGCAATCTTCAAAAACGTTTACTGCACATACTTCCACGGTCCTATCCTAGCTAGAAACAACATCATCGCAAAACACATCTTAATCAAAGCATTGAAACGTCGTTACCCTAACGATGACTTCTCTGCTCAAGAAAAGATTGACGTTTCAGAATCATATTAATAAACAAAAAGACGGATACATTAAGTATCCGTCTTTTTTATTTGTTTTCGTTTAAATAGGTTTCAATCAAAGGTTTACGACGTTCAATATAATATTCGTTTGGTGATACCGGGTGAATGCGGTTTGATAGAAATACCATAGCACGTTTCTTTTCAGGAATAATCACGATAAAGGTTCCGGTAAAACCAGATTGCCAGATAAATGGCATCCCCTCGTAATTAATTCTTTCAAAGCCATAGCTTCTTCCTAAGTCATGCTTAGTCTGGTCGGTGTAAAAGCCACGGACTGTGTCAGAACTTAGAACTGGATTGTTGTCTGGATTCAATATAGATTCCACAAACAACAATAAGTCATCCATATTACTGAATAGTCCGGCTGAACCACAGTCTTCACCTAACACCTGTGCCTTTGGATCATGAACATGGCCTTGTAACAACCCGTGTTCCTTATCATATGTGGTTGGCACACACTTGTCGGCATCAGGATGAAATGAACTGTTGACCATGTGCAATGGTTTTAAGACCAATTCCTCAATTAGAGGTTGAATGGCTTTACCAGTCACCTGCTTAGCAATTAATCCTAAGAAGATAAAGTTGACATCAGCATAGTGCATTTCGTGATTTAAACCAGCACCCGCTTTCAATCCCAAGAGTGAATCGATTAGCTCATCATGGTCTAGTTGATCACGATGTGGAATGTAGCCCTCAATTCCTGAAGTGTGGGTAATTAGATTACGCACGGTCACTTCTGGATATTGCCATTCTGGTAAGTAGTCACTAATTGAATCTTCTAGCGATAGCTTATCGTCTTCGACTAGTTTTAAAATCACCATCGTGGTTCCAACAACCTTGGTTAAGGATGCCATGTCATAGATCAAATGACTATCGTCTAAAGGCACCTCTTTAGGCACTAGTTGCTTTTTTCCAATTAGATGACGTTGAGTGCCATCTTCATCGATAAATGCATAGTTAACGCCTGGAACGACTCCATCGTCAACTAACTTTTGAATCGCCAATTCCGTCTTATTATATTTCATCGTCTTCATCACCTAATTATAGATTGTTACCAATAAATTGTGAGTTGTATAAGTCAGCATAGAAACCATTTTGTTCCATTAATGACTTGTGGTTACCAGTTTCTTTAATTTGTCCATGGTTCATCACAATAATCTTTTCTGCGTTTTGCACAGTTGATAATCTATGGGCAACAACGAAACTAGTACGACCTTGGATCAAACGGTCCATTGCGTCTTGGATTAATGATTCAGTTCTAGTATCAACTGAACTAGTTGCTTCATCCAAGATTAAGATTTCTGGGTTAGCAAGGAATGCACGCGCAATTGTGATCAATTGACGTTGACCTTGAGAAACGTTTGATGCTGCTTCGTTTAACACAGTATCGTATCCGTCAGGTAACTTTTCAATGAATTCGTCTGCTTGAGCTTCCTTAGCTGCTTGATATACCTCTTCATCAGTAGCGTTAGCATTACCATACCTGATGTTATCAAAGATGGTACCAGTGAATAACCAGCTATCTTGTAGCACCATTGAGATGTGTGATCTAAGTTCACTACGTGAATATTCACGAGTATCAACACCATCTAACTTGATTGATCCAGAATCGATATCGTAGAAACGTTCTAGCAAGTTAATGATGGTTGTCTTACCAGCACCGGTTGGTCCAACGATGGCGACAGTGGTTCCCTTTGGAACATCTAAGTTAAAGTCCTTAATTAAAGGAGTGTCTTCAACGTATCTGAAGTTAACATCTTCGAACTTAATCTTGTCGTTAGTTTCTTCATGTGCCAACTTCACATCTGAATCAGTCATTTCAGGTTCATCTAAGACCTTAAAGATACGTTCAGCAGATGCAATAGTTGATTGAATAGTATTAGTTAAGTTAGCTAAGTTGGTGATTGGTTGGTTAAACATGTTGACGTATTGTAGGAATGCTTGAACATTACCTAAAGTAACGGCACCTGCGGCAACCTTAATTCCACCAAAGATGGCTACGAAAACGTAGTTTAAGTTCTTCACGAAGTTCATTAGTGGGAACATGAAACTTGATACGAATTGCGCCTTCCATGCGTAGTTGTAGTATTTATCGTTTTGTTCTTCGAATTGCTTGATTGCTTCTTCTTCACGGTTGAAGGTCTTGATGATTGTATGACCAGCGAAGTTTTCTTCAACTTGACCATTAACATCACCTAAGTGACTTTGTTGCTTACTGAAGAAACGTTGTGACTTAGGAGCAACCACCCCAACAATGATTCCGATTAATGGAAGTGTACAGATGGCAACCAATGTTAGTGAAAAACTAATGGTTAACATCATGTATAACACACCAAAGAATAGAAGCACACTGGTGATAAATTGCGTTAAGTTGGTTTGAAGCATTGTAGAAATGTTATCCATATCGTTGATCATTCTAGACATGATATCCCCATTGGAATGAGTGTCATAGTATGAGATTGGTAAACGTTCTAGTTTAGCTTTCAAATCCTTTCTCAATTGGTAAACAACCTTTTGCGAAATGTAAGTCATAATAAATTGTTGACCAACGTTGAATAACGCAGCCAAGATATATAATGAAGCAACTGTAATTAGGATATGTCCAACCGCTGTAAAATCGATTGGAATTGAAGAAACGTATAGACCTTGTTTCTTCATCACAAAGGCCTTCATAACACCCTTGTAAATTTCAGTAGTAGCTTCCCCTAAAATTTTAGGAGTAACAATTTGTAGTACCACGGCAGCGATTGCCATGATTAATGTGAAGATGATTCCCAGCATCCATGGTTTAACATACTTCACTAAGCGCCATGTTGCTGACCAGAAATTTTCTGCTTTTGCGCCTTTTCCTTTTCCATGATTATGCACGGTCGTCATCTCCCTTCTTAATTTGTGAGTCTAAGATAGCACGGTAATATGGGTTATCCTTGGATAGTTCTGCGTGAGTACCTGATCCAACGACCTTACCATTGTTCAATACCAAGATGACATCGGCATCGGCAACGGTTGAGATTCTTTGCGCAACAATTACTGTTACAGCACTTTGAATCTTTTCATCCTTGTTCAATGCTTGTCTTAATTCAGCATCAGTCTTGAAGTCCAATGCTGAGAATGAGTCATCAAATACATAAACGTCAGCATTCTTTAGAATCGTTCTAGCAATTGCCAAACGTTGTTTTTGTCCACCAGAGAAGTTATCACCGTTTTGTTCAACACGGGTGTCTAATCCGCCTTCTTCTTTAACGAAGTCGGCTGCCTTAGCAACTTCTAGTGCATGCCAGATTTCATCATCTGTAGCATCTTCATTACCATACATCATGTTTTCTTTAACAGTACCTGTGAATAGGACTGCCTTTTGTTGAGTAATTGAGATTAACTTGTGAAGTTCTTTTTGTGCCATGTCCTTGATTGGAGTGTCATCAATCTTGATTTCACCACTTGAAACGTCGTACAAACGAGGAATCAAGTTAACCAAACTAGACTTACCAGAACCAGTTTCACCGATAATGGCAACGGTTTGGCCGGCCTTAGCTGAGAAGTTAATGTCTTGAAGTGCTAACTTCTTGCTGTCACCGTATCTGAAGTCAACGTGGTCAAATGAAAGACTAGCTGAATCAGATTTTGGTGCCACAGTTTCGTCAGCGTCGACGATTGAATCGTTAACATCTAATACTTCATTGATACGACTTGCTGATGCTTGGGCTCTAGGAATAAATACGAAAAGCATTGAAAGCATCATGAAACTAATCAAGATTTGAGTAGCATAAGTCATAAATGATACCAAGTTACCAACTGCAAGTGAGTTAGTAGAAATCATCTTGGCACCAAACCATACGATTCCAACGTTAGTTCCACTTAGGATAAGAGTCATAAGTGGGAACATTAATGAAGTAAGCATGAAGACTCTAATTCCTGTCTTAGCGTACTTGTTGTTGTACTTATCAAAACGGTCTTGTTCATATTGATCACGGTTAAATGCACGGATAACACGAACACCGGTTAGCCCTTCTCTAAAGACCAAGTTCAATCTATCAGTTTGACCTTGTAACTTCTTAAATAGAGGTCCGGCAAATGACATGATGATAAATACAGAGACTAATAAGACACCTAATGCACATAGGAAGACAACGGTAAGATGTGGACTCTTAACAAAAGCCAATACCATTGCACCCACTAACATAATTGGTGCCATTACCATCATTCTTAATACTTGAATCATTACGTTTTGGATTTGCACAACATCATTAGTATTTCTAGTAATTAATGATGCATCCCCAAACTTATCCAAGTCTTGGTCAGCTAAATAAATAATCTTACGGTATAAAGCTGATCTAATTTTCTTCCCCATCTTTTGGGATTGGGTGGCAGCAAAGAAGATGTTCCCCCCTGCTGCTAGGACCCCGATAAACGCAACTCCTAACATCTTAAGACCTTGGGTCCAGATATAGTTAATATCATTTTGGGCGACCCCTTTGTCGATTAAGTTAGAAGTAACGGTTGGTAAATACAAATCACATGAGACTTGCACCACCATAAATAGGACAGCTGCAACAACTGCCCACCATACTAAATACTTCTTAGCGAGTTTTATCATATTTACATTCACTCCGAACGATTTTTTTATTGATTACCGTTTTAAAATTCAAAAGCTTATTATATACTCTACTCGTTGATTTTAAAAGGGATTACATTACCCTTTTATTAAATACACACAAAGGAGTAATACTATGGGAAGTAATTCTGATGCATTAAGAAACGTCTTAACGTTTGTTAAAAACAATCCTGACAAGGTCATCATTAATAATAATAAGTACAACAACGCCATCCAAATGCTAATTCAAGATGACGTTGCTGTCGGTAATCCTGACCTCTTTTTCCCTAAAAATCGTATTCGTGCCAATCGCATGAACAGATCATTTTTAGAAGAAAACAGTCACCTCTTGGATTACTTCAGTGAAATGACCGATACAAGTTCAATGGCGTTTCACGACGTCTGGATTTCTACCAGTCATATCTTAGACCTCGGTAAATATTTCCTCGATTTATCTTTTGAATAATTATATTATACTATAATAAAATTTTTATACTATAAAAAGCAACAACTTGACGTATTTTGTTGCAAATAGTATTATTTTATACTGTTAGTTCAAAAAATGGAGTAATGAAATGAACAGTAGGATTGCCGCGATTATCATCTCAATCTGTGAATTCTTCCTGGTGGCACTATATATAGCGACCGGAATGGTATACACATTTTCAGATGGTATCGATATTGAAAATGCCGTTATGATCGGCTTACTATTCTTTGTCCTCGCTCTATGCTACTTAATTCAAATTATCTGCAATTTCTTTTTGAGAAGCATATTAGCAAAGGAAGTCTTCTTAGGAATCCTAGTCCTAGTGCTCTTTTCTGCCTGCATGCTTACTCCCGATATTAATATTGAATTAGTAGCCATGAATTGGATTGTGATTATCGCAAACATTTTAAACGTGATGGATTTAGATTTATTAAAATTTTAAGTAGGACATTTAGTCCTACTTTTTTCTTATGTTTTCGATAAATAAAACTGGTTATTTTTAAATACTCATATATAATAGTAGTAATTCAATTAAGGAGTTATCCATTATGAGTAATGAAGCCCTACTGATTATTGATTACACGAACGATTTCGTTGATGATAAAGGAAAGTTAACCGTTGGAAAACCAGGTCAAGTGCTGGTTGATTACATCGTTGATTTAGCTGAAGAATTTCGTCAAGCTGGCAAGTGGGTCATTCTACCAACCGACTTGCATCAAGAAAATAACCCCTACCATCCAGAAACTAAGTTATTTCCACCACATAACTTAAAGAATACCTGGGGTCGTGAATTCTACGGAAAACTAAACGACTGGTATAACGACCATAAGGATGAAGAAAAAGTCTACATGTTCGACAAGACTAGATACAGTGCCTTTGCCGGAACTGATTTAGATCTTCGTCTACGTGAAAGAAAAGTGGACACATTACACCTTGTAGGAGTCTGCACAGATATTTGTGTATTGCACACCGCTATTTCAGCTTACAACCTAAATTACGACGTGGTTGTGCATGAAAAAGGAGTCGCCGGATTAACCAAAGCTGGTCATGACTTTGCACTAAGTCACTTCAAGGGCAGCCTTGGCGCTACAGTTAAGTAAACAAAAAGAAGCTATCAAAAGATAGCTTCTTTTTTTATAAGAATACAATAAAATATAAATGCCATTTTTAGACACTGTGTATAATTTTCTATCATAATGGTTAAATCTTTCTAAAGGCATCAATCCCCCACCGTAAAGACATTTAACTGTTAAATTGCTGCTGTCACTTTATAAAATTGCCATATACAATGAAAGATTTTTTATTTTCATCTTTCATTCTAAAATCTGACTTTACCTTTCTCTCATATTAAAGTTGTAAAATACGAATATTCCTTTTCAATATAGCTGATAACTACTAAGGGGGAGAAAAATTGAAAAAGAATAACAATATGACTTTCCGATTACTATGTATATTCGCAAATCTATACCTATTAATCTCTAGTCTAGTATTTGGCCTAATCCATTTGGAAACCTCCAACAAGATGGAAATGTGTGGATTTTCACCAATATATAGCTGGTTTTACGTCATTTCCTTAATCACCCTTGTAATTTGCTTAATTGCGCAATTAATCATCATGTTCGTTGAGAATGTGCAGTTAAAAAAGCTAGCCATTTTTGAGATTGCCTTTGTTATTTTCGAAGTCATTCTCTTCACGTTAGACGTAATTGACTGGCCACTGATGATTAAGACGATCTTAACCGCCTTAATTGTGTTGGTTTTACATATACTATAATCTTCTCTAAGAATCCTTATCTGCCATATGATAAGGATTTTTTAGTAAATAAAAAACGCCACTTAATAGTGACGTCTGATTTTAAATGTTATTTGTAATGATTAATGAGATCAATGCCAATGCGGCTGGCAAACCTTGTGTGATGATGATTTTCTTGTTAGCGGTAAAACCACCAAAGACGGCGGCAACAACCACAAATCCTATAAATAGATATAGGTTAAAAGTTGCAATGGATTGTGGTAGAACAAACATCGTCAATAGAATGCCGACACCGATAAAACCATTGTATAGGCCTTGGTTAGCCATGCTAATCTTAGTCTCAGGTGTAAATAGATATTCCATCGATAGATCAAATGCCTTTTGAGCCATCTTAGTACGACTAAAGAACATTTCTAGAATCATGATGAACAATGCTTCAACCGCGACAATTAACGCTAATACATCACTGATAATTTGCAAACTAATCACCCCTTACCCTTCGTTTATCTTGATTCTAACATACTAGAAGCACATGGTTGTGAATTGGGGGGAATTGTTTATAAAACTTTAATCTCCTTGTATGTACTTACTAAAGTGGTAGTATAGAATTGAATTACATATTTATTGGAGGGTGTTTATGTTAGTTATTATTTTTATTGTTTTAATTATTGCTATTTGCATTTGGGTACATGTTCATAATAAAAAGAAATTCTTGGATGCAGATAATGGCGAAAGTATTTTATTTACTAAAGTAAGTATTTTAGATAAACGAACAAATGAGTTAATTGGTGCAGATAATAAAGATCACATCGTTCATTACATGGGATTAAATAAAGACAAGCAAGTTTATTTTCCAACTTCATCTAAACCTAACGCACGTTATTACATTTTAAATGTTAGTTTTCAGCCTAATGTAAGCCAAACAATCAGTACTAAAGGTCGTAGAGGTTCAGCCTTAGTTGGTGGTGCTCTGTTCGGCGGAGTGGGTGCTGTTATTGGTGCCTCTCGTGGACGTAAATCAACAGTTACTAACACTGAACACACCTCAGATTGCTATATTCAAGTCGTTGATAAAGATATGCAAGATTCACACACTTGGGTTATAAGAGCAAAATCAGAGCTAGCAAACGAGCTTGCTGGTAGATATATGCTTAATGATCAGGATTTAAATAAACTTGCAGCTAAGGCTGAAAAATTAGTTGATGATAAAAAAGAATAATAAAAAGCACCATCACTTAACAGTGACGGTGCTTTTTATGTACGCTTAGAAACTGAGTATACTGGATTCGAACCAGTAAATTAAGGATTCAGAGTCCTCTGCCTTACCAATTTGGCGAATACTCAATAACTGATTACATATTTAATCTTAATACTCAAAATACCCTTATGTCAACGTCTATCAGCATTGACAGTGCTAAAAATGAATAGTAGTATAAATATATAGTGATTGATTAGTGATATTGCCCGCTGGTCAAACTGGTTTAAGACGTCGCCCTCTCAAGGCGGAGTTACGGGTTCGATCCCCGTGCGGGTGATAATAAAGAAAAAGACAGCCAAATAACGGCTGTCTTTTTCTTTGCTAGTAACTAATAGCTTTGTAGCCACTTCGTTTCCATAGCTTAGTTAATTCCTTAACTGTAATCGTCTTGTTCAAACCATCTTCTGGATCAAAGTAAAAGAAGACTCGGTGGTTAAAACCAAATAGGACAATACATTGATTATCTCGTCTGCCCCATAACATCACAGGACGGTTACGATTAATCTGACTTCTCACACGACGGTATGACTTCTTAGTCAAATCCTTGTAAGAGCCAACACTGTTAACTAGGATGCTTTTAAAGGTTGCATCGGACAAGTTATCAGTAATCCTGCCAAGCTTATCGTACACATCAAAATCTGATCTAGAGAAATGAACCAATACTGATAACGCCTTTTCCTCGTTAGAAGCTTCGTTATTATCCTTACTGGCCTGTAAATTTAAGATTCTGTAGTTCTTACGAATGAATTTGTTAGGAATCCATCCGGCATCACTTTCGTTTTCAAAGTGCAACCATAGATGTTTTTGGTAAAAACCGATTTGATCAATTTCAAATTTTGCTTTCTCGTCTGAATGATTGAATGCTTTGCGTTGATGCTTCCCCGCTTGCATTTCATTGACGTACCACTTTTCCATCTTACGGTGCTTTAAACGCACGTAAAAGTGTGGCACATTTTCGTTTGCAATTGAATTGCTTTTCATTAATTCACCCTCATTTATTTAGGTATAGACTCCATTATAACAATAAAATGGTGTAAAACGCACCCTAAATGGTGTTTTATATGATAATATCGTTTCACTGTCTTTATAAATATGGTAACATTGATATGTACCTTTTGGGGGCGTTATGGATTCGACGGGTATAGTTCGAATTCGGATTGCGTTCGCAGCGGCGTCTGCTCAACCGTCCAGTTTTTAAATTATAACTGCAAACAATAATTCAAACAACGTCGCTTTAGCTGCCTAATAAGCAGTCTACGACAATCCAACTAGCTTTGCCTAGGGGCTAACTTGGGTTTTATAATTGATAGGCTTACGTTACTTGCTCACACCTGAAGTTAAGTAAAAGAGATTAATCAGGTTAGCTGATCATGTTAACCCCGGAATACGGTGCTTTGGTCAGTGAAACTTCAAATAGTATCCCTATGAGCGTAGATATTCAAATGGCGATATGCTCGGACGCGGGTTCGACTCCCGCCGCCTCCATAAAAAAAAGCTGTTGTAATCAATGAGTAAAATCATTGTTACAGCAGCTTTTTTGTTTTTTGAATTCAAATATTCACAGTATGTAAAAAGACCATCCAAAACCTAATTGGATGATTCCTTTTTAAATATATAGGTACTTATTTATAGTCAATGTAATAATAAAGATAAGAAATAAAGAAGTTTAAAAAGTATAAGTTATATATATATCATATAACTATAATTGTAGTTTCATGCATCAGGCTTTTTTCTAAATATCTTCAGAATAATCCACTAATTCTTCCTATTAAAAATTGTTTGTACAATACTGTAGCAATTATAAATAAACCACCCAATAACTGTACCGGAGCTAAATGTGTCCCAAGAAAAGCAACTGATAAGACAGTAGCAGTCAATGGTTCAAAAGCACTTAACATACCTGTCACTGATGGTGAGATATACTTCGTACTCATCAAATATAGCAAGTATGCCAACATCGTACCAAAGACAATAATGAAGGCAATACTAATTATTGTGATCATTGATACTTTAGGAGCAGAAGTACTTAAGACAAAACCAGATAGCGGTAAACTACCTAATAGCATTCCCCACCCTACTATCAATTTATCATCAAAGGATGATAACAATTTAGCAGGAATTAAAGTATAAGATACCTGACTAACACCAGCCCCGATACCCCATGCAATCGCAGCGATTGATAAAGCTAGCGAATCAATGTGTCCATTAGTTACTAGCAAAAAAGTTCCTGTCAAAGTCAAAATTACCGAAACTATTTCAGCAAAGTTAGGTAACTTATGATTAAAAACGGTAACGTATCCCATAATAAAATGGGGCCAAAAAATTGTAGAACAGATGCGGTTGGCACATTGCCATATCTAATTTCCATAAAATATGTAAGTTGGAAAGGAAGCATTCCTAAAAGTGCAAAGGCGATTAATGTAAGTATTTCTCTCTTATTATGCCAAATTTTAAAAATTGATTCTCCCGTAGTTATCCGACTCCAGCATAAAAGAAGAAGTCCCGCAACAAATAATCTAATACCTACCAACCAAATTGGTGTTACCAAGTGATGTTCAAAAAGATATTCTGCAACAGTTCTGGACATACCCCAAAATATTGATTCGATTATTTCTAATATAATTCCTTTAATTCTAATAGCATCTTCCAAATCTATAATAAATTAAGTATATCATTATTCATAAATAAAATAGAGTAAATAAAAAGCCTGCCCAACAAGCGGACAGGCCAACCTAATTTGTGCGTGATTACATAGAGAGGTGCACAATTAGATTTATAGAGAGTTGTAAATAATAAACATTAAGATAAATCATCTGGAATGACTACCTACTTCTGTATTATACGAAAATATTAAGAAAAAGTAAAGTTTATTAATTTTTTATTAAGATTATATTGTGAGTGTTAAAATCATATAATCTGAATATTCACTACATCTTTATTATAAATTTTCATTTTACAATCATAGATAACTGAAACGTAATCATAATTAATAAGATAGAATATATCTTATTTTAAATCTATTTCTAAAAAAGAGCTTATATAGCAAGCTCTTTTTAAACCTCATTGATATGACATACTTCTAAAACTTAGTCCGTCGATCGATTTTTTAATTAATCGTTCTAAACCTCATTGATATGACATACTTCTAAAACTGGTTCAAAGGCATTTATTGACTATCTACAGTTCTAAACCTCATTGATATGACATACTTCTAAAACGCAATCATACGAGTGTGTTCTTCGTAGCTGGTTCTAAACCTCATTGATATGACATACTTCTAAAACTGCTTGTTGCCAGAGCTTAGCCCAGTCATCGTTCTAAACCTCATTGATATGACATACTTCTAAAACTCGTATCATTTTTATAATTGTAACTTGCTAGTTCTAAACCTCATTGATATGACATACTTCTAAAACTGGTTCGCCATAGAAGAATGAACCTTTACCGTTCTAAACCTCATTGATATGACATACTTCTAAAACTGGTGTGTCTACGGTTACGCATAAAAGTAAGTTCTAAACCTCATTGATATGACATACTTCTAAAACAGAAAGTAGAACGAACAGCATCAGATGGTCGTTCTAAACCTCATTGATATGACATACTTCTAAAACCGATATTTTATAATCAAAATCTAATTTTTAAGAATGCCAGTCAACAAAGTTATCATCTATAAAGTAATACTGACAAAATGAAAAATCAGTATTATTAATATCATTGTTTTTACCAAATTCAATATCTAATAATGGAACTTCAAACTCCTTACATAATTTTTCAATGCTTTGTAGCTGATCGCTGTTCAAATAATTAGCTAAATTATTTACAACAATCAATGACTTATCTTGAGTTTCCATCTTTAACCTTATCAATAATTCTATTATATCATAAGGATTTCCTTCAATGTCTGGATTTAAATGAATATTCAGCTTTTTTATAGTTTTTTCTATATCAATATCTTGAGTAATTAATAATGGTATATCCCAAAAAAACAATTTTTCTTGAATAAAATTATTCAACGATGAAATATTTCTTTGCATATAGTCGATATCGTCATTATCAAAATAACCAACTACCTTCTTTATAATAGAACTAATTTGTTTAGTAGATAGACCATTAAAGCTAATCAGATCTCCGTAAAAGTCAATATATTTACTTTTTTCCAATTTATTATATTCATTATCAAAAACTTTTATTAAATCATTCCTATCATTTAATCCATTTAATATATCTAAGTAAACCGATTGACTAGAAGTTTTTATAATCATTAAATCATCATCCAAAGGTTCTATCTTGTCATGAGTATCGTAAGAAATAATCATAAGATAATTGTCCTTTCGGATGAATTTCTAACATCTTCTTTCTTTTTCCCAGTTATAAAATGCATATCATTATACTGCTTTTCTGTCATCATAAAGCTCTGTATTAATCCCTTTTCTGGTGCAAATGCCGAAATCTTATTCTCTAAAAATTGTGCGGATTGTTTCGTCACACATACACGGCAATAAACTGAATATTGAATCATCAAAAAGCCTTGATTAATTAATTTCTTTCGAAAGCGTTGATAGTTCCTTTTATCATCTGAAGTTTCTGTTGGTAGATCAAACATTATTATCAATCTCATTATCCGGTACCTCATTTTTTAATTCCACCTTTAAATCAAAATTTTTACCATTATTCAAATAATCAAAACAATCTGCAACATATTTGTTAATAGCCGTCTTAACTAACATTTCTTTCTCCTTGTAAAATATTTCCATGTTTAAGATTTCCACTAGACCGAATTTTATATCCGGAGTAAGAGAATTCATCTTCTTACATGAAACCCAATAATCAATAATCGGCCTAAATGGTTCCATTAAATCCGAACTAAGATTAAACGTGTTTTCTAAGCTATGATGATGAATACCAATATATGTTGAGAATCCCTGACTTACAATTTCACGATTAAAATTAGATAATAAAATTGAATATCCATAGTTTAGTGCTGCATTGATTGCTAAATTTTGATTTCGACTAAAATCATTATAAAAAAGCAATTTAAAATATTTTCTAGCTACCACTGCCTCTCTATTACTAGAATCTCCTATCTCAATTTTATCAATTTCATTCTTTATATCTTGAATATTATCTCTATGTTTATATTTTAGAACTGCCAATTGATTAATCATTTTTCTTGTTACTATTTTTGTCCAAAGTACTTCTTTTCGTCCATCATCCCAAAATATTTGTTTATTAATTTTTTCAATATTTTTGTTATTAGGATAATTATTAACAATCTCACATGCTGGATTCTGATATTCGTCAGAGAATATGATTTTTGCGTTTACTTTATTTAGTCGATTAATCAGTTCAGTCGTGATCACTGCTTGAGTTGTACTAATTAATAATAAATATACATCATCGATAGGAATCTTATTAATTCCTTCCATTGTTTGAACAATCATACAATTACTAGAATAAGATATTTTAGCATGACTCGAAATAATAACACTTCTCCAGCCCATGTTTACTCCTCCTCACAAAAAAAGACGATTAATAATCGTCTTTTTTATTTTTATAAATCTTTTAATCTAACCTTTCTTTCAAATAACCCTGATGGTGATTGATAAATAATAATCGAATTATTAGATAGTGTAATACCTTTGGGTATTTGTATTTGACCTAACGGTGTTGTTAAGTGTAATTCTTTAATAGAAACAATAGAAGCATCACAGTGCAATCCTTGCATAATTTTTAATAAAATTTCCTTCTTTCCACTTTCTTTTCCGTAATTCAAATTAGGAAGTTTCTCAAAATATTCAATACCTCTGTTTAATTTCTCCCTAAACTTATTAATATCAAATAATGGGAATCTATCATTAACAACTTTTATGACTTCCTTATAAAGGTTAACAAATTCACTGTTAGCTTCATCCGTAGATAATGAATTAAGATAACGTTCATTACTTAAAATTCTAATATTCTTCATATTAATAACTAGCTGTTTGGCATTATATTTATAAGTGGAACTTCCAAGTGTAAACTTTTCATCACCATCCTGAATCAATTGACCATACATAACATTATCAACTACCACTCTAAAATCAATTTTCTTTCTATTTAACTTAGCTTGAACAATTCGATTTAAAGTATTTTCGTATTCTGTTTGATTTTTTGAACTTCTTAACTCTTGCATAAATCTCATAGGAATTCCTACAACTTTGTAAACAAAACTATCTTTTTTAGGATACTTAACAATTACCATATGGTGATCAACATTCCCAGTTCTAAATCCATATAATTCTGGGTTACTGTTCTTTTTAACTGGGATTGGTGATGCTACATTATTAATTCTCTTCGCCGAATAAACAGTTTGATCAGATAGTTTGTCATCCTTTGTTGATACTTCACGAGTTATCAGCATAAACTTATATTGATAAATTTTCTTAATTGTTTCGATAGCGTGTTTTCTATCTAAAATTAATTCACCAGATTGTTCGTCATAGATTTGGTTAACAAATTTATCAGATGGATTGGTAATATCGTGCAAGAAGTTGAAGGTTTTAACATTATTTGCATCATTAACATCAAATTTCTTAAAATCACCATAGACAAACATCCCTCTTAATTTTGGATATCGGTTATATAGGTATCCACCAATAAAAGTAGTTAGATATGCATCTAAGGCGTGATGATAATCATTTAATTCACGTATTTTGTATAGATTAAATGAGTGTCTCATTTGTGAGTTCATCTTAGCTTTAACTTCAATAATCTTTGTATTATCAGCTGAAAACTCATCAGACAAAATATTAGCCACTAATTTAATAACCTGACTAGTTTCTACCAATTGACGTCTAATAAATCCGTGCTTAGTGTATTTGCTTAGTGAATCTAAACCTTGCATTGTTAGGTTTAGATATTTTCTTTTACTAATTAATCCTAAATCATGCAAATGGCTCCATAATTTACGTGTTTCATTGCTAATGTTTAGTCCATTTAACGGAGTATTATTACCCTTCTTTTGATTGTTAGTATAGTAAGTCAATACACGATTATCAAAGGAATCATCCTTGTAGAATGATTGAGGAACGATGTGATCAATTTGGTAATTGTTTAAATCGTCAATATCAATTGATTTCCCGTCATACAAATCTTTACCCATTTGCATGAAGTATAGATAGTACTTATCTATATCCATACTATTCTTTTTACTCTTCAATTCATCATTTAATTCTTTTGAAATTTCTTTTGACAATTCTTTGTACTTTCTAGAAATTTCACTATGACGAGATCTAGTTAGTTCACCCTTATCCTCAGGGTTTCTTGTAAACTCAATGGAAATACTTTCAGGTGCTTTTCCTCCCATTGCTTTTTGAATATCCTTAACAATCTTATAGGTTTCCCTAATTGCTTTCTTATTTTGTGGAGAAGTGTATGCATCTGCCAATACACTTTCAATATCTGTATTCTTGATAAAATCACTATTAATTTCATCTATTTGTTTCTTAACTTCTGGTCTAGAAATAGCTTCCATAAAAGTCTCAGGTGTTTCAAAAAGTTGTTCAATGATGTTTCTACCTTCATCATTGTTAATACCTACCAATAACTTAGATGATAATCTTCCCCATCCAGAATAACGTTTTGCGACTAATTGCTTTAGTTCAGATTCAGATATCCAATTGATTTCATTTCTGACTTTTTCTTCAAATATGTGTCTATCTTCAAAAACAGTTGACCATTCGATTAAGCTTTCAAAATCATCCATTAATTCTAAATTGTTAATCTTATCACCAAAAATCTTTTGGAAATCAACATAACTGGTTAATCCATTGTTGAATTTTTCTCCATCAGACAATCCAGTAATCTCAATTGTATCCAAATGGTTAAAATTGCTTACTAAATAATTTTTTAATCGTTTAGCTGTAACTGTCTTAGTTACTTTAAACAAGTCATTAAATGCACCTTGTTTTTCAGCCTGACTAAGACGCTTATTATTGACCTTCACCACATTTAATTCATTTAACACCTTAAATTGTTGATATAACAAACTATTATCAGGCAAAACGTCTTCATTAAATAAATAAGTATCCTTAACTGTTAATCGTTTAATAAATCTAGATGCCGTAGCTTCCCTATCTACCTTTTGATCAAAGTTCCATGGGGTTATTTCACCATCTTCTTTGCGCTTCATCCATGCAAAAGATGCACCAGAAGTTTTGACTTGCTCCTCAGGTGTAATCAATGGTCCTGCATAGTATGGAACTCTAAATGCAACTAATTCACTAATTTTATATTTTGCAATATGTCTACGATTTTCATTAGGATTTAATTCACCTAAAAATGGGTAATACTTACTTTGTTTTTCAATAATTTGATCCATTTCCATTTGGTGTAATTGGTGTGGAATATTCCCATTTTGGTTATTTCGTTGTTTCAAAAGATATTCACCATTTTTGATATCTTGATCTATTTTTTTAACAATATCAATCAATTCAAAATCTGAATTCTCCAAATATGGATTGACAACTATTTGATTTATCACACTAATCAAAGATTCGTTAGTAATATGACCAGTTTTATAATCAATCACTTTTTTAATTGAATCTTTTTCTTTTAAAGATTCAATTGTACTTAACTCTGCTTGAGTAAACTTTTGGGCATCCATATTCCCAATGTATGCCGCATAAGCAACCTTCACAGCATATTTTTCATGAAATGGTAAAACATTCAATAATTTCTTCAAATCGTTTAATTGTTTTTTATGTAGTTCATATGAAGCAATCATCGATTCAGAAAGTCCCATTCCATTTGGAATAATTTGATTTAATCGAACTCTAGAGTAAATGACTTTTAGTGCATTTAAAATATTAATTCTTTCATCATCTAAATTATCAGCAAGTTCAAGCATCTTGTCATCACTAGATGCATCTGAAAAACTCAATGAAATTTTGGAACCATCATCAGTTTCATATGCCAACAACTTGTTAACATTAAACTTACTACCCACGAAAGATTTAGCAATTTCCTTAGAAATATCTTTTCTGAACTTATTAAATTGTTTTTCCAGTGACTTATCGTCTACGTCAGACACATTTCGATATAACAAATCAACAAGTTGCTTTGATTTATCTGAATTTCTAAGATCATTATTTAATAAGATAGATTCAATTTGATTAGTATTTTCAGAATTAAATACATAATTAACATCAATAGTCTCAAACAAATCATTCAAAGTAGGAATGAATGAACCTAATTTTAAATCAGATGCTTCAAAAGAAGATACTGGTGTATCATCCAAGAAATTACCACGATATTTGACAATATGTCTTAATGCTAAGTAAATTTCTCTAATGTCTGCTTTTTCATTGCTTGTCATTAATCGATGTCTTAGATGATAGATAGTCTGATTTCCATTATGATAAAATTCACTATCACTTAATTCTGGAAATAACAATGAACCAAAATATTTTTTTCTATCGTCTTTTGGGGAGATAGAAGATTGCTTTAATCGATTAAAAAAATCTTTATCTTTATGTACTATTTCATCATGGAATATATCATTTAATAATCGTAGTCTCCATTTACGTCGGTTGTACCTTCTTCTAGATGTACGAGCCATTCTTCTTTCTTGTGCTGTTTTACCTTCAGCAAACAAACGAGCCCCGATAACATTCTTTCCTTTTACACGAATTAAATTATTTTCGTCGTCTCTGGCTGCAAAACCCACAGAAGAAGTACCAATATCTAATCCTATATGATAATTTTTCAAAAAATCCCCTCTAATTTTATTTATGATTTTATTATATTTTTTTAATCTTACGCTTGCAAGTCTAATTTTTTTGTTATATAATTTTTCTTGTTGGTTAGCTACCAACATTTAAACCTTATTGATATGACATACTAAGTTAAAATCAAACGATTTAAGTTTCAATTTTTGATCTCGCTATCGGGACATTACATAAAAAAAGGCATCCACAATGTGGATGCCTTTTTTATAATTATCAATTAAATATTATGCTATAATTACTTATATAATTATAAGGAAGCGATGAAATGAAACATAGAATTTGGCTTTTACTACCGATTATCACAATGCTATTTGCGATAAGTTTTACGAATATATCCACTTCAGCTAATAACATTCAGGGAAATAAAGGAATGACATTAGATTGCGCGAGAACCTATTATTCTCCTAAATTAATCAAAGGATACATTAATACTTTATCGAAGAATAAAGCCAAGTTCGTCTTGTTACATTTAAGTGACAATGAACGTTTTGGTGTTGAAAATAGTTACCTGGGGCAAACTGTAAAGAAGGCAAAAGTCAAAAAAGGCATCTACTTCAATCGTAAGACTCATAAAGCTTTTTTAAGTAAAGGTCAATTAAAGAGTTTAATTAACTATGCAAAAAGTAAACATATTGAATTAATTCCTGAAATTGATTTACCTGGTCACAATAAAGGCATCGTAAAACTTCTTAGTTACACTAAAAAAGGTCGTCGTTTAAATAAACAATTAATCTACCGCAATGGATACAATGAATTTAAACTCTCAAAGAAAGGAACTCTAAGTCTTTCTAAAAAAATCCTATCCGAATATCTACCACTTCTTCCCAAGGGTAATCACATTGGTGTAGGATCAGATGAAATATCATTAGACAACAAAACTGAAGAAAATAACTTTGTTAAATATATTAACTCAATTGATTCATTTGTTAACCACAAAGGTTATAAATTAACTGCTTGGAATGATAGTTTTCATAAACGAACTATCAATCAATATCACAAAAACATAACTATCTTTTACTGGAGTCAAAATGGTCAACAAAGCGACCCAGATAGTCGCAAAGAATTAATTAGATTAAGAGCTACCTTGCCACAACTAGTTAATCATGGTTTCAAGGTCATTAATTGTAATTATTATTACCTATATGTAATTAACAACAAAAAGATGTTCACTGCTAAATCCCGTTTCCACTGGAAAGAATTACTATCCCAGTGGAATGAAAGAATTTGGGACGATAATAATAAATCTAACATTTACACTGGCAATAAAAAAATTGATTCTGCTCTTTGTATTTGGAACATCGAACAACCAGTTTACAGTGCCAAAAAGGACTATCAACTTAGTCAAGAATACTTAAATGCGTTCTTAAACCAAAGAGATTAAAATCATTCACTATCAAAATATTTATAGAGGAGCTGTCTACCATATTTAATAATTATGAATATTCCTCAACGTCTTACAAAGATTATCTTTCTCATTTAGTCTACTATGCAAATGAGCTCACCGACTCTTTGTTAAATTATTTAGAAAATGAATTCGATTTCTACTATGCATACGATATCAAGGATTCAAAAGAAGATCTGGATATAGATGATTTGGAAACAGTTTATAAAAAGGGCGCCGACAATAAGTATCAAGAAATTAGTGATGATGAATACAAAATGGCAGCATTTAAAATCTATGACATCATCCCCGGATGCATCTATGATTGGATGGTCGATTTTTTCTTCTACGAAAATGATAATGTCGAGGAATCTAATCAAACGTTATTAAATAATTTCCCGGAAATTAAAGAAGCACACATGGAAAGAGCTTGGTATAGTGAAACCTACAATACAATCCGTGAGCATCAACTATTTGATATGAAAGATTTCCCAAAACTATAAAAAAGAAGCCGTAATGGCTTCTTTTTTATTGGATATGTTTAATTAACCTAATCATGTTAGACTCAACCAATGAATTCGGACTACTTCCGATTTCATCAATTGGCACATTTCTTTCGTACTCTTGATAATAATTAACCCACTTAGCATCGATTTCACCATTTTGACCAAAACGTAATGGGGTTAAGTGAAAAAAATTCTCTAGTTCAAAAGCATATGTAACTAATTGTGAACAGTAAAAACTATCATAGTGATTTAAAAAGAGATTATTATAAGGCTTTCCAATCACCTTTTTAGCACGATTAATTACTACATCACTATCAATATCTGTAGTAACTCGATACAAGTCGATTCTTTGAGTTTCTCGATTGAATAAAAATTCGTCCAAACTCTGTTTAAGTACTCCGCAATTAGGAACAGCATGAATCACATAAGCGTTTCCATGATCAACGTAAACGATTGCCACATGTGAATAATAATGTTTAATCGCAGTTGTATTAGCAATTAAGTTAGAAAAATCATCTTTCTTTGGTTCAATCAGTAATAAATCAGCATTTTTCATAGTTAAATTCTTTCTTTTTTTTAATTTTTGAATGTTAAAATTTTTGGTAGTTTTATGAGGATTGATATTAATAGAAGGAAGTGAAAAAAGATTCGTAAAGATGTTGTTGCAGGTGGGTTCCAACTCATCGGATCATTTATTAACCTATTCACATTTACATACATAGCTTTACCATTAATTATTGGGGATAACACCAATCAGCACACCATTTTGTTAGGAGTGCTGATTACATTTATCAACTTATTTCAGATTATTTTTACTTTTATTTCAGCAAATAAGAAGAAGCTATTATTAGCTTCTTTCATCATCTTACTGATAGAAGTCTTTATAATCGGACTAGCAAGTCAGTTCCCATTTAATGAGACAATTATCGTATCACTTTCCACAATTATATTAACAATTCAGATTACAATAAACGTTTGAATAAAAAGAGCCATATCGGCTCTTTTTTTAATACATACGGTTAAAGTAATCCACATAGTATTGATTGTTTTTTAATCTAATCTTTGTCACGGATGTGTTATCTGGTTCAATCACCGACATCGGATCATCTTGTTGTTTCAGTGCGACTAACATGGCTGACTTAACAGTAAAACCGTGTGATACCAGAATAAACTTACCTTCCGGATACTTGGAAGAAATCTCTTCCATGAACTCGCTGACACGATTTTCGACGTGTTCGAAGGTTTCTCCATCAGCAAGTGGTGCATAACTAGGCAATACATCCTTTAGTTCTTCATCAAACACTTCCGTATATGTTCTCATTAATTCAGCATTGGATTGACCATCCCACTTACCATATGAAATTTCTAGCAAACGTTCGTCTTTTTCGATTGGTAAGCCCACTCCCTCATTTAAATAATCGGCAGTATCTAACGTTCTTTGAAGCGGACTAACGTAAATTTTATCAGCAAAACTAACATCAAAATGATCATGTAAATGCTTTGCTTGTTGCTTACCTAAGTCAGATAAATAGGTAATTTCAGAGTTAATCGTTCCCTGTTTTAACCCCTGTTGATTGGCGAATGTTTTACCATGGCGAACAAAATAAAACTCAGTCAAAATAAAACTCTCCTTTCAATAAAACACGTATATTTTGATTTATTATAACATTTTTGTTTCCAAATTATTATATGTGTGTTAGAATTTGGTTAAATTAAAGGAGGAGGTAATTAAAATGTTAAAGAATACAAATATTAATAATTTAATTGTCTCTTCCTGGTCTACACATCCATTTATGTAGGCCTATTTATACGAAACTTGCGCCCTGCATAGATGGTTAACATTTTGTGGGGTCTAAAAGACAATACACCTGAACTTAGTGGCCCCACAGAACTGTCTCTGTGGGGCTTTTTTATTTCGTTTAATCTATTTTTGGGAGTGAGAATTGTGACTGTATATAATTTTTCAGCTGGTCCAGCAATAATGCCGAAACCAGTTATTGATCAGATTCAACGTGAGTTGCCATCATTTGACGATAGTGGCATGAGTATTTTGGAGATTTCACACCGTAGCACCCTGTTTGAAAATGTATTAAATGACGCTAAGCAAAATATCAAGGACTTGATGCATGTCCCTGATAACTACCATATTCTTTTCTGCCAAGGTGGTGGAACCGGTCAATTTGCGGCCGTGCCTTTGAACTTAGCTAACCACAGAGAAAACATCGCCTTTTTAGATAGTGGCCACTGGAACAAGAAGGCCTATCAAGAAGCTGAACAACTAGGCTATGGAATTGACGTCATCAAAAACGATGGTCAACTTCCATATCCTAATGAAAACTTTGATGAACAACTTTATGATTACTTGCATGTAACCATCAACAACACGATTGAAGGCTCTACATACCATCCCAATCATTTGCCAAACGTCAAAGACATTCCATTAGTTGGTGATATGTCATCCAACTTCATGGCTGAACAATACGACGTCAATGACTTTGGCCTTATCTTTGCGGGTGCACAAAAGAACTTGGCCCCTGCTGGTCTAACAATCGTCATTGTAAGAGATGATTTAATCGATCCAGCCAAACATATTCCAACGATTCTAAACTACGAATCCTACGCCAAGAAGAACTCAATGTTCAACACTCCACCGGTATTCCCTATCTATGCGGCCAAACTAACTACTCAATGGCTATTAGATAATGGTGGTATTCCTGCAATGGAAAAACAAGACCAACAAAAGAGTGCCATGCTATATGACTATCTAGATCAATCAAAACTATTCCATAACAACGTTAAAAAAGAGGAACGCTCATACACCAACATCGTTTTCACTACCAATGACGATGACTTAGACGCACAATTTGTCGATTTTGCATCCAACCACGACTTAATCAGTCTAAAGGGTCACAGAAGTATCGGCGGTCTTCGTGCCAGTCTATACAATGCAATGCCAGTCGAAGGTGTTGGAAAACTAATTGATGTCCTAACTAAATTCGAACAAACTCGGGGGTAATAATTATGTATAACGTTAAAACTTTTAATGCCATTTCACAGGATGGTTTAGATAAATTCAGTGATAAATACCAAATTAACCAAAGCGACAATCCAGACGCCTACCTAATTAGATCCGCCAACATGTTAGATGCTGAATTCCCGGAAAACTTGAAGGTAATCGTCAGAGCCGGTGCTGGTTTTAATAACCTTCCTATCGATAGACTATCAGAATTAGGAATTGCTGCTTTCAACACTCCTGGAAGTAATGCCAATGCCGTTAAGGAAGTCGTCCTATCAATGATTATCGCATCCGTTCGTCACCTATTCCCCGTAGCGAACTTCTCAGCTAACAACTTACATGCTGATATCTCAAAGATGAAGAAAATCGACCCGCGTTTTAAAGGTACCGAAATTAGAGATAAGACCTTAGCTGTGATTGGTTTAGGTCATGTCGGTTCATTGGTAGCCAATGCCGCTAACGATTTAGGCATGGACGTCGTCGGATACGACCCCTACTTATCATCAGATGCAGCATGGCGCATTGAAAGTGATATTACTCGTGCCAACACTTTAGAAGATGCAATCAAGGATGCTGACATCGTCACTGTCCATGTTCCAAAAAACGATGAAACTACAGACATAATTGATGCCGAATTAATCAAGAAAATGAAGGACGGCGTAAGCATTCTAAACTACGCTCGTCTAGGAATCGTTAACAACAAGGCCGTTGTCGATGCTTTAGACGAAGGTAAGGTTGCTTCATATATTACCGACTTCGGTGATGATGTCTTAATGAATCGCGAAGATGTCGTCATTACCCCACACATCGGTGGATCAACCGTTGAGGCTGAAGGAAATGGTGCCGTCAGAGGTGCCAAAATTATCCAACGCTACCTAGAAACGGGGAACCTATCACAATCATTGAACTTACCAAACATGAACGTTTCAATGCATTCACCTTATCGAATCACCATAATTCATAAGAACATTCCAAACATGGTCGGACAAATCGCTACCAAGGCAGCTGACAACAACTTTAACATCAATCAAATGAGTAATGGTGCTAAAGGCGAGATGGCTTACACAATGGTCGATTTTTGTGACGAACCCACTGAGAAATTATTAAATGATTTACAATCAATCAACGAAGTGATTCGAGTTCGCGTTATCAAACGCAAATAAAAAAAGGAAACCTCAAAGGGTTTCCTTTTTATTTGTATTTAGTATCAGCAGATAGGATTACGATGTTTACTTGAACAGTATAATCAGTTCTAATCACCCTTAGACCAATTCCGTAGTATCTTAGTCCATCGCCTTCATTACCTAATAATTGAGCTTTATGGCTGTCACCAGAAGCACCATCATTAGTAATCATTTCGTTAAAGTATCCCACATAGTCTGAAATATGGTAGTAGTTCTTATCTAATGTGGCATAACCGTTTGATTCGTAGATGTCATTTTGGTTCCTAACAATTCCCATTCTTTGACCGTCCAAAATGGCAGCTTCTTGACGATGACGTTTACCATTTCTGGTAGTGTAATGTGATGCTTCCCCCATTGTTGGATCAACATAGTCGGCACGTTCTTGCGCCACCTTATCTAATCCACTACTTGAAATCCATGAGCCATTTCTAGTTTTTCTTCTTTGGCCTTGAACAAAGTTTACAAACTTGTTTCTGATACTAGTTTTGATTTGTGAATCAGATAGTTGAGTTAAACTAGCATTGTCAAATTCATCATCATTACCAATACGAGGTGTTAGTTGGAATGTTGGTTTGGTAGTCACCTTTCTTTTCACAACGTATAGGTCGGAAGACTTCAACCAACCTGACTTTTTACCATTTCTAGTCTGAACTAGTTTATATGTTATTTTTTTAACCTTAGCTACTTTTTTCTCATAAAGTCTTTCTTTACCGAAGTACTTTTTAGCAGATTTTGATTTAATTTTTTTAATTTTATGTGTGTTATATAATTTAGTGTCTCTCTTTACGCTTACTTGAGTCTTTCCATTTAAGGTAGACTCAGCATTTGCGTGTTGTGTATTGGCCATCATCAAACCGGAAGAAACAATTCCCGCGACCATTAGTGTCTTCAAGATTTTTCTAAGTGGTAGAATAAATTTTGCCCCCCTTTTTTTCATTTCTTAATTTTTTCTTAAGACTATGCTAAAGATTATATAATATTTAATAAGATTAAGAAAGGTGTAAAAAGGTAAATTTTTGCTTAAGAAAAATCGTGTCTTTTATATATTAATTATAAAAACGGCTGCATGAATAACATTTTAGTAGTGATTACTATTATTTTTTATACATTTTTCCAATCAAAAAAGTTTAAAACTTTTTAAAATTATTTATAAATTATGTACAAAAAAGACATCGCATTAAGCGATGTCTTTTTATTTATTAAATTCCACGTTGGTAAATCCAACCAATCAATTTACCTTTGTAATAGCACTTGTAGTAATGACTCTTCCAACCATCTTTAGTTGCACGGCCAGTAATGTGGACTGTCTTGCCAGCGTATTGATGTCCTGTTGCAGTCACTCTGATATTAGCAAAGTGGCTTCCAGTAACGTGGTTGTAGAATCTGTAGTGGCTATTTCTTTTAACTTTTTTGTGCATGTTAACTTTTGAATAGCTAATGTGTGGGCCTAATCCATTTTGGTTAATCCAGCCCAATAGCTTACCATTTTCGTGTACACGGTAATAAGTACGACCATTAATGGTTGCCTTCATATCTACCGTAACATTCTTGCCATGGAATGTGTGACCATAGTGGGTTCTGTGAAGTCCACTAAAGTGATTATTTCCAGGAACATGGTTATAGAAGTTATACTTTTCAGCAGACTTCATTGTCATTTCCTTGCTTTCCTTTGTGTATGTCACATTGGACTTAGGCTTACTTGGTTTACTTGGCTTCTTGTTTTCATTTGCTTCATCAATAAACCAAGAACTATTCTTTTGTGTTAATACACTCGCATCAACATATTGGTTCAATGCTGGAGAATAGAAATGATCTGTGTATTGCCATAAAACATGTTCTCTTTGTGGTTCATTTGTTTGGTAAGCTGCTAACCAGTATCCATCATATGAACTAACTGCTTCTGCGGCGTGAGTAAGCATGAAACTTTGGTAGGAATAGAAAAGAATCTTTCTATTTCCAACTAGTGGTCTCAAAGCCTCAACCCATGCTTTGGTAGCTGCATTAGTTCCACCTGACTTAACAGTTTGTTGTTCATAATCGTTAACGTAGAATTTAGCTTCTGGAGCACGACTGTATAATGTCTTTGCTTCACTTGCTGCATCTGAAGGACTGGTATATTGACTAAATGAATATACCCCATATGGAACACCATACTTCTTCATTAAAGCAACGTTATGGGCAAAGGTCTTATCATGGTAGGCACTCCCAAATTGAACACGAAGAATAACGAATGGGACTTCATTCTTCAATGTCTTGACTTGGTCGTCGGTAAAAGTTCCTTGCCATTCAGACAAATCGTAAACGTTATTAGAAACGGCATTACTCTTCACAGCAGTGAAGGAAATACACAATACCCCGATTAACGCGACCCCAAAACTCATCAATAAATATTTTAACTTATACATATTCTCATCCTTTAACAACTATGATTAACTACATTGTACAATCTAAATATTGCAAGAATGCTATACACAAGTTACAATTTCCCCCAATTTCTTTACAAATTATTAAATATTTGGTTACAAATTGTAAAATTTTTAATCTTGACATTTTTAAAAACAACAAAAAAGGCGCCTATTAGGCGCCTTTTTTACTTAACATTTAAAATGATTTTACCTGTATTTTGTTTCTCACGCATACATGTTAATGCTCGTTGTGACTCGGATAGATCAAACTCATTGCTAACATGCAATTTGATTTTATCATCGGCTAATAAGTCATAAACATCATTACTGAAATCACTGATTAGTCGATCCTTGTACTCGTTACTTCGAGGTGACAATAAGGTTCCAGTAATTGATATTCTCTTTCCGATAATATCCATGATATTAACGTCTTTAATTTCACTTCCACCAAGGTTACCAATCAGGATAATTTGGCCATCCATTGCCACTGATTGAATGTTTTGTTGATAGTAACCGGCACCAATAAAATCTAAGATTAAGTCCGCCCCATGACCAGCGGTAATTCTTGGAACCTCTTCAGCGAAGTCGCTATGACGGTAGTCAATTGCATAATCAGCACCGTAATCTAAACAAATTGATGTCTTCTTGGTACTTGAAGTCGTAATAACAGTTGCTTTGGTAAGTTGTTTAACCAATTGAATTGCTGCAGTTCCCACGCCACTAGCACCAGCATGAATTAATACGGTTTGATTGTCTTGTAGGTTCCCGATGGTAAATAGAGTTTGATAAGCTGTTAGGAAGCTTTCTGGAATCGTGGCAGCATGTTTGTAATCGATGTTATCTGGAATTGGCATCAAGCGATCAGCTGAAACGGCGATGTATTCGGCATATCCGCCATTATCGATTAATCCCATTACACGAGTTCCTTCATTATACTTAGTATTATTTCCGTCGACGACATCACCAGCCATTTCAAGGCCTAAAACGGTATCGTCTGGTTTAACCTTTTGATCCGACCACATAAGATCAACATGATTGACGCCGACTGCTCTAATCTTTACCAAAACTTCACCTGCTTTTAGTTCCGGCATCGGTGCATCAACTAATGAATTAGATTTTTTTGCGCTGGCAATATTAACCACTTTCATATATATAAACCTCACTCTTTTATTTTCATTTAAGATAGACAATGTGTCTAATCAGTGTATTTACTAGTTTCTAAAAAAATATATTAGTTACTTTTAACCCTTCGATTAAATTAAGATCATTTCGTTTAATACTTTAACTGGTGTATATTAATTTTGTTACTAAACTTTTAGTTAACGATGCCGCTACATCGTGCTATTATCGACTTGAAGCTGATAACTTGATACACCTTTTCAACTCAGCTTGTTATCTTAACTTACAAACTAACTCTACATAAAAAGTGCGGCTCAATAACCGCACTTTTTTATTTTAGTTGACCATCAATAAATTGAGCGACACCGTTTCCAAAACTCCAATCTTCATCAGTATTGGTAGTTAGGTTAATCACTAAATCGGTTTTCTTGATGCCTAGCTTGTCTTCTAGTTGTTCAGCTAAATCATGGTAGAATTTCAACTTTTGTTCCTTAGTTCTTGGTCTGGTAGTAAGACTAAATACGACAACGTCATTAGTACGATCAAAGCCTAAACCAGTATCTAAGATGTTCATTTCAAAGTCTTCATGTTGAGTTAGGATTTGATATCTATCTCCATCTGGAGCACCAAAGCAATCTAACATTACATGGTATGAGATATCCATTAGTTGTTTTAAGTAATCACGGTCATGACCTTTGATTACATCAATATTCATTTTTGGCATTTCGATTTCCCCTTACATAAAATAAGTTATTTAATGAAACTATTATCCAATATGTACATATCTAATGCAATCAATACGCTTTTTTATGATTGACCTACTTTTATATTGTAATTAATGTCAAAATAGTGGTAATATTTAAATGTGAAAAATAGTTAATATGATAGAACTATAAATACGGATGAGTAGTTGATGAATCTTATCAGCGAGTTAAGGATAGTGAGAGCTTAATAATACTTTCATCAATGAATAACACCTATTTGTTTTCGTTTTGAATCTTTAGTAGAAACGAACGCACATCAAAGCGTTATTTGATTGAGTGGCCTATTTATAGGCACTTTAGGTGGTACCGCGGAACTTTCGTCCTAATTTTTGGGGCGGAAGTTTTTTATTTACCGATATTTATAGTTTACGGAAAGGCGTGAATCACATGACACAACTTAGTGTTAAGGATCTATACACTAAAGATCTAGAAGATAACACAACAGTTTTTCTTGAAGGTTCAATTAAGACCATTCGTGGTTCAAAAAACATTAGTTTTATCGAATTAAACGATGGTTCATGCTTCAAGAGTGCTCAAATTATCGTTAAAAAGAGTAACGAAAACTTTGAACAAATCAGCAAACTTCCAATCGCTTCAACAATTACTGTTGAAGGTGCCTTTGTGAAGACTCCAGATGCACCTCAACCTTTTGAAGTTCATGGAGAAAAAGTAGAACTAGTTGGTCGTTCAGACTCTGACTACCCTCTACAAAAGAAAAAGACTTCTTACGAATTCCTACGTACTATCGCTCACTTGCGTCCACGTACTAATACTTTCTACTCAGTATTTAGAATTCGTTCATTAGCTGCATTTGCAGTTCACGAATACCTACAACACAACGATTTCGTTTACGTTAACACCCCAATCATCACAAGTAGTGATACTGAAGGTGCTGGTGAAATGTTCAGAGTTACAACTATGGACATGGACAACCTTCCAAAGGATGATCAAGGTCACGTAGACAACTCAAAGGACTTCTTCAAGACTGAAACTAACCTAACTGTTAGTGGTCAACTTCCTGAAGAAGCATTCACTATGGCATTCAAGAATGTGTACACTTTCGGTCCTACTTTTAGAGCTGAAAACTCACACACTCCTCGTCATGCTTCAGAATTCTGGATGATTGAACCAGATATGGCATACACTCGCCTACCAGGTATGATGGATGTCGCTGAAGGATTACTAAAATACGTTATCAACTACGTTTTAGATTATGCTAAAGATGAACTAGAATTCTTGGATGAAAACGTTAAACCAGGTCTAATCGAAAAACTACAAAAGACTGCTAGCGAAGACTTCGCCCGTGTTACTTACACTGACGCCGTTAAGTTACTTCAAGATGCAGATGTAGAATTCAAAGTTCCAGTTGAATGGGGAATTGATTTACAATCAGAACACGAAAGATACTTGTGTGAAGATGTCTACAAACGCCCTACTTTCTTAACTGATTACCCAAGAGATATCAAAGCATTCTACATGCGTGATAACGACGATGGTAAGACCGTTGCCGCTGCTGACTGTTTAGTACCAGGTATCGGTGAAATCGTTGGTGGTAGTGAACGTGAAGAACGTTACGACGTCTTAAACGATAAGATCAAAGAATTTGACTTAAACCCAGAAGAATACGACTGGTACGAAGACCTACGTAAGTACGGTGAAATCAAGCATTCCGGTTTCGGTATTGGTTTCGAACGTCTAGTTATGTACGTTACTGGTATGGAAAACATCAGAGACGTTATCCCATTCCCACGTGAACCAGGTAGCGCTAAATTCTAATAAGTTTAAAAAAGACAAGCAGATCATTCTGCCTGTCTTTTTATTTTGCCATCGGGGTTAATTTCAAAAATTCCTAAATCACCCTCGTTACCCGCTTTGATTTCTTCTTTTGAGATGGCTTGAACGATGAATAGTAAATCATCGACATCAAATCCACGCGGAACCATGATTAATTGATCATTGTCCTCTTTTAGACTGTCAGCGAGTGCCTTCTCAGCGTCAACGAATGTTTCCACCTTTGCTTCTTTATTAACTAGGTTTGTTTCTGGAAAGAAGTAGCCGAACTCCCCTCTAAACTTAACCTTGATCAGATTTTTATGCCGTTCTAAAACAGTAATTATCCTACTCATTGTTTCTCCCTCAATCGTCTTTAATACCCTTAATTATACCGATGATTCACAATAGTTTAAAATGATTAAGCTTTTCAATGTAAACGTTAAAAATTCTTTAAATTATACGCCAAAATGATTTCACGATACCGCTTTGAATTATAATTAAGATAAGTCAACTAAAAGAGGTGAAATTCATGAATAGAATCAATGAATTTGATCCATTCTCATTTATCGTCGGTATTTTAGGTGTAATCGCTGGAATTATTTCAGTTTCTAGACCTGATGTAGCATTTAGTACTGTTGTACTTATCGTTGCGATATTCTCAATCATTAGAGGTATCTTCAAGCTTACCCATATGACTGATATTTTCGACTCAAAGGGTTGGATCATTTTTAATAGTATTTTGGACATCTTAATCGGTTTCTTAATGCTATTCAACGGTGCATTCGGAATGTTATACATTGCAATCTTCTTTGCAATTATGTTCATTCTGGACTCACTAACTGCATTATCACTTGCAAAATACGTTAAAAACATTAGCCATGGTTACTACGTTATGGATGTATTCTTTGCTATCCTAGGTGTAATCGTTGGTATTTTATTACTAATTTCTCCAGTAGCATCTGCTCTATCAGTTGCTTTCTTGGTTGGAATTTTCTTCCTAGTGAGCGGAATTTTAATGATCGTTCATTCAATTTAAATCCAATAAAAAAAGACCTGCCACAAACTGGCAGGTCTTTTTTGTATGTTTAATTATTCTAAGTGACCGATTAAGACTGCCGCAACCACAATCATTAATAAACCGATAACTGTGAAGATGATTTCTTTTTTGTTTTTGTTTTCCTTTAGGATAATTAATCCACCTAAAGTTGAAACAACAACGTTCATTTGAGTTAATGGGAATGCGTTAGCGACACCGTTTAACTTCAATGAAGTTAGGTATGCTAGAGTACCTAGTCCTCCTAGTAAACCAATGATTCCACTCTTGAATGTAACCTTTGATTTTAGGTAACCAAATGCTTCTTTACCGTTCAATACAAATGTAACGATAACAGCACCTAAGAACATACCGAATGTTTGTGGTAGTAATCCAACTAATCCAGAAGCATTAGTAATTCTTGGGAATACTGAACATGCAGTGTAACCAAATGATCCGATGATTAATAGTGGCATACCAGCCTTGTAATCAAGTTTCTTTCTAACAACACCCTTATCCACGTAACTGGTACAAGTAGTTCCTAGAATTAATAGTGCAATACTTAGGAAACCGATTAACTTGGCTAATGGTGAACCCCATTCACCGAAGAAGATAACCCCACAAAGTGGAATTTCAATTAATTGAAGACCAGTTGAGATAGGCATTGCAGTAGAAACATTCAACTTAGTGAATGAGCTGAATTGCATGTATTGAGCAACTGCCCATGCAACCCCACCTAAAAATGGCCATAGGAATTCTTGGAATGAAATGGCAGGTCTAGTAAATAGGTAGATGATAATACCGATTGCTAATTGACCATATCCAGTTCCTAACACTTGTTCAACAGGTTTACCACCAAACTTGGTAGCGATTAGTGGTCCTACCCCCCATAGAAGAGCGGGTAATATTCCGATTAAGATATCCATCTTAACACTTCCTTTTTATACTCTAATTGTAATTATAATATCAATTTTATTTTTAATGAAGCATAACTAAAGTGTTTACTCCACCATTTAACATTTTTCATTATACATTTATTCTAATACATAGTAAAGCGCTTACATTAAGAAATTTTCAATTTTACTTTTTCTTAATAACTCTTATCATTTCCTATGTTAATGCAAATAAAAAGCCCACTATGCAAGACATAATCGGCTTAGTATTCTATAAGTCGTGATGTTTTTTTAAGTAGTAAATCATCCAGTAGATAATCACTACGGTGATAACTAGTGTGAAGAACCATGACCAACTGCTATTAGCGAATGGTAAGACGTTAACGTTCATCCCATAGAACCCACTAATGATTGGTGGAATTGCTAGAATCAATGACCAAACAGTCAACACCTTCATAACATCGTTTAGGTTGTTATTGATGATGTTACTGTATGTATCTTCGATTTGACTAACAATTTCGTCTAGCACATCAAACATGTACTTACTTTCTTCATATTCAACGGCGACGTCATCGATGTGTTGATCTTGACGTTGGTTAAATGAGATTGGAATTTCAAAGTTATCACTAGATTTTTGTAGTTGATTAATTGACATGATATTGGCAGCTGTAGCTGTCTTTAGATATACCAAGTCATTCTTTAGAATTGCGATTTCGTTCAAATGACGATTATTAACGCTATTCTTACTACGTTTATTTTGTAGATTTTCAACAGATTCGTTGATTTGATCTAGCTTATTCATGTATGGCTTATTAATTCTTTGTAGCATGTTAAATACCATGTCAAACTTATTACATCTAGTTTCTTGTTTGATACGGTATCTAGAATCACTCTTAGTGATAATTAAATCATTTGTAAAAGCAATGACCACAGGTGAAGTTTGTACATTTTCATCTTGTCCACTAATTAGCGCGCGCATAATCATGACAGAGTACTTCTTGACTGGGTCATATTCGAAACGAGAATGTTCATGGGCATCTAACATATACCCTTTTAGGATATTTGGTAGCTTGTATTCATCGATGGTTTCAACAACTTCTTTGGTGTTCGCATCGACCATTTCAACCCATGTTGAATCAGTTAGTTGATGAATTTTAATCAATTCAATTGCCCCCTTTTATTACGTACGTCAACATATTTTTATTATTCCAGTATCACTTTCTTCAGTCAAATCATTACATTAATCTTAAAAAAAATTTATGATATACTTTTTTAAGTATAAATATAGGAAAGGAACTGATTTATTATCAGCAATTATATCAAAGTCGCGCTATTAATGGCTTCTAGTTTATTCATGCAATTTCTAGATGCGACAATCGTAACAACCGCCTTACCATATATTGGAAGAAGTCTAAATGTTCCAACTTCTTCACTTTCATTAACGGTAAGTATCTACTTTATTACCATGGCCATCTTCATTCCATTAAGTGGATGGATTGCCAAACGAATTGGTAAAAAGAACGCTTGGTTATTGGCAACTTTATTATTCGTATTAAGTTCATTAGGTGATGCTGTTGCCCCAACCTTCTCATTCCTATTAGCGAGTCGTTTTATCCAAGGTTTTGCCGGATCATTAATGACTCCTACCGCTCGATTAATCATGTTGGAAAAGACACCATCAAATCAACTACTTAGAATGGCTAACTACTTGGTATGGCCTGCATTAATCGCTCCTGCGATTGCTCCTATCATTGGTGGATTCTTCGTTAAGTATCTTACTTGGCAATGGATTTTCCTAATCAATGTTCCAATTGGCCTATTAGCGATTATTATCGGTATTAAATTAGTTGAAAAAGATACGCAAAAGAGCAGAACTAAGTTTGATTTCTTAGGTTTTATCGAAATCGCCATCTCATCTGGATTCATCCTAATCGGAGCTGAAATCGCCACATATGGTAGAGAATACTGGCCTACAGCTGGTATCTTGGTATTAATCGGTCTATTAATGATTCTAGTGGTTGGTCATCATTTATCACATGTGGATAACCCGCTATTTGATATCAAGGCCCTAAAGGTCAGCTCATTTAGAATCTATCAAACCGGTGGAACCTTCCTATGGTTATCTGTTGGTGCCCTTCCTTACCTATTAACAGTGTACTTACAAACGGTATTCCACTGGTCAGCATTGGTTGCTGGATACTATGTCATTTTCGTTTTCATCGGAAACATTGGTATCAAGCCATTTACCAACGTAATTATCAGACATATTAAGTACAAAGCTTCATTATTAATAGCATTATTTACTGTTGGAATCAGTACTGCTGCACTGGCATGGATTCAACCCACTACAATCGGTTTCATTATTGCCGGTCTAGCATTTATTTCAGGTTGTGGTCGTTCACTAGCACTTACCTGCTACAACGCCGTTACCTTCTCTGAAATTCCAATGGATGAAAGAAACTCAGCTAATACATTAAGTTCTGTATTACAAACCATGGCACAAGGTTTGGGAGTTTCATTAATCACCGTGGTTGTATCAGCACTATCTAGTTTTGTTAGTGTTAATACCGCATACGAATATGGATTTATCTTCTTAGGAATCCTAATGTTATATCCAATCATCGAAGTGTTCATTCAACCTCGTGATTTCGGAAGCAAAGCATTATAAAAATAAAAAAAGATGGTATCAGTTTGATACCATCTTTTTTTGTGGAATTTTATCCACGACCTTCTTTAAATTCAGGGTATAGTTTCATACCACCATCAACATAAATGGTTTCCCCAGTTACGTATGATGATTCAGTTGAAGCTAACCATGCAGCAGCTGCAGCTACTTCTTCTGGTTTACCAATACGATTCATTGGAACTAATTCAGCTGTTTGTGCGTATAATTCTGGATCTGCGAACTTCTTAGCATTGATTGGTGTGTTAATTGCACCAGGAGCAATTCCGTTCACACGAATGCCTTGTTCAGCATATTCCTTAGCAACTGTTTCAGTGAATAGTTTGCTACCACCCTTAGATGCAGCGTAATCTGCAAAGTGTGGCCATGAAATCAATTGGTGAACTGAAGACATGTTAATAATGTTTCCTTCACGTTTATGATCTAAGAAGTAATTCAATGCAGCCTTAGTACCTAAAAATGTACCAGTTAGGTTAACATCAATTACTCGTTTCCAATCTTCAAGAGCTAACTTGTGAGTTGGTGTTTCTTTTTCCATTCCAGCATTGTTGATGAATAAATCCATATCACCAAATTCTTCAACAGCTGTCTTAACTAACTTGTTGACATCTTCTTCTTTTGAAACATCAGCTTGAACAGCAACTGCGTCACCACCATTTTCACGGATTTGATCAACAGCTTCCTGTGCCCCATTTTGATCTGAATGATAGTTGAAAACTAACTTCATGTGTTCTTGTGCCAAGCGAAGTGCAATGGCCTTACCAATTCCCTTTGAGGCACCAGTAACTACTGCTACCTTTCCATTTAAATCTGTGTACATTAAAATCATTCCTTTCAAAAAGAATTCCTTGTTTTCAATTATGACACAAATATATCAAAATGAAATTTTCTGAACTTAAATTAAGATAATCTTTAACAATGACAACACTAACAATAATATTATATTGATTAAAGTAAATTGTTTTAAGAAGTTACCACTTACATGGGGTGCGTTAAGTGATATTTGTTTATAAGCTAATAAATTGGCTAATGAGGCAACTAACGTCCCTAAACCGCCAATCGACACTCCATAATAAATAGAAGTAAAATCAGCAGAAAATTTGGACAATAGAACCGCTGATGGAACATTACTGATGAACTGACTAGTTATAATTGAAGTGATATAGGTATGAACCCTGTTATCCATGAATTGATGAATTAACGCAACGATTAAATCAATTCGACTAAGCATCCCTACAATCAAGAAAAAGAATACAAATGAAAATAACAACGAGTAATCAACATCAGCAATGCTCTTAGGCGAAAACATTTCAACGACTACGACCGTGATGATCGTATCTAGCCAAATCGAAAATACAGAGAATTGCGCTAATAAGACTAGGATAAACAATCCTATAATCATTAGTAGGTGCATTAAATTGACTTCAATTGACTCAGTTGCAGTTTTTTGTAGCTGTTTATTTTCACTTAATAGAATCAAAACCAACAATGATAGTAATCCCAATATCAATAAAACAAACGAATTAGCGAAAAATGTCTTAATCGAAATGTGATAAAACTCGACTAAAAAGACGTTTTGCGGATTGCCAATTGGTGTAAACGCACTTCCTAAATTGGCAGCAATTGTGATTAGTACTGTTGGATAAACTAGTGGTAATCTTAATTTTTTAGCAATTAATAGGTATAACGGTACTAACGTGATAATGGAAACGTCATTGGTCACAAACATTGATAACACAAAAGATGTAATTGTAATATAAGCAGTTATTTGGCGTGTTGTTTGGACATGGTTTATAATCGAGTTACTTATATAAGCTAAAATCTTCGCTCGCTTAACTAGTGAGATGATTAACATTAGGTTAAACAAGATTATGATGGTGTCTAAATCAATGTCATTAATGTTCATTGGTTTAAATATCCAAAGGATTAAAAAGATTGCAAACACAATCCTTAATACCGTATCAGATATAATATTTTTGAAAATTGTTCGTATCAATTTTTGTACACCGTCCTGGTAATAATATTCATGTTACTAACCTATAATTTAACATTTAAAGGAATGTTTTTCAGATTTTTCTTTAAACTAGCTTAAATAAGTGGTAAATTGTACTTTATCAATGTGTGAATTTTACATAATTACTTTTGGAGGATTTAGTCATGAAAGCTAAATTTGATAAGATTTCCATTATGGGAATGCTAATCACCTTAGGAATTGTATATGGTGATATTGGTACTTCACCTCTATATGTAATGAATTCAATTATCGGTAATGCTGGTAAAATGGCCAACATTAAACCATTCTACATAATTGGATCAATTTCATTAATCATATGGACATTAATGGTGATTACAACAATTAAATACGTATTGATTACAATGCGTGCTGATAACAACGGTGAAGGTGGAATTTTCGCCCTCTTCGCCTTAGTTAGAAGAAAGGCAAAATGGCTAGTTTGGCCTGCCTTAATTGGTGGTGCGGCATTGTTAGCCGATGGTACTTTAACACCTGCGGTTTCTGTAACATCCGCTCTCGAAGGTTTGAAAGGACAACACTTTGGTCCTATTTCATTTAGTAATTCACAACAAAACGTCTTGATTATTACTTCATGTGTACTTTTGGTTTTGTTCCTTATCCAAAGATTTGGAACTGGAATCATTGGTAATTCATTCGGACCTGTGATGTTTATCTGGTTTACATTCCTTGCTGTAATGGGAATCGTAAACTTGCTAAAATATCCAGCCATTCTAGGTGCATTTAACCCAGTATTTGCGATTGAAATTCTATTCAGTCCTGTTAACAAAGCTGGTATTTTCATCCTAGGTAGTATCTTCTTGGCAACTACAGGTGCTGAAGCATTGTATTCAGACATGGGTCACGTTGGTAAGAAGAATATCTATGGTACTTGGCCATTTGTTTACTTTGCCCTAATCATGAACTACTTAGGACAAGGTGCTTGGGTTATCAACAATGCTCATAACCCACAATTTGCTAACTTAAGTAACTTAAACCCATTCTATGAAATGCTTCCTGATTCACTTCGTGGATTTGCAATCGTAATTGCCGCTTTAGCCGCAATCATCGCTTCTCAAGCATTGATTACTGGATCATTTACTCTAGTTGATGAGGCAATTGGTCTTAAGTTCTTACCTCGAATGATTGTTAGACATCCAAGTAACGTCCGTAGTCAAATTTACATTTCAACAGTAAACTGGTTCCTATGTATCGTTACTTTCATCGTCGTTTGGTCATTTGGTAGTTCTGAAAGAATGGAATCAGCATATGGTCTAGCAATTACCATTACTATGCTTATGACTACTGTGCTTCTATTCGAATACCTATCAGGTAAGATGAGAAGACTATGGGCTTTCTTCATCGCTGCATTCTTTGCAATAATCGAATTTACATTCTTCATTGCAAGTATTGTTAAGTTCGTTCATGGTGGTTTCGTAACTCTAATCATCATGGGTGCAATCCTTATCGTCATGATTCTATGGTACTTCGGTAACAAGCGTCGTGACCATTACGAAAAGGAAAGCGAATATGTTTCTCTTACTCACTACAAAGATCAACTATCTGCTTTGAGTGAAGACGAATCAATTCCGCTATACACTTCTAACTTGGTATACATGACTAAGATTAAGAACGACTACCAAATCAAGCGTAGTACAATGTATTCAATCTTAGACAAGGAACCAAAGAGAGCTAAGGTATACTGGTTCGTTACTGTTAATGAAACAAGTAATCCTTATGAAAGTAACTATACTGTTGACTTGTTGGATACTAAGAACGTTGTTGACGTTCAACTATACCTTGGATTTAGAAAGCAACAAAGTGTAAGTATCTACTTACATCAAATTGTTAACTACCTAATCAAACAAGGTGTTATCGATCCACAAAAACAAAAGTATACTTCAAATGGTAAACCTGGTAATGTTGGAGACTTCAAGTTCGTTATCATTAACGAACGTCCATCTGACTTAGCATTGAACTCAGAAATCAATGCCTTTGACAGACAATTAATCTCCGGACGTATCTTCCTACAAAACATCACTGCCTCCCCTATCTCATGGTATGGTTTGGAATTCAGTAATGTTATCGAAGAATCTTCTCCACTATTTATTACCATGCAACATGATCAATATTTAGTACAAAGAAAGATTTACCACTCAATTCATACAAGACATAACATATAAAATAAAAAGGACTTTGACCTGAACCCCTAAAATTGGAAGATGGTTATGCTATTTTCTGGGAGGAATTGATCCGGTATTCAACCGGTGACATTCCTCCCAGTTTTTGTTTTATACGATAATTGTTGTAATAAGATATATATTCCTTAAC
>NZ_BOLX01000001.1 GCF_016861915.1 Apilactobacillus nanyangensis | reverse complement strand
TTTAATTCTTACAACCAAGTTGTAAGTTCCTTACACATCATCGATTATCAATCTTGTTCAGTTTTCAAAGATCTACCTTTTATTAACTTGTTGTCTCAATTGACAACTCATTAATCATATCATCTTATCAAAGCCGTGTCAACAACTTTTTTTAATGACATTTACGTCATATCAATAACGCAACTCATTTATAATATCAAATTAATGACATCGTGTCAACATGTTTTGAAAATTTAATCGGTGCTGATTTGTAATCATTTTTGATTACCTCTCTCAACAACAAATAATATTATGCCAGGTAAACCTAGTAAAGTCAACACTTCTTTACAAATTAAATAAAAAAGTAGGCTGAATTATCAAACCTACTTTTTGTGAGTCATTCTATTATTTAATTCTTGCTAAGAAGTACTTCTTCTTACCTCTTCTAACAACGACAAACTTACCGTCAAATGAAGTACTTGGGTCGATTTCAAAATCAACATCGTCAACCTTTTCTCCATTAATACGGATAGCACCGTTGCTTACGTCTTCTCTAGCTTGTCTTCTTGATGGTTCGATTGAAGTATCGTCTGCTAACCATTCAACAATGTTCTTCTTGTCCGCACTAACTTCAACAGAAGGCATATTCTTGAATCCAGTTTCTACTTCATCAGTAGTTAGATCTTGAACGTTTCCTGAAAATAATGCTTCAGTAATGTTTTGTGCTTCCACTACAGCATCCTTACCATGAACGAATTCAGTTACTTCTTCAGCTAAACGACGTTGAGCCACTCTCTTCCATGGTTCGTTCTTAACTTGTTCTTCTAGTTCTTCGATTTCTTCTTTGTTTAAGAAAGTGAAGTACTTCAAGTACTTGATTACATCCCTATCATCTGTGTTAATCCAGAATTGGTAGAATTCGTAAGGTGTAGTCTTTTCTGGATCTAACCATACAGCTCCACCTTCAGTTTTACCAAACTTTGTACCATCAGCCTTAAGCATTAATGGAATAGTTAAACCAAATGCCTTCGCATCTGCACCTTGAGTCTTATGGATTAGTTCGATACCACCAGTGATGTTACCCCATTGGTCTGCACCACCAATTTGTAGTTCAACACCGTTGTTCTTGTATAGGTGTTCAAAATCCATTGCTTGTAGAATTTGGTAAGTAAATTCTGTGTATGAGATACCAGTTTCTAGACGGCTTGATACGATTTCCTTGTTTAACATAGTGTTAACGTTAAAACGTTTACCGTAAATACGAAGGAAGTCTAATAATGATAGTTTTGAAGTCCAATCGTAGTTGTTAACGATTTGGAACTTACCATCTTCACCGAACAAACTCTTCATTTGATTAGTTAAGCATTCTTCATTGTGCTTAACTTGTTCCATACTTTGTAGCTTTCTTTCGGCCTTCTTACCTGATGGGTCACCGATTGAACCAGTAGCTCCACCAATTAGAATAACTGGTTTGTATCCAGCTAGTTGGAATCTCTTCAAAATCATGAATGGAATTAAGTGTCCAACGTGCATACTGTCACCAGTTGGGTCAATCCCTGCGTATAGACCGATTTTCTTTTCGTTTACTTCTTTCTTTAGGCCTTCAGCATCTGTTTGTTGATTAATGGCGCCACGCCATTGTAAATCATCGATAATGTCCATGTTTCTTCCTCCTAATAAAAAAGTCCCTGACAAATAAATTGTCAGGGACGAAATGTTTTTTGTTAATCCGCGTTACCACCCAAGTTATCGTACTAATGTACGATCTCTTTCAATCATTTATAACGAAATGACGCGTCCAATAATGGAAAGCTCTGTAGGTGTAATTCTTCAATGAGTTTGCCTAGTTCGCATTCCCACTAGGTTTCTGAATACACAAATCGCATTGAATACTGGTAACTACTTCTTAGCTTTATATTTAATAGATACTATCATAATAATCAGCAAAGAAATAAAAGTCAACACTATTTCACTTGGCTTAGCTTTTGCTTGATTTCAGGCATCATCTTTTGGATAGCTTCAGCCTGTGTCTTCTTAGTAAATTCAGTGGTTGCCTTCTTAACTAGTGACTTTTGTTGTGCACTTGTCATCTTAGGATTCTTCATCATTGCCGCTTTAACTTTCGCTTGAACGTATTGTTCAGCTGCCATCTTCATTTGAGCTTGTTGTTCTTTACTTGGCTTCAACGATGATTGCATCTTCTTCAATTCGTTTACTTGGTTTTTATTTAAAACCATCCAGCTCTTTGGAATGTAGAAGTAATTAACTGTCTTTACTCTAGTTGGTTTTTGAGCAAGTCTAAACCATAAACGGTTAGCACTTGAGTTGTATTCATATTTAACAGTCTTAGTAACTAACTTAGCTTTATTACTATTAATAGTAATAATCTTATTTTCTACCTTATCGGTACTAGTTGTTGTTGGTTTAGTAGCCTTGTCATCAGAACGGTAAACAACAACCTTATCTTTGCCAGATGTTCCTGGAGCTTGTGCAATAATGAAAGGTAAATCATTGCTGCCAACAGGAGCTAGCTTAGAAGTCTTTTCATAACTAACCTTGTGCATTCCATAATGATCATGGAAGTTAATAGTAATGAAGAAAGTGGATAGGATAAATAGCACTGCAAAAACAACTGAGGTAATCACGTGCAATACTTTATGGTTAGTTAATAGGTTAAAACAAATAAAGAATAGGAATGCAGTAATGCATAATACAAATAAAATCATTATTTATTTACCCCCTTTTTGTTGTCATGTAGCCAGAAACTAGCAATGAATCCAACTACGATAAAGAATGCAGCTACCCAGAATGCAGCATGGTAACCACTTAAAGTAGCATTAATTGCTGAGTCCTTGTATGCCAATGGATCTAGTTTTAGTAATGACTTAGCTGGCATGTTGCTTGTTGTTACGTTTGATAGGATTGAAACCAATACGGCTGTAGCAATAGCAGCCCCAACTTGTCTTACAGTATTGTTAACTGCAGTACCGTGGTTAATCTTGTCATCAGGTAATGCATTCATACCATAAGTAGTTGAAGGCATCATAACAAGAGCCATACCAAATGTTCTAACAGCGTATAAGATAATAATGTAGGCAATTCCTGTATCTGCGGTAATGTATGCGAATGGCACTGTACCGAAGAATAGTAGAATCAAACCAGTAGTGATTAGTTTCTTAGCACCATGTTTATCAAAAATAGCTCCGGCGAATGGAGAAACAACCCCCATCATCAATGCACCAAGCAATAGACTTAGACCTGAATGGAAAGCATTCATACCACGAACAATTTGTAGGTATAAAGGTAGAACCATTTCAAAACCAACTAGGGCCATCATTGTAATTGATGAAAGAACAGTTGCGATTGAGAACTTAGCTGACTTGAATACTCGAACATCTAAGAATGGCTTTTCCATTACTAATTGACGCCATACAAATAATACGATGAAGATTGCACCAATGATTAATGTTGAGATAACTGTTGTGCTACCCCATCCATCAGTACCAACTTCTGAGAAACCGTATAATGCACTACCAAAACCAATAGTTGAAAGAATTAATGACAATACATCAATCCTTTCCTTATTAGTAGGTAGAATTGGGCGCATGTAGTATAGACCTAATAAGATCACGATTGCGACGATTGGAATAATGATTCCAAACAAATCACGCCAACTGTAGTTAATTAGAATCCAACCTGATAAAGTAGGTCCAATTGCTGGAGCTAATCCGATAACGACACCAGATAGTCCCATGGCAGCACCACGTTTTTCAGGTGGGAAGATTCTAAGCATAATAGTTTGTAGCAATGGCATTGTAACACCAACACCAAGAGCTTGAATTAAACGAGCTGCTAACAAAGTACCAAAGTTAGGAGCGAAAAAAGCAAGTACAGTACCTGCTTCAAAAACTGTCATTGCTCCTAAGTATAACCATTTAGTGTTAACACGGTTTGATAACCATGCACTAACTGGGATTGCAATCCCGTTAACCAACATAAATCCAGAAGTTAACCATTGAACAGTTGAAGTGCTAATGTCAAAGTCTTTCATTAATGTAGGAAACGCAGTTGCTAAAATTGTTTGATTTAAAATAGTACAGAAAGTACCAACCAATAAAATCACAACAAGCATGATCTTGTTGTATGATTTACCGTTTGCATCTACATTCATAATCTAACCCCTTTTCGTTAATATTTTTGTTTTCTCTATAAATTTCGACAATAACTAATATACATCTGACATTTTTCTTTGTCAACAAATTTGACAAAGATATTAAAAAATATATAATGATTATTGATTATGTAACATCACTTAAGAAAATTTAAGAAGAAAAGGATGTGACACAGTGGAAGAACAATATAGTAAGGAAGACATTCAAGACTACTCCAGTCGTATTCATAAGCTAATGCAAGATCTTGATCTATCAATTGGAATTGGTGGATTATCTCGAACTTGTAATGTGCCACAAAGTAAGATTAGATATTGGGAACAAAAAGGATACATCCATTGCCAAAAAGGCGATAAAAATACAAGTCATCGTTACCCTTATTCATCGATTATTAAGGTAGAATTAATTAAGTCATTTTTAAACTCTGGATATACTCTTGCTAAGGCAGCAGAAAAAGCAGAAGTATTTGATAAGACTGGCAGTCTACTCCACAGAATCGCAAAGCAGCGCTTTAACTGCATTGACATGGTAGATGAACGTCCAGCAATCGACATGGGTCCCCTAAAAGAAGATTCTGAAAGACATGTCTATTTTGTCGACTATGACGGCAATTTAGAGGCGCAAATTATTAAGAAAAACTAAAAATGAATTCCAAGTATGGAATTCATTTTTAGTTTGTAATAATATTGAAACAATTGAGGCTCATAGCTTTGATATCTCAGTAATTTTAATTTATAATTAAGTATGATAAATATATGGTTTTTAGAGTCATACATATGAACAAAACGCTAAAATATCTTATTGTATTCTAATATCTTATTTAGTGGTCCTTAAAGGAGGAATTCATTTATAATGTGGTTTTTAGATATAATTAACGATTTCATTATCGGATATCCAATTGTTGTGTCAGCAATCTGGATTGTCGGGGCTTTGTATTGTAACATTTACCACCGCTCTGAAAAATTCGCTAAAGTGGATGGATCTGAATTAGTATCAATCCTAGTTCCCGCTCATAACGAAAGTGATACGTTAAACGAAGCGATTTCAGCAATTTCAAACATTGACTACAAGAACTTTGAAGTTGTTCTAATTGATGATAAGAGTGATGATGATACATTAGATATTATGTACAAGTTGCAAAAGCAATATGCTAGTCAATTCAATATCAAAGTCGTTCCAATTGATGTAAACCAAGGTAAGGCTAACGCCATGAACCAAGGTTTCAAAGTTGCCGAAGGTGAATACGTTGTCGGTATCGATTCCGATTCACTACTTGCCGAGAAATCAGTAACAGAATTAGTTAAAACACTTAAGTCTAACAAAAAACTTGGTGCCGTTGCAGGTAAACCAGTTGTTAGAAATAGAACCACTGTATTAGGTCGTTTACAACTTCTTGAATACATCGGTGTTATCGATATCATCAAGAAAGCTCAATCATACCTATACGGACGTATCAATACCGTTTCTGGTGTTATCGTTGGTTTCAGACGTGCAGCACTAGAAGATGTTGGTGGATGGCATACAGATGTTATCACCGAAGATATTGATATTACCTGGAGAATGTACCGTAAAGGCTGGAGCGTTAGTTACCAACCTTCCGCTATTTGTTGGATTTTAGTTCCAGAAAACACAAAGAATTTAATCAAACAACGTCGTCGTTGGGCTCGTGGTGGTATGGAAGTTATTGCTAAAAACAAAGACCTTCTACTACACGGTTCAATCACTCAAAAAGCTTTAATGTATGAAACAATTATTAGTAGTGCTTGGGCTGTGTTAACTGCTTTAAGTACTATCTCTTATTTCTTCAACCTTCTATTAATTCATGAAGTTCAATTAGATGGTGATGTTTTATTAGTACTTATCATTGTAAGTATTTTGCAATTCTTCATTGGTTTCTATGGTTCACATGAAACCGCCCTACTAAGTTTTGTAGATTTACTATTAATTCCTGCATACATCGTTTACTACTGGATGGTTAACTTAATTTCATGTATCTTGGCACTAGTTTCATTCTTCCTAGATCCTGAAAATGTTGGTACCTGGAGCAGTCCAGACCGGGGGGTAAAATAATTATGAAGAAAGATTTGAGAAAAGATTACGAAACATTTGTAATTAGAAAAGAAATCAGTCCATTAAGACGTCTAGTTCACTTCATTCTATTCGCCGCCTTGTGGATTTATGTTGTCTTCGTTTTAGTTGTTAACTTCGCTTTTCTATTTGGATTCTACAGTGATGATTTCGTTAGTTTCTACCTATTATTAAACTTAAACTACGTTCTATACATCAAACTATTAATTGCAATCGCTGGATTAATTATCATCACTGCAATATACTCAACATTTAGATTATTTTACTTACGGAGGTTAAACAAAGATGTCAAATAAGAATCAAAAAATGACAAGAAAACAACGTAAGATTATTGTTATTATTCTAGCAATCATTTTGTTCGTAATTATGTCATTCACTATTCACAGATCTGTTGAATATGATAAAGGTAGTAGTGAATACTACGGATTGTCTAAACAAGAAGAAAAAGCCAAAAACGGTATCTTGGTATTTTGTTATCACCGTATCTTAAAGAACAACTTTGGTGTTAACGTTTCAAGGACCCTATCAACAAACTCACAACTTCATGACTTCGATGTTCCAGCTAACGAATTCAAAGAACAAATGGAATTCTTACACAAGCACAACATCAAAGTTATCTCTGGTGCTGAAATGGTTAAAATGACAAATTCAAAGAAACCAATCAAAGGTAAGTACGCCGTATTAACTTTTGATGATATCGATAGAACTACTATTGATAACGCTATTCCAATCATGAAGAAATACAACTATCCATTCACTACCTTCATTATTACTGGTAATACTGGTAGATACCGTGAAGGTACTCAACTAGCTACATGGAAACAAATCCATGTAGCAAGACAAGAAGCTGGCAACCTAATGACTATTGGTGTTCACACCAACAACATGCATTACCTAACTTCAAACTTAATTCCAGTGTTTAACCTACCTAAGAACTACGATCGATTTACAAAAGACTTTGTTAAATCTAGACAGGTGCTAAAGGCACACACTGGTATTTACGCTGATTCATTTGCCTACCCTTACGGTGGTGGAACTCCAAGAATTTCACAATTCTTATCAAGACAACCTCATTTAGGTTGGGTTGGTACTCTTGATTCTGGTACTGTTTACAACCACGGTAACGGTAATCACACAGATCCAATCTACACACCTAGAATGATTATTAATACAAACAGTTGGCCAAGTATTAGAGAATGGTTTCTAAAGAAAGGCTAGCCAAAATAAAAAGACATATGACCTGAACCCCTAAAATTGGAGGATGGTTATGCAATTTTCTGGGAGGAATTGATCCGGTATTCAACCGGTGACATTCCTCCCAGTTTTTGTTTTATACGATAATTGTTGTAATAAGATATATATTCCTTAACCGCCTGGTTAAGGGAATTATAATCTTTAAAATTATTGTTATGAACAGTGCCGACCTTTAACTGATTAAAGAAACTTTCTATGCATGCATTGTCTAAACAAGTAGCTTTTCTACTCATACTTTGAAAAACTTTATTACTTTTTAAAATGTTGATATATCTACCGTTTTGATACTGAAATCCTTGATCTGAATGAATGGTCATTCTGTAACTGGTTTTGGGACGTAGTCCCATTAATTTATTTAATGGAGAAACTATAAAATCAACGTTTGGATGTAATCCTATATTCCAAGAAATTATTTCACCGTTGTATAAATCCATAAAGGCTGTGAAATAAGCTCTTTCTGAGGTTGTTTTATTTCCCCATCTAAGTTCAGTAACGTCTGTAACTATTTTTTGATATGGTCGATCTGTTGTAAATCTTCTTCTTAGTCTATTACTTGCGACCTTGCCGCAAGTTCCTTTATAAGAATTATATTTTCTAATTTTTCGTTTATAACTATCACATAAGAGTCCTTCGTTCTTCATGATGCGAAGGACTTTTTTGTGATTAATATTATATCCTCGGCGTTTCAATTCAATAGTTACTCTTCTATATCCGTAATCTTTAAATTTATTTCTAATAACTTTAATCTCACTGATGACCTTTTGGTCATCAACTTCGTACTCACGTTGACACGCATCGTAATAACTACTACTAGACATCTCGGCAATATCTAATAACACAAATAATGGAACGTTCATTTCTCGCCTTAACTCATTTATTATTTGCGCTTTTTCTTTGTTGGTGATTTTTTGCTTTGAATCAAGGCGTCCAATTTTTCCAAGTATGCAACCTTAGCTTGTAAGTATGTTACTTGTTGTTCAAGTTGCTTATTCTTTTCTTCCACTGACATATCTTTATTATTTTTCATTTTGGGCGGTCTTCCTTTAGGTTTATTTAGGCGACCTTCAGCTGCTAAGCGTTCCCATTGATATATCACAAAAGGAGCACTTATTGCGAAATGCCGTGCGGCATTTGTTAACGATTCATGATTTTTAAGTCGCCAATTTATGACCTTTATTTTAAATGAATATTCATAATATGTCTTTGTATTTTTTGAGAAATATTCAATTCCAAATTGTTCAACTTTCCTAATCCATTCATAAAGGGTCGCAGACCCTTTGATACCGTACTTATTAATAATTTTTGTAAATCCTAAACCATTATAATAATCTTTAATGGCAGCTAATTTTAATTCTTTAGAAAACATAAAAGAACCCCTTAGGTTAGATTTCTCCAACTCAAGGGGTTCAGTTCAATACGAATTTATCGTATGCCTTTTTTTATACCCTTTTTTATCAAATAAAAAAGCCCTCAAGAGAGGACTTCTTTGATGTTATTACTTGTCTAATTTAGTCTTGTTTTGAACTTCTAGCTTATCGTTGAATTCGTAAACTACAGGTTCACCAGTCTTCATTTCAAGATCCATGATGTCGTCATCAGAGATTCTTTCAATGTACTTGCTTAATGCACGTAGTGAGTTACCATGTGCAGCGATAATAACGTTCTTGCCGTCTAATAACTTAGGAGCAATTTCGTCAGCCCATAGAGGCATAACACGTTCTAGAGTAACCTTTAGGTTTTCACCACCAGGGATTAAGTTAGGATCTAGGTCCTTGTAACGACGGTCATTTACAGCTGAACCTTCGTCATCTGCACTCAATAGTGGAGGTAGAGTGTCGTATGAGCGACGCCAAATGTGAACTTGTTCGTCTCCGTACTTTTCAGCAGTTTCTTTCTTGTTTAGACCTTGTAGACGACCGTAATGACGTTCGTTTAGTCTCCAAGTCTTAGTTTCAGGTACCCATAGTTGGTCTGATTCTTCTAAGGCGTAGTGTAAAGTCTTGATAGCACGAGTTAGAACTGAAGTATATGCGTAATCAAATTCTAGTCCTGCCTTCTTAACTAATTTACCAGCTTCTTTAGCTTCTTCTACACCCTTGTCGCTTAAATCAACATCTTCCCAACCAGTGAATTGGTTTGAAAGGTTCCATTGACTTTGTCCGTGACGGATTAATACAAGTTTTGACATAGGTCGAAAACCCCTTTCTATTTCTTAAATCAACAATACTATTTTACATCAAAAGTAAAAAATTTACATCCTATTTGACAATTCTCTTTATATTTATTGTCTTTTTATTATCACCCTTCACTCCTAAAATTTCTAGGAAGAAAGCTAAAATTGGTACGGAGACGATTAATCCCCAAGTTCCGAAGATTTCTTCACCAATTAGTAAGGCACAAAATGTATAGAAAATTGGTAATTCTGTTCTAGAAGACATCAACTTTGGATTCAAGATGTAAGCTTCTAGGAAGTGGACAACAGCAATCATAATAATTAAATAGATGATGTACTTAAATCCACCAACAGAATAACCCACAATTGATAAAGGTACCAATGAAATGATTACACCTGCAACTGGCACTAAACTTAAGAAGAAAATCATAATTGATAAAATTACCAATTGTGGAATTCCCATGAATGCCATAATTAAGGTAGTAAAGATAGTATTAAATAAAGCGATCAAGAATTGTGCTTCCAATACAACTCCAAAGGTCTTGGTAAATGTCTTAGCAAAGTAGTAAACATCTTGGAAGAACCATGAAAATTCTGCATTCAAGAAACGTTTACTAAATTCACCCATTGATTTTTCTTCTAATGTAAAGAAGAAACTCAAGATTAGAGATAAGAAGAATGTTACCCCCATTTGACCTACACTGGATACATATTGAAGAATAATTGAAAAGCTCCCCTTTACTTCGCTTAAGAAGTTAGAACGATGGATGAACTGAACAATCATATCTTTAATTTGAGTTGTACCATGAAGGTTATTTGGATCTTCATAGAAATCAATAATGTGTTTTGATGCTGTAACTGCTTGATCGTAAATTACTGGTGAGTAAATTGCGACCGCACTTACTACCCCAGCAATGAATAGTAGATAAGTCAAAATGACTAATATGGGCGCTGGAATCTTAATAAATCTTCTGATAAAGCCCACCCATTTGGTGACTAGTAATGAGAAGATAAAAGTTAGTAGTAGCATACTCATCATAGAGCGCATTAGATATAAAACAAAGATTATAAAAATCAATACACACCAGCGTCTTAATTTAACGTTGGCTAAAAATTTATCCCATAGTTTCATAATTCACCCCGCTATTTAGTTATGTTCTAATTATAACATTTTACGTTATAAAAAATAATCAAATTAGTCAGTGTCTTTACTTACATAAAGTACCCTCATAAGAGTATAATGGATTCGTGGTTTTATTAATAAAGAAAGGACTGTTCTCATGTTTGAAAAAACTTTTTTTAAAACATTTTTTAAACACGGATTTAATGAACCAATCCAAGTAAATTATTGGGACGGCAAATCTGAAAAATATGGTGATGGTGAACCTAAGGCTACCATTACTATGAAAGAACCAATTCCAATCAAGGATATTAGAAAAAATGCTTCTATCGCATTGGGAGAAGCTTACATGGACGGAAAAATCGACGTTGACGGAAGCATCGAAGACCTAATCGTTTCTGCTTACCAAAAATCGACTAGTTTTATTCGTGACCATAAATACATTAATTTCCTACCTAAGCAAAATCATAATGAGTCCACAAGTAAAAAGGACATTCAAAGTCACTACGATATCGGTAATGACTTCTACAAGATTTGGTTAGATAAGACAATGACCTATTCATGTGCTTACTTTGAAAATCCTGACGATGACTTGTACGATGCTCAAATGCAAAAAGTACATCACATTATCAAGAAACTAAATCCTAAGCCAGGTCGTACCCTATTAGACATCGGTTGTGGTTGGGGTACATTAATGCTAACTGCTGCTAAAGAATACGGACTAAACGTTGTCGGTGTTACTTTAAGTCAAGAACAATGCGATTACGTAAATGATCAAATTGAAAAATTTGGTTTACAAGATCAAGCTGAAGTTCGTTTACAAGACTACCGTCAACTAGGTGATGAACATTTTGATTACATCACTTCTGTTGGTATGTTCGAACACGTTGGTAAAGAAAACCTAAATGAATACTTCTCATGCATCAACAAATACCTAAAGGACCACGGTGTTGCTTTGATTCACGGAATTACAAGACAACAAGGTGGAGCCTACAACGGTTGGATTAACAAGTACATCTTCCCTGGTGGATATGTTCCTGGTATGACTGAAAACTTAGATCACATCATCAACAATGGTCTTCAAATTTATGACCTAGAATCATTAAGAAGACACTACCAATACACATTGGAACACTGGGACAAGAACTTTAACGAACATATTGATGAAGTTAAAGAAGTTATGGGTGATGACGAACGCTTCTTAAGAATGTGGGACTTATACCTAAAGACATGTGCTGGTTCATTCAAGGCTGGTAACATTGATGTTATGCAATACTTAATCTCAAAAGGTCCTTCAGGACAAGAACTACCAATTACTAGAGATTACATGTACAAATAAACAATAAAATCATTTAAAAACATCGGTGAAAAAATTTCACCGATGTTTTTTTATACAATTTATCTTGACATTCATTTCTTAATTGTGGTTTAATTATAAAAATTTTAATTAGTTTCTAATCTAATTTTAATTTTATAAAAAATACTTTTTTAAGTAAGGGAGTTGATTCAATATGATAAATGCAACAAAAGACGATTCACCTCAGATGAATGCTGCGAATCTTGCACACGTAAGCGTTAAGTCTGGGTTTAAGGATAGTGTATATTTAGTATTCAATGGGGTGTCTAATGCGATTTTAGTCACACTAGGTGTTGGTTTATTATTAGGTGCTATTGCTAACTTTGTCCACTGGACTGCTTTAGCCGAAATTGGATTAATTTGCCAATACTTAATGGCCCCAGCCATCGGTGCTGCCGTTGCGTCACAATTAAAAACTAATACTTTGGTATTATTTAGTTCAATGATTGCCGCAACAGTAGGAGCAAATAACGTGTTCTTTACATCCGCTGTAACGAACGCCGTTACTGCTACCGGACACGTATTACCTCAACCAGCAGGATCAGCCGTCTTCATGATTGGTCAACCTGTTAGTGCATTAGGTGGCGCTGTTGTCGCCACAGTCGTTGGTAAATACTTAACCGGTAAGACACCTTTGGATATGTTTTTAGTACCTTTTGCAGCTACATTTGTAGGTTGTGTTGCGGCCTTAGGTTTCGCAACCGTTACTACACCTGCTCTTGTATGGTTATCAGGTGTAATTGCCAAGACAATGGTTATTAACCCATTTGTTGGTGGATTAGTAATTTCAGTCGTATGGGCAATTTTCCTTATGACCCCTGCTTCATCAGCAGCATTAGCAATTGCTGTTATGTTGGACCCGGTATCATCAGGAGCTGCATTATTAGGAACTACAGCACAATTCGTATCATACACAGTGATGTCATTTAGAGAAAATAAATCAGGTGCAAACATTGCCCAAGGTTTAATTACTCCTAAGGTTCAATTCGGTAACATTACAAAGAACCCATACATCGCCCTTCCAGGAATTGTCTCTGCTGCAATTATCGGACCAGTTGGAACATTAGTATTTCATTTCTCAGTATCATACAAGATTGCTGGATTAGGTTTGAACTCACTAATCGCTCCAATTACCCTTGCTTCAGAAAGTATGCCAAAACTAGCTATCTATGTAGTCTTGGGTGTAGTTGTACCAGCTGTAATTTCAGTGGTACTTGGTAGAGTTCTAAAGGCTGCTCATAAAATTAAAAAAGACGATATGAAAATCGATCTTGTCTAATCATTGAAAAGTACTGGCGGTTATCGCTAGTGCTTTTTAGTATATTTGCGGCCCGGTAGAACTTAGTTTTCTATATAAGGGAGTGGATTCAAATGATTGATGTAGCAAAAAAAGACGCCCCACAAATCGATATGGTAAAACCTTTAGCTTCCATCAAAGAAAATATCTTTTTGGTTGTTACTGGCGTCTCAAACGCGATTTTTGTTACGCTGGGTATCGGAATGTTGATAGTTGCCATCGCCAACTTAGTACACTGGTCTGCGCTATACCAGATTGGTGTAATTGACCAGTTACTAATGGCCCCCGCTATTGGTGCTGCCGTTGCACATCAGCTAAAAACCAATACGTTGGTAATGTTTAGCTCGATGATTGCCGCAACGGTTGGTGCCAACAACGTTTTCTTCACAGAAAAAACAATCAATGCCGTCACAGCGACAGGTCATTTGCTATCTCAGCCTACCGGGTCATCAGTATTTATGATTGGACAACCAATTAGTGCTTTAGGTGGTGCTATTATCGCTACACTTATCGGTAAGCACTTATCAGGTAAAACACCATTGGATATGTTCTTAGTACCCTTTTGTGCAACAATGCTGGGATCAATAATTGCGTTAGGATTAGCTGCAATCACAACCCCTGCTCTAGTATGGGTATCAAAGGTAATTGCAAAAAGCATGATTGTAAACCCAATTGTCGGTTCAATTACAGTCGCGTTAGTCTGGTCAGTCTTTTTAATGACACCAGCATCATCTGCGGCACTGGCGATTGCTATTATGCTAGATCCACTATCTTCTGGAGCGGCGTTACTTGGCACTACTGCTCAATACATTTCATATACAGTAATGTCTTTTAGAGTAAACCGTCCTGGTGCCAACATTGCTCAAGGCTTGATTACGCCAAAGGTTCAATTTGGTAACATCACCAAGAATCCGTATATTTTAATTCCTGGTATGGTATCATCAGCGATTGTCGCCCCAATTGGAACATTATTATTCCATTTTTCAACTACTTACAAACTAGCTGGTCTAGGGACCAATTCATTAATCGTCCCCCTCACCTTTGCTAGTCAAAGTCTATCAAAACTAGCAATTTATATTGCACTAGGTATTCTCATGCCATCCATTATCTCAGTAACAGTCTTAAAAATTTTGAAGGCGTGTCATAAGGTAAAAGACGATGATATGAAGATGCATATCGTATAAAACAAACTAAAAAAGCACTGGTCAATTGACCAGTGCTTTTATTTTATTCTTAATTTAAATAAATACTGCTAATACTAACACAGCAGCTAATCCCAAAATAACTGATAGCGCCATTGATCTTGTCCAATAAGCAATAATAAATACGATTAAGGCAGCTACTAGTTCGGGTGCTTTTCCTGATACCGATAAGGTATATGATGATGTGATACATAGGTCCTTAACAACCAATGAGGTAAATAAGGCAATCGGTATGTATCCCATCCATTCGTTAAACCACTTAGGAATCTTTCTTGTTCTAAAGAAAGCTAGTGGGACGAATCTAGGGATAAAAGCAACCACAAAACATAATATAATCAACCAAAAATGTTGAGTTGAATTCCATTCCATAGAATATCTCCTAATCCGTTTTTAAAGTTATTCAGTCTCTTCTTCTTCATCAAACTTATCTTCAGGGGTACCCGCAGGGTTCTTAAATAAGCGAAGCAAGCGATTCTTCTTGTACTTTTCATAATGGCTTCTAATCCATGATTCAACGAAGAATCCAACGAATGAAGCTAACAGAGTTGAAACGACTAATCCTAAAGTGGATTTCATCAATAACATGAATGCAATTGCCAATACAATTGTTAATAAGATAATTAACACCTTTAGTAATGACTTCATTTGCATAACGATCATATAGATAAATAATGCAGTTAGCGCAAAATGAACAACTGTTAGGTTAATTGAAAGTGATGAACCAACTAAACTACCAATAATGGTACTAATGGTCCATACAACCAAAGCATAGTGTTCAATTTGCAAAGCATCTTGAGCAGTAAACTTCTTATCAGTTGATAGTTTCAAATAATTTACAGCGTATGTTTCATCATTCAATGAAACTGCAAATAACACAGTAAACCAAAATGACTTACCTTGTAAATATTTAGAAATACTGGATCCTAATAATGCATATCTTAACTCTAGGAAAAACATCATAATCACAATTGATAATAATGGTGAGTTAATGGTTAACATGGAAGCAATTAAGAATTGCGCACCACCAGAGAAAACCATTAATGATACTAAAGCTGTTAATAAAGTATTAAATCCAGCTGCATGAAGTAAAATACCACATGCAATTCCAATGGGAACGTAGCTAATATTCAAAGGCATTGCCGTCTTCAAGTTGGTTAGCCAGCGCGGTTCATTTGGATTTGGTACTTGCTTTGTCAAATAATATTCCCCCGTTTAAAAACAATAGGTCTTAATTTTCAACGATTTGTAAACAGTCAGATAAAAATCAAACTTTACTTACTATTATAACGCAAAATAGTTTATTTTATCTAACTTATTTACATAATTTTAATAAAACATCATCATTTTATTAGTATAAACACAGTGAATATACTGTTTGGTCAATGTTTGCAATAAAAAAAGAGTTATCATTTTAATAACTCTTTTTTAGAACAAACTGGCAATCCATCTTCCGAATCTAACGAAAATGTTAGGTTTATCTCCATCATGATTAGCGATTAAATCAATTTTTTGAGATACACCCTTCATGTACTTAACGTTGGAAACTTTAGCTGTGGCAATCTTATCACCCTTATCAAATCCAGCATCAACGCTTGATCCATCGGCATATTCACCAGTTGATTTGATATCTTTAATATTTAATTTTTGCTTCTTAGTTAACCATACGCCTTCGGTAGTTGAAACAGCTAAATCAACTGAATTGTTCTTGCCGTTTTCAACCTTAATCTTACTGGCATTTCTACCGTTAGTGGCATTCTTCACGGTTTCACCATGAGATAGCTTAACGTAGTGATACTTAGCGTACACATACTTCATAAGTTTTCTGGTTTGGATAAAACGAGCTGGATCGTATTGCCCAGAGTTAGGAACTCCCATTACTACGGTGATGATACGGTGACCATTCTTAACCGCCGTTCCTGTAAAGCAAGCCTTAGCAGTATCGGATGTCCCGGTCTTTAGACCATCAACCTTGATGTCAGGTAGTTCTTGGCTTCTACCCTTAATCATCCAGTTCCAATTTAACATTGTTTGACCGTCAAATTTGGTTGTATTAGCTGAAGTGGTCTTTAAAATATCTGGGTAGTATTTCAAAATCCTCATTGCTAATAGTGCCATGTCTCTGGCGGATAATTTGTTTTCAGCATCAGCTGAAACGCCTTTAAAACCTAGTGATCCAACCTCCCCGTTGGTTAGACCACAAGCCGTATAAATCTTGGCATCGGTAATGCCAATCTTCTTAGCTTCCTTACGCATCAATAATGCGAACTTTTGTGTACTACCAGCAACACCATATCCTAATGCCATGGTAGCGGCATTTTCAGAATAGATGGCAGTCTGGTAAAGTTGTCTGATTGTGTAAAAATGACCCAATCGCAATTTAACATTAGCATAACTACGATTAACACTTAGATTGTGAAGTGCTTTGTTAATCTTAACCCTGTCATTCCAATGAATTTTACCTTCTTTGATGTACTTCAAAGTTACATATAAAGTTAATATCTTACTCATTGAAGCCGTTGGTAAAGATTCATTGATATTTTTTGCATACAATACTTGTCCAGTTTGATAGTCAATCGCAATAGCTGATTTAGCAGTTAGTGTTAGTGGTTGGTTCGTTTTTAATAACTTATCAACCTCTTGACCTAATTCCTTACTACGCTGAATGGTAACAGCTTTTGAAGTATTGGAATCAGAAGAAGTTGTCGTGGTAGTTTGAGCACTTGCTGTTAAAGGCATTGTAATGAATATAACTAATGCAATTAAAGCAATACTAAGCTTGGAAACAAGCTTACTTTGCATTATCGATAACCTCCTGTTGCCCTTCTTCGGTTTTGGTTGGTGTTAATTTATCACCATGTTTAATTGGTAGATGGAGTGTAAACGTTGTTAATTCATCATTAGATGCAACTGAACAATAACCACCGTGGATATTAACAACCTCGTATACAATTGCTAATCCAAGTCCGGTTCCCCCAGTTGACTTATTACGTGAGTTTTCGACACGGTAGAAACGATCAAAAACATGTTTAATTGATTCTTCAGGAATCTTTTCACCATCATTAGAAACCTTGATTTCTAATTCCTTTTCATTGACACGGAAACCTTCAACGTAAATGTTGTGACCGTCATGACCATACTTCAAGGCATTGTTTATTAAATTGTTGACAGCTCTAGCTAAGTCTATAGGACTACCATCAATTACTAACTGGTCGAAGTTGGTCTTACTATGCATTTGCATATCCTTTTCGGCCATTTCTAAATCAAATCCAGCAGCGATTTGATCAATCATTGCTTTCATTTCAATTTTTCTAGTGTTTAGCTTACTGTAATCTTTATCAGTAATTTTTGTGTATTCAAATAAATCATCGGCCAAAGTCTTCATTTGTCTAGCTTTTGAATAAGCGATATGAACGTACTTAGCCAAATCTTCTTCACTTGTGTATTGTTTATTTTCAATCAAACCTAAATAACCAATGATAGAAGTCAATGGTGTTCTAATATCGTGGGAGACATTAGAAATCAATTCATCCTTTGATTTTTCTGTCTTTAGTTCTTCAGACATTGAATGAATAACATTATTAACTAATACATTAATACTTTCAACGATTCTTTGATCATCACCGATTAGCTTATATGGAATTGTGTAATCGAAATTACCATCCGCGATATAGTGCAAATCGTTGATAATATGTTGCTCTTGAATACGTTTATAATGCATGAACAAACGAATATACAACACAAACATATCCAATGCAGCAATCATAACTACAAATCCATTGCTCCAACTCCATAGTTGGATATGATTTCCTGCAATTAAAGAGTTACCAAAGCGGATTAACTGGTTACGCCAATCCGGATGGGTTGTGTAATACACCTCTGTTGCAAAGAAAACCAAGAAATTAACTAACAATATAAATAAACTAGTTAGAATAGCATCTGTCACTAATCCAATTCGTTCTTTATGTGTTAACTTGATTGATTTACTATTATTCTTCATTGATTCTGTATCCTACTCCCCAGACAGTTTCAATAACCTTCTTACCATCTGTAGCTTCTTCTAGCTTATCACGTAAGTGACTTACGTGGACCATAACTGTCTTAGCAGAAATAATACTTTCTTGGCGCCATACTCGTTCGAAAATTTCATTAGCAGAGTAAACACGACCAGGGTGACTTGCTAATAAGTATAAAATACCAAATTCAATTGCGGTTAATTGAATTGATTTGCCATCACTAGTTTTTACTTCGTGAGATTCACGATTAATAGTTAAAGTAGCAACGTTTAATACTTCTGGTTCTCCTACGACAACCTTATCAGTGTATCTTCTTAAGATTGAGTGCATTCTAGCCATTACTTCAAGTGGATTAAATGGTTTTGTTATGTAGTCATCAGCACCACCAACAAGTCCTTCAATCTTATCAATGTCTTCTGTCTTAGCAGATAGAATCATGATTGGTAAACTAATTTCTCTTCTTACACGTTTTAATACTTCGAAACCAGACATTTTTGGCATCATAATGTCTAGAATCATAAGTCCAATATCACTGTTTTTTCTTAATTCTGTTAGGGCGGCTTCACCATCATTTACAATGACAGTTTCGTATCCTTCGTTTCGTATGTAAATCTTTAATAATTCAGCAATTTCTTGATCATCGTCTACTACTAAAACTTTCATCGAGACGCCTTCTTTCTTTTCGTTTATATAGTTTTATATTAACACAATATAAGGATTTGTTATATAAATGTAAATAAAAAAGACGCTAAAAATTAGCATCTTTTAACATTTTATTTATAATTTGGCGCATCCTTTGTAATTTGGACATCGTGAGGATGTGATTCGATTAGCCCTGCACTAGTGATTTGAACAAATTGAGCATTGTCATTCATTGATTGAATATCCTTTGATCCAGTGTAACCCATGGCTGCTCTTAGACCACCAACCATTTGGAATACAACATCTTTAGCTGAACCCTTGTATTCAACACGAGCTTCGATACCTTCTGGAACTAGCTTGTTAGCTTCGTTTACTTCACCTTGGAAGTAACGGTCAGCTGAACCATGTTGCATGGCTCCAACGCTTCCCATTCCACGGTAAGCTTTGTACTTAATTCCATTTTCTTCGAAGATTTCACCAGGAGCTTCGTCAGTACCTGATAACATACTTCCAAGCATTACGGCGTTACCACCAGCAGCGATTGCTTTAGCAGCATCACCTGAGTACTTAATACCACCATCAGCGATGATTGGCTTGCCCCATTTTCTGGCAACTTCAGCTGCATCGTAAACAGCAGTTAGTTGAGGAACACCAACACCAGCGATAATTCTAGTGGTACAAATTGAACCAGGGCCAATACCAACTTTGACTACGTCAACACCGGCTTCGAATAAATCGTTAGTTGCTTGCCCTGTAGCAACGTTACCAGCGATGATAGTCTTTTCAGCATACTTGGCTTTGATTTCTTTTACTTTTCTGATAACTCCGGCAGAATGTCCGTGAGCAGTATCAATAATAATAGCGTCAGCACCAGCGGCAAACAAAGCTTCCACACGCTTGAATGTATCTGATGTAACACCAACAGCAGCGGCACATAATAAATGGTTATTAGCATCTACTGCTGCGTTAGGGGTTTTGTCGGTCTTTTCTACTGCTTTGACCTTCTTAACTTCTGCGGCTTGATCATCGATAATCATGTTCTTGTGAATGACACCTAATCCACCAACTTCAGCCATAGCAATCGCCATATCTGAGGTTGTAACTGTATCCATACTTGCACTTAAAAATGGTACGTTTAGCTTAACATCATCTGATAAACGAACTGAAGTATCCACATCATTAGGTAAAACGTGACTTTCTGCTGGAATAAGCAATACGTCATCAAATGTTAATCCCTTTTTGGCAAACTTTGTGTTCCAATTATCCATAATCATAAAACCCCTATCTATTTATTTTTTAATGTCTAATATACAAAAAATGCCAGAGAAAATCAAATTTAATTTTCACTGACATTTATTTTTATCTTCTATTTGGTGTTCTAGGTGTCATCACATTAACTGTAATTTCGTAGTTCTTGTGAATCCAGAACGCTGCAAACGCAGAGATTGCAGCTAAAATAAAGTTAACAATTGGTGATACGGCAACGTTAATTCCTGCTTGTGGAATTTGTACAATTACCATGAACGCACCAATCCACACAATTACAGATAGGATTAGTAACCCAAAACGCACTAGTCCACTGTATTTATGCTTAACGTTTCCGTCCAACAATCTAGTCATAATTGGCATAAAGATACCAAATACTAGAGAAATCAATACAAGTGATAGGATTCCGACTGATTGCTTGTCCTTTGCGTTAGTTTGAATCATCAAAGTGATTCCGTATAACAAGTTAAAGATCACGAAGAAGAACAATGCGTTGAAAATTGCATTAGGCGCAAAGTTATCCATCATTGAAATCTTTTTCTTTGGTGGGTTCATAATGAGGTTAATACGTTCTTCAACAGTACCGTATAAATTACGCGCAGTTGCCCCGTGTTTTTGTTCAACTAGTAATTCATCCTTCATTTGGTTAACAATTTCAACCTTACGTTCATCTGATAGCTTAGTCTTCTTTAACTCTTTGTTAAATCTAAACATGTAATCTGAATTACGTTTAGTCAAACCAATCCCATCAAATTGTTGACGAGTCTTTTGTTCTGCTTCATGTCTATTTTGTTGTACATGAGCATTTCTCTTTTCAGTCATTGATGTCGTCCTTTCCGATTAAACGTTGAATCTGAAGTTTACAATGTCACCATCTTGCATAACATAATCTTTACCTTCTACACGTAGCTTACCAGCTTCCTTAACGGCTTGTTCGCTACCTAGCTTGTCTAGGTCGTCAAATGCCATTACTTCGGCTCTGATGAAACCACGTTCGAAGTCTGAGTGAATAATTCCGGCAGCTTGAGGAGCCTTGGTACCCTTTAGGTAAGTCCAAGCCTTAGTTTCCTTACCACCAGCAGTGAAGAATGTTTCTAGACCTAATAGATTGTATGAAGCACGAATTAGCTTGTTTAGACCCGGTTCAGTAACACCTTCAGCTTCTAGGAAAGTAGCTTTGTCTTCGTCATCTAATTCAGCAATTTCTTCTTCAGTTTCAGCAGCAATACCGATTGCTTGTGCATTTTCTTTAGCTGCGTATTCCTTAACTAATTGGAAGTACTTTGATCCTTCTGGATCAGCCATGTCATCTTCAGAAATGTTAGCAACGTATAGCACTGGTTTTGAAGTTAATAGGAATAATCCCTTAACAATCTTTTGTTCATCTTCATCAAAGTCGATTGAACGAACTGGTTTTCCGGCTTCTAGAACTGGCTTAATCTTTTCTAGGACAGCTAATTCAGCAAGAGCATCTTCGTCCTTACCCTTAGCAGCCTTTTGCACACGACCTAAGCGCTTAGTTACAGCATCTAAATCAGAGATACCTAATTCTAAATTGATTGTTTCAATATCAGCAATTGGATCAACCTTACCAGTAACGTGGGTAATGTTGTCATCATCAAAAGAACGAACAACGTGAACAATCGCGTCCACTTGTCTGATGTTTTCTAGGAACTTGTTACCAAGACCTTCACCCTTACTAGCACCCTTAACGATACCGGCAATATCGGTAAATTCAAAGGTAGTAGGAACAATCTTCTTAGCTGGAATTAGTTCTTGAATTCGATCAAGTCTGTCATCTGGTACTTCCACCATCCCTACGTTTGGGTCGATTGTGGCAAATGGGTAGTTAGCCATTTCCGCACCAGCTTTAGTAATCGCATTAAATAGTGTAGATTTACCAACGTTTGGTAAACCAACAATTCCTGCTGTTAATGACATATTAATAATTCACTCTTTTCTTTGGATTTAATCTTCTTGTGTACTTTGAATTACTTTTTTCATTTTCTTTTCAAATTCACGACGTGGAAGCATAACCACATGGCCGCATTTTTGACATTCAATCTTAATGTCTGCACCCATTCGAATAATCTTCCAACTATTCTCTCCACATGGGTGGGCTTTCTTCATCATGACAACATCATTTAATGAATACATATTGAGCACTCCTTTTAGTCTAAATTAATATCTAAAATTTGCAAAATGCGGTTTAAATCATCATCTGATGTGTAGCTAATTTCAATCTTACCTGTCCCCTTCTTAGAACGGTTATTTGAGATTGAAACAGAAGTTTGGAATTTGTCTTGTAGTTCATTTTCAGAAGCGCGCAAGAATGGTGACTTCTTGGTTGAACGACGAGGCTTCTTTTTCTTCTTTGGTGATGAACTTAGGTTTTCAATTTCCTTTTCAAGTTGGCGAACAGTCATTGTTTGTTCATATGCCTTCTTGGCTAGTTTGATTAGTTCATCTTTCTTCTTAACTGATAGTAAAGTTCTTGCTTGACCCATTGATAGTTGGTTCTTAGTCAACATGTCCTTTACTTCAGTTGGCAAGCCTAATAAACGTAAGTAGTTAGCGATGTATGGACGTGATTTACCTAAACGTTTTGATACTTCAGCTTGAGTAATGTCTAGCTTTGTCATCAAAGTGTTGTAAGCTTCAGCTTCTTCGATTGGATTTAAATCCTCTCTTTGAAGGTTTTCCATCACAGCAATTTCCATCATTTGTTCATCAGAAGCATCACGAACAATTGCCGGGATCTTTTCCTTACCTGCCATGCGTGAAGCACGGTAACGTCTTTCACCAGCAAGAATTTCGTAAGCATCTTTGCTGCCACTAGTCTTTCTTACGATGATTGGTTGAAATACCCCAGATTTTTCAATCGAACGGGTTAAGTCTTTAAGTGCATTTGTATCGAAATGCGTTCTTGGTTGGAAAGGATTTGGAGATAACTTGGTTAGCTCTAATTCCAATACGTCTTCTGAGTTGGCATCGATATCATTATCAGCAAACAATGCTTGAATGCCTCGACCTAGTCCTTTGTTATTCACCATGAGCAGCTAACACTTCCTTTGCAAATTGCATGTATAATTCTGAACCCTTTGAATTTGGATCATAATCGATGATTGGTAATCCGTAACTTGGGGCTTCTGATAAACGTACGTTTCTAGTGATGATAGTATCGTAAACTTTGTCACCAAAGTACTTACGAACTTCATCATTAACTTGTTGACCTAACTTAGTACGTGAGTCATACATTGTTAGTAAAACTCCTTCAACATCTAAGTCAGGATTAAAGTGCTTCTTTACTAATTGAACAGTGTTTAATAGTTGGCTTAAACCTTCTAGTGCATAGTATTCGGTTTGCACTGGAATTAAGATTGAATCACTGGCAGTAAAAGCATTTACAGTGATTAATCCTAATGAAGGTGGGCAGTCAACTAATACGTAATCGTATTGATCTGAGACTGATTTTAGGGCATTTAATAAACGTGTTTCTCTCGCCATTTGAGGAGTTAATTCAATGTCCGCACCTGATAGTTGAATTGTTGCTGGTACAATGTCTAATCCTTCGTGCTTTGAAGGAATAATGGCTTCTGAGATTGGTTCTTCATTAACCAAGATATCGTAAATATCTTTTTGGATGTCGGATTTTTGAATTCCTACTCCTGAAGTTGCATTTCCTTGGGCATCAGCATCGATTAGTAATACCTTTTTACCCATTGTTGCAAGGTCTGCACCTAGGTTAACGGAAGTGGTAGTCTTACCAACTCCACCCTTTTGATTAGCTAATGATATAACATGTCCCATTATAACCCCTCCTCTAGTCTACTTTTTACTTGAACCAATTGGTTTCTTGTTTGGTGTACCCGCTTTTCGTGGGTATTGTTTTGGTGTGTTCTTTACCTTTTCTAACACGACCATGTTACGTGGATCATTTGAGACTGGAAGATTGAACTCATCATCTGAAATCATCTTACCACCTAAAGTAGTAATCGCGCTTTTTCCATCAGATAGTTCATCTTTAACCTTAGATGCTTTTAGTGCAATCATTCGTCCGCCAACCTTAACTAATGGCAAACAAAATTCTGCAAGCACACTCATTCGAGCAACTGCACGTGCAGTTGCAATATCAAAAGATTCACGGTATTTAGATTTTTTACCACCAAATTCTTCTGCCCTGGCATGATGTAATTCAACATTGGTTAAACCTAACTTGTTAACTAGTTCATCCAAGAAGTTGATTCGTTTGTTCAATGAATCAATAATGGTGACCTTTAAATTAGGGAAAACTATCTTTAACGGAATGGATGGGAAACCGGCACCGGCTCCAACATCACATAATGTTAATTCTTCTGTTCTCAAATCTTCTGCAAAGAATGCAGGAGTAATTGAATCAAAGAAATGTTTTAAATATACCTCATCCCTGTCAACAATAGTTGTCAGATTAACATGTTCGTTAGTAGCGACTAACAATTCATAATAATCGGCAAATTGTTGCATTTGGTGACCAGTCAATTCGATATTGTGTTTTGCTAATTGACTCTTAAATTCTTCTGGATTCATGCAAATCCTCCTATTGTGAAACATGATTGTTTCACATCTATCTATACTTTAACTGATATTAATCTTTTTTACAATCATGAAACATATACTTCTCCATTATAACCAAAATTAGTCTAATTCGTCACTAGATTATCAAAAAAATACATATAAAAAGACGATCGTTCGATCGCCTTTTCTATAGCATCGCTGTCATTATCAAGTTAACTAAAAACAACGCACTTAAAATATAGTTAATTGTACTAATTGATTTGATTTGGCCGTTGAAGATTTTCACGATTGGATAAGCAACAAAACCGAATGCTAACCCGATTGAGATACTCCCGGTCAAAGGAATCAATACCACGATTAGAAATGCTGGGAACCATTCTGCAAAATCATCCATGTTGATGGTCTTTAGGTTGGATAACATCAATGCTCCAGTAATGATAATAACCGGTGCAATTGCTGCTTGTGGTACTAAGTCCAAGAAGCTGATGAAAAATGTTGAAAGTAAAAACATAATTCCAGCAGTAATTGACATGATTCCAGTTCTAGCACCTAGTTGAAAACCGGCCACACTTTCAGCAGCTGACACAGTTGGACTAGTTCCTAAAATACTGGAGATAATTCCGGTAATGGAAACACTTCTAAATGTCTTTTTGAACTTCTTCATATCCGGTAAAATTCCGGCGTTTAATCCCATCGATTCAAACACCAAAATCATCGTCATTGAAAATGATGCCATGATAAAAGGTGTCGTCCAGACGTTTTTAAAACTGAAATCAAATAGTGACTTATGGTATTGCAAAATATTAATCAAGTGAGTGGTTTTAACCCCACTGTCATGGATATGGAATACTATTCCAACAATTGTAGTAATCACAATCCCAATGAAGAAATTCCCCTTCACGTTTTTGATGTATAAAACAATCGTTAGAATTAAACCAAAAATAGCTAGTAGTAACGATGGATTCTTAAATGAACCAATCGTTAGCAAGGAATTCTTCCCTTGTTGGATCAATCCAGCTTTTTGTAGACCAATTTCAACTAAAAATAAGCCAATACCGGCGGTTATCGCTGACTTCAATGAATCAGGAATACCACCCTGTAAAATGTCCGTAAAGCGGCTAAATGCGATTAATGCAAACGCAATCGTCGATACCAACGAAACAGTTAACGCTTCTTGATATGACAACCCCATGTTTAATACCATCGTATAGGTAAAAAACGCATTCACGCCCATCCCCGGCGTAATCACTACCGGGGAGTTGGCATAAAATCCCATGATAAAACATCCGATTACAGAACTAATAATTGTCGCAAAGACAGTCTGGTGAACATCCATCCCCGCATCCGCCAATATCATTGGATTAACCACCAAGATATACGAAATTGCGAAGAATCCGGTAATCCCACCTAAGACCTCTGTCTTAAAAATTTCTTTATCCCTTAAAACGTCTAAAAGAGACAGCAAGGCTGTCTCTTTTTTTGACGTTTTGTTCAACTTATTATTCATTAAACAAAATCCTTAATCTATATATATATTATGTTTCTATTTTACCATACAAATAGACCAACGATTCCTGCAGATAGTAGAGAAACTAAAATCCCTGATAGAATCATGTAACCTACACTCTTTGAAATAGCGTTGTTTACTTCACGGTTAACGATACCCTTGAATGCACCGATAATCATTCCCACTGTAGAAAGGTTAGCAAATGAAGTTAGGAAGACAGTTAATTGTGCACGGTAGTGAGGTGCGTATGAACCGATGTGTGATGATACCTTACCCATAACAACGAATTCGTTAGTTACCAGCTTAGTACCCATGTTTTGTGCAAAATCAAAAGCAGTATGCACGTCTGAACCCATTAACCAAGCGAATGGGAACATGATGATTCCTAAGATGTGTTCTAGGGATAAACTAGGGTTGATTGCACCCAAGATCTTATCGATTAAAGCAGCTAAGGCAACGAATGCGATAACGTTTGCAGTAATGATTAAGATTAATTTACCAGCACCTAGGATTGAATCACCCAAGAATGAGAAGAATGGTTCTTTCTTAGCTTCTTCTGCGTTTTCAGGATGTTCACCAACGGCAACTTCAGCAGTTTGTGAAGAACTACCTAACTTAGCGATAGTGTCTTCTTCTGGGCTAACTGAAGTTGGCATTAAAATACTAGTTACAATAACAGCATTTAAGATGTTCAATGGAACGGCAGTCAATACGTATTGTCCTGGAACCATTTGAGTGTATGCGCCAAGAATTGAGGCAGTCACACATGACATTGACATCATGGCAATGACAACATTTCTTACAGCTGAGATTTGTTTTAATTGTAGAGTTGAAACAGCAAGTGCTTCAGTGTTACCTAAAAACATCATTTCAACAGCGAAGAATGATTCAAACTTAGGTTGGCCAGTTATGTATGCCAAACCTTTACCTACCCACTTGATGATCCAAGGTAGGATTCCAATGTAAGTTAAGATATCAAACACTGGAACGATTAATAAAATTGGTAGAAGTGCTGAAGTTACAAAGTCCATTGACTTAACGTGAACCCAACTAGGTAATGCAAAAGCGATACCTTGGTAGGCTACTTCAACTAAAGCTGAGAAACCATTGGCAGCGGCTTCAACAGCAGCACGACCCCATGCAAATTGTGTTAAACAGTAAGCGATTACTAGGTTTAACACTAAAACAGTAATTACTGAACGCCATTTAATTTCTTTCTTGTTCTTTGAAAAAATAAATGCAATCCCTAGGAAAACAATAATTCCTAAAATATTAACTAACAAATACATAAAATTTCTAATCCTTTCTCTGCGACAAAAAATATAGTGACAAATAGCTTATTTTAGTTGCGCAACACCCCTTTCAATATTAATTAACTATTTAACTTCGTTGATAAAGTTTGGTTTAGTAATTTTCCCATCATCTAAATCAAAGAATGCAACAATTGCATTAGCAACCGCACCCAATGAACGCTTAATGCCTAATGACTTTCCTTCATCCTTGTTTGGATTGAAAACGATTAGTGGTAAGTATTCACGAGTGATTCGATTGTCCATTGTTGGATCAATTGCATATGAAGATGTGATAATAAGTAAGTCGTTATCTCTTAGGCGTTCTAAGACCTTACCGATTGTTTCATCTAACACATTTAATTGTTTAGCGTAACCGACGCTATCGTCCATTCTTGCGAAGTGTCTTAATTCTGGTAATTGGCAGTAAATTAACCCGCTCTTTTGAGTCCTCATTTTAGCTGACAATTCAATAAAAGCCTTGCTATCATCGGGGACTTGGACCATTGAAATATCGTCCTGTTTTTCCCAATAATAAGCAAAGCTTGAAATAATTGAAACACTATGTTGTTTTTCTGCCAACAAGTCCATCACAGAAGCTGTGCGGACACCGGCAGTGTAGTCAAACATCTCACGAAATGAGGCACTACCCCTGTTGCTATCAACAGTGGTAACCATCTTTCCAAAGAAGCCACGAGGAGCGTCAACTTGTGGAATTGATTTAATCTCGTTGTCCCAGCGAACATTGCCAAGACCTAGGTTAATTAAATTAGAAGCACTTAGCCCTTTATCAGCGATGTGGCCTAATGTGTCGGCACCAATAGAATCAAAGCGATTTGCATCGGGAGCTTCGCCTAAACCAAGTGAAGCAATATCCAAAACAATCATTCTTTTGTGTGTCATTGTGTGCCCTCCTAATTTTATTTATTATCAAATGAGTATATCATAAATGGCAATTGTGTCAATAAAAAAAGACGCGGATATCCGCGTCTTTTTCGGCTTATGTGCCCCTGCCAAGGAACTTCATTATACCAAAAAAATTATAAGTATATAAAATTAAATTTTTACTAAGTTTTTGATATTATAATAGGTATTATATACATATTAATCGGAGTTGATTACATTGGATCTTACAAACAAAACAGTCGCGGCCTTAGGTGATTCCGTTACTAGAGGCTTCGATGGAACCGTCAACCTACGTTACAACTATCCACGATACTTAGCCAAATACTATAATTGTCGCGTCTGCAACAACGGTATCAACGGCGCTACCATATATGAAACACTAGAAAAAGAAATTGAAAAAATCAAAGATAATAAATACGACGTCATCATCCTAATGATTGGTACCAATGATTATGGTCACTTAGACGTGCCCCTAGTTAGAATCATTTCCAAACTAACAACATTGGTTCGTAAAGTCATCAGTCAACATCACGAGGCAAAAATCTACGCCGTATTACCAATGACTCGTTTCGACGACGATAAGAATGCAGCTAATGTTGTTCGATACTCTAACTATACATTTAACCAACTACTAGATGGATTAGCAGAAGTCTATTTAGCCTTCCAAGTGCCATTCATCGACTGGCGTGAATACCATTCTGAATTCATCACTGATTTTAACTATAAGGACATGTATCAAGATCAACACGTCCATCCCAATGCATATACTTACCGCAAACTTGCCTTTTACATAGGTGATTTCATCAAAAACAATTAAGATTTTCTTAAATTGGCTAAAATAATTAGCCTCCAAGATCCTCTCGTGCTAGCTTGTTAAACGCAAAATATACGAGAGGATTTTTTTATGAATGAAACAAATTTGAAAAAAGAAGCTATATCGATTAAAGATGGCACAACCTTTGTTGATATAGATAAGCTGCCTATCAGTATGATTAACCATCGTTTTAACTTTAAACAGATTAACTGGAATAATCTATTAATGCTAGTAGACGTTGCCGACAGAAGTAAGCGCTACTCGACGATGGTAATTGAAAATGGATTAAACTTTTATTTATTGAAATCATCAACAACCGCATTGATTCATCGCAAGTTAAAAAGCGAATGCATGCTCCACGAGCATTTCAACCGAAGTATTTGTGAGGAATTGCATATCAAAAATAAGTTTCCCATTTTAACAACCGAAGCATCTCTGATTCCACTTCCCGCCAATCATCGTAGTCGAACTTATTCCTGGTTCAATGCCAACTTGTTAAGCTATTGTATCCCCTACTCTACGGATAAATTTTCATATTTATACATGCATGGTAAGGAGACACATCTAAAGGTTCATGCCAGCGGGTATTATTTGCAAAACAAATTCAAAGACCTCATGTTGCTTCACAACTTCATTCTCTATTACACCCAGCAAAATATCGATTGCATTAATTTCGTCAAACAATGTCGTTTTAATAACCCTAATCTTTCCAGCACTAATTCGATTTTATTTGATGATGAAATATACCACAAAGTCTATTTAAAGACCGCTAAATACATGTATGAAGATTATTTAGCAAATAAAAAAGAGTGACCATTATTGGTTACTCTTTTTGTTTTTAAATCTCTTGATAATTACGTAACAAATGACACCCATCCAACTAACGACTGTCACTAGGAAGATAACATCCATGCCTAGACCAGTTCGATATGATACTTTTAAGACATTCTTTCCTGGCTTAGCATTTACGGTTATGGCACCAACTTTACTTATGTTTACTGGCTTAACTTTCTTACCGTTTAAGACCAACTTAGTGGCAGCATACTTAACTACGGTTACACGGTAACGAGTAGTCTTTGAATGGTGATTACGCCAAGTGATGGTCATTGAACCATCCTTATTCACTTTTTTGGTGTATCCACCCTTAATCTTAAAGTTGTGCTTAATCAATTGAATATGGTTATTTCTATATGGATGTACTTGGTAATAATTAGCCTCATTAACAGCAACATTACTTGGTAAGTAATCAGGCGTCGTTTTAATAATATCTTGAATCAAGTATGTTTTATTATGGCTTTCAAAATCCTGCTTGTAAGTTCGATTGAATTTCTTGTCATAGCTAAAAGCATGATTAACTGGCAATTGTGCTTCAATACTTTGTTTCATTGCAACTGTTTGTGATATTCCCACATTCATAGATTGGAAGTTGGTTTCCATATTTAAAGCATATACAAAAAATAACAATACCATGGTGAAGACACGACTTGGGTAGTGTAATGGCTTCAATGTTAAAGCATTCTTGTCGGTGCTTAAAATCATTCCTAATAGTAAGAAGAATAATACAAATGGAATCACTACAAAACGCTTTGGAAATTGAATCAAAGTAGTTAATTTTGGAAAATCAAACTGTAATCTTTCCCATGGAAGTGCGTTTGTAGACAATACAAAGAAAAAAACTGCAACTGAACCAATGGTTCTGAAGACATAGTCCAATCGTTTCCATCTTGTAATGATGTAGTAAGTAACATACAAGAATATCAATAATTCCATCGGTTTTGCAATCGTTTGAAGTGAATAAGCTTCAAATGAAACGGTATTAAACTGCATTTCAAGATTTGGAAACGTTGGAATCAAGTAGTTGTTCTTGAAAATAGAAAGCATTACTCCCCAGACGTTAATAGTCAACGCTAGTGTTAATACACTAGTGATAATTCCGTCTCTAATCATTTGCCATTTATTTTTGGTTAAAATCAATGAAACAATGATCATTGGAACGGCTGCAGAAAAAGCAATTAAACTTGATAATATATGCGTTTGCATTAGAATTGCCATTCCGACCGAGATTCCAATCACTGGAATCTTTAGTCTTCTCAACATTAAAGTGACTCCGATGAAAAAGAACGGTACGAATGCAGCACCAAATCCCGTGAATTGTTGTGTGGAAACCCAGCCAAAAACTGATGATCCTGTCATGTAAAGACCACCAATTATAATTGCGTAGTCTCTTTTTACATTGTTAACTCGACATAACCAATACATTGAAAATGCTGCAACTAACATTGCAAACATTGAAATGGCAATTTCAAAAACAATCCAGTTGTAACTTAGATATAAAATTAATCCACCAAGGTATGCAATGGCAGGCCCATATAACGCATTTACAATTCGACCAGTTTGTGAGAAACCATAATTCATTTGGAAATAATTATAAGTTCCATTTTTAATTTGCTCTGCGGTATCGTAGAAACGATTAAAGTGAAATAACGTATCAACACTTAAAATTAACGTGTTATTTAAAATTAGACCGCTAAGCGCAATTAACCCCAATAATCCAAATACGAGCAGCGGGAAAAAGCGGCTTTGATGTACTTTTTTGGCCGCATTCCTCAGTTGTTCCAAAACTATCCCTCCAATAAGTAGAAATTATAAAATTTCCTATAAGGCAACAAGAATCCCCATCTTATTACTTGTTACGCTTAATTTTTGTGATTGCAAAAATACCAAACAAAATCCAACCGATCCATGTAAATACCATCATTAAGCGGGTAGTAAATGAAGTTACGTATTTAACGTTAACTGTATTCTTTCCCTTCTTAGCAGAGACGATAATTGCACCAATCTTAGTTGTTTTTACATTCTTAACGGTTCCATTAACCGTTACTTGTGTTTGAGCATACTTAGCTAATGGCACTTGAATCTTTTGTGCTTTTCTTAGTTTAAATCTAACTGTTAGGGATCCATCTTTTCTTACAACATGTTTGAAATGAAGTTTCTTGTTATGATTCTTTTCAATATATTGTTGGTAATACAATTTGTATGGATTCAACTTGTCATATTCACTATGTCCCTTAATTTGTTTATATGAAGGAACATAGTCAGGAGTCGCCTTAATAATATCTTCTAATAGGTTCGATAGTTTATGGCTTTGTGTATCCTTTTGAAGCGTTCTGTGATGCCTCTTCATGTAGTAATAAATTGAATTATCGTTTTTATTATTCTTGTGGTGCTTAGTATTTAATGAAACATAGTTAACACTACGTTGGTGAATGGCATAGAAATCCAATCCGGCACTACCAATAATTAACAACAAGATTGTTACTACAACGGCATAGTTACTCTTATGAGTATTATTTTTAATTTCATAAGTTAAAATTCGGCCGAAAGTCACCAATAGGCATACAAACGCAATTACCAAGAAACGTTTTGGAAATTGGAGTGTGTATGATAACTGTGGAATAAGATATTGAAAGACTCCCCATGGAAAGTGACTCCATGAAATAACTAGGAAGAAAAATCCAGTTAGTGCTGTTGTCTTAGTTAAGATATCAACTTGTTTGAATCTTCTAATAACAAAGTATAATACAAAAATAAATAAAATAAACTCGGTCGGTTTCATAATGTTCACTAATGATTGAACATTAAAGTTATATCCATAGGTACGAACTTCTGGAACTGGATAAACCGGAAGTAAGTGATTGGTAGCAGAAATGTAGATTAAGTTGTACCAAACATTAATTGTTAATACTAATGTAATTAATGCAGCGTAGATGGTATGTAATAGCATCTTTACACGTTGCTTTTTATCAACGGCTTTTACCAATCCAACAACGAAGAATGGAAGAATTCCAATCATTGTAATCATCGCACTCATCAAATGGGTTTGGATTAATAAACTCATTACAAAGGCAAAACCAAAAAATGATACATCATTTTTTCTAACCATTTGAGTAGCATAGATCATAACGAACGGAACAATCATTGCCCCTACTCCGGTAAATTGTTGGGCAGTCACCCATTGCATTACCATTGATGAGTACATGTAAATGAATCCCATAAAAATTGCTGGGTACTTGTCGACATTGTTAACACGACATAGCTTGTACATTCCAAGTGCTGAAACAATTAAAACAATCAAATCAGTTAGGATTTCGAACTTAAACCATGTTCCAGCTACTAATAAAAGAAAACCACCAGCATAAGCTGCCACTGGTCCGTACAAAGTACTCAACATTCTACCAGTACCTAAGAAACCATAATTAGTTTGAAAATAACTAATTTTATGGGTCTTTAATTGCATTGCTGCATCGTAAAAACGATTAAAATGAAATAGCGAATCTGATCCTAAGAAAGTTTGCTTCTTAATAATAGGAATCGAAACAACTAATAATGCTAGAACTAAAAAGATAATAAATGGTGTTAACCATTTTAAAAATTGCTTTACTTTTTCCATCATTAATTCTCCTCATTATCTAACTACACTTGTTCCATTCGCATAGTTAATCTTGAATCCACTTTGAATATTTTTAATGTAAATATTAAACGAAATTGCATTACTACCAACTGATTCGGCACGCATAATCACACCAGAAGCTAAAAGGTTTCTTTTCTTAAACACAGGTTTAACCTGATATCTTACATAATGATGATGATTACTACGTAAGTAATATGCGACCTTGTTTTCAAACGTACTCATTGCAGGATCATTTAATGAACGTGTCCCTGTCATTAGATTACGTAAGTTGTTATTTTGTCCCGTAAACTGATAACCGATTAAGTGGCTACGGTTATACAACCATGTGCCACCATCTTTTTTGTTATGCCATCCCGTTGGATCAACGTATAAAGGTTCTCTTTTTACCTTTGGCATCAATGAATAGTTTAACATCGCATTGGCAGTAGTCGAACGATTGAGCTTATCCAAGCTACCGTATCTAGCCCAAGCCCCGTGTTTCAATGACATTTCAGACTTACTAAAGGCCGGATTATTACCGTTTAGAACTACAATTTGGTTCTTAGAAATCTTTGTCTTTCCACTGTGACGAACTGCGCGTTTATGTATCTTCTTCGCTTTTTTAACGGATACTCTTGCCACTACTATCTTGTCATGACTTTCATCTTTGGCCAAGGTTAAACCACGTGATTTAGCTTTGCTAAGAGTTATTCGATAAACTCGATGAGCCCTCTTTAGGCCCCAATCATTTCGATTGTAGTAATATCTTTTACCAGTTCTTGTCACATATACATATGTCTGTGCATTGGCTGTTGGTGCCGAAACTGAAAAACACATTAAAAGTACAGTTATTAACGACAAGAAAAGTAAGAACTTTTTCAAATTTTATCACTCCGTTTTAATCTTATACACTAATAATAATACATATCAATATAATAATCACTGAAAATTAAAGAAAAATAAAAAAGCTCCTCCAAAATAGGAGAAGCTTTTTTACTATCTGTAGTATAGGGTAACTGTTGGGTTGGAAGCATCAACTTTGGCAGCATCAATGTCGACAAATTGCAATGTTCCCGCACCGATAGTTGATAATTTTGATTGATCAATACTTAGTAATCCACGGTTAGATAGGATTGTCTTAACAGCATCACCATTAACGCTTTGTCCGTTAAGAACAACCTTTTGGTTCAATAAATCTTGTCCAACTTGGTTTAGTGTTGCTACTAAGTCGGATGATGGATTTAGTACCGCTCCAGTATCTTTTTGTTTAAGTACGATGTTTAAACGAGTTGCTGGAACTGGCGCTAAGTTAATAACCGCTGCTCCGTTGTTGACGATTGGGCCATCTGTATTGATAGCATTAGCATCTGAAGTAACTTGGTAGTTACTTGGAATAAACTTAGAGATTGAATCAGCAGTTACAACGGGAGTTCCGCTTACCGATAGGTCTGATAAGTTAACAATCTTAGTGCTTACAAAGTTACCATTGTACTTGAATACTAATGTGTAAGTACTTGTTGTTGGCGTTGTTTGAGTTTGCTTATTATCTGTTGGCTTAGTAGTAGTCTTCTTCTTAGCCTTCTTAACCTCTAAGGCTTTTGTATTACCATTGAAAATCCAACCATTTACGCTCTTTTTCTTAGTATCTTGAACGTAGTAGTATAACCAACCACGAGTGTTGTATACGGCTGATTCAACTTTAAAATCATCTTTGATGTATGAAGCCTTCTTATGACTTACAACACGAGCGTTGTAACGACTGAACTTAGGGTAAGTCCATAACTTTTCTGAAATCTTAACGTTAACGTTGCTTGGAGTAGCACCGTATCTTAAGGTTTTGGTAGCTTCTAAACCAGTGTTTTTAGTCATGTTATCTAGATTGTATCGGAAGTCATTTTTACCAACGTAAATCCATCCTCTGTACTTACCACCTAGTGTAACAACGTGGGCGTAGTATAGACCTGTGTTGGTCTTAGCCATTCCGTATACGTGGAATACATTTTGAGGAAGATTGGATTTAGCTAAACGGCGCATTGTTTCCTTACCAGCAACTATTTTAGCATTACCCAATCTTCCTGGCTTGTTCATAATGCTAACAATCCCTGTTGATTTAGCGTATGCAGCGTTTTCTGCGAAATGAACTTTGTAGTAATTAGCAGTAACCTTTGTTCTTTTTTTAGTATGCTTCACTTTCTTTGCCTTTTTGGCAACATGTTTAGTAGTTACATGTCTCTTGGCATTAGCATTAGCAGTAGTAGAACTAATTGTAGCTAATGAACCTAATGCAAAAAGAGTTAGACCAGCATAGACAGTCTTCTTTAAAAATGATTGCATTTTGATTCCTCCAATAATTTTATAATCTAGATTATAACACAATTTAACTTTTTAACTATTTCATTAACAAAATGTCGCGTTTTATTAAATAATTTTAAAGTTAGTGCCATACTTTAGACATTTAATCCAAAAAATATTAAAGTAAAGTAAACAGATTAGTGGAAGGATTGCCATTGACGGAAACATTTAGGTCCAATAATCCAAGTATGCACCTTTTGGCTCAACTTAGATTACGTAACTATTTCGCTGGTTATTTAAAACAGATCATTGCAAAGCGATTTGGCGATGATGAAAATTATCCTCTGTTCGAACAACTATTAAATAATCAAAACAACTTTGAAGTTGTGAACTATTTACTAATCTTGACAGATAAATATCGTAATCAACCAAATCTATTAAACGTACTAATTGATACAATGCAAAGGGACTAATCATGCCTCCTTCATTATTTAAATGCTAACTCTTCTACTACCTTATATAGATATTTGAAGGGAGGGATTTATTTGTGTAAGTTATATAGAGGACTTAAATTGGATGCCAAATTTGAGCAAGCCAATCTTCATCTCCGTCGCAAGCTACGTCAAAAAATCCAAAACCAGCTTATTAGATATGTCGGAGATAAACATTACTATCCTTGCAATAAGGCACTGGATAAAATTTATTGTGCCAATGATATGCACTACATGCTAGCAATCATTACTAGTTCTAGGCCACGACCGCTGGAGTATATTATTAAATGTGTTAATAATATGGAGGCTCGTAGATATCAGCGCTGGTCAGAAGAAGCGTTTGGTTTCTGGTATCCATAAGCAAAAAAGACGCCATCATCTTGATAGCGTCTTTTATATTATTCGAATTTATTTCGATAGTTTACATAATTTTTTTCAAATGGTTGTTACATATTTTAACAAAAACATATATAATCTAAAACAATAAGTTTTTATTGTAGACGAGAGGATTGATGTACATGATTTCTTTTTCATACCAAGCTTTTGTAACCGTAGTTAGCGAAGAAAGCTTCCACCACGCAGCTCAAAAGCTAGAAGTAACACCTTCTGCAATTTCTCATTCAATTGACAAACTAGAAAAGCAACTGGGGTTTTCACTACTTATTCGTGATAGATCCGGTGTTAAATTAACTGAAGACGGAAAAGATGTTCTTCCAATCATTCAAGATATCTTAAATAATGAAGAACGTCTTCAACAAGAAGCCAATAAAATCAAGGGACTAACTTCTGGAACTGTTAGACTTGGTGCTTTTAGTAGTGTCTGCATCAACTGGTTACCAACAATTATACATAACTTTCATAGCCAATTTCCAAACGTTAAGGTGGAATTAATTCAAAGCGATTTTAACGACATCACCTTACAAGCCCGTCAAGGTAAAATCGATCTTGGTTTTACCTGCCAACCTATCAATGAAAGATTAGTAAAGGCTCTATTGGTGAAGGATAAAATTTATTGCATCACCCCTAAGGATTTCGTTCCAGCAAACGGTAAGAGTATCACTAAGAAGGACGTTGAAAACCAACATTTCATCCTTCAAAAATCTGACTATGATGGTGATACCAAGGCCGTCTTGGATCAATACAACGTTGCACCTAACTCGATTCAATTTAGTATTGATGACCAATCCATCATCGCAATGGTGGAATCAGGATTAGGTATGGGAATTTTACCTAAGCTTGCTTTCCAAAGAATTAACGGTGATGTTTCACTATACCCATTTGACGATGACTTCTACCGTTCAATCTTTATGGTAATGAACTCTGTTCAAATGAAGACCCCAGCTGCTCAAAAAATGGTTTCATGTATTCGTGAATTCATCGAATCAAACTATCCAGATGGATACCTAAAATAAAAAGCCGTGTTGCATAATGCAACACGACTTTTTTATTACTTGGTATTCTTGATTCTCTTATCAAACAATACTTGATTGTTAGTGTCAATAATCTTAGCAGCCACTGGTTCTTTGTATAGGTTACCGTCTTTATCACGGAAAAGGTTCAAGTCTGATAATCGTTGCATTGCTGGCATTACCTTATCAGCAGTTAAATCACCTTCAATGTAATTAAAGCCTAGGTTCTTGTTCTTACCGTTTTCACTCTTAAATGTTAATTCTAGTTTTTTCATTAATTTATCCTCCAATTAAAAATTAGCCGATGAAGCTATTTTCTTGTACTAATTTAGATCCATGAGCTGATGAACCTGTTAATTCGGTGATAATTGCAGTTAGTTGGGCCATTTCTTCACCAGAAACATCTTGAATTGCATTGGCCATATTACGTTTTCTAACAACTTGGTCGCTTCCTAATGTTTCAATTGTGATTTTTGACTTATTCCATTGCTTTTGCATTATGATTTACCTCTTTTCAATTCTTCATAAGTGATTAGCGCTAACCCTTACACTATTAATAACGTTTCTACAGTCAAAAGTGTTACCTTAATTTTGCAAATTCTTCTTGGACACCCTTTTTCCATTGATATACAGTCTTTCGACTGACGTGATACTTCCTGGCAATCTGAGTGACCGTCAATGATTCATTGTAAGCACAACATAAGAACTTCCTTTGATTGCCGGTACAACGTAACCATAATTGATTTAACAAGTCGACACCATCAACCTCGTCATGAGGGGAAAACATTCCACAATCATTATCAATCCATTCATTCTTGTCATCATCCACATTAATAAGGTGATTGTTAATTCGTTGCTGCTTTCTTAGAATATCCAACAGATGCCAATAAACTGACTGGTACAAAAAACCACATATTCTATCATCACCTAAATCTCCATCATACTTACTATAGGCTGTTGCCAGTTGAATAAATCCCTCTTGTTTTAAGTCCTCGAATTGGGGATTATCCATTCTTATGTTTAACCGTTTTAATACTCCATAAACGATTCCAATATGATTTTGTTTCATTAAAAACGTAAAACCATCATCTAAATTATTCATCTTAATCAATCCTTTATCGTATTGATCAAGGGCCCTTGAACGTATAAAAAGATAGCAACAATCTGCCAAAATAACACTGCGGCTTTTTTGAGATAAATCTGCAAAATCTTACACTTTCAATATAAAAAATAGTAGAATGAAAATAATCAATCTAGGAGGTTGTGTCATGGAATGGAAAGTAAAAACATTTGATGAAATCACACGTGATGAACTATGGGCCATCTACTTTGCCCGTGTTCAAACCTTTGTGGTCGAACAAAAACGTCCTTACCAAGAAGTCGATGATGTCGACAAAAAAGCACTACATATCTGGGCTGAAGAAGATGGGCAACTACTAGCCTACGCCAGAGTCTTTCATGGAGAAGATCACACTTCATTTGGTAGAGTCCTTACCACCCCTGCCGCTCGTGGCAAAGGATTGGGAAAGCAATTAATTGAACGCGTATTAAAAGAAATCGACGAACACTTTGATCACCCACGTGTTGAAATCGATTCACAAGATGATAAAGAAGGCTTTTATGCCAAGTTTGGTTTTAAATCAGTCGGTGATGTTTACCAGTTCCACCAAACTCCACACATCAAAATGATTTTGAACAAATAAAAAAATGCATGCAGATAATTTTTATCTACATGCATTTTTTAGTGCATAAATTCCTTAATTTTATTCATATCAATCACACTAGACTCTTCTAACTTCTTTAAGTTAAATTCAACCGGGTTCAAATGGACCCTCGGATCGTTAACGATAAATTCAAAGCCTAATTGGAAATCCTTTTTAGAAATATCATTATGCGATATATCATCATGTTCGTGCTTAGCAATTGAGAATGCTTCAGCGATAATTCGATTTAACTGTTCATCATCACTGCTTCGCTTAATCGAAATTGTGACAATGTAATCATTGGAGATTGGACGCCATCTCGTTAATCCTTCCCTGAATAAATCTAAATTCAACGAATGAGCTAATTCCTCACCATGTAACGTCATATAAATCCGATTCAATTTTATGAATCCACTAGTGTTTAACTTCTCGTCTAGAAAATAAATAAATACTCCTTGACCATTAACTGATGATCGATCCACCCTAATTTTCATTGGTGGTTGGCGCCGATTTAAATACAAAGCGATATAAGCTGTAATGAACGTGCCAATTGCACTCGCCAATTCAAAAATATCATTCCAACTTAGTGGTTCCAAGTGCATTAATATCATCCCTCATCAAGTAATTGATTTAATAATAGTATTTCGTCATCCCCATGATAACATTAATTATTTTTTACCCAATAAAAAAACAACCATCGTTAAATCGATGATTGTTTTTACTTTTAGTCTAGTGGCACATTTGACTTAAGAAGTTCTGATCTCCATAACATCATTAGGTATCCATAACCATTTTCATCAAATGAAAGACTTTCGAACTCTCTATTGGTGTTAAATGTTACGTAGTGAACATCTTGTGGTTTAATATCATCATTTCTTACTTCATCAACAGGAATTGAAACAATCATGTCGTTTGATAGTAAGTATAGACGGTTGTTAACACGGTTAAATGTGACTTGTTGGTTATAACTAGCTGGCCAGTTAATTAAACCTCTAACGGGTGAGAAACTAATTGTATCCCCACTCATTGTTCCACGGAATAATGTGTAAGCATTCTTGATTTCATCAGGTGATTGATGAATTCCAAAGTAAGCATTACCTTCATTATCGAAAGCTAAAGTATGAATGGCGTAGTAATGGTCATTATTGTTTAGCTTGAAACGATAAATATGAACAGGTCGCATAGTATCGGAATCCATTTCAGTAACTTGGTTATAGAAGTCAGCACCCACAACACCTAATTCATCGTCTTGAGCGATGTAAATGTGGTTGTTTGATGGGTTGTATGACAATGTTTGACCATGACCAATGTTGGTTACTGGACTGATTTCGATTAGTTTTGATAGTTGGAAGTATTGCTTGAATAATTCGTTATCTTGGGTAATCTTATCAATCTTCTGGTTATTAGCGTTAATCTTCTTTTGAAGTGCGGCTAATTGCTTTTTATCTTTTGCCATGTATGAACGGTTGGCTCTTTGAACTTGAGCATAAGCTCGACGGTTTTTAGCTGATAATGAAACCGGCTTATTCTTGCTTGCCTTCAAAGCCTTATATGTCTTGTAAAGTCTTGATAGTTTAACAGCTCTTAAGTGCTTTTTCTTTTTAGTCTTAGGATGTTGTTTTCTAATCTTAGCAGCTGCTTTACGGTTAGCTTTCATTTGAGCATTAATTTTACTTACCATCTTTTTCTTGGCATTAGCGTAAATATTTAAAATGCGTTTGTTCTTCTTGTTGAAAGCAGTCACAATTTTGTTTAGCTTGTTAGCCTTTGGTTGTAACTTATTGTTTGCAGTTCGATATGAGTTAGTTTTAACAATGTAGTCTGAAAGTTGCTTATTGTTATCCTCACCATATGTTGACTTGCGGTTAAAGAAGTTAAATACCTTAGCCATTAGATCTTGTTGAGAAGTCGCGTCAATTCCCAAACTATCTAAAGCATCCATCTTTAACTTAACAATTGCACCTTTATTAGTATTGGTACCAGCTGATTCAACAAAATAAATACTACCATTAGCCATTACAGCTCCTTGGTAGTTACCGTGTTCGGAAGGACCTACATGAAAACCTAATGGGAAAAACCATTTAGTTTGGAATGTAACCTTACCGGTATTAACAGAGTCAATTGAAGAATAGCTGTTAGGTGCAGACATATCACTAACACGTGTATAGTCACCCCACGTTGGAGTCACTGTTGGTGTGTCAGTGTTGATCAAGTGATAATCAGTTTTCTTATCATCAACATAGGCATTATCGCTTACCGTAGTTGCGATAGAGTTTTGCTTATTATCGTCGATATTCTTATTGTCATTGTATGGACCAGTTGGCTTTTGACTAGCTGATCCGGTGTTACTTCCACCATCAATGGCTTCTGGTTTTTTATCGTCAATAACGTCAGACTTAGTTACTTTAGCGACTGGCTTGTTATCGGCCGATGCATTTACTCCCAGCCCCATAGCTGGCATAGATAACATCAAAGTTGACATTGTAAGAATCAAAAATGATTTTTTTATCTTTAACATCTCGAAATTTCCTCCCCGTACATGATGTATGTACCAACTATATTTATAACCTTTTATGGTAATATTTGCAATTAATAATTAAATAAAAAGGAGTACCTCAATTTAAAATCATTTTATCCATGATATAATGTAGGTTAATTATGTATAAATGAAAAGGACGTTTTTAATGGCATACCAAAATCGCAATAATCGATCCAACTACAACGACGTCGAAGTCGAAGTTGGACAACAATTTAAAATGACCATCAAAAGAATGGGCATTAATGGTGAAGGAATTGGCTTTTATGAACACAAGCTTGTGTTTGTAACCGGTGCTTTTACCGATGAAAAAGTCGTCGCTGAAGTAACCAAGGTGTACCCTAATTACATCAAAGCAAAAGCTGTCAAAATCAACCGTGTATCTCAAGATCGTGTTGAACCTCGCGATAGTTATGCTGGTAGTGTTGGTGGATTCGAACTTGAATCTCTTTCATACCCTGCACAACTTCGTTTCAAACGCGACCTAATTAAACAAGCATTAGAAAAATTCCAACCACAAGGTTACAAGAACTTCAAAGTTCGTTCTACCATGGGAATGGAAGACCCTTACGAATACCGTAATAAGGCTCAATTCCCCGTTAGAATGAAAGATGGTAAGGTAATTGCTGGATTGTTCAAAGAAGGAACTCACGACTTAGTCGATCTTCCTGAATGTTCGGTTCAATACCCTGCAACCATGAAGGTAATGAGAAAGATTATCGAATTTATTAACGAACTAGAAATTCCTGTTTTCGATGAATCAAACAATTCCGGAATCATTAAGACAGTGATTGTCCGTGCCGCATTGAACACTGATGATGTTCAAGTAGTCTTCGTTACCAACACTCCTAAGTTCGTTAAAAAAGGCTTCATGCTAAAGAAGATTATGATGGAATTACCTGAAGTTACTTCTGTAATGCAAAACATCAATCCTGGCGACTCCCCTCTTATCTGGGGTGACAAGACAGTTCATTTAGCCGGTAAAGATACTATTGTTGAAAAGATTAAGGGACTAAGCTTCGAGCTATCAGCTCGCGCTTTCCTACAATTAAACTCAATCATGCTTCCTCGTCTATACGAAGTTGCCATCTCAGCTCTTGAACTTACAGGAAATGAAAAAATCGTCGATGCATACTCAGGTGTTGGTACCATTGGTTTACCACTTGCAAAGCATGCTGAAGAAATTCGTGGAATGGATATTATTCCAGAAGCCGTTGAAGATGCTAATCACAATGCTATCATCAATAAAATCAGAAATGCTTACTACGAAGTTGGTAAAGCCGAGGATCTTCTTCCTGAATGGTTAGAAGAAGGTTTCAAGCCTGATGCTATCATCGTTGATCCACCACGTACTGGACTAGACGATAAATTAATTGACGCAATTTTAAAGAGTGCGCCAGAAAAATTCGTATATGTATCATGTAACCCTTCAACCATGGCTGCCGATTTAGTTCAACTAACTCGTAAATACAAAGTTGACTATATTCAACCAATCGACATGATGCCACAAACACCACGTTGTGAAGCAGTTGTTAAATTCACTAGAAAATAATCGATAGAAAGTAGGTATTCAAATGAATAACTTCCCTAAACCACCAGATTTCAAGCAAAACTTCGTCTTTATGATTAAGCGTGACGATCGCATCAAGTTTGGTCGTTTTGGATTTTCCATTCTATCATTCTTGTTACATTGGATTCCTTCAATTCTTCGTTCTGACTACTACAATACCGCCTGCATCTTAGGTGTTGATGCTTGTATCTACATGGCTACTCATATGATTTTACAATTAGTATTAAACGTTGATCCAAGTAATGCAGCAAACATCACTTACTTCATTGGAGCAGTGATTTGGGGGCTAGGATACAACACCATGTACATCAAACGTCTAGTTAACAAAGGATTCAAGCCAATTGACGTTGACTCTCAAAGCGTTTTAAAACAACATCGCATTGATTGCGAACTAACTGACATGACTCCAGATGAAATTAACCATCAAGGACCAATGTTATAAAAGAAAAGACTCAAGAATAATTCTTGAGTCTTTTTTATTTGTCTTTTTATTAGTATTATTTGCTAATCTTTAAATCTAAATCGTCACCAATGTTTTCGGTGTAATTAAAGCCAGCTTCTTTGAAGTATTTCTTTAATTCATCATTTACATTCTTTAGTGGACGGCGATCTTCCTTTTGTTGAAACGCCTTAATGTCATATGCAGAATTATCTGAGTCCACATTTACAAAGTTGTATTCCACATCGACGGTGTTTAGAATTTGTTGAATTAATTGTCTTTCTGTCATAATTATCCTCCCAATAATACTTCACTTTCAATTGTAAGACTAATTTAGACATTTGTTAAAAAAACATTGAAAATTCTTTCTTAAGATTTTCTTTAATCAAATTTAACTCTCACTGCGTTATAATAATTGTAATTACATAAAAAGGAGTATCCGATATGAATTTTTTCTTAAATTCTAGCTTTAATGCCAAAAACTCCGGGATTGAACACGCCCAGTTAAAACGCGCAAAACTATTCGAAAAATTCGGCGAAGACTATCGATTGGTCTTTCGTGAATGGAATCCACTATTACACTTTCATTTAAATAATAATGGAATCTCAGATAAATACATTCTAAGTATTTTCGATTATTTCCAAAAAGCTACCAATGTACAAAACAAGACAATCCGTCCAAAAGATATCAACTTCGGTGTCGCTAACTTAAGATACGAAGATGAAAAAGATCAAAACCGTGTAATTGTCTACAATAAGAATCAAATCGTTGCTCGTATCAACCTATTTGATAAGGAAGTTACTAACGATACAATCGTTAAATCTGTTGAACTATTCGATGGATTTGCCAACCTTTACCGCGTTGATTTCTATGATTACCGTGGTTTCTTATCAATGGCTCAATGGTATACTCCTGATAACAAAATTGCGACTGAAACTTGGTACACCCCTGAAGGTCGTCCTGCTATTGAGGACTACTTCAGACTAAACGCCCAAGGTAAAATGGAAAAGTCAGGATTTAAGACCATCGATGAAAACGGCACCGTTCGTACTCACAATAATATCGTTGGCCTAATTCAAGAATTCCTTGAAAAAGTAAACGTTGAATTCATGGATAAGGATCATCCAAACATATACGTAATGGATCGTTCTGATTACTTTGAAGAAATCCTGGAAACATTGAGTTCTCCTACCTACACCGTCTTGCACCTTCACAACTCACATGCCGGTGATGCACAAGAACCAGATACTTCAATCATGAACAACAACTACGAATACTCACTTACTGATGCCAACAGATACGACGCAATTGTTTCTGCTACTGAAAAGCAAACTAGAGACGTTAAACGTCGTTTCAATCCATCAGTTGATATGTTTACCATCCCCGTTGGTGTGATTAAGAATGAAGACCTAAAGGGTCAACGTGTTCCAATGAAGGATCGTAAGAAACATAGTATCGTAGTAACCGCCAGAGTAGCCCCTGAAAAACAAATCAATAAGATTATCGATGCAATGGGCATGGCTAAAAAGGAAGTTCCAGATATCAATATGGACGTCTATGGATACGTCGACCACTCCAACGATGATATCGCAATGAAGCGCATTAACGCGTCACTAGACGAATATGATTTAAAGGATGCCGTTCATCTACACAGCTACACCAATGACGTTGCAGGTGTGCAAAAAAACGCCCAACTATACGCCCTAGCCTCTGTCATGGAAGGTTTCAATCTTGCCCTAATGGAAGCCCAAGCTCAAGGTGATGTTGGTGTTACCTTTGACACTAACTACGGTCCAAATGAATTAATCGTCGACAACGAAAATGGCTATGTCGTGGATTATGACGATACCAAGGCCCTATCAGAGAGAATGGTCAAACTATTTACCGACGACGAATTACTACAAAAGATGTCAGACCAAGCTTATGAATTATCAAACCGTTTCTCAGAAGACAGTGTCTGGCACGATTGGCAACAATTAATTGAATCAGCTAAGAAGACTTGGCAAGACAAACTAAAAACATACCACTTCGATATTACAAATGGTCTAAGTGATATGGAACACAACGAGGAGGCCTAATCATGAGCAAGAAATTTTTATTCGTGAATGAAAACATTTTTACATTCAATTCGGGAACTGAATTTTCAGCCATGAACCGAATCAAACTGTTCAAACAAAATAACGTTGATGCCAAGATTGTTACCAGAAACTTCAATCCATCACTACACCAAGAAATCAAAAAATACGGTATCGATGATGACGACATCATCAACATGTATGACTATTTCCAAGGTGAAATGGGTCCTAAAAAGCATCATGAATATCTAAGATATTCTAACCTAGTCGACAAACATGAATACAAAATCGACGGTGTAGATAATAACAAATCATACATCGAAAAGTTAGGTCAACGCGTTGCTAAAGTTTCAATTTTCCCACTTACTGTTGGTGAAATCGGTAATGTTGATTACTACGATAATTTCGGCAACGTCGCAAGTCGTGATGTCTTCGACTATCGTGGCTTTAAATCAAAGGAAATCTACATGCATCCAGATGGCCAGATTGGACACGAACTAGTATTTAACAAAGCTGGTCAACCGGTCATGGAAATCACCCATATGAACATCGGCGATCAAGTTCTCCCTACCATGTTTAAACTATTAAACTACAAGGGAAATATTTATCGTTTCAATACTGAAGATGAATTGTACTCATTCTTCCTAAACGAAATTTCCGATAAGGATACAGTGATTATCAACGACCGTCCTTCATTAACTGCTGCCGTTGGTAACGTTAATAATACTAAACACAAGTATCAAATCATGCACAATGAACACACCGAAGATGCTTCTCAAGCTGGTAATCCAAATGCAAAGTTATTCGATAATTTGAATCCATTATTTGATAATTATCAAAACAGTTACGCAGGTGTCATCACCCCTACTCAAGCACAAAGTAACGATTTGCAAAAACGTTATCCAAAGATGAACTTCTACAGTATCTTTGATTCAGCCATCCTTGAAATACACAAGCCGGTTGCAAACGTAACTAACCATGAAATCACATACATGGGACGTATCTTTAGGGATAAGAATGTTGCTGAATTGATTTCAATCATCCCTGCTGTTAAACAAACTATTCCTGATGTTCATCTAACCATGATGGGATACTTCGAATCAGCTCAATTCAAGAATGAACTAGAAGAAATCATCAAACAACTAAACGTCCAAGACAGTGTCTCAATGATTGATTACAAGGCCGGAAAAGATAAGCAAAACGTTCTAGAAAAAACTCGTGTCCTAGTTCAATCATCAAAAGGTGAAGGCCTAAGTATGGCTCTAATCGAAGGCCTACAATATGGAATCCCTGAAGTCGCATACGACGTTAACTATGGTCCAAATGAAATCATCGATGATGATAAAAATGGATACCTAGTGGAATCTGGTGACTTAGGCAAATTCGCAAGTCGTGTTATCGACGTTTTAGGCAATGATGAAAAACATCAACAATTTAGCAATCATGCGATTGAAAAGTCTGATAAGTTCAGTGCCGAAAATGTTATGAAACAATGGAATCAATTCTTTGAAACCATATAAATAAAATAAAAAAGCCCCTATCAATTTGATAGGAGCTTTTTTATTATTCTTTGTTTATCCAGGTCTTGTTAGCAGTAATGTACTTACCATTACCAATATATAGTCTGGTGATTCCCTTGTAATGTACAACTCGTTCTACTTTTACTCTACTATTAGCACTAATTCGTCCAATAGCATGTTTCTTAGCAAATACTGGGCTGTTGTAAATGATGATACCCTTGTGTCTGATTACACGGTAGTATTGGTTATTATTTTGCTTTTCAACGGCATAATAACCATCTGTGTAATCAGAATTGTCTACGTATTTACCGAGAACCTTTAATTGTAGATGACCGTCCACGTATCTGTATCCCGTCACCTTGTGAACTGAAGTACGTCTTCTTTCTTTGTTAAGATCATAAACATACTTAGGAACATTATCGAAATCATTTCTAAGTGATACTAACTTCTTATTTGAAGTAATGTATTCACCATTGCCTACATATAGTCTGGTAATTCCGTTGTATTCCACTACCTTTTCAACCTTAAATTCTGTTCCGTAAGACATGTAACGTTTACGTTCATGTTTTGCGAAGTTTTGACTACCATATACCCAAACACCATTATGTGATGTGACAATGTAGTCGTTTGAAGGTTCGTTAGTAGAGTAATACTTACTGTTAGTTGCCTTGATATCATTGATTTGTGCTTTTAGTTGATTAATCAATGCTTCATCAGCAGCATTCTTATCATTGAATGACTTAGTCAATTCTGCTAATTTGGCTTCATATTGTGTTTGTAGTGAATCTGCTTGGCTCTTTAGTTTGGAGTGTTCATTATTCATGGCCGCAATTGAAGTTGCTTCTTGTTGCGCCTTAATGATGTTAACTGCATTTTGATAATCTGCAGTAAGTGAATCCCTAATTGCCTTTGCACGTTCATCTGATTCACTTGCAGCAACGCTTTGAGCGCTTCTCATCGCTTCTGCGTTAGCAGATGCTTGAGAGCTCAATTCTGCATCTCGTTGAGCGCTTAGTGCTGCAATCGCACTAGCGTATTCGGCACTCTTAGCAGCCATCATGCTATCAGCTTGTGAGCTAGCTTGAGCAAGAGCAGATTGCTTGTTGCCCTCTACTTCTGCACTAAGTGATGCCATTTGGCTAGCAAATGTCGAATTAGCAGCATTTGATGATGCCAAGTATTGTTCTTCCAAGGCAGCCTTTTGAGAACTCATGTCATTATCAGCGATACTCTTAGCAACACTTGCCGCACTGGATGCAGCACTATCAGCTTCTGATTTGGCCTTACTACGTTCATCTGCAATTAAGCTATCATATTTTTCCTTAATTACTTTTTCAGCTGAAGCATTTGATTGAGCTAAGCTGTCCAATTGAGCTTGGGCAGAACTGTTCATAGCATTTCTCACATCTTCAATTGCTTGGCTAGCAGCAAGTGATTGTGCTGTTGTTTGATCATTCAATGATTGAACTTGTTTAGCATATGAGTCAGCGTATGAATCAGCAATTGACTTAGCAATACTTGATGCCTGACTTGAAGCTGAATTAATTGTTGAATCCATTACAGATTGAGCAATTGATGAAGCAGATTCACTGTCAGCTTTGGCCTTCGAATTAGCACTTGATAGTGCTTCTGAATTAGCGATTGAAGTCGCTATTGATTGTGAACTAGCTAAACTTTCCGCAGCAGATTTAGCGGCAGATACCGCAGAACTACGGATTGAATCAGCATTGTTTGAAGCGTAGACACTATCGTTGTATGCCTTTTGCTTGGCATCATCTAATGCCTTAGCGTTAGCTGAATTTAATGCGGCAATATTGGAATTTGCCACACTTTCAGCTAATGACTTCGCAGCTTCAATTGCATCTTGAGCACTCTTGGCTGCAGACATACTATCAGCAATAGATTTAGTCTTAGCATCATCTTGAGCCTTGGAGTTGGCTGAATTAATGGCATCAATATCTGCTTGGGCTTGTGAAGCAGCCAAACTCTTAGCAGCTGAGATTGCGTCGGCAATATCGCTTTGAGCCTTTTGTTGAGCTGCAATGCTGTCAGCAGTTGATTGTTGTCTTGCTGAATTCAATTCTTCTTCATACTTAGTTTGTAATGAAGCAATTTGAGATGCAGCAAGGCTTCTTTGAGCTTCTTCAACAGCATTAATTGCACTTTGCGCACTTTGTAGTGCTGCTAGACTATCTTGTTGGGCCTTTTGTTGAGCAGCAGAAATTGCAGCTTGGTTGGCACTATTTAGTGAAGCAATCAAAGAGTTAGCTGAATCTTGAGCGGATTGTCTTGCTGAATCCAATGCTGAATTCTTGACTGATTCCGCACGACTTGATGCAGCTGAGCTATCATCCAATGCCTTTTGTTGAGCTGAACTCAACGCTTGTGAGTTAGCAGCTGATTGACTGTCTAATGCAGCTGTGATTGATTGTTGAGCTGCAATACTTGCGGCACTTAGTTTGATATTATATAGACTATCTGCCATCAAACTATCTTGTTGGGCCTTACGTTGAGCATCCACTAGTGCTTGTGAGTTAGCGGCAGCAACAGCGATTGATTGTTCCTCAGCGATGCTCTTAGCAACTGATTGAGCTGATGATACAGCATTACTTCGTTCTTGATCAGCCGCTTCACTTGCAGCTGCCAAACTTGATTGATATTGAGCTGCTTGATCACTTAGAACCTTAGCATAGGAATCTTCAATTTCCTTGATTTGAGCATCTGTTACCATCTTAGCAGCTGATTGAGCTGATGCAATGGCCTGATTCATCAATGAATCAGCGTAACTAGAAGCAGAAACACTATCTGCATCGGCCTTTGACTTGGCATCAGACAATGATTGTGAGTTTGCTGATGATTGGTTAGCAAAGACTGAGTTTGCTGAATCTTGAACTGATTTTTGCGCAGAAGCGATTGCTGAATCCATAATGGACTTAGCAAGTGATGATGCCTGTAAACTATCTGCGTTAGCCTTTGAAATGGCAGCAGATAATGCTTGTGAGTTCGCAGTTGATGTTGCATCTGATTGAGCCGCAGCTACTGATTGGGCTTGAGCAATCGCATCGTCGACTGCTTTTTGAATTGCGGCTTGAGCTGATGAGGACGCATTTTGGCTATCCGTGATTGCTTTACTACGTGCCGCATCTAGTGCTTGTGAATTAGCAAGTGAAACAGCTTGTGATTGTTGAGCTGCTAAACTATTTGCATCATTGACTGCCTTTTGAACCGCGTCTGCCTGTGCAGATTCGTATGACTGAGCAAGTTGATTTTGCTTAGTAGCATATGAACTGTTCAATGAACTAATTGAAATGGCGTTGGCTGCGGCCAAACTATTAGCGTAACTTTGAAGTGCGCTAATGCTATTAGCTGCATTTTCTGAGTCTTTTTGGTATTTACTATTCAAGTCACTTAATTCTTGTGCATAAGAACTAGCGATACTATTTGCCTTATTGTTAGCGTCAGTTATCGCTAAGATGTTCTTAAGTGCTGCAGCGGAACTATCAGCCATTAAACTACTAATTTTGTTTGAATAACTATTCATTTGTGAAGTTGCACTATCAATCTTAGCTTGCGCTGCGGCTGAACTAGCTTGTGATTCATTTTGTAGGTTACTAATGTAATCACTGTATGAGTTGGCAATTGATTTTCTTTCAGCAATTGCTGAACTTCTAGCTACTTCAGCAGCAACACTTTGTTCGTATGAGTTCTTTGATTGTTCGGCAGCAATGGATGAAGCCTTAGAAGCTGCTTGTGAAATGGCTGCTGATGATTGCAATGACGCCTCTTGAGCAGCGCTCTGGGCTGCTGAGATTGTTGCATTGAAATCATTTTGCATACTGCTTAATTGATCTTGGTACTTAATTACCTCGTTAGATGCAGAATTTCTATCAGCTTGTAAACTATTAATTACAGCTTCATATGATGCAACCACTGAACTATAAGAGCTAGCGGCTACTGAGCTATCATAGCTAGCTTGGATGGAAGAAGCATAACTAGCAGATGACAAACTATTGATTGCGGATGAATTTAGACTGTTTTGGGCGCTAGCACTTAATTGCAAGTAAGCAAGTGATTGATTAGCAACAGTAATTTGATTACGTAATTCATTAATAATTCTGTCGTAATCAGCATTCAAACTGCTAATTTGTGATTGGTATGAATCATTTAGAACTTTTTGTGCAGCAGATACGGCACTGTTCTTGTCATTTTCTGCGTTTACAGAAGCAGCAGAAGAATCCGCTTGGGATTTGGCAATCAAATCATCAATTGCTTTTGAATTTGCAATTGATGTAGCTGTAGATTGTGCATCCGCAGCTGCTTGAGCTTGACTCTTTGCCTTTTCAACCGCAGCTTTCACTGTGGAATTCATCAAATCAACAGCTGCTCTAGAATCATCGGCAGCCTTTTGACTCAATGAATTAACTACTCTAGCGTTTTCGTCTGCGATTGCTTTAATTTGTTCAGCAGCTTGTTGTGATGCAATTGCTTGAGCTGATTTAACCGCATTAGCAATTGCTGATTGAGCACTGTCAGCTGCACTTGATAGGTCTTGTTCCTTCTTCTTGTTCAAGTCATCGATTGCCACAGAGTTAGCGCTACTTTGAGCAGAGAATTCTGTTGATGCTTGACTGGAAGCTTCGCTTGATGCCTTTGATACTGCATCGCTGATTGCCGTATTGGCACTACTTTGAGCTTGAGTTAATTCGTTACTCTTTTGAGCGTTGATAGCATCAATTGCTTTACTATTTTCCTCTGACAATAATGCCATTTTTGAATTAGCGGAGTCTTGAGCTGATGAAATTGCTGATGCCACAGCAGAATCCACGGCTTCTTGTGCCTTTTGCAATGCAGCCTTAGAGTCGGCAATTGATTTATTAGTTAAATCTTCAATTGCTTTTGAGTTAGCCAAAGATAGTTGTTGTGCTTCAGTACTTGCTGAATCTTGAGCTGATTTAATAGCACTTCTCGTTGCACTGTTTGCTTGTTGGGAAGCGTTATTTAGATCATTTTGTGCTTTACTTTGTAAATCAGAAATTGCTTGAGAGTTAGCTAGAGAAACAGCTTTAGAATCCGCCTCTGCCTTTGCTTGAGCATCACTTTGTGCTTGTTGCACAGCTTGGGCAATTGCGGCTTGCGCACTGTTTGATGCACTAATTGAATCTTGTTGGCTCTTAGTTTGAAGACTACTAATTGCACTCGCGTTATCATTGGCAACAGATTGAGCCACTGAACTAGCTGAGTCTTGAACGGACTTAACCGCACTGTTCATTTTCGTTTGAGCATCATTTTGAGCAGCCTGCATACTATTATTAAATTGAGTTTGAAGATCGTTAATCTTTTGTGCATTAGCTTGTGAAGCAGCTTTTGATTCATCTTCCGCCTTGCTTTCTGCAAGTGATTTAGCATTATCAGCAGCTTGTGAAATCGCAATTTGCGCACTGTTTGATGCACTAATTGAATCTTGTTCACTCTTAGCTTGAAGACTGTTAATTGTGTTTTGATTTTGTTGCGCTACTGATTGAGCAACAGAGCTCGCTGAATCCTGAGCGGACTTAACCGCACTGTTCATTTTGGTTTGAGCATCGTTGGATGCTTGTAATGAGTCTGATTCGTACTTAGCCTTCAATTGATCAACTGCTTGTGAGTTGGCAATTGATGTTGCAGTTGATTTGGCGTTAGCATCATCAATCGCAGATTGAACCGCACTGTTGATTGCGGCAACGGCACTATCAGCAGCCGCTTTTGAATCAGCTTCACTCTTTTGTTGAAGTGCAGCAATGGCAGCATTGTTAGAATCAGTAATTGACTTAACCAAACTATCTGCATTTTGTTTTGCAGCCACACTAGCTGCAGACAATGCGTCAGTTAGGTTTTGTGCTGCTTGTTGTGAAGCTGCTTTGGAATCAGCTTCACTCTTGTTTAGTAGGTTTTGCATTGCTGAAGAGTTATCTGCACTTTGTTTTGCAAAAGTATCATTAGCTGAACTGGTGATACTTGAAATAGCGTTGTTTAGTGCAGTTTGCGCTGCTTGTGAAGCAGCAGTAGAAGCTGCTTGATATTGTGCTTGTTGTGCTGAACTGCTTTGAGCATATTGTTGTTGCAATGAAGAAACGGTGCTGTTTAATGCACCTTGAGCAGAAGAAGTCACTGAGTTGGCAGCTGATGTTGCAGCACTGTTAATTGCAGTATTAGCTGAATCACTCAAATTTTGAATCGCTGTTTGATAACTTGAATTCAAACTGTTGGTCAAACTTTGGTTTTGACTAGTTAGTTGGGTCATCACTCCGGCAGCAGATTGTTGCACACTAGCAATTGCACTTGATCTTAATGAATCAGCAAGTGTTTGTGCTGCTTGTGAGTCTGATATCGACTTTTGTACTAGCTCGTTAATTTTTTGTTGAATTTGTAAATTAATTTCTTGTGTCTTTTGATGATTAACAGCATTCATCGAGTCAGTTGCTGATTGAACAGCACTACTCTTATCAATTTCAGCCTGACTAGATGCGGCAGCTAAACTGTTATTATATTGAGTTTGCAACTGTGCTAATTGTTTTTCATTTTGAGTGTTCAATGAGTCTTGAACTGATTGAGCTGATGATTGCACAGAAGTCAATGTTTGGTTAATTGCGTTAGCTTTGTCAATTGCAGCTGAACTACTCAAACTTTGCAATGCACTATTAGCAGAAGCAATCAATGATTGAGCATAGCTTGAAGCTTTTTGAGAAGCTTGCGCAGCCTGTTGTGCAGCTTGTAATGATTGATTTTGAATTGCAGCTAGTGATCTTTGGTAGTTGGCACTAGCGATTGCAGAATTGAATGATGCAATACTGTTTGCGATTGAATTTGCTTGACTGGATGCTGAACTAATTGCATCAGCGATTGATTGGTTAACGGCCGCTTTAGAGCTTTGAATATATGATGCAGCTGATGAATTGTTTTCGGATGCTAATGAATCAGCAAATTCTGGTTTTGGAAGAACGTAAACATAAGCAGTTCCATTCCATAGTTGTGGCAAAACATGGCCAGTACTATTTTGGTTGTTTAGATAATAATTATTATCCAAAGATGTAATTGAAGTAATAGCTGGATTATTAGTATCACCGTTGAATACAGCTACTTGGCCTTGTCCACTTACATGACTACCATTTGAAGTAATAAATTGGATTGGATAATTGATAACATTTACGGTTGGAGCAACATTGATTTGATATTGACCATTATTATTAATAATTTGACCTGTTGTCATGTAATAGTTATTACTATCAAAAGTTCCATTATCTACTAATCTTGGTGTGTTATTAGAATTTAAAACAATGGATCCTTTACCATGACTGCTGCCATTACTATCGATAAAATATACCGGTAAGGTTTTAGTAATTGAGTATGGGTTAACAACTACTTGGTATTGACCATTTACAGTCACTACGGAACCATTAACAACATAGTAGTTATTAATATCTAAGTTACCATTATCAACTAACTTAGGATTATTATTACTATCAAACACAATTGTTCCAGTTCCGTGAGAGATGCCATTTTTATCAACAAAGGTCGCATTAGCAGTCTTGACAAGATTATTGGGCAATACTTCCATGGTAAAGTTATCATCATTCGTGTCCTTAACTAATTGAGCATTTGGACTGATGTGGTAATTACTGCTACCCAAATTACCATAGTCAACCAACTGAGCAATATTATTACCGTTAACATTTACTTGTCCAGTATATGGTTTACCATTGCTATCTAGAAGTACAGAACCTCTATTAGTAAATGTTACAGTCGATGTTCTAGCATTTTTCAAAACATTAATAGTGTAGACACCTGTAGCGCTAGACTGAGCTGATGAATTATATGAAAGATGATATCCGGTTGAATTTAAGTTAGTTGTATCACCCAACGTGGTCGTCCCATCAGCATTTAAATATACAGTACCAGTAATTGGATTATTATTGCTATCAGATAAAACTTGATTATTAGGAGTAACAAAGTTAAGTGTTGCAGTTTTCTTATTTACGATAACTGCATACTGACCACTTTTTTTGGCATCACTGGTAATACTTGGATTAGATGCATTAGGAACGTAATAGTATTTGGTAGGTAGGTTCCCTGTGCTATAAGTGTTAGTTATACTTCCGTCATTATTAACGTTAACAGTTCCTGTTCCAACTACATTACCGCTGGCATCATAAAAGTTTAGTGGTTTTGGCTTTGCAGCAGGTACTAATGTGACAACATAATTATAATTAGAATTCATTTTCAATTGTGATCCGACATTTGCAATATAGTTAGTACCATTCATGTTGTAAAAACTGGTTACCTTTTGCAAGGAATTATTAGAACTGTTTAAAACTGCCATCCCCATTGCTGGGTTACCATCTGTTCCTATAATCGGACTTCCATTCCCATCAACAAATGAAACTGGAGTAAGAAAGGTGGAATTAGTACCCTTTATTTCAACGGTAAGTTGAGGAGTTCCTAAATAGTTTAAAACCGGTGTTTGGTTGGCAGTTAGAACATAAGTGGTGCCGGGAGTAGTTATATTATTAGGATTATTTAATTGATTAACACCATTAGCATTTGGGGTCGCTGAATTCAAAATTTGGTAATTATTTGGATTAGTGTTGTTCGCCACAAAAGCTTGTGATGCCCCACCACCTAGCGGTTGATTACCATTGACATCATTAAAATAAACCGATTGTGAAGTTGAAGCGAAGTTATCACGATAGCTTAGACCTTGCGCCAAGTTAGCACGATACACGGCAGCATTACTATCAATGTTGCTTTGTGCAGATGAAGCCATTTGATCAATGATTGCTTGCGCTTCAGATAGACTAACCCCTGTTAGTGAATTATTAGAGTTACTGCTTTGGCTATTATTGTTACTAGTGTCTAAATTTGATTGTACATTGTCACTACTAACGCTATTAGCAGTATTCAACGCACTTGAAGATGAACTACTTGTTGTAGAACTACTTTGAGAATTAGACATTGTGTTCGTTTTACTAGTTAATACTGGACTCTTTGTTTGGTTACTTGAATCACTACTTTGATCCACAACTGCCGCTGCTTGACCTTTAATTGTCTCATCAGCGTTTGCACTAACTTGAGTTGTCATCAGAGTAAGACCAGCCGCACCAAAAAGAGCAAAGGAAGAAACGGATACTACGACCCAGTTTTTCTTTACTTTTTTCAAAATTTTCTTGTCGTTAAGCTTTCTTATTTTTCTCTTATTATACTTCAATGAAAAGGCACCTCCCCTTTAATTTTTAAATAATAAACCTACAGAATCGTTTTTATACATCGAATATAATACCCTATAACCACGGGGAATACTTCGATAAAACATCAATTTTATAAAATTTTAAAAAAATAAATAACTCCTTAATATTTAGATGATATTTTTTCTAATATTTTCTGGAGTAAAACTCCAAATTTAGACAAAAGTATAAAAAAATACCCGTTAGGAAAAATCCTAACGGGTATTTTTAGATCCTATTTAATTCTGTTAACCCAGGTCTTATTTGAAGTGATATATTCACCATTCCCAATATAGAATCTGGTAATTCCATAGAATCTAGCCACGCTTCTTACTCGAATCAATGTATTCTTTCTGAAATGTTTAATTGCATTACGTCTAGTGAACTTCTTAGCATAGTGAACTAAGATGCCCCTATTTCTGATGACACGAATTAGCTTAGTACGACGAACGTAATATGCTGGAATTGTGCCCTTAGCATTGATGTAGCCAGGCTTGATACGGTATTTAATACCATTCTTAGTCTTAACTATTCTCAATACCTTGTATGCGTTAGCTTTATTTCTTGGTCTCTTAGAGAAGTACTTAACAGCATTCTTACGAGTGAAGCGAGTATTTACGTAAACTCCACGTTTGTTTGTCCAGTATACGTAAAGTGGTGCTCTCTTCTTAGCAAGCGCAACATAAGTCTTGTTAGAAGTTACATATTTACCATTACCGATGTATAGGCGTGTAATGTTGTGATACTTAACAACCTTCTTGACGTGGATTAATGCACCACGACGAAGTCTAATTACATGTTTCTTTCCGTAATGGAACTTCTTAGATGTGTGAATCAATACTCCAGTCTTTCTGATAACACGGAATAATGGATGGTTAGTACGGTAGTAAGCATCCCTAATGTACTTATTCAATGAAATGTAACCACCATCAACCTTTAATCTTGGGTACTTGTTTTGAGCTAGCTTAAAGCCACGAACCTTGAAGACATGTGCTAAGTTTCTTGGTTTCTTAGCGTACCCCTTAACTCTGTTAAATACTGTTAAGTGTTCAGAACTGTGAACATATAGACCTCTAGTACTGTATACATAAGTTGGGATAACTCTTCTCAACTCTTCCTTATAAGCAGCCATAAATCTACTAATGTATTCTTTATCCTTGCCCTTGAAACTTGGAACAGGAAGGAATGCATCTGCTTTTTTCTTAGCTGCTTCCTCAGGAGTTAATCCGTCATAACTCTTGACTGAATCAACATGTAATGAAGTGGTTCCATCAGAATTAATTACAATACGAATAGGTGTGTTTTCATTTTCAGTGTACAAATGACCATTACCGTCATTAGTTACTGTTGTCTTCACAACGATTAATGAACCATCATCATTTACCTTAGCAACAACTGTTCCTTTAATTGATGACTTATCTTGTCCATCTAAGTTGACATTATCAATTGTAATAGTGCCATCAGGATTTACAGGGTATGAGTTAGCATGATAATTTCCATTATTATCTCTTATAGCGGTAGTACCTGCGGGTACTAGGAACTTGCCATCTGACGACTTAGTTGGATGAGTAACAACAATATTTCCATTATCATCACCACGAACAGAAAGTCTTCCAATTGAGTTAGTATCCTTATCATCACTATCGAAATGAGCGCCATCAATGATACTATCAGTTGGAGTCAAAACAGGCGTTTCAGGAACATCTTCATGATTTGCAAATGTTTGACCAGTAAATCCTGGAACATCTGAAACAACAGTCTTACTACCGTCACCGTTAACATGAACGTGAGCGTTATGAATGTCAACAGGACCATTGGCTCCAGCTTTGGCAGCTATTGGAGCATCTTGATCAATTGGAGTAGCACTAACGTGGTATTGAACACCACCCTTACCGTCTGAAACAACGGTAATTGGTTCGTTAGCATCTGCTCTGTATGCTCGTTTTGGATTAGTTGGATCATTAACAACAGTATTATCCTTCACAGATAAAGTACCATTTTCCGAATCAACCACTGCTACTAAATCACCTTTGACTGACTTAGTTGGGTCAGTCTTATCGTCAAAGTGAGCATCTGAAATTGTTACTGTACCATCTGGATTGGTTGGTAGCAAGTTACCACTTACTTGATAACTGCCATTTGATGGATTCTTTGTCACATCAGATTTAGCAGGAACCATGTAGTAGTTATTATCATTACCCATTACGATTTGATTTTTAACGGTCACAATATTTCCTTGATCATCAACCTTAGCGACTAACTTAGTTTGAGCTCTTGGAATACCGTTTGCATCATTAACATCGGCATTATCAATCACAACATTATCATCTTTATCGATTGGTAATGATTCAGCATGGTATTTACCATCATCACCCTTTTTAATAACTGTTCCAGCAGGAACCATACGTTTACCATCAGTAGACTTGGTACTATGAGTTACAACAATATTACCATTGTCGTCACCCTTAACTGGTAAGTCATTGAATGAACCTGTATCATTTCCGGCATTATCAAAATGAACATCAGATGCTGTATCATCTACTGGTGTTAGAACCGGATTATCTGGAACACTTTGTCCATTTGGAACAACGTATCCCTTAAATCCAGGAACATTTGAATTGATGTTCATACTACCGTCACTATTGTAGTGAACAGTTGAGGATGCAGGGACAACAGGGCCGTTTATACCAGTTTGAGCATCAACTGGATAATCTTGAGCAAGCTTAATTGCATTCACATGGTATTCCACGCCGTTATTACCATCAGATTTAATAATGATTGGGTCTCCGGCATTTGCCTTATATACAGTGTGTGGATCGTTTGGATCAGTAACAACAGTAGTATCTTTCATTGTTAGCTTACCGTTTTGATTATCAACAGTCGCTACAATCTTAGCAGGAACAGATTGACTAGGATTATCATGATTATCGTAATGGCCGTTGTCAATGGTTACAACCCCATTATCAAATGGCAAGCCGTTTCCAACAACCTTGTACTCATGAGTACTTGGGTCTTGAACAATTGGTGTACCAGCAGGAATAATGTATTGCTTATTATCATTTCCTTGAACAACTTGGTCCTTAGCAGTAGTTAAGTGTCCATTATTGTCAACTTTAGCTACAAAATCATGCTTTGCCTTATTTTTACCTTGATTATCTTGGACGTTAACATTTTGAACTAATACAGTTCCATCGGAATTAACTGGTAACGATGTACCATGATAGCTACCATCGTTATTCTTAGCAATTATAGTTCCCTTAGGAATCATAAATTTACCGTCTGATGAAGTAGTGTTTTGAGTAACAGCAATATTTCCATTATCATCACCACGAACCGGAACATCACCGATTGAGTTAGTGTCTTGACCATTATGATCAAAGTGAACATTCTTAGCAACATCATCAACAGGAGTCAATGTTTCATTTGAAGTGTCAGCATTATTATCCAATCCCTTTTGACCTTGGTATCCAGGAACATCTGAAACGATATCCTTGGTACCATCACTGTTGTAGTGAACGTGTGCTGAATCGTTCACTGGTTGTGAATTTTGACCTGGTTTAGCAGGAATCTTTTGGTCTTGTTGAATTACCTTAGAATCCACATGGTATTGCGGATTTCCGTTATCATCTCTTGAAACAGTGATTGAAGTATCCTTATCAACTTGATATGCCTTACTTGGATTCTTTGGATCAACAACTACCTTAGTATTAGCAACAGTAAGCACTGGGTTGTTAGCTGTACCGTCACCGTTATTTTTTACGTTAGCAATAATTGAACCTAGGATTGAGCTGGTAACATCACCAGTCTTTGAATCCTTGTTATCCAAGTGAGCATTATCAATTGTAACTGTACCATCTTGGTTAGTTGGAAGTTTGTTTCCAGTAACTGTATAACCAGCAGCATTTAGACTAGCTTGATTTTGGTTCTTGTTTACAGAAGTTCCCTTTGTAACAACATAGTAATTACCATCAGAACCTTTAGAAATAGAATCCTTGGTAGTCGTAATGTTGTGATTATCATCAGTATGAACTGTTAATGGTTGACCAGCGGATTGAATGCTTCCGTTAGCATTAGTAACGTCAGCCTTCATTGGACCGTCGGTTGGATATACGGAAACAACATATTGATCGTTGCCTTGGCTATCCTTAACCTTTTGAATAGTAGTTCCGTTAACAAAGTTGTATCCATCTGGGTACTTGTTAACCGCATTACCAGCTTCATCGGTTCCATTGTAAATTGGTAGACCGTCTCTTTGAGTGTAAGTGACAGTACTATCACCAGGCTTAGTTACTTCTTCGCCAGTGTAGATGTTAACGAATTTAACATTTCTTGAACTATCAATTGGTGCGTTATCAATGACATGAATTGGTGCATTTGGATTCTTATAATCAATGGTTTGAGTACCGTAGTTATTCACCTTATAACCATCGTTGGCGATACTACCAGTCTTAGGTAATGTTGCGTTCAAGATGATTCCAGTAGTCTTATCAACAATTACTTGAGTAGCCTTATCAGGATTTTGACCATTATTATCATTAACCATTGTGACGTTCTTCATCACTTCAGTATCATCATTAGCAACTAATGAGTAGGTACCATTGGGATTTCTAGTAATCGAAGTACCATCATCAGCTTGATATGCCTTTGAGTTTGGTTGATCCACAATGTGAACACCCTTACTGTCGTCTGAAGATAATGACAATGCCCCAGTGTTTAAGTCAATAGTAGCCTTGACATCTTTAGAAGCTAATCTATTACCAGATTCGTTGTTAATAGCAGTATTTGGAAGTGTTACCGTTCTACTATTTGCATCATATGGATATGATGCAACAGTCCAATTACCATTTGCATCCTTAGTAACCTTAGTTCCAGGTAGGATAATACGTCCATCAGTGGTAATAGTTGGTTTAGTAACTTCAATGCTACCATCAGATTGACCCTTAATTGATAGGTTATTGATAATCTTACCAGTGTCATTACCGTTTAAATCAGCAACGTGAACATTATTCAATGTTGCGTCCTCTGGTGTTAATTGAGGTGTGGACTTGATGGTATCGTAGTCATTTGGTAAGTTCTTTTGACCTGCGAAGCCAGGAACATCGGAAACGATATCCTTGGTACCATCGCTGTTGTAGTGAACATGTGCCGCAGCGTCCTTAATTGAACCTTGGTTACCAACTTGTGCTGGAATTGACTTATCTTGCTCTAGGGTTTGAGCAGCAACATGGTATTCAGTATTACCATTTGCATCCTTAGTCATTGTAATTTGAGTTCCAGTAGTTACTTGGTAAGCCTTCTTTGGATTGTTTGGATCAGTTACTACCGTGGTATTAGCAGCTGTAATCTTACCAGTATTAGTATCGATGTTAGCTTGAACTGGATCAGTAACTGAAGCATTATCACTGTTGTCAAAATGAACGTTATCAATCAAACCATTACCTGGAATCTTTGTACCAGCAGTTTGGAAACTAGTTTGACCATCGGAAGTGATAGCTGTGACCACCGGAGTACCCTTTGGAACAGCATAGTAATTACCATCGTTACCTTGTGAAATCACATCCTTGGTCGTTGCGATTGATCCATCGGAATTTGTGTGAACAGGAAGAGTTTGACTTGTGTTACGTGCTGTACCACTTTCATCATTTACAGTTGCGTTATTGATTTGACCATCAATTGGGACAACTGGAACGATGTACATCTTCTTATCAGTATCATTTTGATCATTGTTTGGATAGCCTTCAACAATAATTTGGCGACCTTGTGCATACATGTAACCATTTGGAAGTGATTCAACTGCACTAGATGCATTTGAAGTTCCAGCACCAATTGGCATGTGGTCATTATCATTAACCTTAATTGAGTAATGACCACCATCAGTTGACACAGTTTGGTTAGTGTAGATGTTAAGGAAGGAAACATTACTGTTGTTGTGGTATGGTGCGTTATCGATAACAACAATTGTTGCATTGTCATTAACATTCCCTGAAGCATTACTCCATTCCACAAGTTGATTAGGTTGATTGTATACTTTGTATCCGGCATTTTGGTTACCACCAGTGGTTGGCACAGTTGCGTTAATAATATTGCCAGTCTTCTTATCAACATATGCAACCCCAATTCCAATTGAACTGTTAGTCAAAGTATCTAATAAGTTTGCATTATTAATTACGGCTGTGTTATCAATAGTTGTAACTGAGTAACCGTTAGGTCCCCTGTCAACAACAGTTCCAGTGTCTGCCAAGTATGCATGGTTACCATTAATAGCATCAACTGGAGTTTGAACAGTGATAACCCCAGTATTTGGATCGACCTTACCAGTAATCGTTTGGTTCCCAATGACATTTCCATTTGGATCCTTAATTGGAACATTTGGTAATGTGATAGTTTGGTTACCAGCATCATATGGGTATGAGTTAGCATGTAGCTTACCATTACCATCAGTAGTTACTGGTGTGTTAATAAGCACAATACTATTGCCATCATCACTAAGGCTGGAGTTAGCTGTAGTTAAACCACCATTGTCATCACCCTTAACCTTTACGCCACTAGCAGTTGAGCTAGTTGGGTTACCGCTTGGATCATTTAGATTCAAGTTAGCATTAGTGGTTGTCGGTGTTAATACTGGGTTATTTGGAATATCAGTAGTTCCAGCAGGAAGTGTAGTTCCAACATAACCTGGTTTATCAGAAACAATACTAATTGTTCCATCATCATTAACGTGGGTATGGGCAGCGTTTGCTTGTGGTTGTGAGTTTTGACCTGGCTTAGCTGGAATTGATTGATCTTGGGCGACCTTAACAGCACTAACATTGTATTGACCATCTGAGTTAGCATCCTTAGTTGATCTGTAAATGGTTGAGCCAGCTTGAGAAATAAACTTATTACCATTACCGTCATCACCTACAGTGGTGTTTGCTAATGTAATGTTACCATTAGCATCAACCTTGGCTTTCACACTTTGGGTTACAAATGTGCCATCGTTAGCCTTCAAGTTAGCATTATCAATGTTAAAGGTACCATCTGAGTTAGTTTGATAACCCTTCGCATGGTATTGGCCATCTGGACCCTTCGCCATGGTAGTTCCAGCAGTAATAACGTACTTGCCATCAGGAGAGGTAACTGTCTTAGTTACAGTGATGCTACCGTCATCATTACCTCTAACTGGTAGATCAGCAGTAGTGTTAGTGGCTTGGCCACCGAAGTCCACAGTAACGCCCTTAGCAATATCATCTGATGGTTGTAATACTGGATGACTAGTATCAGCATCTAATGGAAGACCAGTAGTACCCTTGAAACCAGGAACGTTTGAAACCACATCCTTAGTATTGGTATCTGGGTTAATCACTACCTTCGCTCCATTAGGTACAGTTTGACCATTCTTACCAGTTTGAGCATCAACAGTGGTGCTTGCCGGAATTTGAACAGCATCAGCATGGTATTCAATATTTCCATTTTCAGCCTTTGGCGTTACAACTGTACCAGGGTTAACTTGATAAAGATTACCATCGCTATCCTTAACAACTGATGGTTTAGCAACAGTAATAGTACCAGTTTTATCATCAATCTTAACGGTCATTGGACCTGGGTATGAATTACCATGGTTGTCATATTTACCATTATCAATATTAAACGTGCCGTCATTATTAGACTTGATTTCATATCCTGCAGCATGGAAAGTGCCTGTTGTTGGATTTTGGACTACGTTAGTTCCTTTAGGAACGAAATAATAATTAGGATCATTATTATCACCTTTGGTTACATGGTCTGCTGAAGTTATAATAGTTGCACTTTGTCCATCGCTACTTACTGTCACAGGTAAGGTGGTAGTAGCTTTTTCTTGACCATCTGGTCCATCCACTATGGCAGTTGGAATAGATGTGTTTTGTGGAATTACAGACACTATATATTCTTTAGTTCCATTATCATAACCAATAGTTTGGTTAGGATCATAAATATAATTATTAGGTAGTGATGGAACACCTTGTGCCCCCTTAGCATTTACAACGGATTTATATACATCTTTAGTACCATAGTATACTGGCAAACCAGTAGCACTTGTTACTTTTATCCAATATGTGGTATTTCCAATCTCATCTTTAGTTAGCATTTGCTTAGTGTATGCATTCATGAATCCAACTGGTGTGTAATAATCAAATGGTGAATTGGCTGTAACTTTAACAACCGCACTATTATTTACCGTGCCATCAGGATTTTTCCAACTGATAGTTTGTGCTGTTTTATCAGAATCTTGTGCAATTTGATATCCTGCATTATATGGACCTTTTCCATTTAAGCTAGAGATATCAGCATGAGGAAGAACTTTGTCAGTAGTTGTATCCACATTCACCTTACCAGTACCAACAACTGGATTACCAGAAGCAGTATCAGTCAATTGTGCATTATTAATAGATACATATGAAGATTGACTAAAAACCTTGTAACCATTACCGTCTTTAACAACTTTAGTTCTATTGTTAGCTTGGTAGGCAGTTCCGTTACTATTAATAATAGTATGAACACCTTTACCATCTGGCTGGTTCAATGTGAGTTTACCAGTATCTTTATCTACAGTTGCTGTAATATCCTTATGATCAATAATATTACCTTTATCATCGTATATTGCAGCATCATGAATAGTTACTGTTCCATTTTGGACTGGCAATGTTTGAACATGATAATTACCATTAGCATCCTTAGTTACAGGAGAACCTGGTAATGCTACTTGGCTACCATCTGAAGTGTAGATAGTTTTGGTAGTAGCTAGGTTACCCTTGTCATCACCCTTTACTAGTAAACTGCTAAATGTCTTACCAGTATCATTGCTTTGGTTATCATCAGCATGAACATTGCTCAATGTAGTTTCTGCTGGATGTAATGTTGGGTTACTTGTATCTGCCGTAATTGGTAGGTTCGTGTCACCTGTGTATCCTGGCACATTAGATTGAACAGTTTGAGTACCATCAGAATTGATGTGAATGGTTGCACCATTTGGTACACTTTGACCATTTTCACCAGTCTTAGCGGGTACTTTTTTATCTTGTTGAACCTTGGTAGCAGGTACATTGTATGCTGGAGTCCCATCTGAGTTTTTACCAATATTAACTGATGTCTTATCAGGAACAACATAAACATTGCCCTTGCTATCTGTTTGGGTTTGACCTCCAGCGGTTGATAAACTACCGTCTGAGTTAACGTGTGCTTTAATTGGACCAGTTACACTGGAACCATCTTGACCATTGTACTTGGTATTATTCAATGTAACTGTTCCATCTGAATTCAATGGAAGTGAGTTAGCATGATAGCTGCCATCAGTGCCCTTAGTTACTGGTGTATTAGCAGGTACGAAGTAGTTATTGTCATTTGAGGCCTTACCAGTTACTACGGTGATGTTTCCTTTATCATCACCTTTAATAGTCAAGTTATCTGTAGTTGAACCAGTAGATTGACCATTTCTATCATTCTTAACTCCTGAAATAATTTCAGTAATTGGTTTTAGAATTAATGAACTAGTATCAACGTTACTTTGTATTGTCATTGATTTTTGACCATTATCCAAACCAAATCCAGGTACATTAGATGTGATAGTCTTTTGGCCAGTGGCTGGATCGACCGTAACGGTAATTGCATCTTTAACGACTGGACCATTTGAACCAGTTTGTGCTGAATAAGTTTGTGTTAATTTTTCGGCTTTACTATCAACATGGTATTCAGTTTGACCATTTTGATTGGTTTCGACATGAACATTACCACCAGCAGGAGTGGTATAAATCGTGTCATTATTACTTGCAGAAGCTGGCTTTTTAACTGTCAAAGATCCATCTGAATTAACAGTAACTTGAACTGAAGCTGTTGTCCCAGTATCTTTATTACGATGATTGAAGTGTGCGGGGATCGTTGCAGTTTGTGTATTGCTGTCATATGGAAGACCTTCAATCGTAGCTTGACCATTATTAACAGTTACTTTAGTTCCTGCAGGAATGACATACTTGCCATCTGAACTTATTGTGTTGGAAGCAACCACTGTATTCCCATCTTCATCGGTATTAACCGGAACGTTAGAAGCGGTTACTCCTGTGCTTTTACCGTTATTAGTAATAGTAGCTGTACCAATACCGATTATTTGTCCAACCGTGTTATATCCTTGACCAATTGTATTAGGCTGATTGGCATTAACTAGATTACCATCATTAACCTGGTAAGTATTACCATCAGTACCTTGAACTGTGCTTGGATTATTTGGAGCATTGACTGTTGTAGTACCATCATCATGACCTTGAACGGATACATTAACCGTTCCTACCTTATTACCATTGCTATCATGGACATCTAATGTAGCTTGAGAAATTGTCGGTGTTACTACGTAGTTATTACCAGTACTATCTCTTTGTAAACTGGTTGCCGTGAATCCAGGATTATCTGGCGTAATATATGGACGTCCACTATTACTTGAATGAATGGTTCCTAGACCTACTTGAGCCCCAGTGGATGTAACCACCGGTGCGGTAGAACCATCAGCTGGAAGACCTAATACGACGTAGTAATAACTATCGTTAGGACCAGTGCCATCGTGAGCCTGAATCATATTATCTAGGTTTCCAAACGTATCATTGTAGGTAAGCTTGGTTTTACCATCATTTTCAGTTACCTCAACATGAGCAGTAATGCCATCAGTATTTGCCAATGCAATAACTCCGTTTTGTTGTTGCGGAGAAACGCCTTGAATTTCTAGTAATCGATTAGGATAGTAGCTGCTGGCTGAACCCAGAATGTTAACAGCAATGGATTTACCAGTATCTTGGCCACTAATTCCGTCTACTACATGAATATTAGCAATAGGATTTGCCCCATTATCAAGGATTGGCGATACAGTGAATGCACCATTCGACATGGTGTTAACATTACCGGAATAATATCCAGGCAAATTAGGCACTATGGTAGTACCATCCGACTGTACAATTCCCGTGAATGGAAGCAAATAACCATCTGATCTTATCAGTGGAACTCGGTCGCCGGCTTTGTAGTTACCATTACTCTTTTTAATGGTAATCGCTGGAGTACCATTTTGAATAGTAATATTAGTCCCTTGAGGAATCACGTAGCTGTCATTACCATTCGTAAAGGTCGTACCGGAAGTTACACTAGAAGTTCCATCTTCATTACCTTGTGCAGAAACTGGTACGGTACCCACTTTTTTACCAGTATCGTCATCATACACATCAACTTTAGCAGAAACTGGATTATTAGATGGTGTCATTATTGCGTTACCATTATTATCTAATTGAGCTTCTTTTGAAGTGTTAAAACCTGGTAAAACTGTTGTGGCTTGAATGCCACCAGCACCATTTGAAGTAATTGTAGCTCCTCCACTAATTGAACTACCAGAATCTGTTACTGCACCAACGTTTTTAGAACCGGTAAATGTTGGTGTAATCGTAGCAATTGCTTGTTGTGGATTATTAGGATCGGCACTAATCTGTGTTCCCGGAGTAACTACATAGGCACTATTAGGATTACTTGAATCTATGATAGTATCATTGCCTTCGACACTTTTAATGGTGGATGTTCCATTTGCATTTCCTTGAACAGTTGCGGTAATAGTACCCACAGTTTTACCAGAAGGGTCTTGGATCGTGATAGTAACATTGTTGGTAGTTGTAGGAGTTAGAATTGCATTACCATTTCCATCCTTTGTAGCTGGAGTTGAACCTACAAATCCAGGAATATTAGAAGTTGAAGTTGTCCGTCCGTTATTATTAGTAATCACTGCCCCAGCAGAAATTTGATTACCAGAAGGAGTAACCGCACCGACATTTTGGTTTTTTGGTGCAACTGGATTCACAGAAATTACTGGTTGGCCATTTTGCACCGTAATGGTTGAATTACTATCAACGGGATAGGTATTGCCTTGTTCATCAGTAATTTGAGTAGAAGTATCCACCTTAGTAATACTACTGGTTCCATCATTATGACCTTGGACATCAACCGTAGCATTTCCGACTACTTGTCCTGTTGATGAATTAACCACCGGAAGTGTCACGTTAGTAGAAGTCGTTGGTGTTAAAACAGTGCTGTTACCATTCTTTTGTACCGGATTACTACCAGTAAATCCTGGTACATTAGATTGACTAGACGAATTACCATTTTGATCAGTAACAACCGTAGCTCCTCCGGCAATAGGGCTGCCATTAGGAGTCACTGCAGTAGTATTAATTGTCTTGGTGTTATCAACTGTTGCAGTTACAGAAGCACCTTGGTAAACGGTATTATTAATAATTGGATTAATTCCGCTACCGGGAGTAACTTTGTATTTCTTACCGTCATCACCAGTAACTTCATCTCGACCATTAATAGACTTAATGATTGATTGACCATTAGCCTGACCTTGTACCATTACATCAACAGTAACTGGTTGGCCGTTCTTGGTAACTTGATTGCCATTAGCATCATAAACATTTACCTTCGTACGAACTGGAGTATCAGATGGGTTAACCACATCTTTACCATTACTTACAGAAGTCTTAGTAGGTGCAAATCCTGGTAAGTTGGTAGTCGTAATCACGTTTCCATTAGCATCAATGGTTCTAGTACCACCACCTGCAACAGATGAACCATCAGCAGTTTGAACCGACACGTTGGTTTTATCTAATGTCGCAGTTAATTTAACATGATAAGTTTGAACCCCATTAGCAGCTGTAACTACACCAATCTTAGTGCTTGGGTCGATTACATATTGCACGCCATCATTTTTACCAGAAGGAATCTTAGTGGTCTTAGTAGCATTCACCCCACCATTAGCATTACCAATCACTTCAATTTGATGAGCAACGATTCCGGTAGGGTTACCATTAGCATCATCAATATAAACATCGGCTAATCCAGCTTGTGGTACCACGGTGTACATTCCTGCAGAATCTGGAGTGATTCCGTTGGGATTCGTTACGACTGCATAACCTGGTAAGTTAGGTGTAATTTGCGTAATTTTTCCATTATTATCGACTGTTGCAGTACCAGCAAATGGTAATTGACTTCCATTAGTGGTATCTAAAGATAATTGTGCTCCATTTTGCATATATTGTACTTCTGGCACTAATACATCATATGTTTTAGCGTCATATTGAGTTAGTGGTGTCTTACTAAAATCAAGCACATATCCTTTGTTATTTGTTGAAACGTTATTCTTTAAGATATTAATTTGATCTCTAGCTTGAGAGAAGTTGTTAGTATCAATGGTCCCATCTGCTAGAATTGAATCTCCCGGAACCGAAGTAACCCCAATCAAGCGGCGTTTATTCGTACCCAATCCTGCATATACTCGAATCGTTTTAGCATTAATCAAACTGCTTTCGGCATTGACACCTGCATAATCAGAATCATTAAAAGGTGTAATGTTTTGGTTATTAACTGAGAATGCACGATATGCAGGTTCAGGAAGTGGATCACTAGAAGTCTTATTAGTATAGTATTGTGCTTCTGATTGATCTGAGTCATTTAAGTGAGCAAGTGTATTACTAATATTAGCTAAGAAATCATTAGCTTTAACCACTGATGGAACAGAATATAAGTTATTATCAGTAGTTCTTAATAACTTCCCACCATTGTCAACAACACTGTTATAACCATCTACATTAGTTTGATAACTATTATTTGATGGACGAAGCGTACTAGTTACACTAGCAATTTGTTGACGTGAAGCACCTTGTGAAGAGTTTAATCCGGTGGATAGGAAAGTATTTAAGCGAATTCCGACTGTATCTAATTTCTTAACGCCTAGGTTTACATCACCACTAAATAATATTGAGCCATCACTTTGTTTAACAGAATTTGTATTGTCCAGCGTAATTGTCTCGTACAAATTTTCATTATTACCATTTTGTTTATACATATTTTGGTAGCTATCTTCATTACCGTTAGTTCCAGCATCAAAACTACCCGTAACAAAATGGACGTCAACTTGTTTGGATTGTGGATCTTGACCTTGGTTATTCATTTGTGCATCAAATTTAGCATGATAATAACCATTAGCATCCACATACGTAGATAAGTTGTTGATAAATTGAATTGAAGGAGCTCCACTTAAATTAATAGAAGTATCATTTCTGGAGTTTTGCCCCGATACAATTTTAGGATTATTACCATTTAATTGATTATCAATCTTATCTGCAACCTTAGGATTATTTGCAGCAATATTAGATACTGTTTTACCCAATGCATTCGCAATGTTAATAATTGTTGACTTCAATGACACGGCCGAAGAAATATTAGCTAGACGTTTCTTAAAGTCATTCATTGACATTCCCGCAACTTCTGCAAAGGTTTGTCCATTTAAATAAGTTTGTTGGCTCTTATTGTTCCAACTACTGTCAGAAAACATTCCAATTCCAGTTGCTTTGGAAACGTCAGATTTCCAAACTTTATTAATTGCAGTGTTAATATCTTCTGGAGTTGGATTATCCCCATGCTTATTTTTATCTGGGTTATATGCCCCCACTGCTACACGTGAACTATTATTAGTAACAAAATTACCATTACCTACTTGTTCATCAAATGATTGCTGATATCCAATAATGTCTTCGTACAATTGAACATAAAGTCCTAGATAGTCCAAAGCGCTATCAAAACTAGCTCCATTATACGTAACTCCGGTATTAGGAATTAATTTCCAGGTATAAGGATAACTAAAACTAAATTTATCTTTACTGTACTGATCAGAACTTTTGTATCCATTCGTAACCCCATTAATGTCTTGGAAAATTTCATTACCAATCATCGAGGAATCTGTCTTACCTGCAGCAACTCCATTACGACGATAATGATAAATATATGGATTAACTAAATAACCACTGGAGGTCTTAACACTGTCGATGATATCTTGATCTAAAACGGCACCAAAAACGTCAATTGAAGATAAACTCAACTTAACTCCATCAGCTCCGGTTGTTGTTCCGGGAGTAACGTTTAAATTAATATTAAATGCTTTCGGATTAAAGGCAACAATTGGCACATACGCGAAACGAATAGGTTGACCCTTAGAACCAGTGTTCATATTAACGTTCATGGATCCGTTTTGTAAGACGGTGATTTGACTCATTGATGGTTCACGGCTTCCTCCACCTTTAAGCATGTTCGAGTATGGCCCATAAACAAATGCATAATAAAGGCCTGCATTAGCTTGATCGGAAGTTTTAGCATCAACGTTAAAAATTCCACCACTTAGTACTTGCATTCCATGACCTAGCCAAATAACGGCGTCGGTTCTTTTTGAATTAGGATATTGAACTCTCTTATCTAAAGAAGTAGGAAGGACGCCGTCAGGAACCACCACATTTAAAGTTCCGCTGATAGTGACGTTTCCACTGTCTCCGCTGCCCGTATCTTCAGGCTTAGCAACGTTACCCACTCGAATAGCATTTGTGTTATTAGAAAGGGTTAAAGTCACCACTGCACCTTGATGAATACTAATATTACCGTTAGCCATAATTGCGTAACGAGGTGTTTTTGATGGATCCAAATGATTAGGATCTTTAATTAGTTCTTTTTTTAGATTTTTGTTATAAACATAATTATCTAATTCCACGGGATTTAACTTTAATTGAGCACCTTGATTAACCACGATGTAGTTGGCAGATAGAGAATTAAAGTTATATTTAGCGTTATCACCAATTACGATTTTTCCACCGTTAGAATTAGTATCAGCTACATCTAAATTACTGAAGGTAATTGATCCATCACCATTAGTTGAACTATCAGTGGTAGTAATGTTTGCACCAATAATGTAGTTACCATTCCCTTGGGTAGGATTAAATAAATTATTGAATCCACCAACATAACTGACATTGTTGTAACCCACAAAACCGTCACCATTAACCGTGTATGATGTATTTAAACTACGGATGTTTTGAATAACAATGTTGTTATTCTTATTAGATTTGTTAAAAGTGTAGCTTCCTGATAAATTATATTGACCTTGTCCATCAACAATAACATTACCTAAATTATCCATAGTACCGCTAGCAGAAATATTAGCAGTTAGGACAATTTTATTAACGGTACTCGTTGATGAAGCATATAATGCCTTTTGATATTGCGCAGCATTACTTACATACACAATTCCATTATTAAAATTATTAACCGCTTTATCATAGGCACTTTGATATTGGTTTTGACTACTATCACTGTTATGAACTGGCATTTTAGTAGAATCTGGTGAAATGTTGTATCCACCAGTATTAAAGTTGTTCGATGCATCAAATTGTTGTGAAAGTGCCTGTCTAGTTCCTACATATGAATTATCATAAATTGGTAATAGGTTAGCTGCAATTGAAGATCTATTCTTACCTGATGTAGGTACATCACTATTGCTTTTAATAGCATCATCATATGCCATATCTGCCGTCTTCTTAAAATCGATTCCGTATTGGTAGGCTGTGTATAAAAACGAATTTGTGTTATTTGCAGCTGCTTTCACGTCATCATTAGTGGAAGAAATCATATTCTCCGCGGTGGATTTAGTCTGATCCGCTTGTACACCCTGATATGCAGCAGTATATAAATCCTGGTTATTGCCCCCATTAACTGAACTTGAGTTATTTATCTTGCCAGCATATGCATCATGAATCCCTTTATTAATAGAATTTGTGAAATCTGTATATTGATCTTTTGTTCCATTTTGACTACCGTACAAATTTTGCTTAAATTGATTAGCAGTATTTGCATCAGCATTACTTTTTACATCTACCTTATTACTGGATTCATCTTGAGCATCACCATCTCTATATGATAGTTGATTACTGTTATCAGATGTCTGCTGTGTATTACCAGTATCGTTCTTTTTGTCATTAGCGGTTTGGTTGCCACTAGAGTTTTGATTATCGTCGGCATTTTGGCCATCGCTAGTATTTTGATTTCCGTTGGCACTTTGGCCGTCACTAGTATTTTGATTTCCGTTGGCACTTTGGCCGTCACTAGTATTTTGATTAACACTAGAAACATGAGTATCTGGATTGTCCTGAGCACTTGCTTTAACATCATGTGACATCAAAGCCAATGATGTCGCACCAAGAAGAGCAAACGAAGATAATGATACAACTACCCATTGTTTCTTTACCTTTCGTAAAATTTTTTTATCGTTTGTCTTTTGAATTTCATTCTTATTATATTGCAAAAGAAAACATCCCCTTTATTTCTAAAACCACATCTTGATATAGATTAAAAAACTATATACAAAATATCCAATTAAAAATTTTATATATTATATAAAAAGTCAATAATGAATATATAAATGCAATCAGAGCAAGCGTTTATATATATAAGACGTAATTTTATATAATATCTATACAAGATTATTTTATTCCGTTTATACTCTTTAGTTAATAACATTAAACTAATCTTAAAAAAATATTAATCTTTTATGTTTTTTCTTAAGCTTTATAATAAAAAAAGACCTAGCAAAAATTGCTAGGTCTTTTTTTGACTATCTTACTTTCTTAACAAAGGTCTTGTTTGAAGTAAAGTATCTGTTATGTCCTAGGTATAGTCTTGTTAGTCCATAGTACTTAACCACTTTGACAACGTGAATCAACTGTCCTTGACGAACTCTTCTGATTACATTGTGCTTAGTGTATTTCTTACTTGTATGGATCAATGCACCGGTAGGTTTAATTACACGGAATACCATTGGTTTATTCTTAGTCTTCTTATTACTACTATTCTTAGCGGTCTTAGCAGTATTACCACGGTAATATGCATCTTGAACCATTTGACCAGCAGTAACTAGAAGTCCTCCCGATACGATGTATCTTGGGACACGGTTTCTATAATACTTAATACCAATGACCTTGAAGACATGTGCATTGTATTTTCTTGAGTACTTGTACTTAACAATTCTTGACCCCTTGGAGAACTTAGTTCTTCTGTGTGTAAAGATAGTCTTAACGTTGTAAATATATCTTGGCATGTGAGCCTTGAATTGACGTTTGTACTCTGCGATATAAGCCTTAGCATAAGCAGACGAGTGGTTTTTCATGATATTAATTGGGATAGGACTACGTTTAATAGCACGTAGACTTCCATACTTCTTTCCAATCTTTATCTGATGAACCGTTTCAATCTTAAATCCTTGATTGTACGTATATGCAAAAACTTGTCCTCTGGCAGCCAATTGACTATCGGTTAACTTCTTATGAGTATGTGCACTCGCTTTAGCAGCTGCGATACCTTCTCGATATCCGTTAAATGCATTGACATAAGTCTGTCCACCCAGGTTAATCAACTCATCATTGGTTAATTTCTCATTCGTCTGTGCTTTTTGCATTGCCGCAATCGTGATTCTAGCTGCATTATAACCATTTACATAATAACCGGAATCTGGATTCTTAATTTCTGCATTATTAATGCCATCCTTAAATCCATCTTCAGTATTATTGTATGCCTTATTATAAGCTATATCAGAATTGCTACCATTAAAGTCAGCCTTCTTACCATTATATAAGTAATCATTTTGGGCTGGAACATAACTAGAAGCGATATTGTATGCATAGTTATAAGCCGACACAAAAGCTACATTATGTTGACTAGGATTATTTGGATGCAAAGCGGCACCAGTCTTATATCCCTCATATGCACCAGCAAAAACTTGACGATATGCATCATTATCCAATCCATCAGGAACGAAAATATTATTAAGACTATCAAGCACACCACTGGATTCAGCCAAGTTTTGACCATCATTTAAGCCAGCTTTTGCTGAATTATATCCCAACACATAATTAGTATCTGTTGAATGCTGTGATTGACCACTTATTGCGTCGATAATTCCAATGACAACTGTCTTAGCCTTTTGATAACCAATGTTTTGCGCTGGGCTTACATTTACAGGTAAACTTTCATTTCCACCAATCAATAAATTCTCATATTGAGATTTAGCATCTTTATAACCTTGATTTCGAATTAAACTATTTGAGTCTAATTCATGAGCAGAATTTGGCTTATTGTCGGCAAATTCATTAGCTCCATCAATTAATGATTTAGTTCCTTCTGCCAACGCTTTGTCATAAGCCTTTTGATAAATTAAATTATCCTCATCCTTACTATGTTGTCCCGATTGATTATTTTTAACATCGTTAAATGCAGCAACCGCTCCACGATAAGTGTAATCTAAGTTATTTTGATCAATATGACTTTGAAGCAATGGATTTTGTTGTGCTAATTCGTAACCCTTCTTAGCGTCATTAAAACCAGTTTTAAATGAGTTCTTTTCAGCTTGAGTAGTAAAGGAATCCATCTTCTTATCGTAGTCTTGGATGTCAGTCAAGTATGTCAAAGCACCATCTTGCGTGTTTGATTGACCAAAAGTTAATGCCTTGTCGTATGCGGCAATGTATGCAGGATTACTTGAATCATTACGATGTTGTCCAATTGTATGGTTGGAAACGTCATTAAAGGCATTATCAGCACCGGAATAAACCTCATCATAATCACTGCCACTCTTGTGTTGTTCAATTTGACTAGCATCGCTTTGAGCTGCGGCAAATGCAGTCTGAGCATCATTATAACCCTTGCTGTAATCCTTTACTTTAGCACCGGAACTTGCAAATTGCTTAGTATCATCACTTAATTTGTGACCTTGACCAAAGGCTGTTGCACCTTGATTGGCGTTAGCTTTACCTTCAGACAATGCCTTGTTATAAGCATTTTGGTAAACAAGATCAGCGATTGTTTGACCATGTTCACCCGGTTTGCCATCAGCAACATCGTTAAATGCTGCAGCAGCCCCCGCATATGCTAACCCTGCATTAGTTGTTTGATCAGCACGACTCTTATCATCAGGATTACCTTGTGCTTCACTATAACCATTTGTAGCATCGTTAAAGCCAACTTGGTAAGCTTGCTTATCAATATTGGTGTTCAATTGACGAACTTGCTTTGGACCATTGGCATCAACAGCACCATCATGGGCTTGAGCGAATGCTTGTTGTGATGCTCTGTTATAGGAATCTACAAATGCCTTGTTGGAATCAATTTTAGCATTTTGACCAGGTTGGTGGACAATAATATCACCGAATCCAAGTGCTGCGCCACGGTATACACGATCATAGTTACTATCACTTATATGGTCGTTTACCTTGGTATAGTCGTTTTCAGCATCTGAATATGCTTTAGTTGCATCGTCGTAACCGGCATCATAGGCATCAATCAACGCATTCTTACCAGCGTATTGAGCAATATTGACGGCTTTCGATGCTTCCTTCACTGAATCGTCAGCTCCGTTGTTTGCAATGTCAAACGCTTCTTTAAATGCCTTGTTATATGCAGATTTATCCACATAATTAGTAGCGTTGGCATTAACTTGACCAGTTCTGTCATGGACATCCTTAAATGCCTTGGCAGCAGCTGTATATACTTGATCAGCGTATGAATTACTGTCGTGATGAGCTGCGTCTAAGTAATTAGTTTCAGCATCTGTAAATCCTTGTTTTGCTTGTTTGAAACCAGCAGTAAATGCATCCCTATCACTTGGCTTAGTTTCCTTTGCAAACGCTTCATCATGATTATCATTGTTAAAGGCCAATACACCGTTTAGAGCAGACTGTTTAGCTTGTGCCAATGCCTTATTGAAGGTCAATGTAGCTAGGTCATTTCCTTCTTTAGCAGGTGCTAACGGGTTATCGATGGCAGCATTGAAACCAGCAATAGCATTGGTGTAAACAACATCAAAGTTACTATTAGTTGAATGATTTGAACCTTGAGTTCTATCGTTTTGAGCTAATTCATAAGCACTTTGGGCATCACTTGCACCCTTGTCATAAGCCTTAACTTGCGCAATATTATTTTGATTTGGCCTATTATCATCATTTTGTTGTATATAGCTTATTGCCCCATTTAAAGCCAAATTCATTGATTCTTCCTGAGCTTTTTTAAAGGCTGCATTGTAAATAATAGTATCTTCTTTATTTGGATGATTATTTGCACTTACATCAATAACATTTTGGTAAGCTGCAATTGCCCCACGATATTCTTGATCAGAAATACTGTTGGATCTGTGATTATTATCATCAACTCCAGTAGTTTGTACTAATTGATATGCCTCTTTTACATATTTATATGCAGTATTGTATATCAACGTATCCGTTGCATTAGGTTGTAACTGGGCTTGAGTTTCTTGATTCAAACCATGATTGTAATCCGCTGCAGCTTGATTCATGATTTTTTGTGCTTCTGCAATTGCTTGGATATAGGCATTTTGATAAACCACATTAGCATGGTCATCTTGATGAATATTAGTATTAGACATTGCATCATTAAAACCATTAACAGCACCTTGATAAGCACTATCAACATTATTGGTACTACTATGGTTTGCCATATTGTCTATATTTTGTTGGGCTAACTGGTATCCATTATTGGCATCGGTAAACCCACGATAATAGGCATCATAGTATGCCTGCGTACTACTGAATTGAGCTAAACCTTGTTGCTTATCAGAACCTTTAGCAGCATCCGCCGCACCTTGATTTTGATAAGTTAATCCGTCCACGTATGCTTTATCATATGCAGCCGTTGATACTGGATCATTATTAATACTGCGACTCTTACCATTTGCATTATCAGTAGCAACATCATTAAAGGCAGCAGCAGCACCTAAATATGCTTTATCCACATTAGATCCACTATTATGCAAGAAGTTCTTACTTGGATCTTGCACCGCTTGATTATATCCATTAAGTGCATCTGAGTATCCAGTACTAAAGGCATTAACTAATGCTTGTTGACTAATATTAGCAACACCTGTATTAAGGTCAGCATTAGCCTTACTTGCGTATTGTGCACCTCTACTTGCGTAATCTTGGCCGTCTGCAACAGCTTGATTATATGCATTTAGATAAACTGGACTTGCATCAGCCGTTTGCAAACTGCCAATGGAACGATTAGCAACATCATTAAATCCTGCTGCCGCACCATTATATGCTTCATCAGCATCTGAACCACTAGCATGGTTAGATGGTAAATCATTAGGATTATTTTCTGCTGCTTGATATCCTGCTAAAGCATTAGCTTTTCCTTGGTTGAACATGTTAATCGCTGCTTGATTTGTTCCATAAGCAGATATGGCTTGTTGAATTGCACCATTTCCTAAGAATGCTGTTTGGGCACCATTAGTAGCAATTGCTTTTCCTTCCTTGACTGCACGTTGATATGCAGCTTGATAAACTGAATTATCGTCTGCATTAGCATGAGTAAAACTAGTATCCGTTACATCATTAAATCCTGCTGCAAAACCTTTGTATGATTCATCAAAGTTACTATTAGATCTATGACTGGATGCATCCATAGGATTTAATTGAGCAGCTTGATAAGCTTGATTTGCATCTTGATAGCCCACTGAATAAACCATTTTGGCAGCTTGATTAGATCCTAAATTATTTCTTCCAATAATTAAATCAACAGCATTACCAAAGGCAGTAGCACCATTTTCTGCATAGCTAGTGGCTTCATTAAATGCCTTATTGTAAGCAGCAAGATATGCTTGATTTGTATCGTTCACATTTTTACCTGCATCACTAGTCTTATGATTTACCACTGCATTATAACCATCTACGGTTCCTCTAAAGACCTCGTCTTTATTAGACTCACTAGTATAAGTTTTATCACTTGGGTTAGCTAGAGCAGCTTGGTAACCCTTAATTGCATCACTACGACCCACTGTATACGCCTTAGTTGCAGCATCATAAGTTTGTGTATCGGTGTCATCCTTATTATTGGAGTAGTCAGCAGCTGCTTTATTAGCAATCATACGTGCCTCAGCCAACGCCTTTGTGTAAGCAGCTTGGTAAACAGAACTACTATCTGCTTTTTGTCCTGCGTATAATGTATTATTCATTACATCCTTAAACGCGGCAGCTGCTCCACGGTAAGCACTATCTAAATTAGAAGTAGTTCCATGACTTGCTGAATCAGCAATATTGGTTTGTGCTGCTTTATATCCGATTGTTGCATCAGAGAAACCACGGCTGAAATCATTCTTAGCTGCTTGTCCAGTTAATTCAGATAAACCTTGATCTTTGTTAGGCATTAATTGCATTGCTACGGTAGCACCATTTTCTGCATTGGTTTGTGCGACAGCATGTGCCTTAGCATAAACAGCTTGATAAACAGTACTATCAACCGCTTTCACATTTGTGTTGGTTCCAGTAGCAACATCATTGAATGCATTAGCAGCACCAAGGTATGCATTATTGTAATTACTTTGGTTTCTACCTGCAGTATCACCATTTTGTTGAGTTTGGCTTGGATTCACTTGAGCAGCATTAAATGCATTCGAAGCATCATCATATCCACGATTGTACATAGCTGCATTCGTATCAGTGGTTTTGGATCTATCTTTACCATTACCAAAAGCTACCGCACCACGTTTAGCTAATGCCTTACCATGACTTAATGCTCGACTGTACATCGCCTTAAATACATCACTTTGACCATCAGAACCCTTATCGGTGTTATTAATTACATCGTTAAAGGCAGCAACTGCTCCTTGATATGCTTGATCATATGAAGAATTACTATTGTGAACATCAGCGTTATTAGTTTGCGCTTCAGTGTATGCGGATTGCGCATTAATATATCCAATGGCAATCGAAACGGAGTAACCGATTTGGTTCGAATATCCACTAACTGCGTCAGTTAGAGACTTCAAATGTCCAAATTCGATCGCACCTTGATTAGCATAACTATTACCTTCATTTAACGCCTTTTGGTAAGCAGCATTATAGATTGGATTAGTATTACCATTTGTTCCAATATCGGTGTTATTTACCGCCACTTCATTAAATGCTAAAGCAGCACCGGAATAAACAATATCAGCATTACTTCCTGCTATATAGGTTGGTGGTTCACTAATAGGACTAGTTACTGCAGCTGCATAGGCGTTGGTAGCGTCAGTATATCCTTTATTGTATAAATCTGTATTAGATTTAGTACTTTGATTTTTCTTAGTAGCAAAGTAATCGGCAGCACCGTTTCTAGTGATGACTTGGGCATCAGTGAAGGCACGAATATAAGCCGCATTGTAAACAGAAATATTACTTAATTGTTTAGATACATTGCCAGCTACAACATCTTTAATTGCATCTGCATAACCATTATAGGCTTGGGTCTTATTATCCTGACCATTGCCTTGCGTGCTGGTATAGTCGTTAAACGCATTAGTATAAGCACTTTGGGCATCAATATATCCTTGATGGAACGCTTTAGAATTAACATCTTGGCCGGATGTATCGCCACTGCCATTATTGTTGCTAAATTTCATGGCACCACCTCTGGCAGCCCAATTACCAAGTAACTTAGCCTTAGCATAGGCATCGGTGTAGACCAAGGATTGACTTGCAACGGTTGATTGTTGATTAGTGGTAACTGATTGACTACCGTCAGTATATCCATTAACTGTAGCCTGATATGCAGCATCATAAGTAGCTTGATTATAAATCGTACTGGTGTGGCTAGGTTTGCTAGTATTAGCAGTTGTGGCGTCATTAATCGCATTAATTTCATCATTTGCCATGTTAAAACCGGTCACGTAAGAATTATTATTAGAATTCTCAGTTGTAGTTCCACCGATACGATCATTATAACCAGCTCGAGCTTGGGCAAAACCATAATTTTGTGCTACTGATAATTGATCAGTTTGATTAGCAGTTTCACTAGCTGCATCACCTTTGGCAAAATTAGCTACTCCTACTTGAGCAGCATTAGATGCAGCCTCTTGGGCTTTTTGATATGCAGCCCAATATACTGGGCGGGTAGAAGTATTACTTGGCGAATTATTATTGCCTAGTTTTCCATCAATAAATCCAGCTGCTGCACCTTGATATGCATCCTGAGCGTCATTGATAGTTGTGTAGTTACTATCATTATTAGTGATAGTACCATTAACCACGGAACCATTACTTTGGGCATCATTATAAGCACTTTGGGCAATTTGTTGTCCATAAGCAAATGCATTCTTTTGTGCTTGGTTCCAATCAGTTTGCGTAACTGATGATGAATTTAACCAAGCAATGGCACCACTTTGCGCAGCTGTTCTAGCAGCATTATATCCAGCATTGTATTGTTCTTGATATGCTCTAGATTGACTAGAACTAGTATCAAAAATCAGTGGAGTTTGTCTTGCGATTCCGGCTAAATAACCATCCCTTGCACCATTAAATCCATCTATTTGATTGGATGAGGCCCTTGGGGTCGTATCTGATACGGAATTGGAAACTTTATCACTAGTTAATTGATTAAAAGTAGTTGCCCCTGTTTGCGCATCTTTAGCTGCATTGTATCCAGCGATGTATGCTGCAGATTGACTATTTGAATTAGGTATGGTCGAATTACCAGAATTAAATGCATCATGACCAGCTTGGGCATCACTATAACCTTGTTGTTGTGCTAATGCATCGGCAGATACCCCCGTATTAATAGCGTCAGCCTGAATATAAGCATTTGCTCCATTTAAGGCACTAGTAGGTCCTAATGATTTAGCTTTTTGATATGCATATTGATATGCATACGTTTGACTAGCCAAAGCGGTATCCATAGTTCTGTTGGAATTGAAATGACTACCATCATAGTATCCATCACGAGTTCCATAGTATGCCGCTACTTGAGTAGATGTACCTGGATAATTATCACGAGATGGATTATTAGAAGCATCTAAAGTTCCTAATTGTAGATTCTTCGCCATTCTAATTCCAGCGTTGTATGAAGAATCCGAAGTGTTTGACAACGATAAATCTGATGAACTAGCCATCTGATCGGTAAAACCTTTTTTAGTTTGCCTATATGCATTAGCAAAAGCATCATTTTCAACATCCTTTTTGCCATTTGCTTGCGTATAGCTAGTAGCATCTTGGTTCAAGCTTGATGATTGGAAGGAAATGATTCCATTAATAGTTGCTCGAGCGGCTACTTGTCGAGCTTTATTATAAGCGGCTTGATACAATGCCGTTCCTGATGTGGTAACACTGGATTGTCCACTTTTACCAGCAGCGAATCCTGCTCGTGCACCATTAAAGGTATCATAAGCATCTGTTCCATCAGTATATTTATTAGAATTATCAACATTATCATGAGCATATTGATAAGCATCATTTGCATTAGATTTTCCTTTATCATAAGCAGTTTTCGCTAATTGATTATCATTAGGAATCGTAATAGAAGGTGTTTGTGAGCCGTTCATTGAATCGACAGCCCCTGCATTAGCATATTTCTTTCCATCATTGTAAGCATTCTTATATGCATCTTTGTATGCTTGAGTCTGACCATCTAGCATAGCAAACGCAGTGTCATTTTTCCCATCAGCATAACCCGCTTGAGTTCCTTTAAATCCACCATTGTACCCATCAACGTACTCTTGGCTTTTATCAGTAAAGTCAGTTCTTTGTGAATTTCCTTTTTTGGCATCGTTAGAACCATCAGTCGCTCCGGAAACAGAGTTATAACCAATTAGGTATGCCGTATCAGTATTTCCATTAGTAGATTTATTACCTTGTTGGTCTTCAATTCCTTTTTTTGCCTTTTGAGCACCGTCATTGTGAGCATCCGCATCTAAAGTTTTAGCAGAATCTGTGTACGCATTATTATTAACATAACTCTGTGCACCATCATTACGATCATTGTTAGCTCTTGTCAATGCATAGTTATATGCCGTCGTATAAGCCAAACTACCTTGAGCGTTGGAAGTAGTTTGGTTCTGATTAGCATCACTGTATGCTTTTTGTGTAGCATTATAAGCATCTTGTTCAGCTGAACTTACGTTTTGAGGAAAATTCTCTTTGGCAATTGCCAATTGAACTCCATTAACTACATCTTGACCAATCTTAAAGGCTTTTTGACTTTGCGAATCGGTTAAGCTAGATGTAGATTGACCACTTACAGCTTGGGTATAGGCAGTCAAGGCATTACCATATCCATCAATATCTGCCTGCGTATTGCCACTTGGGTGACCTACGTTATTCAAGAAATCTTGAGCCCCTTGGTCATAATGTATTTGAATCGCATGAATAGCAAACTTATATGCGTCTTTGTATACCTGATTACTATTATTCACTTCATCAGAAGTTTGTGGATTATTGTGCATATCCTGTACCGCTTGGATTGCAGCAGCAAAAGCTTCTGTATACATTGGACCAGTTTGTGATTGCTGAACTTCACCGTTGGCAACATTTTGGGCAGCTTGAAGAACAATCAATCCTTGAGCGAATCCTGCTTTTTTAGCTTGATTATCACTACTATTAGCTTGTGCACTAAGACTATTGGCGTTGATTGCCTCTTGGTAACCAGTCAAAGCATCTTGATAACCTAATTTAAGAACACTGATTGCATCATTAGAAGGTACTGAACTCGTATCAACCCCATTACCAGTTGCGTATTGACTAGCAAATTGATCTCGACCATTTTGATATTGCGTGGTCAATAAATTAATTGCTGATTGATAAGCATCTTGATATGGTACTGATTGCCCGTTGGCTACTGTAGCTGGATGATCCGGATTAGATAAAATAGCTTGAGCAGCCGCATGGTAGGTATTTTGCACATCTTGATATGCTCCAGAGAATTCATTATTAGGAGTATTATTAACTCCCTTAACTGCATCTGCTAAAGCATTTTGCGCGGTTTGAGTAGTGTCACGACCTAATTTGTAAGAATCTGTTAAATTACCAGTAGCTGGCTTTTTATTAACAACATCATCATGTCCGCGTTTAGCATCTCCATAACCGACTGCTTTAGCGCGTCCAGATACCCCTTGGTCATAATCATTGTTTTTACCATCTTCATAATCTTTAGCACCTAATAAGGCATCGCTTTGACCACTAGTCCATGATAATGCATAGACATAATTATAAGCCGTTGCCTGCGTCTTATCAGGTGGTGTACTGTTGGTATTCACATTGTGTGATCCATCACTGTACCCGTTAACAGATGCAGAATATCCAGCAACCGCTGCTTTATAAGCAGCTACTTGAGCTGCTGACCCAGTATAATCAGGGTTATTAGCGTTAGTCTGTGCATCCGCAATTCCTTGTGCGACATCTTTAGCCATCTGAATTCCAGCTTGGTATGACTGATCTTGATTACTATTATCATCTTGCTTATGAGTATTGTAGTAATCAAATCCTGCCTTCATTTGAGTAAAGGCATTATTAGTTGCCACACTCAATGCATCTTTACCTGAAACGGTGGTGTTAACTCCGGAGCTTTGGAATAATGCCTGTCCTTGTTTAACCGCTGCTTGAGCTTCTGATTGTGCTTTATGATAAGCCGCAACAAAGACAGCTGATTTATCAGTTAAATCAATTGGTTTACCACCAGTAGTTCCATCTTTGAAACCAGCTTGAGCACCCGCGAAGGCATCATAAGCATCTGATGGGTTGGTATTATTGTTAGTTGCACTGACATTAGATTTGATTTGATCATAACCACTTTGGGCATTTTGCTTACCAGCAGCATAAGCTGCCTTTTGTGGTTCAGTCCAACCATCCTGGTTAACAGCAGTCGCACCTAATTGTTCAGCAGCACCGTATGATGCATACTTTTTCGCATCTTCAACTGCCTTGTTAAATGCCGTTACATATGCTGGTGATTTGCCGCTTAAATCGACCTTTTGATAGTTTGCACCCGCTTGATAACCCGCTTGTGCTCCAGCAAAGGCATCCTGTTGACTGACACTAATATTTGAATCCAATTGTTTCCCAGCCTGGTAGACATCAAAGCCTGTCATACTATCTTTATATGAATTAAATCCAGCCATAAATTCTTTATTAGCTTTTTGATCATTTGAAGGCTCATTGTTTTGCGTAGCAGCTGCATATCCAGCTTCTGCATCAGCATATCCACTTTGTTGTGAGGTTATAATCGCTGTGTTTCCCTCTGGTTTATCTTTACCAGTTAGGTAATCATTCGCACCTGTAGAACGTGAATTTTGTGTTGCATATACTGCTTGTTTATATGCTTGAATGTAATCAAAAGATTGACCATTTAATTGACTGTCATTCTTAATTTGACCACCGGCATTTGTTGCATCTGCGATTCCAGCTTTAGCACCTGTATAAGCATTATCTTGATGTACACCCGCACTATTGGTGTTGGATTCATTATTCAATGCATGTGTATACCCAACATAAGCTTGTTTACCTTGATTAAATCCAGCCAGGTATCCTGAAGTTTGTCCTGATGATGGTTGTCCACTCATGGCAGCTTGGTATCCATTAGTGGCATCAGCAACCCCTGCTTTATATTCATCAGTCGCATTAGCGATAGATGCCGTATTAGATAGATATTGTTGATACCCACTTTGGTAATTAACCCTCATTTGGTCAATGGTTAATTTAAATGCATTTACATATGGTGCACTGGAGAAGTTATTGTCCGTGGAAGTAACATTATCTGAAATATCTGGATTCGATTTGAAATCAGTCTTAGCAGTTTGAGCAGCTTCAACCGCTTTTTGATAGATAGGATCATTATTATTAGCATCGACTGATTGTCCTGTCGCTATTTGGTTAGCTCCTTTAACTACTTGGCGTCCCTCAGCAAATCCCGCTTGTTTACCAGAATTATCAGACGAATTTGCGGTTGCATTAACATTGTTGGCAGCAATTGCTTCATTATATCCAGCAACAGCATCACTAAATCCATTAGCAAACAATGTTTGTGCTTGACTAGAAGTAACGTTAGTTACATCCGCTTGAGTAGCACCATTAGCATAATCAGTGATAAATTGTTGATAACCTGATTGGTATTGACCTCTCAAGTATGTCTTAGCTGCTGCATATGAATCATTATAAGCAACTGATTTAGAAGTTGATGGAGTTGTATTGGTATCATCTGGATTGTTCTGCAATGCTAAAAAGGCATCGTTATATGCCACTTGGGCATTTCCATAAGCTACTGCATCTGATGCCGTGGCTTGACCATTATTATTCCCATTTTGGGCATCAGTTAAACCAGCTTTAGCGGACTTAGCAGCATTGTAGCCAATAACATACGCTGGGACTGTAGATTGAGTTTGTGTTTTTCCACTCACAAAATCATCATGACCGAGTTTAGCTTGATTGTATCCAAACTGTTGTGCTTGAGAATTTTGATCTGATCCACTTGCCGGTTGACCTGTATTGCCAGTAAAGGCAATTGCACCTGCATTAGCATTGAATTGGGCATTTGATAGAGCTTCTGCATATGCATCACGGTAAACACGTGATTGACTTTGATCATTACCAGTCGGATTTTGTTGATTATTGCTTCCATTCTTTCCATCACTATATCCAGCTACAGTGGCATGAAATGCTGAGATAAATGATGCACTACCAGTAGGTGTTTGATTGGCATTAGTAATAGCTGCATTTAAACCATTTTGTTCATCTATAGCCATTTGAATTCCAGTTTTGTATGCAGAATTATTATTATTTGTGTCCACGGTTCCATTTAACTGGGAAGTGTATCCGTCACTAGCTTGGTTATATCCATTATAGATTGCTTGATTAGTGGCATCTACAGCGTTTGATTTACCAGAGTCATCATTATTTTGGGCGAAATCGTTAATACCAATTGTAACGTTTTGCTTCGCCTCTGCTAACGCTTTATTGTATGCAGATGTATATACCAAATTACTACCAGAAGGAATTGATCCATTACCTGTAAATCCTGTAATAAATCCAGCTTGGGCTCCGTTGAAGGTATCATAAGCATCAGTTCCGGAAGCATAAGGATTACTGATGGTGACGTTACTTTTAGCTTGAGCATATGCATTATTCGCATTAGTTTGACCTGCGTGATATGCATCTAACTGACGAGCATTGTAGTTAGCAATGTTTTGAGCCGGTGTATTACCATTAGCATCTGCCGCACCTAAAGAAGCCTTGGCTTTTCCATCTTGGTAAGCCAATGCGTATGCTGCATCATATGCTGGAGTAGCTCCTGAATTATTACTTACTCCATTACCATTTTCTCCATCTGCATAACCAGCCATCGCACCATTATAACCTCGTTGTTGTTCACGATATGTGGGGTTATAAGCAGCTGAAGTGCTAGTAGCAGTTTGAGCATCATGGAATCCTTGCATTGCATTTACATATGCGTAGAACCCACGCATAAATGAAGGATTGTTTTGTTGATCTGCACTTAATTGATCAGCAGTCGTATTTGGATTACTTTGTGCATAGTTAAATCCATTTTGAGCAAAATTATATCCTTGTATAATTCTGTTATATTCAGGATTAGTCTTATCAACTTGTTTACCATTAACAAAGTTGGTAGCACCTGTATCCGCTGCTGTTTTCACATCATTATAAGCTTTTTTATAAGCTTCACGATAAGCTAGTGACATCCCTGCCAATTGATTATCAGATTGTTTGCTACTTGACAAAGCATCTTTGTAACCAGCTGTAGTCCCTAAGTTAGCATCGTTTTGGACCGAATCATTAGTGGTGGCTGTATTGCCAATCATTCCAGCATTGTATCCAGATAAAGCACTTTGTCCAGCTATCTTACCTTGATTGGCACCAGAAGTAATATAACCATACGCATTCGTATCTGGAGTTCCAGACCCGTTTATCACGCTTTGGAATCCATTTAACGCGTCGTTATATCCAGCCACAAATGATGAAGTCGCATCACCCGGTAAATTCTTACCAGATAAGTATTGTTGGACTCCGCGATTGTAATTAGCTCTTAATTGGTAGATAGCAGCAGTATAGGCAGCGGTATAAGCAGGATTGCCTGCATTTGGATTACTTGTGTCAACCGAATTATTAGTATCCGGATTCTTAGTGAAGGCACTAAGCGCATCTTGAGCAGCTGAGAACGCTTTTTGATAGTATCCATCCGAGTTACTATCGGCAGTAGTTTGACCGCCAGTAACTTGTTGGACTGCTTTGTATGCTAATTGTCCCTCCGTAAATCCAGCTTGGGCTGCAGTGGTACTCTTAGAAGATTTATTAGACCCTCGCATTGCCTCATTGAATGCTACTAATGCATCTTGAAACCCTTGGTTCAATAGTGCTTGTGATTGAATGCTCTTAGCATTGTCGGTATTAGCACTAGCTTGTCCATTTACATATTGATTAATAAATTGTTGCTTACCAGCTTCATATTGGTCATTAAGATCTTGTTTAGCTTGATTAAAAGCATATTGGTATGCAAGGGTATTATTGGTAGCCGTTTGACTAATATCGTCAGGGTTCTTTTGAAGTGCAGCAAAAGCGTCTTGATATGCCTTACGAGCTACACTGTAAGCGTTGGAATCACTAACGGTTGCTTGTTGAGTATTATTACCACTCTCAATGTCGATTAAACCAGCTTTAGCTGATTGAGCTGATTTGTATCCAATCTGATAACTTTGATTTTGACTATTGTCATTACCAGATAAACCTTCAGCAAATCCAGCTTTGGCATTATTAAAACCAGTTTTTTCAGCAACGCTGTTGGCATCAATACCTTCATTAATCGTCGTATTATTAATATATGCTTGAGCCCCTTGAGACGCTTGATTAATACCGTTTTGTTTAGCGGCTGCATAAGCATCTAAGTATGCTCTAGACTGGCTTGCGTTAGTACCCGTAGGAGTAGCTCTATCAGCTGTCCCGTTAGCTCCATCAATGTATCCGGCAACCGTAGCCGCATATGCTACTTGTTGCGCTAAATCACCATTTTGATAATTGCTGATTGATGGATTATTGGTAGCATCTATAGCTCCATTTTGAACATTATTAGCTAAAGTAACACCGGCCAAATATGATGGGTCTGTATTATTTTTATCAATCTGATTATTTTTAGCCGCTGTGTACCCAGCATTAGCAGTTTGAAAACCATGACTTTGCGCGTTACCCAGTGCATCGGTTGCCCCATGCGTAGTATCTCCAGCGTTAGCTTCGAAGTTAGTTACTCCTTGAGCTGCAGCATTAGCCGCTGCTTGTTTGGCTTTCACATACGCAACTTGATAATCTAGTGATGAATTGGAAACATTGGTAGTTTGACCAGTAGTCCCATCACTAAAACCTAACTTAGCACCATTAAATGCATCTTGTGCATTGTTAGTTGCAGAAGTGGCACTATTAGCATTAATATTGCCAGCAGCCTCATTATATCCACTATTAGCATTATGAACCCCTTGGTCATAGGCAATTTGTTGTTGTGGATTCCAGTTAGCATAATCAGATACTTTAGTATTAACATAAGCATTCTGTGCACCTAAGTTAGCCTTTGATTGGGCATCGTTATAGGCATCTTGATATGCACTGGTGTAAGCATTAGAAACTTTGTCTACTTTTTGGTTATCTGATGGCAATGAGGTGATTGTGGCGCCGGAATTAGCTCCAGCTAAGTATCCATCCTTAGTTCCGTAGTAGGCATTTTGGGCATCCCCACTCAAGTTATTTGCATCACTAGATTCTGATTGAACGGCTTGTTTGGAACCAGTAGCAGTAGCCACCCCTTGATCAAAACCAGTGATATAAGTTTTATCATTATTAGTTGGCGTTGGGGTTGCGGTAGTTTGACCAATTTGTTTACCATCTGCAAAACCATCCGCAGCATTGGATACCCCCGTCGCATAATTGTTATCGGATTTCTTTACACCATCATCAACGGTTCCCTTGGTGTAATCATTGGCACCTGCTTGTTGCCGTCCAGCATAATTACCTTGTGTATATGCATTTTGATAAATTTGATTACCTGATTGGTTTGTATCTTTATTAGTCGAAATTCCATGCGTACTTGCAGAACCATCTTTGTAACCACCAACAGCACCTTGATAACCAGATTGATAAACGTTGGCATTAACTGTGGATTGACGACTATCAGGTACAGTCGTAGTATTCGACGTACTTGGGTCGCTCTTTACAGCAGTTAACCCATCATTGGCACCAACTGCTTGTGAGTAAACCACAGCATATAAAGGTGAATTGTTCGTTGCATTCTTAGTATTTGATTGGGCGTTTAACAATGCCTGCATTGTATCACTGTATCCAGGTTCATCGGAATGTGCATTCGGATCATTTTGTCCTGCCAAAAAGTCATTCATGGCATCTTGGTATCCCTTAGCAACCGATTTAGCCTGATCAAAGCCAACCTTTTCATTGATGGCTATAGGTTCTTTAGTGTTGTTAGGGTTAAGACCTTGTTTAAATCCATTAGTTGCGTCGTTATAAGCTTGGTTGTAAACCGCTTGATTTGCGGTAGTTGTTTGACTGGCTGGATTAGCAATTTGACCACTATTAAAAGCAGCTAGCCCTGCTTGACTAGCAGTAGTTGCATCTGCTCCAGCTTTGTTATAAGCCATAACATAAGCAGCACTATGAGAAGCATCCACTACGATGGGGGTAACCTTACCAGCCTGCTTAGCAGCTGCAATGGCATCAGCAACCCCTTTATACGTATCAGAATTAGAATCATTGGCACTAGGAACAGGTTTACTTTCTGCTGCCTGGTAATCACTACGAGCAGCTTGTCCTGCGTCATATCCACGATTATATTCTTTAGATGTTAATGACTTGGTATTGTTAGCAATACCATCATCGTATCCTGTATTGGCATCAGTATATCCAGTAGTGTAGTTAGCATCCGTTGGCACTCCATTATTTTTACCAGATAAGAAATCAGTAGCTCCAATTTCCTTTCTACCAATGACATTACCTAAAACGTAACCATATTGATATGCTGGATTATTGTTATTAGGAGATGCATTATAACGTTCCGAACTACCGGCAGTGCTGGAAACTCCATCAAGATATCCTTCAATCACCGCATTGTAACCAGTCTTATATGAGACGTCACTAAGTGATTGTGCGTTATTAACTTGATCGTTATCTCCAAGCGTAGTAGCGTTGCTAGTTGACTTATTCAATTTAGCTAACGCATCATTCATCCCTAGTTTTTGCGCAGTTACAATCGCATAAATTGGTGAATTATTAGTTGTACTTACTTGACCGCTTTGTACGTCTTGTAAAGCTTGAATCGTATCTTTATATCCTACTAACTCTGGATGAGCATTAGGATTAGTGGTACCACTATTGGCATCTGATAAAGCTTGGTTGTACCCCGCTGAATATACTTTAGCGGTATTAATTCCAGCAGATTCACTTGCATCACTACTTGTATCCGAACTATTAGCTAACCCTGCTTGGAAACCTTTTTGGGCTGCAGCATATGCACGATCATAAATAACTTGTGGATTACTAAACGCTAATTTAGCATGTCCTTGCCCGCTAATAAAATCATTGGCACCTTGAGTAGTTGAATCGCGAGATTGTCTTAAGGCAGTATTATAAGCATTTACATATTCACCATTATCATTACCACCTAAAACTTTATCAGTTAAAGAATTTCTTTGAGTATCCGTAGTTGCATTCATGTATGCTGAAAACGCATCGCTAGCTCCCGCATACGTTTGTGTACTATCTGTGGGCTGACTATTAGCAGCCTTTACATAGCTATCATGATAATTCATTCCAGCATTAAATCCACTGATATAATACGTTGATTTTCCATTAGTTAACTGATCTTTATTATTGGCACCATTAATAAGACCGTCTTCATAGCCATCTTTGGCTAAATTATATCCGGTCGTAAATTGGGCATTGTTTTGTGGATCAGCTCGATTATAAATAAAGGCTTGTGACCCATTGAAAGCTTGATCAGAAGTCTTAGCAATTTGACGAGCACGTTGACTCAAGTCATTATTCATGTCACTAGGTAGCGCATCACCATCATTTTTAGTGTATGCGTAATAAGCACCAATATAGAAAGCTTTGAAAGCTTCTTGTTGACCATTATCCAATCCAGATGGGATGGATATGTTATTAATATCAACTTTATTTTGGTGTTCATAATCACTTTTAGCTTGAGCCAGAGCTGCTTGAACTGCAACATAACCTTTATATGCTATGGAATTAACATCAGCAGGTTGACTGGTTGCCATTGCACCAGCATAGATGCTTTGTCCATAAGTGTATCCTTTAGCTTGAGCAGCACCATTAGGTGCAGTATTAGATTTAATAAAAGCATGTAATAAACCGTCCTTAGCATCTTGCCAACCTGTTGAAAAAGCGTCCCCATAAACATTATTAGCGTTATTAGCATCTACTTTAGTTCCACCATTAACAAATTGATTGGAGCCACTAATGTATGCTTTCATCATGTTTTGAGCCGCAACATAGTAAACCTTTTTGTATAATGGGGTTTGCGAATTAGCTGGATCTACAGCTGTTCCAGAATTCTTAATACTACTTAACACATCATTAACTGCTTTAATCACATCATCTGAAGTAGATGATTGTTTATTAATAGCGTTGCTATATTCAGCTGCATATTTTTGTCCTGATTTGTAACCTGCTTGATATGCAGGTCCTTGAACATTGTAATAGGTACTAAAGTCAGCAGCTTTGGTTTGACTATCATCGCCAGTTAAGGCAATTTCAAATCCTTTAGCAGCATTTAAATATCCCAAACTATATTCTGGAGATTGATTGTATGAGAAGTTTCCAGTATAGGTAGCTTGTTTCTTAAAATCTTCAATTCCTTTCTCATATGATGATTGCAAAGAAGTATACAATTGCGTATATAGAATTTGATAAATGGTACCTTGTGCATCTGATCTATCCTTAGATTTACCATCACCAGTAAAGACATCATTATGCGAGTCCACTAGTGCATTTTGAATATCATTATTGACATAGGTAGTTAAATCATTGCTAGTACTATTGTTAGTATGTTGATCCTTAGTGACGTCCACTTGGGAGGATTTATTATTAATTTGTAATGCTAAAGATTCACCAAATGCATATTGATTATCGGTATTTGTATTCGTTGACTGTAATCCATTGGTTAAACCTGCATATATGGATTTAATTGCTGATTGATAGCTTAACTTGTCAGCTCCTTTATCCGATTCAGACACATCTTGAATATTTCCATATACAAAATCTTTTTGGACTTGAGATGATTGTGATTGTCCTTTAGTTAATGCTGATTGATAAGCTAATTTGTACACCTTAGTTTTTGTAGTCAAATCTGTTTTACTACCTAAAGTACCATCATTGTAACCTGCAATTGTAGCTTGGTAGGCATCAATATAGTCAGTTGATTTACCAGTAGTGTTGGCAGATACTGTTTGTTGAGTGGCCGCTGTAGCATCACTCATCGCAGCTGTAATACCATTCTGCATGTCTTGATATTGTTTTAATCCAGCTTGATATCCAGCAGAAGTTGTTGGAACTCCCGCAGTTTGATTAAATCCAGCTTGAGCATCATCATAACCAGCTGCTGCAAATGGTCTATTTGATCTTTCTTCGCCTTTTAAGAATGCATTAATTCCTTTATTGTACAATGGCACAATCTGATTTTTCACAAAGAAATTAACTATTGTATATAATGGTGCACTAGTATTATAAGTTGAGGTATAACTAGTTTTTTGCAAAGCTGCTTTTTGACTATTGAAGACATCAATTGCAACATTAAACGGTGTTGCATAATTGGAACTAACACTAATATTTTGTGCACTTAAATCTTGTGCATTCATAGCTGCTAAAACACTATTTTGACTACCAAAAAATGCTAAATATCCAATGGCAGCAGCTCCATTAGTATTTCTTACGGTTGTATCAAGGCTTTGTGGTTTGGAACCTCTAAAACCATTCGATACTCCATTAGCTGCAGCATTAAATCCGGCGGCATAGTTAGATTGATATTTAGCAGTACCATTGGTTGTAACCCCGTTAACCGCATTGTTAACATAGGCATTAGCCCCATCCAAGAATCCTTGGGCATCTTTAGCATTTTGCACCCCATAGTTGTATCCGATTACGTAAGCAGAATCAGTACTATTGGTGCTAGGATTAGGATTAGTAATACTATTGTATGCAGTATAACCATCATTGTAACCTTGATTAGCAGCATTATACCCGCTGGTGTAGCTATCATCAGAAGCTTTAGCTTTACCTACTTTCACATAGTCATTAGCCCCAGTTACTCTACGGGCTGGACTCATTCCGTATTGATATGCATTTTGGTAAGCAGAAGTGGTCCCGGCAGCAGGTTGGTTGTTACCAACTAATCCAGCTTGATATCCATCTACTGCTCCTTGATATCCAATCAAGTATGATGACGATTCACCACTTGCATTAGCTATTGTTGAACTACCTTGGTTACTAGTTTGGTTATTAGCTTGCACCGCTGATAATCCATCTTGTTGACCTTTATTAAAAGCTACTTGGGCATTATTATATGATTGTCCATAGTACTGATCCCATAATGAACCTAAACTTGCGGTACTAGTCCCATGTTGAAAATCATAAATTCCTTGTTGGGTAGCTAAAGGAATAATGGTACTCATATATCCCGCTAGTTGGACTTGATTTAATCCTGCTTGAGAGTTTTTCTTTAGTGCTTGATATGCACCATATTTAGCTTGCTTATAGATAGTAACATCGCCTTGAAAATTGTCACTATTAAGTTGGCTAGGATCATTGTAATTAGCTTCCGTAATATTGCTAATATTTTGTTGTTGTTTAAATGCTTGTGCAACTGCTTGTTGCACTGCTTGATATCCGGCCTGTTCTGCTTTCCAGCCTAATTGTCCCGCAGCTAGGTTAGGGATTGCAGAACTAGTTTGGGTTGGAAGAGTTTGTGAAAGTGCTCCATTTACTAATGACTTTCCGTATAAGAAGGCTTCTTGTTCAGTTCGATTAGCACTGCTATCTGGATTATTTCCTAATGGATCCAATAAATTAATCGCATTGTTAAATCCGACCGCCGCAGCATTATATGCAGCAACTTGATTAGGATCGTTTTGAATATTATTCCAGTTAGTTCCATTAAAGTTGCCGGATGAAATATTACTACCTTGTTTTTCGTCAGCAAAGAAAGCTGCTACCCCTTGACCATCTGAGATTCCAGCATAAGTTGCTGCAGCAGTCATTCCGTCATAGTTACTTGTAACTAGACTATTATTAGCAATAATATTTTGCGCACTTTGGCCTAGAGAATTAAAGGATGCATTATATGCATTAGTATATTCCGTTTGCGCCTCTTGATAGCTAGCATTTTGCGCATTATTATTACGATTATACTTAGCATCATATAATCCAGCTTGATAGGAAGCTTCTTGATATCCTCTAATAAATGCTCCAGGGTTATCAGAATTATTATAAGCTGCTAATTGCGTATAATCTTGGTCTGGTTGTGTTTTATCATAAGCAGCATAACCAGCTTGAGCACCTTGATACCCACTTAAATAATCAGAACTGGTTTGAACATTGAATGTTTGCAGTGCTTTCGCAGCATTATTACCGTTTAAGGCATCCGTAATACCATCAACGATTCCTTGATTAGCTGTACCTACACTACCATTATCAGTGACGAAAGTTCCATTTTTATCAGCTTTAATTACACCATTGCTACCGGAATATCCTTCAACACTACCTACATAACTATTACCATCACTAACCATATTGACAGTACTTAATCCATAGGTTAGACGTAATCCATATCCATTGGAAGCATTTGCGGGTAAGTTAAATGAGATGGGAATAATTTGTCCATCTTGGTAATTAGAATTAATTGATTGGGTAGTAGTATAACTGTTAGGGTCAACCGTTTGATTTTGATTGGTAGTCGTTGTATTGGTACTTTGATTATTTAGTAATTGCATATCAGAAATGCTAGTGCCATTACCACTGTAGACGCCCACATGGACTGGACCAACTGATGGTGAATACTTTGTTATCCTTGCATAAGCATTGATGGTGGAAGTTCCATCAGAGTTCTGTGTACGAGAAATAGGCCCTGCAAATGTTATTGATGGAATTGGATCAATTTCTAATGTGTTTCCCGTTATCGTTCCACTATTTTTATTACCACTAGCATCGGTAAAAGTAAATTTATTAGATCCGTTAGAAAGATTGAAGTAATAGTATGGTGTTCCATTAACAGCAACCGTATATGCCTTAATGTCCTTGTTATTAAATTGAGATGTTTTATCATTTTTAGTTAAAACAATACGACTATTCCCAACATTATTAACGATTAAACCTTGTCCATAGATTGGTATGTTCTTAATACCTGAGTTGTCGGTGATTTGGATAACTAAGTTACCACGATTTCCTACGTTAAGGTTCCCGCCACCAACTTGTGTTAATAATCCATAGTAAGATGATGATGTTAAGTTAGATAACTTCACCTGAACTAATCCACCGTTCAAAATATTTAGACTAGTGTTACCCTTAAAATCTAAAGCTTCTGCATAATATCCTGGAACCCCATTAACTTCAACATTAATCGTCCCACCATTAACGTTAATAGCCGTTGGTCCAGCGGTATAAATACCACTTCCATAAAACGACTTAGTAGATGATAGATTACTTGGAATAATATTTAATGTAGCATCCTTGTTGACGTTTAATTTGGAACCAACAGCATTAAAGTAAATTCCAAAATTAGCGCTGTCAATAGAACTAACTCCACCGTCAGCAGGTAATAAAGTCATATTAGATCCTTGTCCAATTGTGACATTACCAGTGGAAACAATATTAGTACCACCTGAGTTACCAGTGGAACCAAAATAATTACTGTATGGCTCTAAGATAAAATTCCTCACTTCTAGATTTTCTTGATTACCGCCACCTTGAATAAATATCCCCGTTCCATTATTAAACGGAGAGAAATAGTAATCACTAGATTGTGGAATAATCACATTTACATTACCTGAGAAGTATGCGTCATTATCGTATGCTGATAATAGTTGAGAACCAACATAATTAATGTTGCGATAACGAATAGATGCATTGGATTGTGCATTAATAAATGGTCCATAATAATCACTACCATAAATTGTTTGGAAGTTTTGTACTTTTAACTGATTAACATTGGTAATGCTGTAACTTAGTCCATGCATATCCACCATATGGTTTTGCCCATCAATGGTTAAACTACCATTTCCATTATAAGTACCAGATACTCCCACACCATAAATTCCATCCAAATTAACATCATTGACAAATTTGATGGTTGTAATGCTTGCAGGGAGTGTTCCTTTATTGGTGAAATTAGTGCTACCCATCCCTACTGCATAGAACTGATTACTATTTGCAATAAACGCAGTTCCATTTTGAGTTTGGTTAGCAACATCATTATATGCATTAAGATAGATTGAACCTAAGCTAGAACTAGATAATTGTGCAACTGGCCCTTTATAATTATTTAAATAGTCGAACTGCTTACTAATCGCATCTGTTGCTCCAACATATGCCAAATCATATGGATTCTTTGATTGATGTAAGTCTCCTTGGGCAAAGAAATCGGAAGTTATGCCGGATCCATCAGTACCAACACCTCGCCATTTTCCTGATTCAGCATCCGCCATTCCTTGTTGTGATAGTGCATAACCCACCCCTTGATTAAAGGCAGATTGAAGTCCTGCGTATGGATCGTATTTTTTTCGATCATTTAAGATTGCAGGATCATTTGCAGTAGGAACGTTAATTTGCGTTCCGTTAGTAAATTGAACACTATGGTTATTAGCACTGTTAAGTTTATTAATCTTAGTGTTTTGATAATTCTGGGAAGAAGTACTTGCTGATTGTGGATCATCTGCTCCACCTTGTCCAGAACTGCTCAAAGTACCATACCCTTGTGGCGTCCCTGATAAATCGGATCCAGTTGAACCAGTTGTGGGAACTGAGCCACCGCCAGTGGAAACAACACTTGATCCGCCAACGCCTCCTGTGCTACCACTGGCACCGTTAGACTTATCACCAGTATATCCTGTCACTTTAGCCGGTGTGTTCCCGTAAAAAGTATAATCTTGCGTACCAGTACCTTGGCCATTAGTATTATTATTGTATGCATTTATTGCACTAATAGCCCCAGCATATCCAGCTTGATAATAATCTTTTGCTTGGCCACTATAATTAATTGAATTATCGCCTTTTTTATTATATGCATCATTAGCACCTTGATTAATCTGTTGGCTAAATTGCGCTGAGTTATCTGTATTATCAACAGTACTTGATGACGAACTATCTCCATCGCGGTAACTCAATTGATTATCATCAGATTGTTGATCATTATTAGAATTAGCCTGATTTTGGGCAGACTGATCTCCTGAATTATTAGAAGTATTATTAGATGATTGCGCCACTTGTTGAGGATTGTCAGCAGCTTTGGCAGAAATACTATTCATGCCATATGCTGAAACACCTAAAACGGATAAAGTTGCAATGGACACTACTACCCATTGTTTCTTTACCTTTTTCATAAGTTTTTTATCATTAGATTTTGTGAATTTATTTTTATTATATTGCATAAAACATCGCCCCTTTAATGTCACGATTTTTAATATAAATATACAGCGTGTCTAATTGTTCTAATCTTAATTTAACACTATTCTACTCTATTGTTCAGATAAATGGCTCATTATTTAATTTCTTAAAAATTTCTTAACTTTTATAATTATTTCTATAGTATGTACAAAAAAGCACTGGAAGATTTCCAGTGTTTTTTATTTAACTATTTAAAAATAGCTTTAACAAACGTCTTATTAGAAGTTACATATTCATTCTTACCTACATATAGACGAGTAATTCCGTGGAATTTAACAACTTTTCTAACCTTAAAGACTTCTCCTCTATATAATTTTCTTACATAGTTATGTTTACGGAAAGTCTTACTTGTATGGACTAATGCCCCGGTAGGCTTGATTATACGATACTTATTAAAGTGTTTCTTGTAGTATGCTCCTTGTACAGATTGACTAGCCGTTACTACTGCACCATTGCTCAAACGGTATCTAGGAATACGGTTTAAGTAATATTGAACACCCACAACTCTAAAGACAGTTGAATTATATCTTTCAGAATAAGCATACTTCTTAATTCTTGTATGACGTGTGAACTTAACATGGGTATGAGTGAAGATAGTACCTACATTGTAGATATATCTTGGCATATGTCTTCTCATTTCCTTCTTATACGTTGCAATATATGCGCGCGCATAACTTTCGGAGTGATGACTATATATATCCTTTGGAATGGCATGGCGTTTTAGTGCCATCTTCGTTCCATACTTAATACCAAATGTTCTTTGAATCTTAACTTCATGCTTTAATCCTTCTGTAAAGGTATAGCTATAAAGCTTATCTTTGCCCAAAAGATCTTTAGCAGAAAGCTTTTTGTTTTTCTTAAGGGTTCTCTTAGCAGCTTCAATTCCCTTTAGATAACCATTGTATCCATTTACAAAAGCTGCACTTTGATTCTTAAGAATATCACGATGCTCATAAGTATTTCCTTGAGATGCAAGTCTCATACCGGCAATACCATCTTGAGCAAGTTTGTAACTTGCTTGGTAATATTGATTGGTTGATTGTTCATTCTTATTGTATAAGGCATCATAGAAACCATCTTGAGCTTCATCATATTGTTGCTTGTATGCTTTTACAACTACAGGGTCAGTAATATTTGGCATTGGTTGACTATTCAAGAAATCAGTTGGCGCTGAAGTATCCGTTGGAATACTTGCTTTTCCTTTATTAAATGCATAGCTGTAAGCAATATCATAGTCAGTATTTGGTGTAGTTGGTTGATCACTTCTTTGGTTATAACCGTTGTTATATCCATCAAGGACAGCCGCATATACATCACGATATGATGTTGGGTCACAGCCAGCAGGAACAGGAATATCATACAGATTAGCAGGAACTGATTTTTTAGCCTTGGCATCTGTCACAGCATTGTTAATCGCTGCTTGTGCAGTTGTCAAACCAAGTTGGTAACTACGATCAGTGTTTGATGTATTTGGTCTGTTATCTACAGTATCTTGAATTGCTTGCAAAATTTGTGTTGCCTTATCACGACCTGCAACGGATGCAGGAGTGTTAGCAGTTGAATCAGTATCGTTTACACCATGTAGTTTATCTAGGAAAGCATCGGTAGCATCTGAATAACCTTGTGATTCAGCCTTTTGAGCTGCACCTGATTTACCACTATCTGGGTCAGAAGTTGGATCAACTACTAATGCAGCATCTGATCCAGATTTGGCCTTAGCAACACCATCTTGGTATGCCTTCTTAAATGCATCACGGTAAGCAACCGACTTATCCGCCATATTAGTATTGATGTAGTTATCTAAATCATCATTACTAATCATGTTCTTAGCATCAGAAGTAGAAGCTTGTTTGTATCCAGCAATTGCGCCATCATATGCATCGTCAGTTGGACCCACATTGGTCTTAGGAGCACCTGCTCCTTGACTAACAGCAGTGTTATAACCAGCATCTGCTTGTTGTCCGTATTGCCTACCTGCTAAATATGATGGGTCATTTGTGATTGAAGCATTTTCAGGAGCAGTAGTTCCCGCTAATGCATCATCATGTCCTGCCTTAGCACGTTGAGCAGCAGTTTCAGCTACTCGTCCCAATGCAGATTCATCAGGTGAACCGTAATCTGAAATATCAGCCATCGTCTTTCCAGCTTCGTAATCAGATACACCAGCATTTACGGCAGCTTGAATCTTAGCTAATGCGTTTTGATAAGCCTTATCGTAAACGCCATGAGTATCATTAACACCAATCTTTGCAGCAGTTGAACTTGCTTGATTATTGTTATTCACATAATCACTAATTGCATTTTGTACAGCTAAATAAGTTAATGATGGATCATCAAAATTATTAGAGTATTTACCAGATGGATTATTGTCTTTTAATCCATTGTCAAATGCTGTCTTATTAACATCATGAGCATCTTGATAAAGTGTTTTAGCAATTGAATTGCCATTGTAATCAGCACTATTATCTTGCCCACCGACGTAGTCTTGAGCAGCTTTCTTTGCAATTGCTTGTGCATTAGCTAGCGCAGCAGCATAAGCCGCCTTAGCAACAGGATCATTGATTACGTCAACCTTGTGGTTGTATGCAGTAACTCCAGATGGGTCAACATTGTTGTATGCCATCTTAGTTGCAAAGTAAACCTTTCCGGCAACTGTACTTGGGTCATATTGGCTATCCTTATCAGCTGAGTTTAATTGTGCATCAGACAATGCTTGACTCGCTTCAATCAATCCACGGTTTTTAGCCTTGTCAGTTGAATTAGTTGGGTTAGCAATTTGATATGAACCGCCTTGAGCACCCTTAGTTGGGTCTTGGTTATTATTTGCAAATAAGGATTGTGCACCTTGAATAGCACTTGCATTGGCGTCATCCATTGCTTGCTTGTAAGCAAGTTGATAAGATTTTGGCTTACTACTAATGCTTGATGGATTATCATCAGTTTGCCCATTTTGACGACTTTGAATTGCATCCATTGCTGCTTGATTACCTTGTTTATCAGAGTATGAAGCGTTTGAACTTGATCGATCGTTTTGGCCATTTTCACCATTTGTCATACCCATCTTAGCTTGTTGGCCTGATGTATATGCATCAGCTAAAACTTGAGGAGCTTGATAATTTGTATTATCAGAATTGTTAAACCCTGCAGTAATTGCATTTTCAGCATCAGTTTGGCCCTTTTGAGTAAATGGATTTACGTCTACGCTATTATCTGTAGGATCAACAGTTGATTTAACCCCTTTTGCATATTGTGCTTCAAACGAATCAACAGCTTGTTTGTATGCTTGTTGATATATGTTATTTCCGGCTACACCATCTGGATAACTTGTATCTGTGGAATTTGGATTATTTAACACAGAATTCTTAGCAGCATTGATTGCGTTATCTAAGTTGCCATCACCAGTAGTTTGTGGTGATTGATTATTGGTATTGATGTCGTTAATTCTACCCAAGACCTTATCAGCTAACTGTGCACCTACACTTTGAGCTGAATTTGGATTTTGGGTCTTAACGCCATCTCCCTGAGTTAATACTTTGGTAAATTCAGTATTAGCATCATTGAAACCAGTAGCTCTCGCAGCTTGTGATGATGGAGATTGGTTAATTGAAGTCACATCTGGACTTGATTTACCAGCATTAAAATCATTAATTCCGTTAGAGTACTGTGTTTGCAATTGGTCCATGGCGTGTTTGTAAACAGTTTGGTAAACCTTATTGCCATTTGCAGTAGTATCACTAGCAGCATGGTTAGTGTTAAAGTCCGAAATAGCTTGGTTGTATGCACTGTTAGCTTGTTGAGAACTTGTAGTATCAGATGGTGAATTATTGGCACCACTTTCAAAGTTTTGTTCCACTTGATATGCAGCTTGGCCAGCATTATATCCGGTCATATAGCTTGGATTATTTGGTTGTGATGGAGTCGCAGAAGCTTTGTTTCCATCAGCAAATCCGCTGCTTGCATTGTCAAATCCACTACCTTGAGCTGTATCAGCAATTGCTGGGGTATTAGTATCTTTATTACCTCCAGCCAAGAATGTGTTAGCACCTATTGCAGCATTGTTTGCAGCTTGTTGTTGAATCTTACTGTAAACGTCAGCCTTAGCAAGTGCATCTTCATCCCCACTAGGAACATCTGTACCTTCGTGACTAGTATTACCATTAACGCCATCGTTATAAGCATCATCAGCGATTTGTTGATAATTTCCATTTTGGTCCGAACCATTAGTCTTACCGGTTAATTCATAATTTGAAACTGCAGTTTCCATTGTATTTGCTGCAGAAACACCATCTTTGAAACCAGGAACTGTGCTTTGCGTGTCTAAACTTGAATTACTTTCTTTATTACTATTTTCGGTATTATAACCATTCATAAAGTTTTCATATGCCGCTTGAGTAAGTTTACTTTCAGCATCATTGCCAGTAAGGTTAGGGTTTGAATTCTTCTTAGCATCAGCGATACCGGTACTAATATAACCTTTAGCTTCGCTCATAGCTTTACTATACGCTGCCTTAAAGACATCACTCGCATTTGATGGAGCACCGTTAGAATCAGTCTTACCATTTAAAGCATCTTGGAAAGCCAGTTTAGCACCGTTTTGGGCATCAATTTGATTAATGCCAGTGTTCACATTATTTGGATCAACTGTTCCAGTAACATCTGACTTGGCAGCGCTGTAACCGGAATTAGCATCAGTTTTCCCTTGAGTATAAGCAGAATTTTGAAGTTTATTAGGAGTGTATTGCGAATCACTTGCGTTTAGTGCATTCAACGCTCCTTGTTTAGCTGCATTAGATTTATCACTTAACGCTTGCTTATATGCATCATCATAGATTGGGTTACCAGGATTACTTTCGTTATTTCCTTTGTACGCGTCCATAACAGCTTGATAAGCTAATTGTTCTGAAGTAGAAAGTGGATTGTTGTTATTGTTAGGATCAGTGGTTGGAACTGAATCCGTTTGAAGATGCTGGTTTGCAAGTTCGATACCCTTTTGAGCGTCGTTATATGCGGTAACACCAGCTTGATATGAAGAGTCATTAGCTTTCTTTTGATCCTTGCTATTATTTTTAGAAGCATTATATCCAGCTAAAGCGTCGTCATAAGAAGATTGAGACAATTGAGAAGCACTATCACTACCAGTAGGTCTCGAATCACCTTGAATGAATGCATTTTGACCATTAGTAGTTAAAGTTGTACTAATGTTCTTTCCTTGATTGTATGAAAGTTCGTAAAGTAAACTTTGTCCATCCATAGAAGTAGTTTTATTCTTAGATGCATCGCTTATAGCTTGTTGTGCAGCATCATTACCATTTTGTGTAGAGATACTTTCTGCAGTGTTCTTTGATTGTCCATTATTGGCTTCGTTAACACCGTTTTTAGCATCTATACCCATTTGGTAAACATCAGATAGTTCTGTAGGTATTTGACTACCATTAAATCCAGCCTTAATTGTTTTACTTGCATCGTTTTGCCCTTTATCCATAAAGGTATCATCAGGTGCATCATCAGCTGGTTTAGTTGTTCCCTGGGTAACATTTTTTACCCCTTGGTTATAATCAGCCTTAAAGGCATCAACAGCCGCTTTGTAAACTTGTTGAGCAAGTGGTGTTATTACACCTTCTGGATAACTAGTATCTGGTGAAATAATTGGATTTGACTTAACTGTATCCCTTGCTTTGCTAATAGCAGTATCTAAATCGTCTTGACCCGTAGTAGCTATTGAGTTATTCAAGTTCTTGGCTGAATTAATTGAATCAATGACTTTTTGTCCAAGTTGATATCCTGTATCTTGCGCAGTTCCAGCTGGATGACTGTAGTTGGAGTTATTATTCATTGCAGCATTAAATCCAGCACTAGCATCATTGAATCCTTGATTAATTTCATCTTTATCATACTTACTACCGGATAGTGTTGGCACACTCTGTCCACTTGTGAACTGAGAAACTCCAGTCTGGTATTGATTTTTCAATCTGTCAACAGCATCAGTATATGCTCGATTGTAAGCTACATTCTTTGCCTTAGTGGAATCGGCTGAAGCAGGTGAAGTTGGATTTGCTTTAACGGCAGCAGCAGCATCTTGATATCCAGCTAGTGCTTGATTAGCACTATCAGGATCTAATGATTGTTTATTATCGTTATTTTGAATGTTATTTTCAACATCCTTAACTGCCCTTGCTGCGTTAAATCCGGCGGTATATGATGAATTGCTAGTTTGAGAGTTGGATTCACTATTCATTCCATCATTAAATCCAGCACTAGCATTATCATATCCCTTACCTTCAGATGTACAAATTCGGCTAGTACTATCATTGTTTCTTCCTGATCCATTGATAAATGATTTTGCACCTTTTGTTAATGCATCACTAGCCATTTGCCATCCAGCATTATATGCATCGGGTAAGTTATTTGCATGGTTAGCATCATTATCAGTTGAATTGTTTTGACCACTATTGGCATCTCTAAATGCGTTGTTCATCACATCGTAATCTTTTTTAGCTCCATCATCCAAATTACTTTCGCCTTGGTTATTTTGAATAGCAGTCTTTGCACTCTGTAAATCTGTTTGAGATTGCAATTGTAATTGCTTCATTTCTTGTTGATAAGCAAGTTTAGTAAGTACATCATTTGTACCACTTAAATTAGTAGAAGCACTATTGTTATTCTTATAATCATTTTGAGCTTGTTTAATTGCATCCGTAATTTTACCTTGAATTGATTGTGATAATGAGCTTCCAGCAGGTTGGTTCACTGATGTAACTTCATTTGTTGGATCAGTCGTTACCGTAGCGTTAATAGCTTGGATAACCTGATCCGCTAATTGAGTTCCCTGATTATTAGCATTATTAGGACTTGTAATAGACTGAATAGTATTATCCTTAACGTCCAAATTATTGTTAATTTCTGCCTTAAATGCATTTTGGACATCATTAAATCCATCAGATACTAATGTTTGTCTACTTGAATCCTTATAATCGCTTGTTGATACTGTACCAGTTGGATTATTAATAGCTTGAGAAACACCATTTTGATATGCATTTTGACCATCAACGATTGCTTGTTGGAATCCTGCATTATAAACAGGATTCGTTGAGCTTGAAACAGGCATACTGTTAGGACTGTTTTTTAACTGATTCATAGCTTCTACATAACCAGTTTTAGCATTGTTGTAGTCAGTGGTATCAGATGGATTTGAAGAAGAATTATTTTCTTGATCACTTATAGCTTGTTTAGCAGCTACTGCCGCATTAAAACCTTTTTGATATCCAATATCTGTTGACTGAGTGCTTTGACTTTGAGAAACTAATCCATCTTGGAATCCTTTACTTGCTTGATCAAATTCACTATCAGAAAGACTATTCTGTAAGTCTGAGCCACCGTTCTTTGAACCCCCATTTAAGTAGTTTTGAGCACCATTATTGGCAATATCTTCGGCAGTTTGTAAGGCACTAGGATACTCATTATCGTATACCTTTTTCTGAGTACTATCAGTTGCTTGGAATGGTGCACCTGGGGTTCCATTCTTAACGTTATTGAAAGCAGCAAGAACAGCTTGCTTAGATGCTTCTTGAGTAGCGTTAGTAGTTGTTGAACCATTATATGCATCTTGTTCTCCAGCTAATTGATCTTTAGCCATTTGTACCCCTGCTTTATACGCAGGGCTTTGGTTATCTACAGATACATCAGATTGTGGGTTTTGTTTTAGCGCTAGTTGTTCTGCATTATATCCATCAGAAGCTTGTTTCCATCCATCTTTAGCTGCTTGTCCAGCGGTAGTAGATGTATCTGTTGGTTGATTATTTTCACTAGCAAATGCTGATACACCGTTGTTTTGGCCAGATAAAGCATCTTGTTTAACTTTATTAAATGCATCTTTATAAGATTTAGAATTTGTATCTACACCTTGATTGTTAGATGGAGTACTTTGTGATGGATTAACTATTTGTTGATATGCATCTTTAGCACCATAATATGCATTTTTGGTATCACCTGAAAGAGCCGAAGTATCACCAGATGCAGCTGCCTGCAATCCATCATGCAAGCTCTTTCCTTGATTATAACCTAGTGTATAAGCACTATCAGAAGTATTCCCATTGGAAGCACCTGTAATTCCTTGATTATAACCATTTGTTGCATCATTAATACCTTGTGCATAGTCAGGATCCTTTGCCTGGATGGTTTGGTCAATTTGACCATTTACATAATCTTCTGCACCTTGTTGAATTCTACCCGCCTTTAATCCTTGAGCATAACTAGCAGTATAGATAGATGAAGTATCATTTGATTTTTTATTAGTTGAAGATGCTGGTGTTTGATGTCCATCCTTAAATCCATCAATAGCAGCGCTGTATGCTTTGCTGTATATTGCTGAATCTACTCCGTTAGGTATAGTTGAAGGTTGCGCAGATGCGTTTGAATTTACTTTAGCAGCTGCAATAGCATCCATAGTTGCCTTTTCTTGACTGTATGCATATTTAGTCAAAGCAGACGATGAGCTTGAAGAAGTTGGCATTGATTGACCGCTCTTAGCTGCTAATAATGCATTCATAGTATCAGCGTATCCATTGTCGGACTTGCTTGTAGGATTATTGTTTCCAGCTAAGAAATCAGCTACTGCTTCTTGATAACCCTTAGATAAATCTCTACCAGCTTGGTATCCATTAGTTGCATCAACTCCGGTTGCATTATTGTAACCAACCTGTTGGTCTGAGTTGGAAGGATAACCGGAACCGTTTGAGCTATTTAATCCTGCGTCAAATCCAGTTGCAACTTGGTCATAAGCATGATCATATATTGCCTTTGTGGCTGTATTCGATGCATTTGATACATTTGAATCATTATTGGCAACGCGGGAAGCATCTTTAGAAACACCATTTGTCATGTCATCTCTTGCTTGTTTATTTGCAGCGTTAGCCTTGTCAACTTCTAGGTTATATGCTTTTACATAATCAGCTGAATGAGTTGAATCTTGGTTAATATGGCTTTGTGGTCCATTGTCATAAACGTCCTTTAGAGCTTGAGCAGCACCCTTAAATGCATCATCATTATTAGTGTTAGCTATAACATCTGGATTATCATTGTTTTCTGCTGTTGATACATCATTATTGAATTGGTTTGCTTTTGCATAACCTAAGTCATAGTTAGGATCATTATTAGAATTATTTTGAGTTCCTGATTGTCCATCTTTATAACCATTATTAATGGAATCATATACTGCAGACCATGCTTTATCACTTGCACCATTTCCAGAGAATGGATTACCTGATCCTGTTTTAGCAGCATTAATTGCCGTTTGTTGACTTGTATCTTTTTGAGCATTGGCATCATCAAATGCTTTATTGTATGCGTCTTGGTAAGCTCTTGATTGACTGGACAAATTAGTATCTTTGACAGCAGTTTGTGAACCGGAATCTGCAACAGATTGATATGCAGCCTTAGTTGCTTCAAATGCAGCTTTTTGTTGTGGGTCAGATGGTTCATTTTGTGTTACATCATTCAGTGCCATTTGAGCACCAGTAGATTCGTTTTGTTTCAACAATTGACCTTTTTGGAAACCGGTTGATTGAGTATCAGCATTTGATGCATTGTTATATCCATCATTTACATCCTTAATTCCCAATGAAGTAAAGTAATCATTACTTGATGCACCTGATGAACTAACTGCAGAACTTACACCGTTAGAATAGTTAGTAGCAGCTTGTGAACCAAGTGTTTGACTAATATCTTGATATAAATTGCCTTGAGAGCTTTGACTATTAGTGTAGTTCTTTCCACCTAACGAAGACACGGTTGCGTTAAATACATCGTTAGTAACCGTTGTTGGGTTAGCACTTCCAGAAGCACTTGCAGATCCAGACTGTGTTTCGTCTTGACTCCACGCTGAAGCGACGCTACTGTATGCAGCGTATCCTAGACTATAGTTTGTGTCAGATGAAGCAGATGATGATTTAGCTTGTGCAGCTTTAAATCCTGATTCTGCAGCCGAGAAGCCAGCTTGGAAGGCTGATCCACTTGGCATAGTTTGGTTAGCTAGATAATCATTTGCTCCAGCCAATGCATTTGCAGCATTTTGTTCATCATTTACACCACCGTTAAATCCTGCAGTGTATTGTGCAGTCGCAGATGAGTTTACTTGGTTCGCAGAGGGGACAGAAGTAGAAGCACTTGCTGCTGATGAAGCAGCTGAGTATCCACTAGAGTGTCCAGCAGCAGCATCATCATAACCTGTCGTATATGGTTGGTCAGTAGCAAGAGAACTATGTTTTGTCAAATAATCGTTAGCACCAGCATCAGCACGTGCTGTGATGTATGCACTATTATATGACTTATCATAGTTAGGGTCCGAATTACTATTATTATAATGTGTTCCCTTTTCATTAGCTTTAGCTCCAGAATTACCATCTTGATAACCATCAATAGCAGCTTTATATGCATTTAAATATTCTTGTTTTGCACCAGCAGCAACGTTAGAAGGAATAGATGCAGGAGTTTCTGATAGACTATTAACGCCACCATTTGAACTTACATTTCTAGCATTAGCCACGGCGTCTGCAATTCCTTGGTTATAAGCTGTCTTTGCATCATTATAACCTTGATTATATTGAGGTTGACCAACTGTAGAAGTTGAAATAGGATCATTTGCTGTTGGAATAGTGTCGCTATTCTTATCAGTATCTGAATCAAATGCATTCATACCATTAGCGTAAGCTTGGGATGATGCAACTAATGAGTATCCTACTTTTTCCATCGTGTTAAGGCCGGTATCTGATTGGTTCTTCAATGCTGTATATGCACCAATTTTAATGTATTGATATGCTGTTACATCTGAAGAGCTATCTGATGAGACTGAGCCTGGATTATGAATATCTAGATTATTAGCATCATTACTTGTTGCACCATTAGTTTTAGCGTTACTAATTGCTTGTTGCGCAGCATTATACCCATTCTGAGCAAATGTCACGTTATTCATGTGGGCTGCAGTTGATGATGGATTTGTTGTTGAAAGTCCACCATTAATAATTGATTGTGCATAGTCAAACCCTGCAGATTCAGCTTTATCTGAGTTTGCATCAGGATTATCAGCTTGTTTATCAACAGTTAAAGCATTTTGATAACCGGTATAAGCATCACTATAAGCAGATTGTTGACCACTTGTTAGTTTTGAAAATCTGTTTCCGGTTGAGGATGCAGTTGAAGTCGAAATTGAACCTGCTTGTTCATCCTTAACAAATGCAGAAACACCTTGAGCATCTGATATAGCTTGAGTGGTTGCGTTTGTATTTGGTAAATTATTTTGACTGATGAAGTTTTGTACTGCAATTGGTGTACTTAAATCACCAGTACTTGATAAAGCAGATTGGTATGCACTGTTATATTCGTTTTGAGCTTGAATGTATTGTGACTTAGCCGGATCAGTCAAATTACTACTATTGTTCTTGTTAAATTGAGCATCTCTCAAACCAGATTGATATGCTGCTTTTTCAAATCCTTGAATAAATGCAGCTGGGTTTGAAGAACCAATATAACTTGATAACTTAGAGTAATCTGTGATACTAGGATTACTCATAAATGCTTGATATCCAGCTTGCACACTACTATAAGCAGCTAAGTAGTCACTATTAGTTTTAGTACTAAATGGTTCACCATCTTTACTTGCGGTATTACCATTAACCATATCCGCCAGTGCATCATTTTGACCTGATTGAAGATTAGATAGGTTACCACCAGCAACCTGCATGTCACCATTTGAATCTTCTGTAACTTGTTGACTCCCACTAGATTTATAACCTTCCACAGTTGTTGAGTAATTATTTGGTCCTAAAATAGTGTCAACCGTATTGATACCATAATGAAGTCTCATTCCAACATAAGTAGTATCAACTCCACTAGCAAATGTATAGCTAATTGGAATAACACCCCCACTATATCCTTTGGTATCCGCGGTTTGCACATAAGTATTTGGGTCTGCTTTAGAGTAGCTATCAGAAATATTAGAATTGGCTACTTGGGTTAATTGATTGTAAGTTGTTTGAGGAGAACTTGAAGAAGCTACTCCAACATAAATAGGAGTTCCTGAAACTAGTTCTTCATAATTTGACAATTTAGCATATCCTGTAACGGTCGTGTATCCATTATTTGTCGTCTTAGTTAGTGTTCCAACAAAACTAACAGCTGGAACGTTTAAGATTTCCAATGAATTCCCATTAATATTCCCAGTAACGTTATTACCATTTAAATCAACACCAGAATACGTGGTACCACCTGATCCTAATTCAAATTTATATAGATATTGCTTAGTCCCATCGCTTTGTTTAATCGCAACAGTATAAGCAGCAATTTCTCCAGATTTAACTAGGCCAGACTGACCAGATGTTGTTTGGAACATTGGAACGGCATTACTCTTTAAGAAAATAACATGATTATCACCAACAGAGTTAATGTTGATTGGTCCATAATATGGAACATTATAAGTAGAATCAGAATTTGTAACCCCTACTTTTAAGTTACCATTAGATCCAACGTTAAAGTTACCCAATCCAACATTATTGATAAGACCGTTGTATACAGATTGATGGCTATTATATGAATACCATGATGTTACATCAGGTACTGAATCCATTAAAACCTGTAAAACACCACCATTAATAACATTAATTTGCGTTTGGTTTGACCCTTGTAGGTCAATTGGTTGGTTATAGTATCCAGAAATACCATTATATCCCTCATAGTTAAGAGTTCCACCATCAATGTTAATATTTACTTGGGCATTAGAATAAACTGCTCCACCAAATAAATTAAGTTGGTTATTATACAATTGAGGAATAATATTTAATGTCGCATTTTTACCGATATTTAGAGAAGCGCCTGAATTTTTTAGCCAGACTCCCCAAGTAGAACTATCAGCAATTGTTGCAGCCCCACCATTACCACCACGAGGAATCAATGTCATTTTAGCGTTTTGGCCAATTGTAAAATTACCAGTGGCAACAACGTTGGTTCCACCTAAAACTGGTGAAGTATTTCCAAAATAATGAGAATTATCTTGCAAAATAAAGTTATTAACTTCTAGATTTTCTTGGTTTCCGCCACCTTCGATGGGAACGTTACTTTGGAAAGGAGAAGTATAAGTAGCATTTGAATTAGTGGGAACTAACACGTTAACATTTCCACTGAAATAAGTATCATTATTATATGAACTTAACAACTGAGGACCAACGTAGTTAATGTTACTAAAGTGTAACGCAGCACCACTTTCAGCACGGAATGTACCAAAATAGTTAGCCCCGTACACGGTTTGGAAATTTTGTAAGTATACGTCTAAAGAGCCACTTCCATTTTTATTGACTGTATAGTTATTACCATGAAAATCAACCATGTGGTTTTGACCGTCCACAGTAAGAGTTGAGTAATTAGTGTTTACAGTCCCATCGTTTTCACCGTTAGTGGCATTAGTCATATCAATATCATTTGCAATACGAACAACATTAATGCCGGAAGCCACATTACCACCAACTGTGCTTGGTGTTGTATTACCCGTCATAATAGATGAATATTGTTGTCCATTTTGTACATACACAATTCCTTGTGCAGCTTGGTTTACAACATCATTAAATCCTTGATTATATGCTGTTGTTCCGTTTGTGCTCTGAGCAACTGATGTATTACCGTTGTAACTATTAGAAGTAAAGTATGCATTCATCGCGTCCCTGGCACCACGGTATGCTTGATCATATGGATTACCACTATTACTACTATTTGATTTCAAATAGTAGTCTTGTGTGCTTCCATTAGATCCTGCGTAAATTCCTTGCCATTTACCGCTTTCAGCATCCGCCATACCTTGTTGGGTTAATACGTATGTGACCGCTTGTGAGTATGCGTTCAATAGTCCTTGAGCATTGTTAAATTTGCTTTTTTCACTAACGATGCTTGAATTATCGGCTGTAGGAATTATTATTTGTTGATTAGCATTATTAGCCTTAACAGATTGATTAGTAGCACTATCAAGTTTATTAGTCATTGTTGTTTCATATTTTGCGACTGATGTAGATGCATCTTGTGGATTATCCGCACCACCTTGATTTGTGTTATCTGCTGTAGTAACTCCTTGTGGAGTTCCGTCCGTAGTTGGGGCTACTGTGTTTTGTGATTGGTTATTTGAAGAATTTTGACCAGCAGATGCTGATTTTCCACTGGTCTGAGATTGTGATACTGAACTTGAATTATTAGAGTTATTGGAATTATTTGAACTATCTTTTTTAGTGACAGTATTACCATAGTAATTATAATCTTGAGTTCCAGCACCAAGGTTTTGAGTAGCTGAGTTGTATGCACTCATTGCAGCCTTCGCACCATCATAAGCTGCATTATAATAATTAGCACCATTACCACTGATGTTGCTTGATTGGTTGCTCTTATTATTGTAAGCATCAGTATAACCTTGCTTAATTTGGTTTGTGTAAGTCACCGAATCATCATTGTTATTATATGAGGTTACACTGCCAGCGTATGTTGTATTAATTGCTGGTTGAGTTGGTTGTACCGACTGAGTGTTTGATTGAGTAGCACCTGAATGGTTACTATTTGTATTATTAACAGATTGTTGATTATCTGTTGTATTATTTGTATTAGCTGAAGCTGATACTGAAGTGGTCATCATGCCATAAGCTGACGCACCTAAAAAAGCTAATGTAGCAACAGATACTACGACCCATTGTTTCTTAACTTTCTTCATGACTTTCTTGTCATTTATTTTATTAAATTGATTTTTGTTGTATTGCAAAAATATCATCCCCTAAAAAATGCAATCTACGATTCCGTTTGTACTTTTAGTCTTCCTGATGATAACACTCTTAAAGCTTTTTTAAAACTTTTTAATCTTTCTTATATTTTATTTGTTTTTATAAAAAAACATTAGATAAAAATAAAAGGAGACTCATCTTTCGACGAGTCTCCTTTTATTTAGTTAGTCTTTTTAACAAAAGTTTTGTTACTTGTAATGTATTGGTGCGAATTAATGTATAGACGAGTGATTCCATGGTACTTAATTACCTTACGGATCTTAATGACACTATTACGTCTAAAGTGCTTAATTCTATTACCAACACTGAACTTCTTACTATCGTGTAACCATACTCCAGTAGGACGAATTACCCTGTAATGACGAGCATTGTTCTTTCTTGAATAGTAAGCATTTCTCATTGCTGAAGGAGTCGCAGTAAGAATACCGCCACCCGATACTCTGTAACGAGGAATACCGTTCTTGTAGAATGCCACGCCTAATACCTTAAATACGTGTGCGGCGTATCTTGGACGTTTTGCGTAGAAGATAATTCTGTTACCAGTAGTAAATCTTACTGCCCTGTGGGCGTATACGGCCTTAATGTTATATACATACTTAGGTAAACGACGTTTGATTTCATTCTTATAAGCCTTTTCATAAGACTTCACGTAATCAACGTTTTGGTTCTTCAACTTAGGAATGTAGTAATGCTTGTTACCACGCGCTTTACCAGCACGAGTACCATCTGACATTTGTTGTTTTCTTTCAACGGCATAACCTTGTCTGAAAGCATATTCTGCCATTGTACCCATCTTGTTGTAGTTGATGCGTTTAGCTTTTCTGTTCTTAACATTATTCTTTTCAGCCAATACCCCTGCCTTGTAAGCATCGAATGCCTTAACGTAAGCAGTTGGTTGTTGTCTTCTATCAGTATCAGTAAGCTTCTTAATCTTCTTAGCATCTTTAATTGCAATCTTAACAATTCTTGCTAATTCGATTCCTTGGTTAAAGTAGAAGTTACCTTGATTCTTTTGACTAACCTTCTTGTTAGCAATACCACTTCTGAAACCAAGAATGATGTCATTGTAATTGCCATCATACTTAGCCTTTTGTGATTTTCCAGAAGGTGCCTTCTTCACTCCATCGGTAAAGTCCTTTACGACCTTATCAGATTGAGCAACGTTGGTATCAATGCTTGTTGGTCTACCACCTGCCGGAGCATTTTGTGAACCTAAAGCATATCCTTGGTCGTAAGCAGATGAATATACCGCATCACTAGAACTGTTGTCCTTGGATAGCTTGTTGTATCCGCGAATGTATCCATTGCTGTAGGCATTGTATACATTGTCATAGACATCCTTATCTAGTTTATCGAAACCTTGAACAGTACCAAACTTGATAGCATTAGCCTTGGCATCCTTCAATGCAGTCGCTGCACTGTTGTATCCCAAGTCGTAGGCTGTCTTGTCTACTGGGTTCATGCCAGCATCTTGATTAGCCTTATTGTTAACACCATCAAGTGCACCTGATTGAACATGACTTTGCCATTCAGCGTATGCACGTTGATATGCATTGTCATATACGACAGATACTTTATTTTGACTCATTGGACGACCTAATTGGGCATCAATGAATCCAGCTTGGGCTCCACTAAATGCAGTGTCCTTATCCGAGTTAGTCAAATGAGTATTGTCTTGGGTACCAAATTCTTGTTGTGCTAATTGATATCCCTTTAATGCTTCGTTTGATTTATTGAAACCAAGCATAAATGACTTGTCGTTTTGTTGTTCTGGAGTCAATTGACTTTCAGTAACACCTGACATACCAACATCGTAACCCTTGGCAGCATCAGCGTAACCAGCTTGATAATCGGTGTTGTTATCAGTTGCATAGCTATTGTTATCGAATGCAACCGCACCATTAGCGTTGTTGAAACCAGTCATGAATGAAGCATTGTTTCTTTGTGCATCAGATAAATCATTAGCACTTGGTAACTTACCATTATTAGCAGCATTGTATACAGCTTCAGAACCGGATTGAGAATTATTGTAACCAAATGTATATGCTTGATCTAGGATGTTTTGACTTTGTTTCTTATCGTTTTGTCCACCATTTAGGTATTTTTGACTACCATTATTAGCTTGGGCCACGATTTGTGCATAAACATCATTGTAAGCATCTGCATATGCAGCTGGTTGTTGTGATACATCACTACATTTTCCTTGCTTGAAGTCATTCAATGCATCCAATACCGCTTTGTATGCACGGTCATGTGGACTATTTGAATTGAAACTACTTGTTGGATTAGTGATTGCATCTTGAATTCCTTGTTGGATTTCATCAGCCATATTGAAACCACTCATAAATGATGGATTGTTCAATTGGGCTTGTGTCAATTGATCACGAGTAACACCGTTCTTGCGTTGTTCGTAACCTGTTTGTGCTTGTTGATAACCAGCATCGTAATTACCTTGTGGGTTATCAATTGGAATGTTGGTAGCAGTCACAGTTGCTGTACCCTTACCAACACCTTCGACAAAGTCTTGAGCACCCTTACCGATGTTGTATCCAATCATGTAGGTTGCGCTAGCCTTGTTGGCATCAGTTAAATCGTTAACCGACTTAGCTGCGAATCCATCTTGATAACCAGATTGAGTATTTACATAACCTTGGTTGTAAGCACGGTCATCAGCATTGGTACCATCTGAATGTTCGTTTGACAATCCATTGATGAAACGTTGACTTCCGGCATTCATTTCTGCAATTGATTGATCATATGCAGTCTTGTATGCACGTTGGTAAGCTTCAGATTGTTGACTAACATCGGCAGGAGCCTTTTCAGAGCTAACCTGTTTAAATGCTTGGACCGCAGCATCATAGGTATTCACTGCATCGTCAGAACCAGAATATTGGTTAGTATGGATTTGAGTTGGATCGTTGTAGGCAGTCTTGTATGCATCCTTAAATGCTTTACCCATTTCATATCCTTGCTTGTATCCATAGTTAGAACTAGCTTCGTCATTGTCTTTCAAACCATCAGCGTAACCATTTTGAGTATCCTCGTAACCCATTTGTTGGAAACTACCATCAGATACCTTGTTACCATTTGCAACGTAGTTGTTGTAACCATCGATGTATGCCTTGTTATCCTTAGCATATTCATCGTTGTATACATCTTGATATACCAATGGTTGATTTGTTACATCAGTTGGTTGGTTATTAGTCATAACCGCATCGTGTCTTGCGGCAATAGTAGCATTGTATCCAGCCATGTATTGAGCGTTGTTGGTTTGTTGTGGTGATCTACCAGCATTAGCGTCATCACGACCACTCTTAGCGTTAGTGGCAGCATTATATCCAGCTAAGTAAGATGCTGATGGGTTTGAAGCTTGTGACTTACCATCGATCGCATCTTTATAACCATCACGAGTTTGGTTATAACCAAAGTTATAACTTGATTCTTCCATCTTATTAGAATCACTTGGTTGGTTAGTTCCAGCGGATGTTAAGAAGTCGTTTTGACCTTCTAATAGTTTTTGACGAGCGATACCGTAAGCAACGTTGTATGAAGCACTGTATGGAAGTGAATCATTTGGATTATCATCAGAAGATTTACCACCATTTAATGCTGCTTTGTAACCAGCAACTGCACCATCGTAAGATTGATTAATATCATCTTTGGTAGTTTCGTCAGAGTTAGAAGTATCCGCAGTGTTCTTTGTGACATCCCTCTTGGCTGCCAAGAATCCAGCACTCAACTTCAAACCAACATTGTATGCAGGTGTGTATCCGGCATATGGAAGGTTTTCTGGTGAGTTAGAAATACCATTCATGAATCCTTGGGTTGCATCTTCAATTCCTTTATCAGTTGCAACGTTCTTTGGCAATGATGAAGTGTTCTTGTTTAGATATTGCTTAATAGCATTGAAGTAGTCACCAGAAACATTGCTTTCGTGACTCATGTCAACGTTACTATTACCAGAGTTGGCGTTGTTAACGCTGTCCTTGATGTCGTCAAAGTTACCGTAAATCTTAGCGAAGTATTCATTGTATGCATCTTGATAAGCCTTTGGTTGACCTGTTACATCACGTCTACCAGTAGTTGTAGCATCTGTTAATGCATCCCTAACGGCATTTGCACCGTATTGTGAATATTGGTCAGTTTCGACGTTAGTTTGTTCATTATATGTGCCAATAGCAGCATTATGAGCATTAACGTGGGCAGTGTATCCAGCCATGAAGACCTTATCGGCTTGTTGTTGTGGAGTCAATGATGTTACTGGAACCACATCACCATTACTATTAATGGCAGCATCGTAACCAGATTTAGCATCCTTGTATCCTTGACTTTCAACACTGTCATCAAGGTCACTATCACTCTTAGGTTTGCCATTCAAGAATTCATTAGCACCCTTACCCAAGTTATAACCTTGTACATAAGCTTTATTATTGCTCATTGTTTGATCAAAGTTACCAGCCAATCCTGCTTCATAGCCATCCTTAGTAGTGTCATAAGCAGCCTTTTGTAATTTATCTAGACTATTACCACTACCAGTAGTTATTGAATGAGCATTTGGAAGTGATTGGGCAAATGAGTTCAATCCATCTTCAACCGCTTGTTGAGCTTGTTGAATCATGGCATTGTAACCATTTTGCATTGAAACTGACATTCCGCTTGGAAGTCCTGGATTATTGATGTTAAATCCATCGGTTAATGCTTGAACAGCACCGTTAAATCCATCGGTTGCATAAGATGATGAATCACCGCTGGTGTTGTTGGTCTTATCAGCTAAAGCAGCAAGGTATCCCTTGTATGCTGATTGACCAGCTTTATAGGATTCTGTATAGCCTATATTATCTTTATCTTGGGTTTGTGGATTACCTTTACTACCAAATCCATCGCTGAATCCGTTGACAGCATCTTGGTAACCTTGAGCATGGATGTCTGTTCCTTCATTAGTGCTTCCTGATAGGTAAGCATTCTTACCGGCTTCGTATTGTTTCAAGAAGTCCTTAGCTTTAACGGAGTAGATAGATTGATAGATTGGTGTTTTACCACTATTATCCACCGTTGAATAATGGAAGAAGTTTTGACGAGCAGATTGAGTTGCTCGGTAAGCATCCCCGTAATCCTCGTCATTTGATTGTTTGGTTCCATCCTTGATAGAACCATCTTCAATCCCACGCTTGTATTGAGTATATACATCGAATCCCTTCATGAACGCAGCTTGTCCGCGTTTATCAGCAGGAATTTGACTTTCATCGTTACCGGAAGCGGCGAAGTTAAATCCATCACTAGCTTCTTGATATCCAGTACTTTGATTTGCATTAGTACTATCGTATTGTTTTGCATATACAAACGCACTTGCACCTGTACCAGCATTGTATCCACGAGTGTATGTTGCATCCGTGTAGTTAGTTGGTGTATGTGGTGAATTGTTGTTGGCACTAGTGTAGCCATCGTTGAATCCAGCGTTAGTAATTGCAAAACCACGAGCAGTTGCTTTGTCTACAAAGTTGTTAGAATCAGTAGTTCCACTACCATTTCCATCAAGGTATTGTTGAGAACCCTTAGCAATCGCATCCTTGTATTCGTTGTAAGCAAGGTTGTATGCATTTTGATAAGAAATAGTCTTATCACTATTTGCGTTTGGTTCGTTTAGTGCTTGAGCATCTTCAAAACCAGCCTTAGCGGCATCAAAAGTTTCTTGTGGACTAAATGCCCCAGTACTCTTGTCTTCACCAGTGTATTCACTGTTACCTTCTTGAGCGCTTTGGAAACTATTAGCAATTGCAGTTCCCTTGTTGTAACCAGCTACATAACCAGTTGAATTACCTCTTTGAACTTGTGGAATCTTCATTCCATCAGTGTAACCATCTGAAGTTTCGTTGTAACCACGGTTATAAGCTACATCGTCGACATTAGTGTCATCTTTAGAATGGTCATTCAAGACACCAGTTAGGAATTTTTGCTTACCTTGTTCATATTGTTGACTAGCTTCAACACTAGCAATTGTGTATGCCTTCTTGTAAGCACCGGATTGATTTGAATCTAGGATATGTTGAGTGGCAGTATCTTGTCCATCAGCAAATCCCTTAACAGCACCATTGAAAGCTGATCTAGCTTGGTCTGTTGATGCATTTGGATCGGTTGCAGAAGTATCTTGCAATACATTTGCATGACTTCTAGTGTATTCAAGTGAACGAGCTACATCCAATCCTAATTGATAACCATTATCATAAGCTTGACTAGATTGACTAATCTTACCAGTGTTATCGTTAGATGAATCATTTGGATGATCCTTTACATAGTTCAAAGCATCTTTGTAACCAGCTTTAGCATCCAAGTAACCCTTATCAATAGCTGCTTGTTCTAGAAGAACTGCTGATGTTGGTTTGTTGGTGTTGTTAGCATCACCATTGCCGTCTAAATCATCACTACCATCATAGTTAGTAAATGCATTAATTCCTGATTGCATCTTATTTCTAGCTGTTTGGTAAGCCTTGTCATAGGCATCGCTATATGCCTTTTGACTAGCTTCATTAGCAGCTCTTGATGTTGTGCGAGATGGTTTATCACTAATTGCATCCTTGTAACCGTCTTGTGCACCGTCAAACGCGGATACACCATTAGTATCTGCTGTGTATTGGTTGTTTGAGTTAGCGTCAGTTTGGGTACCTTGAGATGCTTGATAAGCAGTTGCAGAAGCCTTTCCAAGGTTGAAACCGTCGATGTAACCAACGCTCTTGTTTCTTAGATCGACGTCACCATTAGCAGCAAGTCCAGCAGCGTAACCATCACTTTCATCACTGTATCCAGTCGCTGCGTCTGAATCATTGGCAGAATTATCAGCGGCCTTGAACTTGTTCATACCCTTTTGATAATCCGATACTACACTTTCATAGATGAATTTGTAGACTTCACTCTTGTTTGAGAAATCAGTAATAACGGAATTGTTAGTCAATGCCGCTCTAGCATCTCTTGCAGCATCATATGCCACTTGGGCAGTTGGATCAGTTGGTCTATTGTTACCGCTAGAAGCGGCCAATCCATTCAATGCTTGGGTCTTAGCGTTATATCCAGCTTGGAATGCCTTAGACTTAGCAGATAAATCTGTTTGACTAAGGGTTTGAGCAGCTTTAAATCCGTTTGAAGCATCGGTTGCTCCCTTAGCTTGTGCTTGGTCAAAGATACCTTGTGGGTTTGCGTTAATAATGTAATTAGCGTTTGATAAGAATGAATCTGCCCCACTTTGGACCTTATTAGCAACATCTGTTGCTGCTTTGGTGTATGCGGCAGCGTATGTTGGGTCCTCATTGTGTTTTGGACTATTGGCTACATCATGTGCCATGTAGTCATTAAATGCATCAACGGCACCGTTATAGGCAGCACCTTCTCTTAGAGTCTCTGCATAGCTGACTTCATCACCATTATCTGTGGCTGCATATTTATTCTTTTCGTCACTATTATTGGCATTATCAATTGCTGCTTGATATCCCTTAAGTGAACCAATGTATGATTGGTAACCAACAGCATATGCTTTGTTAGTCTTCACAATATCAGGTAAACCATTAAATTGATTATTTAATTCATCAATCTTTTGATTAATTGATAAGGAACTATCCAATGAAGCGAAATATTGTTGAGCTAGGTGGTAACCATCATTAGCTTTGTTATAACCACTAGTTTGCATATCAAGTTTGTTAGGAGAATTCTTGCTTTGAGCAAATAGCTTAGCCCCACTCATGTATGATGATTGGTTACCGTCGAAAGCCAACTTGTAAGCTTCTTTATAAACATTATCATGTGGATTGTTAGAGTCCGAATCAGTCACAGTATCAGTATTGCTACCATTCTTGATGGCATTTTGAGCATCCAAAGTAGCTTGGTAAGCTTCTTGGTAAGCAGTTTCAATCACCTTAGGACTATTAATTCCTTGAGGACCATCAACAGTCGCATCTTGTACGGCTTGTAGAACGTGACGAGCTTCATTGAAACCATTTTGGTAGTATTGGCTCTTAGTTGTATCCAGTGTTGCTTTTGAATCTAATCCTAGCGCAAATCCAGTTTGAGCATCTTGATATCCACCGTCGAAACCTTCTTGTTCAACAGTAGTGAATGTCTTATCTAGTTTACGTTGATTGAATAGGTAATTACTCATACCATTTAACGCAGCATCTTGAATGGATGACATCGCTGCATTATATGCTGCTGCTGCGTATTTAGCTGAAATAGCGGGATCTTGATTAGATCTAGTGGAATTATTCTTAAAGTCTGCTAAAGCAAGCTTAACTGCTGCTTCAACGTTATTAGAATTATCGTCATTTGATCCATCGCTATTCTTGTAATTTTTAGTTTGAGTTGGATCATTCATTGTATCAGCGTATGCCTGCTTAATTGTTTGAGCAGCATCATAACCAGCTGAGTATTGAGGATTATCACCATTAATTTTATTCAAGCCACTTAATGCATCGACGAAACCAGATCTGGTATTACTTGCCCCTTGAATAGCAAATCCATCGTTATCTAGCGGAGTGGATAGCAATACACTATTTTGACCGTTAGTGTATTCATCTTGTGAGTATTGGTATACCAATCTGTAAGCATTGTTGTATAGCAATCCCTTGTTTGTTAAGTCTGTATTAGACTTAGTCAACAAGTCAGATTGAGCTTGTAACATTGCTGTAGCAGCTGTTTGGTAGTTAACATCACTACTACTTTGAGGAACCAGTGTTCCACTAGTCTTCAAATCTTTAAATGCATTAATCAAACCATTGGCTTGGTTATATCCTAAATTATTACCATCATTATTACTTGCTGGTAATTGAATTTGAGTTGATGATGACGCACTCGTATTGATTACTCTTTGAATTAGGGAAGCCAACGTAGTGTTAACTGCTGATGTGTTAGAAGTATTGTTGTTATTTCCAGAGTTATTACTTCCAGAATTATTGCTTCCAGAGGTATTGCTTGCTGAATTATTGCTTCCAGAGGTATTGCTTGCTGAATTATTGCTTCCAGATGTTAGTGTTTGAGTGTATGCGTTCTTAGCATCCATAAAACCTTGGTAATAGAAATCATATCCGTTAACCAGGTGCTGTGTAGCCGTTGCATTGACATTCGTTCCATTCAAGTATGCATTAACCCCGTTTACATATGCTGTTTCAGCATTAGTGTAGGCATTTGTATATGCAGTAATTAATTGCAACCCCGAAGTATTGTTTTTAGCTGGATTAGCATTAGCCAAGTTCATTGCTGGGGAACCTGAGAAATCGGTTCTAGCTTGATTAGCAAAACTATCTATTTGTGATTTAAGACTACTAGTACTGTATGAGTTAAATCCAGCTTGTTCAGATAATGTAGGTGAATTTAAGCTACCCCCGTTAACGGCTTCGTTGAAACCATTAACAGCCTGGTTGTATCCAGTATTGTAGGCAATTTGAACTGATGTCGCATCATTTAGGTTATTAAAGAAATTACTTTGAGTGGTATTTTGTTTATTACTTGTAAAATCTGAAGTTCCTCGAGCAGCATAGTACCCAGTTAAATATGATGGTGAATAAGATTTACTTGTATCTGTTAGTGTATTGCTGGTTCCATAGGTAAATCCTGTTTTTGTCTTATTGTAATAATCTTCAAGATTACTATTTGCATCACTATATGCACCATCAGTGTTAATGACTTTAGATTTTGCTGTATTTTTATCAAGTCCATTTAATGCTCCCATCGAAACAACCGCAGCATTATAACCCATCATAAATGATGGGTTTTTCATTTGATCGTCACTTGGTTTTGCACCAGTTAGGCCAAATTGGTATCCATTCTTTGCAGATGTAAAACCATCATTTTCAGCTTGAATTGGATATCCATTTGAACTACTTGAAGCAACAGATTTACCACTAAGATACTCATTAGCACCTTGTTCATGCAATCTTTGTCCTTCAGCATAAGCTTGTTGGAATGCAATGTTGTATGACAATGATTGGGTACTATCAATTTGATATGGTGCATTTGACCAACTTGCAGTATAACCCGCACCTGCACCTTTAAAGGCATCAACACCGATTTGGTCGGTCAATGTTGAATTAGATGTTGTAGTTTTGGCTAAGTTATACCCGTTTACGTAACCTTGAGATGAGCTTGTTAACTTGAATTGTCCATATGCGGAGGTGTAAGCAACATTGTTAGAAGTCTTACTATTACCATTCACCGCATCTGAAACACCTAGTTTAGCGTCGTTAAATCCTTGGACGAATAAAGGATCACTGCTACTAGTAGTAGCGTTCACATCATATCCATTTAAATAAGCATCTCTACCACTTCGATAAGAAGTAGCTAGCTGTTGATTTAATACAGGATATAAAGTTTGATACATAGCATCCGCAGAACTGTCATTTACGTTTTTATTACTTGGCACATCAGATTTAGCTTGAATATATGCATTATATCCATCTACAAATGCTTGATCAGGGGTTGGATTACCAACATTTATCTTATCTGTGGAGTTAGATTGCTTAGCGGCATTAATTCCAGCTAATGCATCCTGGTAAGCGTTATATCCGGTATCATAAGCAGAACTTAGTGTTGAGTTAGTTGGTTCATTTTTACCGGCACCCTTAACAGCATCTTTAAAACCTTTCAATGCGCTACTATAACCAGCGTTCAAGGCCGTCCTATCCGCTTGCTTACCTGCGTTTGTTCCTTGTCCATTAAATGAACTATTGCCGTTAGCTTCTCCATTTACAAATGAATTAGCCCCCGTAGTCAAATTGTTCTTCCATAATTGATATGCCTTAGCATAAGATTTTTGGTAAGAAAGTGGGTATGAAGAATCAGCTGTACTTGGTTGAGTGGCATCTTGAGCTGCTCTAATTCCAGCTACCGCACCCAAGTAAGATTGGGCTTGGTCATAATTGGGATCGTTGGGTCTTACAGAATTGTTATCTGATTCCTTAGTTTGATCACTAATCGCAGCATTGTAACCTTGAATAACTTGAGTAATAACATTGTTGTAACCCAACTTATATGCGGCACTAAAATCATCAGAAGAAATCTCAGAATTGGCGTTTGGATCACTAATCGCAGCATTGTAACCTTGAGATGCTTGGTTATAACCAATTGAAGCTGCATCATCAGAATTCAAATCACTTAGTGTGTTTCCGTATAGGTATGAATATGCACTTCTAGCTGCTTCGAAACCATCTTTGTAACCAGGATGATTAGCACTCCAAAGGGGTAAAGGAGTTGGATTGTTTAATTTCTTTGGATCATTACCTATACTATTATAATCATCAATAAATCTTGCAAATCCGGTCTTGGCATTATCATATCCAGCGCTGTATTGACTATCAGTAGCTTGTTGTTTTGTAAGTCCCTTCAAATAATCCTTCGCGCCTTGTTCATATTGTGCATGTGCTTGCGCTAGTGCCTTTTGGTAGGATTGCTTGTAAGCCAAGTTTGAATCCCCTGCCTGTGACTTGTTATTAAATCCGTCTCTAGCACCCTTATACGCTTCATATACTTGATATTCTTCAGATTGATGATCTAGATTTGTTGAAGCATCTTCATAACTCTTGTCAGCGTAGTTGTTTGCCGCACCCGCGTCTGCTGATTTCTTATATCCAGCTGCAATTGATTGGGCAGCATTAAATCCAGCCATAAATCCTTTATTATTTCTTTGAGCAGGAGTTAATTGGCTTTCGTCAATAGTTGATAAACCAGTTTGGTAACCATAACTAGTATCTTGGAACGCCTGATTAGCAATCGGTTCTTGGCTGGTTGGTGAGGTCTTGCCAGTCAAAAATTCTTGACTGGCTGTGCTGTAAATAGCACTAGCTTCATTCTTTTCATCATTATATGCATCTACATATTCACGACTCTTACCGGTTAAATCAGTAGAAGGTGTATTCAATGATGCGTCGGCATAAGCTGCACGAACACCGTTATACCCTTCCATGTAATCAGGATTGGTTGAGTTCGCTGGACGATTGTAGTTATTACTTAGTTGGCTCTTAGCGTCACTGGCACCACGTTTGGCATCCAATAGAGCGTTAAACGCTTGTTGATATGCGTTAGATGGACTATTTGAATTGATTTTGTTAATTCCATCTATTTTATTACCATTTTTACTAAATCTGTCATTAAAATCGTTATAGGCTTTTTGCGCATCTGAATAAGCCTGTGTATATCCAAAGGTCTTGTTACTTGTATCTTGACTATTCTTCAAGAAGTCAGACACACCTTTATTGTATTGTGATTGAATCTTGTTAAAGGCGTTATTGTAAACAACTTGATAAATCGCAGATTGGTTAGCGGAACTGTTAGCGCGACCATTCTTAATGTCGTCATATGCTTGTTTGTATGCATTGTAAGCCGTCTTGTAAGCTGATGAATCGTTAACGTCATCATTGCCTAGTTGGCCAAAATTACCACTTTCTAAATCAGCCTCAGCTTTAGAAATTGCTTGATTTGCATTTGCAGCTGCTGCTAATCCATCTTTGTATGCATTAGTTTGATTATCTGACGATGTGGTATTACCGCTGGTAACTCCACTGGTAAATGCTGATAAAGCATCTTGATAACCCTTTTCATAACCGGCTTGGTTACTACTTTGGTTAGCATTATCTGCATTACCATTTAATAAGTCAGTAACCCCTGACTTAATGGATTGTCCCAAAATATATCCTGGTAGATTTTGGTTATTATGGTTAGTTACGCCATTATATCCATCCAATGCATCTTGGTAACCTTGACTAGCAACTTGAGTTGCTACTGGTGAGTTTTCATTAGTGTTATTAGTACCATTGTTCAAGAATGCATTAGAACCATCATTATAATTGTTAGTTAAGTTTTGTAGCGCTTGGTTATATGCATCTGTGTAGATTTGACCTTGACCTGACGCTGTATGTGAACCTGTCAATACTTGGTTCTTTGCATCATTAAAAGCACTTACACCTACCGCGTAAGCTGGGTCATTTTGTTCACGATTTGTATCTACAGTATTACTGTATGCAGCGTTTTGACCGTCAGTAAAGTTTTGACGTGCGTTAAATCCTTGTAAATATGACACACTTTGTGATAGTGGAGACACAACTCCGTTACCCTTATCATTGTATCCTTGAAGGGCATTGTAGTATGCATTGTTGTAGTTGTTGTTATATTGAGTGGTTGCATTAGGGTTAGTTGTTTGAGCATTCCCGTTAATGAAGTCATTAATCCCTTTTTGAGTTCCGGCAGCATCAGCTCTGGCTTGGTTGTAACCTTGAATGTATGCAGCTGGATCATTAACAACGTTATTGCTACTTTGATTGGTAGTGTTTGACGCAGTGTCCTTAGGCATTGACGCTGGGTTAGTTGTTGGATCCGGCGCACCGTTGTTAAAGGCATTGTAACCTGCTACAACACTGTTATAACCACTAGTATAGTTAGGATTAATCTTGTATTGGTTAATGTTTTGTTGATTATTATTACCGTTAGAAACGTCGGTTAAGGCGTCACCAACCCCATTGTTAATGTCATTGTAGTTACCAGAAGTAATTACTTGTTGACCAACATCAATCAAGTTCCCATTCTTGTCCAAATCGTAACGATGTTGAGATGATACATATTGACCAGTTTGCACTTGAGCAGTGGTATCAATACCGTCAACACCATAACGAAGTAAGATTCCAACATATGGATTCTTAGTTGGATCATAGTCCCTTGGCATTTGAACGGTGTACTTCATGATTTCGTAGTTGTAATTACTTGGAACGTCCATCGTTTGACTATATACATTCGTATCTTTGCTGGTAGTTTTATTTCTAATGTTTCCAGGAAGATATGTTAATCCAGTGTATGAATTATTAGTTCCGTATCCGGCTTGGATATAGATTGGTTCGTTGTCGTTTTCTTTATGACCACCGACTTGGGCATAACCAGTAAGTGAATAAGTTCCATCTTGGTTCTTCACAGGAGTCATAGGTCCGACGAAATAAACCGCTGGAACGGTAGCAATTTGAAGGTAATTAGGTGTACCTTGTGTGAAACTACCAGGGTTGGCGGATGCATCAACATAACTATTCTTGTTGTTGTTTAAATGGAAACTGTAAAGAATTTGGCTTGGGTATAGAGTTGTACTTAGGTTACCTGCACCAGAACGGTTACCGTAAGTAACTAATGAGGTGTACGCATCAATTTTGTTGTTGGACAATGTACTTTGGGCATTAGAGTTACCTGTTAAGTCCAAAGTGATGTTGTTTTGACCAGGGTTAGTGATGCTAAGCGGACCGGCAATCAAGTTAACTTGTCCTGAACCATCAGCGCTAACGTTCAAGTTACCAAGGTTGTTAACGTTAATTTGACCGTTGTTGTTATACAAAATACCGTAGCTTCCAGTAGATGTGTTACCAAGGTTTTGTGATTGAACCTTTACCAAACCACCATTAGAAATGTTAACTTGACCTGTTTGGTCAACATACATAGCAGCATTGTAAAAGTAACTAGGAGCATTAGTTTCGATATCTAAAGTCCCACCGTTAACGTTAACGTTTCCGTATGTATAGATACCATTGGCAAAAGTGCCACTACCATTCCACTTATCAGGAATGACTTGTAGAGTTGCTCCCTTATTAATGTTTAAGTTAGCACCGTTGGTAACCACGATTCCGTAGTTAGATCCATTACGAGCGTAATAACCACCGTTCCCACGAGGAACCAATGTCATTTGTGAGCCATCATTCATGGTTAAACTACCAGATAGTTTGATTACGTTATTACCATAATCAGGAGCAACTGTTCCGAAGTAGTGAGTACCTGGATATAATAGAAGGTTTTGGATTTCCATGTTTTCTTGGTTACCGTTACCTTCTGTTGGATGGACCCCGGTATTCAATGAAGTTTGGTAACTTGAAACATTAATTTCGTTGATATTTCCGATGAAACGAATATCGTTACCCCCGGCTGGAAAGTCAGAAAGCATTTGTGCTCCGACGTAGTTAACGTTGTTGTAAATAACGGTACCAGGTTGGTTAATCTTCAAGAAACCGTAGTAGTTGTATGAATATGCTGCTTGGAAGTTTTGAATGATCAATTTTGGGGTAACTCCAGCATCAGCATAGAATTGATCCAAACATCCGTGGAAGTCAGCTTGGTGATTTTGTCCATCAACGACTAATGTTTGTAGATGATACATTGTTGGCCAGTATTCAGTGTATGGCGCACCTTGGAAGTCAATATCATTAACTAACTTAACGTTGGTTGCATTAACGGTCTTCCCCCAGGCATCGTTATATGCAGAATAACCGGACCATTTACCGTTAACAATGTCACTTAGTTTCCAGTTAGGATAGTAGTTTCCGGCCAATGCACGTTGGAATTGCCATGAGTTGTGAACAAACGCTGTCTTACCACTATAGATTTCTTGGGCAACACTGTCGTATCCGGCACGGTAGTAACTAGTTCCGCCAATATAGTTAAGGTTATTGGCATTTTTTTCAAGATCTAATACATAGTGCCAGTTAGTTCCATCTCCACCACCATTAATGGTGTCATAGACTGGGTCCCATTGGTCATTCATCGCTTGTTGCGCACCCAAATAAGCCTGATCATACGCATTGGTTGAATCAGCACTTGGGGTGTAATTATCGGCAGGGAAACTTAATTGGTGGTTAGCATCGTAGACTAGCCCTTGATTCTTACTAATTCCAGTCCACTTACCGGCCTTAGCATCCTTAATTCCTTGTTGAGTTAAGAAGTAGTTAACACCATATTGATAAGTAAGGTACAAAGCGGAATTAGGAGTGTAAGTATTAAATGAAGTTATTGAACTATCATTTTGGCTAGGGATTGTAATTTGACCGTTTTGATTTAGCTTAACAGTTGTATTGTTTTTACCGTTGAACTTAGCTAACAATTGTTGTTCATAGGCAATAGCTGAGTTGTAAGCATCGTTAGGTTTTTGACTAGAACTTACATTTTGTTGGTAAGAAGTATAATCCTGGGTACCAGTTCCTTGATCATGTGTCAACAAGTTATAAGCCGCTAGTGCTCTCATTGCACCGTTATAAGCAGCATTGTAGTAGTTTTGTTCGTTTACATCAGAGATAGTAGAAACTTGGTTTCCGTTTCCAGCAAACGCATCTGAACCAGCGCGATCAATTACCGCCTTGTAAGCTGCAGCTTGGCTTGATGCGTTAGTGTAATCAGAGCTATAACTAGAAATTGGTTGACTTGATGATGAACTACTTCCTGAAGATTGAGTTGAACCAGACGATTGGGCTGAGCTTGATGCTTGCGTTGAATTTCCTGATGATTGAGCAGATGCTTGGCTAGCTGCAATACTTGATGCAATGCTTGATGCAGCTTGTGAATTGTAGGCACTGTTCACCCCAAGTCCATTGTTAAATCCAGCTTGTGCATCAGAATCAATCGCTTTGTTAGCAGCAACATTAGAATCGACACTCAAACTTACTGCACTTTGGTTAGCATATGATGCGTTAACATCAGAATTGACACTTGTAGCGCTAGATGCTACTTGTTGGTATCCAGATCCACTACTTGAAGCTGAGCTAGTTTGGGTAACCGCCTTCAAAGCATCTGAAGATGTATCGGCGTGGGCAACATGACTGAAGCTCATTGTGTAGGCTAATCCACCCACAGTAGCAAAAGTCGACAATGACATTACGACCCATTGCTTTTTGACCTTCTTCATCACTTTCTTATCTTTTATTTTATTGAATTTTTTCTTGTTGTATTGCATAAGTAACGTCCCTTTCAAATTCAATCTTGGTTTTAAAAAAACATTTATTTACGACATTGTTTAGAGTTTTATAATTCCGCGCTTGGTTTTATTAAAAAGCGCACAGCTAGGGTAATTTTATATAACTACTATATTATCTCATCTTCTCAATGAATTTTAAAATGTTTTGAAGGATTATTTAATGTTTATGGGTAAAACGATACACACTGTTTAATAAATACCTTAAAATCAATGCTTATAGCAAATTTTAAATCGTGATTTTTTAGACCGTTTTTATAATATTTTTATCATTTAAACTTTAAATATTATAATACAAAAATTACCATTTCTATAATTAATAACAAATAAGAAACATTTATTTAATATTTGTCATAATAGGAAATTATTATTTCTTCTAGCTTTCATTATTAGTCATTTTCTTTTACAATATAATAAATAATATTTGCGCAAATATGGGAGGTATGAATTTTGTCACAACAACGATTATTAGACATTAAAAACGGCTATAACTTCCGTGAACTTGGTGGTTACAAAACAGAAGATGGTCGTTTTGTAAAATGGAATAAAGTCCTGCGTTCAGGTGAACTTTCTGAATTATCCGATTCTGATTTAGCTTTCTTAGAAGAATACGGCATTAATTTTGATGTTGACTTGAGATCTGACACTGAAAGACAAAAAGCGGCTGATAAATTACCAAGCAAGACTAAGTTTGTTGCTAACCCCGTCTTCAACAGTGGTCACGATAAAACTGAACGTCAATACGCTGAGCAATACATGGATGACGCCACTCGTGGAAAACAAAACATGATTAATTCATACCAATCCATGGTCACTAGTCCATCCGCACAAAATGCTTTTCAAAACCTTTTCAAGACACTATTAGCTAATACCGATGACGGTGCCGTATTATTCCATTGCGCACAAGGAAAGGACCGTACTGGTCTATCTGCTGCGTTCTTCTTATTCGCCCTAGGCGTTGATGCAGACACAATTAAAAAAGATTACTTATTATCCAAAGAAGCAATGAAACCATTCATTCAAAAAAAGATTGATCAATACAGCAAATACGGTATGACTGATGAACTTCGTCAAAACCTAAACGATTTATACACTGTTGATGAATCATACTTCGATGCTGCGATGGCAACCATTAAAGAAAAATATGGCAACATCAATAACTTCTTACACGAATTTATTGGTTTATCCGACGCAGATATCGCTAAATTAAAGGATATTTATCTTACAGACTAAATAACATTGGAGTGATTTTTATGGGATTTAAAAAAGCTGCTGCTGCTTTAGGTGTAATGTCTACTGCAGTTGGGGCAGGAGCTTTTATGTTCAGCAACTACCTATTTAAGTTAGGTATGAACAGAAAGGACGACGAACCTGTCCCACAAACTAGCCAATTGCGTTTCGCATACGCATACTACCGTTATGTTGATTGGTTTCACGCCATCCCAAAGGAAGAATGGGTGTTAAACGAAGTTGATACCGGCGAAAAAATGATTGCTTCATATGTTCCTGCCAAGGAAGAAACAAAGAAAACAATCATTATGGCCCACGGGGTTGGATGTAATCGTGAAACAATGGCTAACTTCATTAAGATGTACCACGAACTAGGTTTTAACATTTTGGCTCCAGATGATCGTGCTCACGGTGATAGTGATGGTAAGTACGTCAGCTACGGCTGGAAGGATCGCATCGACTACCTTCGTTGGATTAAGTTAGTCCTTGAAAAGGTCGGTGACGATGCCGAAATCCTAATGTTTGGTATCAGCATGGGAGCTGGAATTGTCACAATGCTAAGTGGAGAAGACTTACCTAAACAAGTTAAGGCAATCATTGCCGATTGTGGATACACTAATGTTGGTGACGAATTCAACTACTTGCTAAAGGACATGTTCCACTTGCCTCCTTACCCAATCGAACCACTAGTTAGCGCGATTAACTGGTACAAGGTCGGCTATCGTTTGCATAACGCTTCATGTACCGAAGCATTGAAGAAAAACGATCTACCTACCCTATTCATTCACGGGGATAGCGACATCTACGTGCCAACCTACATGTCTTATGAAAACTACGCCGCATCAAACGGTCCAAAGCAACTATGGATCGTCCCCGGCGCAGGTCATGAAGAAAGTTTCTGGGTCAACCCAGTCGCATACAAGAAGCGCGTCAAAGACTTCTTGCACACATACTTTGACTAAATAAAAAAGACTCAGCATTTAGCTGAGCCTTTTTTATTAATCATCATTATCAGAATTTGATAGTGAATCATATTGTTTATTCCATACTTCTTCACTCAAAATAGATTTTGAATAATTATCAACGTGCTTTCTTTGTTCTGCAGTCTTGTAGTATGTGTTAATTAAGTAGTCTTTACTAACATTCATATTTACTGCTGGAACATGTGCCATATCTTTGTTGCCTGCTTTTGACATGTCTCTGAATTCAACATGAACACTGTCAGATTCAACATTGAACATAAGGTCCGCTGTTCCATCCCCATTAGCGGTAAATTGATCAAGCTTTACATGGTTTTTAATTCCATACTTACTATTCTTGTCAATAAAGAACATTCCCATCATAGGTTCCTTGCTATGAATGTCGGGCTTTTTAACTGTATTATAATCACTAAATTGATTATGATTTTCTTTTTGACCAAATCCCTTAGATTGGACATCACGGTCATATTCCAATGCTAATACACCAAATGTCTTATCACTTAACTTCACATTGCTAGCAGTACTTTTAGCTTGACTAGTACTTGCTGAACTTGCGCTGCTTGAACTAGTAGATGAACTTGATTGCGCGCTGACACTAGTAGAAGTTTGGCTAGTACTTGAATGATGTGCCGCTTTACTCTTACCACAGCCCACTAGCATGATTGACACTAATGAAGCCAATCCAATTATGTATAACGTTTTCTTTAACATTTTGTAACTCCCCCTTATAACTTTTATATTACCATTATTTTTAAATTATAGAAGGATAAATTACAAATAAAAAAGCCAGCCCAACTGGCTGACTCTTACTTAAATGTTAACGTCATTAGCATTGACGCGTTAATAATCATGTAAATAACAATTGAAATCACTAGTGGTTTCCAATCGTAAGCTAGACTTACCTTCACGCGGTTGAACCAACGTCTGAAGTAATGCCCTTCATCTGCATCAACGATTGAATCGATGATGTTAAAACTAATCTTGGCGTTGATGTAAGCCATGTATAAGATGGTCAAAGTACCAATTAATAGTACTAATCCACCTAAAATATCACCAACTGGAAGTGTGTAGTAAGCTAGCGCTAATTCTTGTCCAGCTAGCAATAACGTAATAACTGTTGGCAAGGCCACAATGCGACGTGACGGTAGCAAAGTACATACAAGATAGAACAATACCAAGATCACTGCGTAAATCAATGAGCTTAATAGTGTTGACCAGTGTACTAAGAAGAATGTCACTTTAACACTGCCCCAATGAGCAAAGTGAGCCTTACTAAAACTGTAGTAAACTGCGAATAAGAAGAATAGAACTGAGAAAGTCCAACCTTCTTTTGTCATTTCAAATTTTTTATTCATTATATATCACCTATATCTCATTCTAACTGATTTTAAAAAATTACACAAAAAAAGAGCTGGCAGATTGCCAACTCTTTTTGTTTTACATTAAACCACAGCGTTTGAAAATTTCATCAACGTGGCGGATGTGATAGTGATAATCAAAGGCATCATCAATGTCTTCTTTTGAAAGTTTTTCGTTAATAGTTTCGCTTGCTTCAACCAATGGCTTGAATTGTTTGTTTTCATCCCAAGCAATCGCAGTAAGTGGTTGAACAGTATCATAAGCAGCTTCTCTAGTCATCCCTGCTTCCACTAGCTTCAACATAACACGTTGTGAGTAGATTAGACCGTTAGTAATGTTTAGATTACTTAGCATTCTTTCTTCGAATACATCTAAGTCACGAACGATGTTGTTGAAACGGTGCAACATATAGTCGATTAAGATAGTAGAATCTGGCAAGATAACACGTTCTGCAGATGAGTGGGAAATGTCTCGTTCATGCCATAAAGCAACGTTTTCCATTGCTGTAACAACATGTCCTCTCATTACACGTGCTAGACCACAGATATTTTCTGAACCGATTGGGTTTCTCTTATGTGGCATTGCTGATGAACCCTTTTGACCCTTAGCAAAGTGTTCTTCAACTTCATGAATTTCTGAACGTTGTAGTCCACGAACTTCGGTAGCAAATTCTTCTAGACTAGTAGCAATCACACCTAAACATGCTATGTAGTTGGCGTGTAAATCACGTGGTAGCACTTGGCTGGCCACTGATTGGGCACGGATACCTAACTTTTGACATACGTATTGTTCAACGTATGGATCAACGTTGGCGAAAGTACCAACGGCACCTGAAATCTTACCTGCTTCAACATCCTTTGAGGCGATGTTAAAACGTTCCAAGTTACGTTTCATTTCTTCATACCAACGAAGTAACTTCAAACCAAATGTAGTTGGTTCGGCTTGCACACCGTGAGTACGACCCATGATAACAGTGTCCTTGTACTTAAGAGCCTTGTTACCGATTGTTTCGATAATTTCTTCGATATCTTTACGAATAATGTTGTTAGCTTGTTTCAAACGGTAACCTTGTGCAGTATCGACGATATCTGTACTGGTCATACCAAAGTGAATCCACTTACTTTCATCACCTAAGTATCTTGAAACATCACGAGTAAATGCTACGACATCATGATGGGTAGTCTTTTCAATTTCTTCAATTTCTTTTTCATCAAAGGTAGCGTTCTTTTGAATCTTAGCTAAATCTTCAGCAGGAATTTCTCCTAACTTAGCCCAAGCTTCGTCTACAGCAACCTCCACAGCTAGCCATGAGGCGTATTGATTATATTTAGACCATACATTTCCCATTTCTGGTCTGGTATAACGATCAATCATCACAATCCATCCTTTCGAATATCTTGCTTTAATATTACCATACAAAATTCGTTTTTTCACTATTATCTTAAAATTAATTATACTTATTGTTCGTTTTTTATTTATTTTCCGAACATTATTTTCTCATTTATACAAATAGTTCTTGATTAATTTTTCCAGCATGGTAAAATCTTTCGTGGAGTGTTGAAATACACTCCTCAATACTTAATGAAATATATGAGGTGAACTTGATGTCATCAATCGTTATTATAGGTAGCCAATGGGGCGACGAAGGAAAGGGTAAAATTACCGACTTTCTAAGTCAAGATGCTGATATGATCGTAAGATATTCTGGCGGAGACAACGCCGGCCATACCATCGTTATTGACAACAAGGAATTTCACTGCCGTTTAATTCCATCCGGAATCTTTTATTCCGATAAGCTAAGTATCATCGGAAACGGAGTTGTAGTTAATCCAGAAACTTTAATTTCTGAAATGGACTACTTAGAAGAAAATGGTTTTGATTATTCTGGACTACGTATCTCAAACAGAGCCCAAGTAATCATGCCATACCACATCTTGTTTGATAAATTACAGGAAGAACAAAAAGAACATAAATTAGGTACCACCCACAAGGGAATCGGACCTGCATATATGGATAAACTAGAACGTATCGGTATTCGAATCGCCGACTTAATTGACGAAGATACCTTTGCTGACAAGTTACACCAAGCACTAAACATTAAAAATAACATCTTAGAAAAACTATACGACCAACCTGGTTTTGACTTCGATGAAATCTTTACCAAGTACAACGCATACGCTAAGAAGATTGCACCATTCGTTACTGACACTTCTCTACTAATTAATGAAGCGTTAGATAACGACAAAAAAGTACTATTTGAAGGTGCCCAAGGCGCAATGTTAGATATCGACCACGGAACTTATCCATACGTTACTTCATCTAACCCTACTGCCGGAAATGCCGCAACTGGTACTGGTATCGGTCCTAACCGTATCAACTCAGTCGTAGGTGTATGTAAGGCCTACACTTCACGTGTTGGTGATGGACCTTTCCCAACCGAATTATTCGATGAACGTGCTGATCGCATTCGTGAAGTCGCTCATGAATATGGGGTTGTTACTAAACGTCCTCGTCGTATTGGTTGGTTAGATGCCGTTGTCCTACAACATGCCGTTCGTACTTCTGGTATCACCCACTTATCACTTAACTGTCTAGATGTACTATCTGGTTTTGACACCGTTCGTATCTGTACTGGCTACAAATACAATGGTGAATTAATCAAGTACTACCCTGCTAACCTAGACTTCCTAGACAAGTGCGAACCTGTCTTTGAAGACCTACCGGGATGGGAAGAAGACATTACTAAGTGCAAGACTGTCGAAGAACTACCCGCAAACGCACAAAATTATCTAAAACGTGTTTCTGAACTAACCGGCGTTGAACTATGTACTTTCGCCGTTGGTCCAGACCGTGAAGCTACTAACATTTTGAAAAACGTATGGGAAGATCATAAATAAAGTGAGGTCTTTATAATGAGAACTTTTGATTACCACAATGTCCAATTATTACCTGAAAAATGTATCATTAAGAGCCGTAGTGAAGCTGATACTTCAGTTCAATTCGGCCCACGTAAATTCCAACTACCAGTTGTTCCCGCAAACATGGAAACAGTTATGGATGAAAATCTAGCTACTTGGATGGCTAAACATGACTACTTCTACGTAATGCACAGATTCCAACCGGAACAACGTTTAGAATTCGTTCAAAACATGCATAAAAAAGGTTTATTTGCTTCAATTAGTGTTGGTATCAAGGATGCTGAATACGACTTTATCGATGAATTAAAAGCCGCTGACGCTGTTCCTGAATACACTACTATTGATGTGGCTCATGGTCACTCAGACTTCGTTATCAAGATGATTAAATACATCAAAAAAGAAATTCCAGAAACTTTCCTAATCGTAGGTAACCTAGGTACTCCTGACGCTGTTCGTGAAATCGAAAACTCCGGTGCCGACGCTACTAAGATTGGGATTGGACCTGGTAAAGCATGTATCACTAAGTACAAGACTGGTTTCGGTACTGGTGGTTGGCAGCTTTCAGCACTTAAGTGGTGCTCAAAGGCTGCTACTAAGCCAATGATTGCCGATGGTGGTATCCGTACTAACGGTGATCTTGCTAAGTCAATTCGTTTCGGTGCAACCATGATGATGATTGGTTCAGTCTTTGCTGGCCACGTTGAATCACCTGGTGAAATTGTCGAAAAGAATGGTAAGAAATTCAAACAATACTGGGGTTCAGCTTCTGCTAAACAAAAAGGTGAACACCACAACGTTGAAGGTCGTCAATTGTTAATCCCATTCAAGGGAAACATTGAAGACACCCTTCTAGAAATGAAAGAAGACTTACAATCATCAATCTCATACGCTGGTGGAAAAGACTTAATGTCACTACGTAAGGTTAACTACGTGCTACTAGACAGCATTGATGAATCATAAGATTATATGTAAAAAGACCAACTCCCATCGAGTTGGTCTTTTTTTACTTAAAGTATTTAGCTGTCTTGTCATTCAATGTTGTAATTGAACTTAGCTTAGCTCTTACCATTGTACGGTTCGGTTCGTTCGGTGTCCCACTAGCACAGGTAATCAACGTCAATGTTGGTCGCTTGTACTTCTTGGTAATGTACTGGGTATCGTATTGATCAATCACTGTAATTGAACTGACTTCGTACTTGTATACCTTCTTACCGTTGGTGATGTAGATGGCATCCCCTTCAACGACCTTGTGTAATGGCCCGAACAAAATCTTTTCGTTGTTCATGTGGTGTCCGGCAATCGCATAGTTTCCCTTACCCAGTTCTTGGTTGGGTTTCATTGTACCTACACCAGACAATAATTCTTCGTTATCTAGTCCGTAGTAGACTGGTAGGTTAATTGACACACTTGGTACGGAAATCTTTCCAATCATCGTGTGTTTGTGGCTAAAGATGGCCTTTGAAATTGAAGACGCACTGACGCTGTCAATCTTGGAAAAGTCGAAGTTGGCCTTCTTACTTTTATCTTGTTGAACAATTTTACCGTTCATTTCACTATTAATTAGATGTTGAATGGCGGAATTTTCTAGAAATGGTAGACTAATTAGAAAAATTCCAACTACAATTAGTAGTATCCATGTGGTTGTATATAACTTCTTTTTCATGATGATTCCTCACTCACTATTTTATAATTTAATCGTACCATAAAAAACCAAAATAAAGTCATTTGAGGTCCCACCATTACTAAATCTTAAAACACCAATATCAGATGTCATAAAAAAAGTAGTCTGACCTGAACCCCTAAAATTGGAAGATGGTTATGCTATTTTCTGGGAGGAATTGATCCGGTATTCAACCGGTGACAT